>JAQXDZ010000129.1 GCA_029251085.1 Mariniblastus sp.
GAAACAGATTCAGGAAGCAAAATGAAAACCTATAAATTTCCCGTCGGTGAGATGCCCGCAATTGGATTGGGAACCTGGAAGATGGAGAACGGCACCGCCACGGACGCCGTCAAGACCGCCTTGGAGTCGGGATATCGTCATATCGATTGCGCCCCGATTTACCTGAACGAAGCCGATGTTGGTGCTGCGTTCGAAAGTGTTTTTCAGCAGGGGAATATTAAGCGATCCGACGTCTGGGTCACCTCAAAACTGTGGTGCAATCGTCACCGCCCGGATCTTGTCAAGGAAGCGTTAGAGGCAACTTTGGCAGATCTGAAACTGGACTACCTCGATTTGTTCATGATTCATTGGCCCATTGTTTTTCGAGCTGATGTACACCGGCCTGAAAAGCCCGAAGATTTTATTAGCCTCGAGCAAATGCCAATAATCGATACTTGGCGAGCACTCGAAATCTGCGTCGACGCGGGGCTTTGTCGTAACATTGGGGTCTGTAATTTCAGTGTCAAAAAACTGAAATCACTATTGCCCGAATGCCGGATCAAACCTTCTGCAAACCAAGTGGAGTGTCATCCCTTTCTTCCACAAACTGAACTGCTTGAGTTTTGCAAAGGTGAGGGTATTCAGTTGGTCTCCTATTCTCCTTTGGGGTCAGGCGATCGTCCCGAAAGGATGCGTGGCGAAACCGATCCTAACTTGTTTGAGCATGCCGTAATTTTGGATATCGCCAAACGCCGACAAATTTCAGCAGGACAAGTCATGTTGGCGTGGGCGGTTAGCCGTCAATCGGCGGCAATTCCAAAATCTTCCAACCCTAAGCGGATGGTCGAGAACCTTCTCGCTAACGCAATTGAGTTGACCAGTCTAGAAATGAAAGCGCTCAACTCCATCGAAATCCTCCATCGCTACGTGCATGGTCGATTCTGGGAGATGCCGGGGTCTCCGTATACGGTCGCTACTCTCTGGGATGAATGAGCCTTTATAAGTTGGAGTAGTTTCCTGACGCTTAACCATCCTGGCCTATTCAACCGGTCAACCGCATTGGTGGGTAAACATCTGGACGGCGCCCTTCGCTTAAGGACCAATCTTCGCGCCTCCGAAGTTCGACAACAACCAACTTTTGTACTTTACGCCGAGCCTAACGATTACTAATTCGTCGTCCCGCAACAGCCATAAATTACTGACATTGGCTGTCTCATGCAAAGAATTCCTGAGCACTAAGCAAACTTTACCGGGCGAGGCTAGCGATAGGTTGGGTCACTTTTTAGGAAATACGACAAGTTGCTTCGCGCGATCTCTGGGATCACGGTATAGCTCTTTTGCGATGTGCAATCTAATAGTTCAGCCCTTCCGCTAAACCATCGCAAAACTAACTGTCCGCCATTCTCAATTGTCTCTTAAATGGAAATTGCTAGTGTCATTCGCCGAATGATGGG
Organism: Mariniblastus sp.; assembly: GCA_029251085.1. Taxonomy (GTDB): domain Bacteria; phylum Planctomycetota; class Planctomycetia; order Pirellulales; family Pirellulaceae; genus Mariniblastus. The sequence continues at coordinate 1,434 of JAQXDZ010000129.1, forward strand.
TAAAACTTGCAATTTGTTCGTTGGGATAGAAGAATGTAAGCCACGCGTCGCCGAACGCACGTGAGTTGAAGAAGGTATTCATTCGTGGCGAAACCCTGAAATGAATTGGATGAAAATGTCTTTAGAAAAAAAGCAACTATCCAAACGTAGACGCCGTTGGTTTCAACTCCGTCTGCGGACTTTGCTCGCGTTGGTCACGCTCGCATCTGTCACGATCGGCTGGGTCGTTTTTGAATTGGAACAACGACGAGGAGAGGCTCTGGCGATTGCGTGGGCAGAAACAAACGACTGCTATTTCTCTTTTAGCACACCCTTGGAGGGTCCAGTCGAATTTAGAACATTCGATGAGGGTTCACGAACTTGGTGGGAATGCATTGAAGATCGTTTGTTTGGTGACAGCGTACGGTCTTTCGAGTTTGGAAATTTCGGCAAAGTGCGGTCCAATCCGGAGCTAACAGACCTCTCACCGCTGACACATTTGAAGAATCTGAAATTCCTAAAAATCAGGCGTCAATCGCAACTCAGTGACCTCTCTCCTTTGGCTGGTCTTGAGAACCTTGAACACCTCGACATCAGCGGAACCAAAGTGAGTGATTTGTCGCCTTTGGCAGATCTAGAGAACCTCGAAACGCTCCGGATCGAAGATATGTTGCTGCTAAGTGAAATCCCCAATCTGGCCGGTTTTAAGAACCTTAAAACGCTTCAAATCGATGGTGCGGAGCTGTTAAGTAAAATTTCTAACCTGGCGGGTCTAAACAACCTCGAAACGCTTCAGATCAAAGATACGCGGCAGCTAAAAGAACTCCCGCCCCTAACAGGTCTGAAGAAGCTCGAAACGCTTCAGATTGATAGAGCGGTGCTCTTAAACAAAATTCCTAATCTGGCGGGTCTGAACAACCTCAAAACGATTGAGATCCTTCATGCGCCGCTGCTAAGTGAACTCCCGCCTCTGGCAAGCTTGAAGAACCTCGAAACGCTTCGGATCGACGATGTGCCGTTGTTAAGTGAACTCCCGCCTCTGGCAGATTTGAACAACCTTCAGACGCTGGAGATCAAATTTACGGAACTGTTAAGTAAGCTGCCGCCTCTGGAAGGTCTGGATAAACTCAAAAATCTTTGGGTCTTAGATGCGCCGATGTTAAATGAACTCCCGACTCTGACGGGTATGCCAAACCTCGAAACGATTGACTTCTATCCTCAAGCGTTAAACTTCTCTCCAAATTCCTCGATAGGAGAACTATCACATCTGGAAGGCCTGAAGAACCTAAAATCCCTTAGGATACGGGGCACACTAGATGGCGACCTATCTTCTCTAACCGATTCGAAAAAACTCGAAGATCTAAAAATCTCCACCAACAAAGAGGTGAGTGACCTATCTCCTCTGGCGGGAATGAAGAACCTCAAAACGCTTTCGCTCCGTTTCATTCAGGTGAGTGACCTAGCCCCTCTAGCGGTACTGCAGAACCTAACTCGCCTCGAGTTAGGTTCAGTTTCAAAGGCAGGCGACCTTTCCCCCCTGGTCAAGCTAAAGAACCTCGAAACTCTGACGCTGGAGGGTCCTCTTGCTGAAGCTCTACATCCGCTGGCAGAACTTAAAAACCTCAGAGGGCTGGGGCTAACCGGTGCCAATGTAAGTGACATCTCGGTATTGGCAAAGCTGAAACACCTTGAACACATTGATCTCTCCCAGACAAAGGTAAACGACCTATCTCCACTGACGGGGCTGGTAAAGCTTGAAACACTTAATCTCTCCCAGACGAAGGTAAGCGACCTATCTCCACTGACAGGGCTGCAAAACCTAAGATCTCTAAAGCTAAGGAATACGCAGGTGAGTGACCTGACACCATTGGTAGATCTAAAAAACCTCCGTTACGTTTGGGTCCTTCAAAGCGAGCTAAGTAAAGAGCAGTTCGATCAAATGAAACTGAAAAATAGACGTGTGCGGTTGCTTGCCCCCTATTAAGGCCCAGAGAAAAGACCCAGAGAACGTTTCGATAATAGAAGCAATCTCTACCATTGCGGGTTCGAAAGCCGATAACAGATCCCCAACCACACTGGCTGGGTGCTCGTGCGGTTTCATGGACGCATCGACACGGAATAAGCCGGTTCCTGCCCAACTCTTTTCCATATGGGCAACCTATAAAAACCAAGAAGCGATTGGCCCATAGCATCACTGTACCAACTCCAACTTCAGTGCGAAGGCTATGATCAGAGATCAGGACGAGTCGAGGAAACACACTGATCACTTCGATGGCCGGTTTGGATAAATTTCCGTCACCTTGGAGACGTTTTCCTCAAACCAGCTAGGCGATTTTCACCTCCAACCGATTGGCTAAAGTTAACAAGAGATAACGCCATCGGAACCACAACGAGTGTACTGAAGATGAGCTTAAGTCACGTGTTGCTTTTAATTTATTGTTTATCGAAGTTTGTTGATCGAAGTTTGTTAAATCAAACCCAAGGGGTTGTCGAAACGGATACCGTCATTACGGCTACGTCCCAATTTCTATTTTTAACGATGTCTATCCAGCCATGGAAATTTTCAAAGGACTAGCCGAAATCACTCTTTACTACACCCAGCGTGCCTTAAATGGTAGCTGGTTCAAATAGTATTAGAAGACATCAGCCAGAATGTCCTAAACATCGAGCTCATCCAAGAATCAAAGGTCAATTCATGCTTTGCTAGATTGGGGCTGGAAAGCATCCCAAGACTTTTTGCTAGCCTCAAGAATCGTACGCCCCCGTAGCTCCGGGGATA
>JAQXDZ010000131.1 GCA_029251085.1 Mariniblastus sp.
TTTGTGTCAAGCGCATGAATCCGCCGCGTAGGTTCACCGCGATCGTTATGAGCAAGCTTCAAATTTAATTTGGCAAGGTAACTCGGCTTACCAAAATCTTCTGAACGCCAATCACTCCATGTTCGAAACGCGTATCGACCAGTCAGAAATGCCGCGCGGGTCGGAGCGCAGACGCTGTGCGTATAAAACTCATTGAGTCGCATCCCCTCGGTCGCAAGTCGACCAATATTGGGAGTCAGGTCAGAATCCCCACCATTGAAACTTGGCTGATTCCACCCCATATCATCGGCCAGAATGAAAACAATATTGGGACGTTCTTGTTTGTCACCTGTTGATGCATTGGTGTTAGCAGAGAAGCAACTGAAAATGGCAGCAACCACCAAACAGTAGACGGAATATTTCATTGTGATCTCGTTTTATCTACATACTGCAATGGGAAGTATTCACTCGCGATTGCTGCGTTTTAATGAATCAAAAAGACTGTAGGAACATGTTAGCAAAACCCGCGGACTAAAAGACATGATATCATCACAACGCTGGTGATGTCGCAGATAAAAATCATCCCTCACGAACGTTAATCAGCTTATTTAGCTTGATCGATTTAGCAATTTCATTGACATCGCCAACTTCACAGACCCTTAAAAATTCACCGTTCAGGCAGACGACCGTCGCGTCGATCGTTGTACGCTCGCTATTTGAATTAAAATAAGTCACGGCCAAGCGTTGTCCGCCATCACCGATCAAACGTTTCACCGTATCTTTATTAACTGGTTGCTTACGTAATTGCTGAACCAGTGCTTTCGTCGATCCAGGTTTCACAGCATGCTTCAACACCATCTGCTCCACCGCCGCCTTCAACTGTGACTCGAGCTGAAAGGCAAACGACTCTCCGTAGCCATCCATGTCGTCGGGAGCCGCCCCTCGAAAATCACCAAATTTTTTTAGGATTGCCTGCTCAAACTTGTTGGCAATTTCGCTATTCGGCAAAGACCACTCTTGCACAACATCCATCTCTACCGAGTTACGCTGAGTGGCTATTTTTAAATAATTATCGCCTGCATATCGTAACTTAACTAAATAAAGAGCCCCAGCTTTCGAGGGTTGGGCATAAGCCTTTGCGGGTGCCGCCTGCCGAGAAGGAGCACGCTCTTGGACAATTTCACTGGACCGATCGCTTGGTTGGCTAGGTCTCACGGGAGTCATTTGAGAATCAGAATCACTTTCCGCTGAAGATTCGTCGCGAGAGAAATTGGTAAAGAGGCCAGTCACCAGTTTTGGCATTGTCTTTAACCGCTCTCCCCATGCCTTGGTCTTCTTTTTCCGTTTCAGGGAAACAAGTGCTTCACGCACCGCAAGGATTTCCTTTAACTCGGCGAATTCGGAAACATGCAACCAGGCATTTCCGCCTTTCTTGAGAACGAGTGTATCGTCTTTAAACTCCCCCTCCATGATTTGTTTCTTCACCGACTCATATTCAATCCAGCCAGTCGGCTCAGACTCAATAAGAGTCTGGTGGTGAATAC
>JAQXDZ010000145.1 GCA_029251085.1 Mariniblastus sp.
TCTCGCTCGCTAAATGGCCTGCTTGATGTTTCAATTTTTCATCAACCCCAACGGTTTGGGGGAATCTCAATTTCTTCGACCTAAGCATACTTTTCGGGTATCATAAAACGCTTAGCGAAAACGACACTTATCTTTCTCGCACCCAATCGCAAGGCGTGCGCGGCAAACCGAGGAACCTCCGTCTATGAGAACGTATTTATCCAGCATAATTTTTGGCAGCCTGATTGCCCTGACACTGGGAACGCCAATCGGTTTGCTCGGACAGGCAAAACCAAATGACGACGTACTGCTTACCGACGTTGGGCAGAAACTTCAGACAGAATATGCTGCCGAGCTTGAGAAACTACAGGATCAACTCGCTGCCCAACTGCCACAATCCGGTAAAGCAAAGGCCGCGGAACTGAGTAAATTTCTTTCTAGCGATTCACTCGACGACAAGTTCGCCAAATTTGTCGTGATGCACGAAGCAACCCCCGAGGGATTGGCGAAATTCGCTCAACAAGGAAAACAACAAAAAGCCCTCGTTGAAAAATTGCTTGGAGATGCTGATCTGATGACACAAATGCTGGTTGCAGATGGAGCTAATGCCAAACGACAAGGCCGAGGTTATGGCGCTCCCGAGTACGGACCAGCCATGCAAATTTATACTGACATTCAAAAAGGGAGCATGAAGGCAACCAGCGGTGTTCTACATCGACTGGCACTCGCAATCAGCCTTGAGCATGCGGTGCCTATCACCCAAACCAATCCTGTCGACCAACCCAATGCCTCCCCAACAGTCGATCCAGTCAAGCGTTACTTTCACTATGAAAAGGCGTTTGAAAATGGCGAACTCGATCCCGCGTTCGAACGATTAAGCACGTGGGAACTCCGCATGGTCGTTAACGGCGATGAACCTGATGAGACGTTGGCATGGGGTCGTAAAATGCTTCGAAACTATCGTCCCGACCACATCTATAATGACAACTACGGCTGGCGGTATGTGAATCTGGTTGGCTCCGATGTCAAATATGGTTCCGGGGACGTTAAGTACGATCGACCTGAGCTTCAAAAGTATCAAAACATTTTGATGAATGGTGGAGTTTGCGGGCGGCGGGCATTTATTGGCCGCTTCATTTTGCGAGCCTTCGGAATCCCGACAACTGCCCGGCCAAGTCGCGGACATGCCGCGCTTGCTCATTGGACGCCCGCAGGTTGGGTCGTCAACCTAGGTGGCGGCTGGGGAGCCGGGTGGACGAGCACTCGCTATCGAAGTGATCTCGATTTCCTCGCCAGCACGCAGGCCCGAACTAAGAAACAAGAATACCTCCAAGTGAAACGTGCTCAGTGGGCCGGAGATGTCTCTGGGGAAAAACGAACCTATGGAGAACACGAAGAAAACCCTGAGTTTTGGAACGACCTGGCTCTTAAAACACAACGGACTATTATCGAAAATGGAACGGCAGTGACGCTCGACGCACTCGGAGAGGATTTAGGCGAAGCTAATGAACCGACCGTTGCAGAGAAAGTTATCGCTTCACCGGTCTCACCAGAAGACAGAAAGATCAATTACAGCAGCAACCTCATCTCCATCCCGGCTGCGGCCTACAGTAAACCATCGGGCAACACTCGCGACGTGTTAGCTATGAAAAGCTTCGGTGGCGGATTACAAGTCTTCCTGCCTCGCTTCTTTCCAAAAGGGACCACAATCATGCGGGGCGGTACCTGGAAGGGAGACGCCAATGCATGCTCGTCTGGATTCCGCATGCTCAGTGGTGGCTACGGCCGCTATGAAAACTGGGGGCTTCGAGCCGCGGTGTCACACAGCGGAGGTAACGCTCCAAGTGAACTAACGCTCGACCTTGGCGATGGTGTGAAGATGGAAATGGTCTACATCAAGCCGGGTAGTTTCGTGATGGGTGGTGAGAGTACCAAAGACGGTCGGTTCGAATGTGTCGAAGTTCCCAAACACGAGGTGTCCATCACCCAAGGGTTTTACCTCGGAAAATACGAAGTCACACAAGCACAATACCAGGCTCTGATGGGATCCAACCCTAGTCGATCGACCAAGAACCCTGAATGCCCAGTGGATAATGTCGCTGCACCAGACGCGATCACGTTCTGTGGCAAACTTGCGGAAGTCACCGGACGAGACGCCCGACTTCCCACCGAAGCGGAATGGGAGTATGCCAGCCGCGGGGGCCGAAATTCAAAATGGTTCTTCGGCGATGATCCTTCAAAAATGGATGCGTTTGCCTGGTCTAAAACCAACGCCGGTGGCAAGTCTCATCCCGTGGGTGAAAAGAAACCCAACCCTTGGGGACTGTACGATGTTTACGGCAATGTGTGTGAGCGAATCTCAGACACCTATGTTCGAAACTACTATTCCATCAGCCCCAAAGAAGATCCGACCGGACCAAGCCAAGGCACTACCTCACGTTTTGAGTATCAGGTCAACGTACCTAAATCAGGTAAGTACGCCCTCAAAGCAAGAGTCGTCACAGCTAATTATGACCAACGACTCAACGTCCGGGTCAACGATAGTGCTGACGAATTGTTTTTGGAAATGCCATTCACGGAAGGTGACTGGAAGGAATCCGGTGAGATCATGCTTTCCCTAAAAGAGGGCGAGAACACTTTGCAGTTCTCACGCAACCAACCTCCGCAATACGGGGTAGCCATCAAGGACTTCACACTCACTCCAGTCAAGTAAGTGTTTCGATCAAGCGTCCCTAAGCTGGTTTTTCTAAAATCGGCTAGGGACGCATTTTCAAATCAAGTCACCCAAACGCAAGGCAGTCTGCCAGCGGAAATTCAGTCGAAGATTAAGAATCCTGTTGGCCGATCACGGTATCGGCAAGCGCGCGACCAAGATCACCTTCGACAACCAAACCGGCAAAATCGACAGGGCCGGGATTGAATTGAAGTCGAAGCACGTCTTCGGCTCTTCGTTCATCGTCTACCTTCCGGAACCGCGGACCGACGCCCGCCAGCCGCAGACCTTCCGACAGCAACTGTGCAGCCAGATGGCTGCAACCCGGGTCGTCGATTGGTAGATCAACAAAAACCGTGGCCGCGGAAGCCGACGTTTCCATCGCCTTAATTGCAGCCCAAATACCATCAAAGGCGCCACTGGTAATTTGATCAAGCGTGACCCAGGCAACTCCTCGAGCAGGATCAAACCGCGTGCTAATCGCCGAGTGACCGCCAACAGGAGCATCCTGATTGGTCTCAAAATTGACCTCTCGTTGGCGCGCCTGATAAAGCGGTGCGAGGACCGGAACAAGTTCTGCCGGAACAAATGCGCGAAGCATTGGCTCCTCCATAATTGGATCCCAATATAAAAAACAGGAGTGACGTGCGTTCTGCCCAGCATCTTCGCTTTCACCGGCAACCCCGCCACGAAGCGAGGCGTTCGCCGGTGTTGTTCCCAAACAGAGTCCCGTCGGCGTGGAACCAAACTTGAGATTCATGCGTTGACTGATTGGGTGACGCGCTGTGGGTTGACTCCAGATGCCCAGCAACCCGATCTTAGCGCCTGCTTTTTCGACTGCCGCCCGCATGGGTTTCATCAAACCATGCCCACGATGCCGATGATCAATCACGGCCTGCCCCGCCTCGCCAATGGGCCCCAGGTTCGGTCGTTCCAATGCATAATGCCCGACAACATCTCCGGCAGGAGACTCACAAATGATCGAGTGCAGTCGCCCCTCGCGATTTAATAAATCAATTCGATCGGGAACGTACAAATCAGAGTTGGGATACGATCGTCCGTAGGCTTCGTAAATACGACGGGCAACTTCCAACCCATCGCCTTGCTGGTAATCCCGAATCCGGTATTCGCCTGTCATGTTTGAGGGCGCGGTATCGGCGTGAGCATTTTCCGCCTCTTCACGATCCAAACGATGACGAACATCTTCGAGAACCTCAATCGACGCATGATCCCGTTTCACACGGAGATGGAGTTCGGATCCCTCATGTCCTTTCTGAACCCACCATAGCCGATCAAAAATTGTGTTCGGACGAATTCGATCGGTGATATCTCCGCCGGCGCCTTCATTTAGATCACCGCCAAGTGGAATCCCGTGCTCGAGAATTCTAAATTCGAGCGCATGGGAATCGATCGTCACACCTATTTCCAACGGAACAATTGCGTCTCCCTGATGCGATAGTGTCCGTTCGACTAACTCCACACCGCAAAGAAACGCGGCTAACAGGTCATCGCGACGCTTTCCAGTGAACTCCGCTAAACCAAGTGCGCGACTGGCAAAATCTTCGACTAACGGTGCCAACTCAGGCAAACCAGGAAGATCAAGTCTAAGCTTAATTTCATCAGGCGTATTCATCTAACAATATTTCTCGGCGTGGATTTAGACGTGACTGAAATGCACCTCCGCAAGCGATCGCTCAACATTCAAATGAAACTGCAAACCAGTTGTTACGTTAGACAATCGAATTTGAACATCACCCCATGCGTGTGCGGGTCCGATTGTAACACGAATTAATGAACGCGCATCCTCCAGAACGCCACCAAGGCCGGCTCCCACTTAAAGAAATGGGAGCCCCTGGCCTGGCAGAAAAACAATCGCGATACCGAAGAAGCCAAATCAATGAAAGGTCCAATCAATTAAGGATGTAAATCCTGTTGCTCGATAACCTCTTCGGACTCTTCCGAATCGAGAATCTCCAAGTCCTTTTCATCGAAAAACCGTCCCAGTGACATTCGAAAAGGAACCAGCAGCGCGATCAACAAAGGGAATAAAATCCCCAACGGGAAACCTTGAATCTTGGTAGTTTTCAACAACCATAAGGAAACGAGACCTCCAAACTGAAGTGCTGTAAACCAGTGAATCGTTCGCATTGGCACTGTTCTGATGTAGTGAGTTCTCGGATAAAGTGCGGGGTCGGTAACCCACAAACGAACTCGATCAAAAAAGTCATTCCCACCCAGAGTGGCGAAGCCCATGTACAAGAATAAACCAAACAGAACAGCGTTAGGTATTAGATTCATCAACGGCAACAACAACAGCGATCCGCCGATTAGTAAATGAACCAATAATGCTGACACACGGTTCTCTCTAACTTCCTTAATGCGTTCTCGCCGTTCGCCGTCTTCTTTCACCACTTCCGTCGTTGCTAAACTTTTGACATGGTTAAGTGCATGGACGGTTGCGGCAACCATCCAAGGCAGCCCGAACAACGATCCGACCAAAGTAATGACACCCACAACAAACAGGTCCAGATGATAACCGGCTCCTTTTTTCAATTTATTGCCGGGAGCATTCACCAACCGCGTTGTAATATTCTGATCTAGATAGAGCAAAATGGTCGCCATGATCGCTGGAATGATGGAGGCAAACCAAACCCAAACGGGTACGGAAAACAAATCAACAAACCACCGGCGTTCCATCGACGGACCAAAGGAATCGGGGACTCCAGCCGTTTTTAATCCTACGCCTTCGGTCGTTCCGATATTCCACACTGACCCAAAGATATCAACCTTCGCCGAAAGTGCACCAAAATAAACCGCCACAACCGTCATCGCACCGATCGCAAGAGATGGCCCAAAGTCAGCAAGGAATTCACGAACGGACCAACGCAGATAATGGCTATTCCGAAACGCGCGTAGATTCCTCGCGATGGCGAATGTACCCAACGCTAAAATGAGAGTCAGAAACGCAGTATCCAGCGACACACTGGCCTGCCCGGGCAAAGGTTCAGTAAATGAATGGTAAACGTCTTTTACAGCTTCATAGATAAAGATAACCGCGACCAGCGCTGCAAAAATTTCATCGGTGAACCGGGTGAAATATTTCATCAGATAACTAAGATCCGTCACCGCACACAACAGCAACAGCAAGCCAGACCAAAGTCCAACCCACGCGTAAGTTGGCAAAAATGGAATTTCAAGTGCCTTACATGCCATGTAGAGCAACCCCGTGAAAATCACGATCGGCCCCGTTCCTCCTAAAATGGTCAAGGGCTGACCAGAAAATATCGCGAACAGGACTCCGCCAATCGCGGTCACCATCAACATTTCCGTGGTGCCAATTTCGCCTCCCGTCGCAACCGCCGTCAGCAATCCAAATGCCACCGCGTTAGCCAAGCAGGCAAAATACATAAAAATCGTGGAGGCGATTACTTTGGGGTTCAACCCTTCTTTGTAATCGTCCAGGTAATAAGGCTTCCGTCGATTAATATCATCAATCAACCCACCACAAAATCTCCCTGTACGTTCTAAACCTTGATTTGACATAATGTACGCAATCTCCAATTCGAAACCGGTGCTGCCATAGAGAATGGCATCGGAATCCGCAAGAACGACGAGATGCCTTAGAAACAACTAAGCAAAGGCTTCTTGAACGCGCGGCGCGCAAAAGAGCTAACTGTCGTATTAAAGAACTGGAGTCTCTGTTAAGTAATCAGAGGGGCAAGAATGCCGTTACTGAGTCGATGCCCTTTGGGGGGAAGTACTACCGGCCTAAAAAGAAATCGGTCGGGCACCGGTTTATTCACAAACAGCAAGAAATAGTTTTTCAGAACTGTTTTATCCCTGCGAACAACTACCGCTTCTTCAACTTCAAATTCGGCTTCTTCGACAGGCCTCGAATTTGATCCGCCGACTTCATTCACGCACCAAGTGCAAGATCCCAGTAGTACTGAAAACAGTAACGGGGTCAAAATGAATAATTTAAAAGTAGGTAGGTGAGTCTTCATAAGGCCAGCAAAATAGAAAGCAGCCAGTAAACGACACCAAGACTAATCTTGTTCGACCATCAAATCGTAACGGATTAAGACCCAATTTACTAATTTTTTAATAAATAATGAACTAGCGATCAAAACTCAAGCGGCCTGCTCAGCCCAGACAATTCGTCACTGGCTAACATAATGTCTTTAATAGTCACGACCGGACCAACTCCTCAGAACTGATCGCTGCCAAGTTTCAAGTGCAAGTAGCATTTCGGCCACTCGCTCAGGATCATCGTCACTCAGATCATTCTGTTCCATTGGATCATTTTTCAAATGGTAGAGTTCAGTTTTTACTTTTCCATTTTTCTCAATTCGATGCAACTTCCAAGGCCATGAATTCCAAGCCGCATGACCGTGGAGATCGTTTTGATCGCGTTCTGGATACTCATTGACGTTCTTCAACAGACGCCTTGGAAATGGATTTGGCTCGCCCTTCTCTTCCGCTTCCATTAGCGCCTTTATTATTCTGTCGCTCCATGTCGATTCGCCATTTTGATACCCGTGCCAAAACCCCATAGCGGGGTGCTTCGACGACTTACCATCTAGGATTGGAGCGAGATCGATTCCATCCAGCTGTGGTTGGGGAGAAACTTTCGCTCCTGCAATTTCAACCAGCGTGGGATAAAGGTCGCTTGTAAACGCGGGCGTCTCAATGACTTTAGCTTGATAGTGATCAGGCCACTGAAAGATCGCCGGAACCCGCAAGCCGCCTTCATAGATACTTCCCTTCTTCTCTCGCCCACCGGAAGACTCTCGAACAAGACCTCCGTTATCACTCAAATAAATGAACAATGTATTTTTTTCGATCCCAAGATCACGCAAGGCTGTTTGCAACTTTCCAACCTGCTGATCAAGTAGCGTAATCTCTCGGAAATAGCCGGGCTTGCTGGTCGACTCGTCGTTATAGAGCTTGCCCGCATTCGCGAGACCCTCAGGGATCTCTTCCTGGGGTTCATGAGGCGACGGGAACCAGGTTACGGTGAACATCGGTCGGTCATCGCTGCAATGACGCCTTAGAAAATCGATCGTCGCATCCATGCTGATCACCGTACCGGCACCTTTAATACGTTCGTATTTCCCATTGCGACTTAGGTACGGATCGTTATCAAAAAAGTTGAGCCCCGAAAGCCATTCGTCAAACCCGGCACCTCCAGGATTGGTGGGACTTTCTGGCTGAACCGAACCAATGTGCCATTTTCCAAAATGGCCGGTCACATAACCGGACGCCTTCAAAGCCTCTGCAATAGTTTGTTCAGCAGGCCGCATGTAGTGACCGTGGTTGGGAACATTCGTGCGAAACGGATGGCGACCGGTCATGAAGCTGGCACGTGTCGGAGAACAAACCGGAGCACTCGCATAAAATCGATTAAAAACAACACCCGACTCCGCCATCGCATCGAGATGTGGCGTCTTCACAAAGGGGTGCCCCGTGAACCCAGTGTCACCATAGCCATGATCATCCGCCATAATGATTACGATATTTGGACGTTCGTCGGCGACGCTAGTTGCCGCAAGAAACAACAAGAAAGCTGCAATGATCGTTTTCATATTTCATACTTGGAAAGTAAAGAGTCGATAATCTGAAAGATGCGATCATTATTCAAATTAGTCGGCAACAATTTGCTCACCGCCGCCAAATCCGATTACCTAATATCAATTAAGTAATATCGAACCCATCATCATGATCATCATCTACTGACGGTTGATTGTAACGACTCGCGTTACCCACTTGTGGAGACATTTGAGATCTAGGAGTATTTTTCATTCCAAAATTTTGAGGAGTATCCCTGCGTTTTGAGGCCAACAAACCGGTCGCTCCACCTAAAATCGCCAACCCGCCGCCGAACAATATAAAGCCAGTTCCAAGCGCAACCAGCAATCCAACGACCCCAAAAATGGACCCCAGTATCAGAACAAAATAACTACTCCAGGTTGTCCCCGGTTCAATGACACATTCATCTGGCGACTCCGGGGAATAATACACCTGTATCTCTTTTCCAATCGGGTATTTTCTTACTGTTTTTGATGCCGTCGATCTCGATGAACTGCTGACATAATCTCCAAAATAGACAGTTTCCCCGCTCATCTTTTCGCCATCGACGGTGTAGTCATAAATCACCTCTGAAGAATAACTCGTCCCGTCGTCGTCTCGTCGAGACTGAACCTTCGAGCTCGTAATTACTCCAGAAACCTGTGGCCACTCAAGACTGGCTTTAGCCTGCATCACGGTTGGGAGTCCAAAAAAGTAAACGATGCAAAACCCGATCGCGGCAAAAACCACACCAAAGATAAACCCGAAAAATGCTCCAAATATATTTTTCATATTCTATTCTCTCGATTTCTTTTGTTGCCAAATCGGACATCGCTAATTGTCCAAATTGTGTGCGAAAGTAAACGATACAAAGGTCAAAAAACAATTCGTCCACCGACTCGTAAAAAGCATTAACTGTTCGTCAGTCCACCGTAAATATTAGCGTTTTTATCCAAACAAACTGGTCTTAAAATAGTAATTACCCACTGTTTAGTGCGTGCAATCAACACAAAGAACAAGTCACAAGCCGAAACGGCTAAACGATTGCAATAATTCTTCCAATAAACCCGTCTTATTTACCGACCGACTTATTACGCGAAAACGGTCTTGTTAAACTAAAACACGTGAAACCTATACAATGATTAAACATGGCTCACGCTGTGACTTCGTTGAGCATGACGAAGCGCTTCTCATCCAGCCCTTCATTCGACTCAACAGACTGCCATTACTATTTTTCGGTTGCTAAGATCTGGAACGAATGAATCAACTTAAACTACTCATTATCTTCTCTCTGTTTTGTGGTTTATCCGCTTCTTTGATTGCCGATGATTCAACTGATTTCAATGAGAGCGAAATTTTATACGCGCGACGAATCGCACCCTTGATTCGCGAGAAGTGCCTTGCCTGCCACGGGGGAAGTCCGGATGAAATCGAAGGAGGGTTTGACGTTCGGTCTCTCCAGTCAATGTTGACCGGTGGCGACAGCGAAGACCCTGGAATCGTGGTTGGCAAGCCTGACCAGAGCTCTCTCTATCTGGCTGCCGCACGTGGCGAGGTGACATTCTCGGCGATGCCTCCCAAAGAAGCGGAAAAACTAACCGACACACAACTCCAATGGCTGCACCAATGGATTAGTACCGGCGCGAAGTGGCCTTCTGCTGAACGCCAAAAAGCCATTAACAAAAAATACGAATCCGCCTGGTCTGCCGAAGACGGTGTGGTTGTCAAAACCTCTGGAGGACTTTCCTCCGATTGGACTAATCGGAAATATGATCCTACCGGTCTATGGGCTTACGCACCTTTACAGGAGGTCAAATTAGAGAATGCCAACCGAAACCCAATCGACACCTTAATCGAAAATGCACTTCCCTCCGGACTACAGGTGGCGCAACCAGCTTCGCGATCGGCATTAATCCGTCGGGCGACTTTTGATCTCACCGGACTTCCGCCAACACCGGAAGAAGTAACCCTCTTTGTCGAAGATCAACGATCCGACAAACTCGCGTTCGCTGCAGTGATTGATCGGCTTTTACAATCTCCTCACTACGGCGAGCGGATGGGCCAACATTGGCTCGATGTTGTCCGATACGCTGACTCATCCGGATTTGCTAACGACTACCAAAGGGGAAGCGCCTGGCGATACCGAGACTATGTCATTGAATCCTTTAATGATGACAAGCCTTACGATCAATTCATCAAAGAACAAATCGCCGGTGACGAAATCATGCCTGACGATCCCGAAGGGATCATCGCCGTTGGATTTCTCCGAATGGGACCCTGGGAATTGACTGGCATGGAGGTCGAGCGCGTCGCCAGGCAGCGGTTCCTCGACGATGTCACAAACAGTGTCGGCGAGACATTTCTGGGCCACTCGCTTCAGTGCGCTCGCTGCCACGATCATAAGTTCGACCCCGTACCAACCCGTGACTATTACAGCATTCAAGCTGTTTTTGCGACAACTCAGTTAGCCGAGCGAAAGGCCGAGTTCCTTCCAACGGAGAACACAGACGGCTTTGATGAAAAACGATTCATTAAAGAGCTACAAGATTCCTACAACAAAACGCAAGCCGATCTACAAATCATCCTGGAGCAAAATTCTCAGAAGTGGTTTGACGAACAGATTGCCAAGGCTTCTGGGGAGAAGGC
The DNA here is from genome assembly GCA_029251085.1 of Mariniblastus sp. Classification (GTDB taxonomy): domain Bacteria; phylum Planctomycetota; class Planctomycetia; order Pirellulales; family Pirellulaceae; genus Mariniblastus. The sequence continues at coordinate 10,907 of JAQXDZ010000145.1, forward strand.
CCAAAAACTAACCCAACGCAAAAAACGCTGGGACGCCTCCATGGCCAAGGCTAAGAAAAAGAAGAAGGCGACTAGTCCCTTCAACATGGTTCGTAACGAATTCATGAAAAGTGGAATCCCTGAAGATGAATTCCCTCCTAAACTCGTTGGTTTCACCCCACATCAATACGGAATCAATCGCGTTTCCAACCGAGGTACCCAACGACTCACGTGGGAACTCGAAAGATATGAACCCTTTGCTCACTCTGTTTACAACGGACATACGCCAACGCTCGTCCGCGTTCACGAACCCCTTCGAATGCCTCAAGACTTAACGAAAGGTGAACTGGAATCTTCTTGTGTTCGCTCCGCAGGTGATCCGTTTGCCGAAGGGGAAGCCGTCTCGCCGGGAACCTTGAGCGTGATCGACAATCTTGTCTCGGCTGAGATCAACCCAAGCCTATCAGGTCGCCGATCTCAATTTGCCGACTGGGTCGCTAACCCCAACAATCCACTCACGACGCGAGTCATCGTCAACCGAATTTGGCAGTGGCATTTTGGCAAAGCCATCGCCGGAAACCCGAATAATTTTGGATCCACTGGCGGACCACCAACACACCCTCTCTTACTTGACTATCTGGCATCAACCTTCGTCAACGAAGGCTGGTCGATCAAAAACCTGCATCGCAAGATCATGCTTTCTGATGCGTATTGTCGTGATTCGGAACATCCCGATTCTGCCTCGCTCACAAAACTGGATCCACTTGGAAAGTCGCTCGCTGTCTTCCAACCGCGTCGACTTACGGCAGAAGAACTCCGAGACTCAATGCTGCAGGTGACTGGCGAATTGAACCCACGCATCGGTGGCATTCCTTGTCGCCCGGAAATTAATATCGAAGTCGCCATGCAGCCGCGGCAGGTCATGGGAACCTTTGCATCAGCCTGGGTCCCCAACCCGCAACCCGGACAACGCCACCGCCGGTCTATTTACGTTCTTAAACTTCGCGGCGTTTTACACCCCATGCTAGAAGTGTTCAACTCGCCAGCTCCCGATTTTTCTTGTGAACGCCGCGAGGCATCGACGGTGACTCCTCAGGTATTCAACCTGTTTAACAGTCAAGATTCGTACTCGCGGGGACTCGCGTTGGCCAACCGGGTATGGCAGGAAACCGCCGACATTCCGAAAGCCCAGAGAGACAACGCCGCTTTAAAACGTTGTTTTGAATTAACTCTCGGTCGCCAACCAACGACCGACGAGCAAAAGCTATTTGGACAACACTGGAAAACGCTCGAAGGACAACTTCCTGCCGAAGCTCGCCCAAGCCCGGAAATACCGTTGACGGTAAAACGAAAGGCTGTCGAGGAAAACACCGGCGAGCGATTTACGTTCGAAGAGCGGCTTTTCTCTAATGCAGAATTCAAACCCGATGTACAACCCTCCGACACACCGCGGCATGTGAGGGCTCTCGCAGACCTTTGCCTGATCATTTTAAACAGCAACGAGTTTGTCTATGTCTACTAAACAATCCATTGCGATAACCGACTCGCTCTCATTCGAGTTTGACTCGGTGAATCCGTCCAGAAACAAACCTCGTCCCAACCAGACCAACCCCCTCCAAGCATTACGAGTACAAACGAACGAGAGCGACCTATGAAAAATCGACGCGATTTTCTTTATGGCCTCGGCACATCCCTGGGCAGCATTGCGCTTTCATCGATACTTGCCAGTGAATCCAGTGCGGACGAAAAACAAAACCCGTTGGCACCACGAAAAGGACATTTGCCTGCAAAGGCTAAAAACTGCATCTTTTTAATGATGGAAGGCGGGCCTTCTCATGTCGACACCTTTGATCCTAAACCTGCGCTTAACAAATTACATTTAAAAGCGTTTACAAGGAGCGGAAAACAAAAGTCCGCAATGGAAAGCGGAAAACGGTACTACGTGCAAAGCCCGTTTAAATTTGGCAAACATGGCGAGAGCGGTGCCGACATGGCGGACAATTGGCGACACCTCGCGGGTGTTGCTGACGATCTATGTTTTTATCGAGGCTGCCAGGTCGATAGCGTCAATCACCCAACGGCAATGTATCAAATGAATTGCGGTAACCGCTTTGGCGGCGACCCCGGAATTGGTGCATGGGTAACGTACGGTTTGGGAACGGAAAACCAAGATCTTCCGGGCTATATCGTGCTACCCGACGTCTCGTATCCACAAGGAGGAGCGCCTAATTGGAGCAATGGCTATTTGCCTGCCTTTTATCAAGGCACACCGCTTCGTCCCAAAGGATCACCCATTCTCGATCTTTCGCCACCCGAGGGTATCACGCGAGAGCGACAGAGAATGAATCTCGATTTACTTTCCAAGTTCAACCGTCACCACGCAGACCAACACCCACAACATCAGGAACTCGCCGCCCGCCTGGAAAGCTATGAACTTGCCTACCGGATGCAAACAGAAGTCCCCAATGCAATTGACCTGTCCGACGAATCTGAAAAAACACTCGCGATGTATGGCGTGGGGAATGACGCCACCGATTCATTCGGACGCAAATGCCTGCTTGCGAGAAAGATGGTCGAAAAGGGAGTCCGATTTGTCCAACTGTTTAATGGTTCGTGGGACAGCCACGATTATATCGAACGAGCCCATGGGAACCTGGTCCGTGGCGTCGATCAACCGATCGCAGCCCTGATCAAAGACCTCAAAGCACGTGGGCTTCTCGACAGCACACTCATTGTTTGGTGCGGCGAATTCGGCCGCACTCCTGACAACGGCGTTCGCGGAGGTATTGCTTACGGACGAGACCACAATCCCAATGCGATGACCATGTGGATGGCCGGCGGAGGATGTAACGCAGGGCATACCATTGGGGCGACCGATGAAACTGGAATGACCGCCGTCGAAGACGTGCACCATGTCCGCGATTTCCATGTCACGCTCCTTAAACTACTTGGCCTCGATGACAATAAACTGACTTATTATCACGCAGGTCGATTCAAGCAATTGAGCCAGTTTGGCGGCAAAGTCATTGATTCGCTGATTGCTTAGTACTGTTGCCCCTTAATGGCTAATCACAATCTGCTTTAGCATTCAACAAAATCATTATTGAAACAAAGGATCACCCCGATGCATCCCAATATTTTTGTTATCGTTTGCATAGCCTTACTTTTTAGTTGTTCATCCGCCGAAGCGCAGAAGTCACGTAAACAAGAGGCAAAGCGACCGTCCTCCCTAAAAAAGTTTACAGCCAAAGACGGGACATCTATTGAATACAAAATCATATCCCCCGAAGCAATTGAGGAGGGCCGCAAGTATCCATTGGTATTAGCGTTGCATGGTCGGGGAGGAAATACAGCCGCAGCGCCCAAACTTGTTTCGGATGAACTTAGAACAAAATTCCCCTGCTTCATTATGGTGCCCGAGTCGACCAAAGCAGGCAATTGGGCGAATCCCCCTAAGCGCACCAAAAAAAAGCAATCCATCAAAGCAATGCTGCCCGCCGCACTTGAGGCCCTCGATGCACTCATCAAGAAACATCCTATTGATACCCAAAGAATTTATGTAACGGGACAATCCATGGGTGGCGTCGGAACCTTTGGAGCCATTTCACTTCGTCCCAATTTTTTTGCGGCAGCCGTTCCGATTGCCGGTGGCTGGGATCCTTCGGAGGCTGCAAAATTAAAGGACGTCCCAATCTGGGTTTTCCATGGGGACCAAGACAAGGTCGTCCCAACCAAATACAGCCAGGAGATGGTAACTGCTCTCAAAGCGGCCGGTGGAACTCCAAAATATACTGAATACAAAGGAGTGGGCCATGACAGTTGGAGCCGCACCTACGATGCGGCAGAGACTTGGGACTGGCTTTTCAAGCAGCGAAAAAATAATAGTTCAAAGTAAAACAACGTAAACACTCTAGCCCCCACGCTAGACCATTACCCGAGTCAACTCATGATGAACCGAATTAGCCTCTTCCTTGTCACGTGGTTACTTTTACCATTCAGCCCTGCTCTGCTAGACGCGTCGCTATTGAACGCCGCCAACGATCAACCGCCGAACGTCGTCTTCATCTTTGTCGATGACCAGGGCTATTACGACCTTGGTTGCTACGGCGCGACTGAAATCGAGACGCCTCGAATCGACGCAATGGCAGAGCAAGGCACTCGGTTTACTGATTATTACGCAGCGGCACCTATTTGCAGTCCCTCACGAGCTGGATTGTTGACGGGTTGCTATCCGCGCCGAGTCGGAAATCAAACATGGGTGCACCGCGCCGATTCACAGACAGGCATTCACCCCGACGAGTTAACGATCGCTGAACTGTTCAAACAAAATGGCTACAAGACAGCCTGCATCGGTAAATGGCACCTTGGTTTTCACAAACCCTTCCTGCCCAAAAATCAAGGATTCGATCATTACTTTGGTTTACTCCATAATCTCGACCCTGTGGAAATCGTCTATTTCGAAGATCAAGGCGGGGTTCCACTGATCCGAAATGGCGAAGTAGTCAAACGTCCTGCCGACCCCGCTGAACTCACCGAAATTTATACTGACGAAGCGATAGACTTTATCGAAAAAAACAAAGAAGAACCTTTCTTCCTCTATCTCCCCCACACCATGTTGCACATTCCGCTCGGGGTTAGCAAACCATTTCGAGGCAGCTCCAATTGGGGCGAGTACGGCGATGCCATTCAAGAACTCGACCATAATGTTGGCCGGATCTTTGATACGCTTAAGCGACTCAACCTTGATGACAACACTCTCGTTGTTTATGCATCCGACAATGGTCGCGGTCCCGGTCGCAACCCAAATCAAAAAATTCGTGGTCGCAAGCTTTCTACCTACGAAGGCGGGATTCGCGTTCCCGCCATTGCCTGGGGGCCCAAGCTTGGATTGCAGGCTGGTGCGGAAACGGCGGCAGTCGTCCGAGCAATGGACTGGTATCCAACTCTTGCTACCTTTGCCGGAATTAAAGTCCCGCAGGAACGGGTCATTGATGGCCGTGACATCAGCCCACTTTTAAGAGGTGAAACTGAAACGGTACCGTTCCCGGGTTTAAAGAAATCACTCAACGCCTCCGTTCCACTGCGACGGACATGGAACCCACCTAGAGAGTGGGCAGAGATAATACATCGTAATGAATACAACGATGCGTTTTTCTACCACGGCAGTCAGGGAGCACTCTCAGCGGTTCGATGGCGGAACTGGAAACTCTATTTGAATCCCAGCCTTCAGCTTTATGATCTTGCAAAAGATCCCGGCGAATCAAAGTTAGTACGTAACCCTGCGGTAATTCGTAAACTCCGCGGGATGTCCATTATGTTTCAAGATGAAATGCAGTTCGATGCCAGGCCCGCAGGAATTGCCTCGGCGCCAGCACCAACGGATGGTCGCACTCGAATCTCAAAAACGACCAAGGACAGCCTCGACGCAAAACTCGATGTCACTTACGCCAAGTACGGTGACCGCACGATGGAAATGGACATCTACCGCCCCCGCGAAGCTTGGGGCACGCTGCCGGCCATCGTCTGCATCCACGGCGGCGGGTGGGCCAAAGGCAATCGCACCAATCATCGAAATGTCGCTCAAGCATTAGCCGAGCGGGGGTTTGTGACCGCGACGATCTCTTACCGACTCAGCGGCGAAGCCCCCTTCCCCGCCGCCATCGAGGACTGCAAAGCAGCCGTACGCTTCCTTCGGGCGAATGCCAAAAGCTATGGAATCGATGCCGATAAGATTGGAGCGATTGGGCACTCCGCCGGCGGACATTTAACCGCGTTGCTCGCCACGTCTGGAGGAGTTCAATCACTCGAGGGTGAAGGTGGCTACTCAAACTTTAGCAGTACCATTCAATCGGCTGTTCCCATGGGAGCCCAAACGGATTTCCTTTCCCAGAGAACCCGTGAAATCTCATCCGTTGAAGGGCGCGGACAAATCTGGCGACAGTTCCTTGGTGGCGCTCTCCAGGATGTACCGGACGTCTACCGACTCGCTTCACCACTCGTTCACCTCGACAAAAGCGATCCACCCTGTTGGTTCATCACAGGAGAAAATGATGATGCGAGCACTCAAGCTGATAAATTTAGGAGCCAAATGGGAGAGTTAAACATCCCGGCGAATCTCTCAGTTATCACTGACGCACCGCATCCATTTCTGCCCAAACAAATCTGGTTTGACCAAATGATCAATTTAGCAGATGCACATTTCAAGAAGACTTTGAAATAAGAATTCCACTTTCCCATTCGAATCAAATCGAATGGGAAAGAATTGGCATCTCGAATCTGGCTGGATTAAAGACGAATCTAAATCTCACCGATTCCAGTCAACCGGTAGGGAGGCGATGGATTCGAATTCATCCAAACTCAGATCGAAAACTAGATGGAGTCACTGCGTAACAAAATTCTCGGTCGCTGGTGTATAGACACCACTTTCCTCGTTGTTGTTCTCATTCGATTCAAGAATGAGATTATCAGGATCAATCTCAAACAAAATATTGTACGCATCTGAATTAGCATCTGAGATTTCACCTAAGTTACCTGAATTGGAGGTAAATGTTTCTTCAGCACCCGCCGCAATAGGCTTGGTCATGCTCAGAAAGTATTCTCGCTCCTTACCCAGTTCCGGAATATAAACTGCCATTCGAACACGTGTTTTACAACTGCCCGATCCGGTGTATTTGAGCGGACCATTGTTTCGCACCACCACTTCCCAGCTAATCCGTTCCGCCGGTCCATTCGGTTGATTGTCTCTGTGCCGGACGACAACACTTGTAAACTCTAGATCAAGACCTGGCTTACCGTTTGGCCCCATTCCGTAAGGAACCGGTTCAATCGTTCCCGGCCCTTGCTTCGTCGGCGGTTTATTTCGCTTATCTTCCGCTATCTTTGGTGAATCATCATTGGAATTATCCCCCGGCACAAAAACCGTCGGACACTCAAACAGACTGGTCTCAATTTGGCCTAGATCAAAAGTGCGAATATTCCCTGACTGCTGATTCGAACTAGCACCACTGATGTTCCTGACAATGGTTACGGTGCGCCACTTATATCGAAAATCATTTCCGAGTACCCAAGCTTCAATCAACACATCCCGACCACGAACGGCATCGGGAAAAAAATAACTAGTCTCTGAAAATCGGCCATTCGAATTAGTGGTTGCCTCACCCCATGAAATCCCCCAGGGAAATGGTGTGACGGGGCCGGTAAAACCTACGCCTGTCCCACCTAGCCAACGACTTTTAAATCGGAGCTTTACATTTGCCATCGGGCAGGAAGTCTCAAAACCTGTTCCGGCATTATCCTTGTTGATAAGTTCACCGGTCACTCTCCAGAATCCACCATCCGCGGAAGCGACCGAGGCAAAACCAAACAACAGAAAACCAATACACAAAATTGACTTGACCATCTTTTGCGATTTCTTCATGAGTTCATTTCCTTTTTGAATAACTGGACGAGCGATAGAAACTCACAAACAACTTTCAACTTTCGTTACTCCGTCATTCTCAGTGAATGAAGAAAGTGTTGCCGTTCTTTCTACCTATCAACGATGCACGCCGTGTGCCGAAGCGAGAAATCCCCAAATACTCGCAATAAACCGGCCAATTCCCAATTGACTGAACCACCAAACATCTCATTCTGAGAATTATGAGATCAAATTGAGATCATTTAGAAATCTAGATTTTTAAGAGAATTTCGCCAATAAATAGGATGTCCCAAAACTAACTGCGTCCTGGTTCACAACAATCACTCATCGCTTAACGACTTTGTTCTCACAAACTCTTCTGTTATGGCCTTCAACAAAGCCCCGTGACGTTACGATGGAAACACAACAACACTGCCTACTACTGACCACAGTTTTTATCACCATCTCTCAAACGGTTGAGAATTTCATTACACTAATAAGAGCTCGAAAATTAGTCGCTTGCCTCGCGTGGTGAATACTCTTGTTAATTCAAAAATTAAGTTTCAACTCCCAAATGAGTCCTGCCAAACAGTCAACCCAAACCACGGGAATGCAACATTGGGTTTGCCGCATCCACTGTTCGATAGCGGTGATCTTAGCGCTGGCATTCCCAGACAATCACAACGTCGCAGCACAAGACTTCCCCACACCCACACTTTCTTACCAAACGCCTGCCAAACTAACCGTGGGCGATGCACCGATCGACCTGAAAGATCATGTCACCACTCGCTTTTTTGACTGGGATCAAGATTCAGATCTCGACCTGCTGGCAGGAGGTGGTGATGGAAGACTGTGGCTGTTCCAAAATATCGGAACCACCAAACTCGCGCGGTTCAAATCAAAACAACCGATCCTTGCTGGAAACCGAGACCGCTGGGGAGATTCTTACACTGGAGTCCTGCTGACCAACCTCGTTGGCAATCCAATAGCAGATCTCGTAGTTTGCCATTCGAGCAATCAGGTGACGATTCACGAAAACATTGGAAAAAATGGAGCACCAATTTTCTCCGAACGTGGCATCACCTTCGAGGTCCAAAAAAACTGCCAAGGCCGTTTTGATGCTGCCGATTGGGACGGCGACGGTACAGTTGATCTAATTACAGGTTCCTTTGATGGGAAATTGCAATGGCATCCCAACCTAGGAACAACTGATTCACCCAAATTTGGACCAGGGGAGTCATTTTATAGCATCCAGTCAGCCTACAACGCACACCCTCGCATTATCGACTTCAATCAAGATGGTCGACTCGACTTGCTGCTTGGCAACAACTGGGGCTCAGTCACTCTTTATCTCAATCAGAGCCAAGATGAATTGTCGCTTCGAAAATCGAAACCTCTTCTTTGGTC
>JAQXDZ010000078.1 GCA_029251085.1 Mariniblastus sp.
TTAGTCAAGTCAGCTTTGCCTCGTTTTTGAGAGGATTCAGTCGCAAAGTTTTAGCGTCGAGTTTTCAGTGTCGAGTTTTCAGTGTTGGTGTGAGGACGATTCAGTGTTCTCGGAGTTGAAAACAAGGGGGCCTGTGATTGATGTCAAACCTGATTCGCTGGCGAACATTTTGGATGCCAGCGGTGTTTCGCCGCGAAAGACTGTGACCTTCAGCACGCCTAGCGTTTCGAAAAATTCATCCATCGTGGCGGTAATGAGAAATTCATTTTCACCTTCTTCGACACCCTTAATTGGTCCAATCAGAATCCGTTCTTCAATGGGGACTTCATCCTCGCGTATATAGATCTGATTCGGTCCAAATTGGACGGCGAGAGCAGGTTCCTCGAGGATTGGGTCGGCGACACAGCGGAAGGTTCGTTCGATTTCGAGAGTGTACGTCCCTTTTGCTTCGGTTACCTCAATCGTGAGCGGTGGACGCCGCACGCTGTTGGAAAATGAAAGGTAGCTGTAAACTCCTCCAATTAGGAGGCTTGACAACAGGATAGCAAGAATAGGACGCATGACATGTTCCTGCTTATTTGAGGTGTTCAACGATTGTCAAAACATTTTCCCGCATCATCCCGATGTAGGTTTCCCCTGCGGTCCCCTGCCCTCCCATGGCGTCAGAGTAAAGTTCGCCGCCGACGGTAATTCCTGTTTCGCGGGCAATGTCGTCGAGCAACTCGCGGTTAATCGTGGTTTCAACGAAAATACTTTTAACCCCAAGTTCGCGGATCTGCTCAACAATTTTCTGTTTCTGATCAATCGCTACACCACTTAATTCACCGGTCGTCCACCCAACCGGGCTAATTGCTTGAAAGCCGTACGCTTTGCTGAAGTATCCAAAAGCATCGTGGTGAGTTACGAGAATCCGTCGAGCCTTCGGAATTGCGGTGACCTGTCGCGCGATCCATTGGTTGAGTGCTCGAATTTGAATGAGATACAGTTTCGACCGAGCCTTGTACTCAGCAGCATGGGATGGGTCAATCTTGCTGACAGCATCGACAATGTTGAGAACATAAATCGATGCGTTGCTGGTATCGAACCAGGCGTGAGGATCGTTCACTGTTTCGCCATTTGCATCTAGCATCAGCGGTTTGACGCCCTCGACACAAGTAACCAGTGGTTTGTTTGCATTGGTCGCAAGCCGCTTCATCCATGAATGCCCTTCAAGGTTCCACCCATTTTCCAGGCAGAGATTTGCCCGCGCAACCGACAACGCATCGTCGTTGCCAACTTCATAGGTGTGAGGATCCTCGCCGGGGGCTAGAACGCAAATCACTTCCCAGCGGTCGCCGACAATGTTTCTTGCGAAATCGGCGATTTGAGTTGTCGAGCAAACGAGGGTCAGCTTTTTTGACGAGCCCTCGTCCTGTCCTAGAGCTTCCGAGCCGGCCCCAAACATCGAGGTGACCAGCAGGAGAAGTGTCATCCCGAAGCACTGAATTAATTTGAAAGGGATTCGTTTCATGTAACTCAAGCTCGGGGTTGATTTCCGGATCTGCAGGAAATGTAGCATTGGCTACATTTGGTAAATCAATTCTTGATTCTACCCGAGGCTTTGTCAAGTGCTTGGCCGGTGGTAGCTGTTTGGCTACGGTTTTTTGAACGTGAAGAGTGAGGGGCTGGTCGAGCTATCGCTGTGGGGAAAACGGATGCTGCGGCCGAGCGGGCTTGAGCGTTATCGAGATGTGGACAAGCTGTTGGCTGAAATCGAAAGTAATGCAAAAAATAACACGGGTGATGGTGAGGGGGGGAATCACTTCAGTGAAGACTCTTTGACCAAGTCCAAAAGGTCTGTGGCTGAACCGGGGACGGATCCAAGAGGGATTGTCGATTGCCTTGGCAATGAGAATTGCAAGCGTGTTAGGCTTAGAGTTGTAGCAGCGTTGAGTCGCTTAAATATTCAATTTCAATCGAGATCAGTTCGTTGAGAACCTCACGAAATGACGGCCTGTCTGCTGGTTTTTTGATAAGCATCTGTTTGACGAGGCTATTGAGTCTAGCAGGGCATTCAGGTTGAAGAAAAATTAGATCCTCGGCGATAGACTCTCGGTGGTGGTTTTTCACAGCCTCGATCGTTTGACCTTCGAATGGAGGTCTTAGGGCAATGGCATGGTAGATCAGCGATCCCAATGCGTACACGTCGCTTAATGTACAAGCTTTGTAGTCGGCTTCAAAGCACTCGGGGGCAGTGTATCTGGCAAGTTGTAATTGATCGTGTGGTAGCCAGGTCGATTCCCCTTCGAGGTGGGAATTAGACCATCCCAATAGCGAGACCCTGCCAGTGCTGCCGATGATGATGTGGGACGGGTCGATGCCGAGGTGGACACGGCCTTTCTCGTGGCCCGCACGGACTCCCTCCGCCGTTTGTCGCAGCACCCAGAGCATGCGAGAAAGCGAAAGGTGCGGAGCTCGCGAGAGGAGGCTGTCCAGAGATCGACCTGCTATCCACGGTTGTACCAGAAAAAACGGCGCTTGATCGAGTTCGGCGTCAAGAAGCCGGATGACGTTCGGTTGAATGATTTGTTCGGTGGCGTGTGCTTCTCGGCCAAGTCGATCGATCGCATGGGGCACCAACTCATTTGAAAGTTCAGGGTTGATGATTTTCAGAACGAAGTCATGCTGTGATTCCTTGGCGTATGTTTTGGGGGCAGCGCGGAAAATGCTGTACCACCTACTTCCCGAGACTTGAGTTCCAAGTCTCCAGCAGGAGATGACTTTGTTGTTGTCGGATTGGTTAAGTTGTTTGAGTTGCGTTGGAAGCGACATAGTTTGATCGTTTTGTCCTGTTGGTTGTTCCCAATCCTTCGAAACCAACTTGCAAGAGGAAGCCCTGCTCAGGGCACACTGTTATTTCTATTTGGGAACAGATCGGAACGAAGTGCCTGAAGAGGCGAGAGATTGAAAAAATTTTCAGGTCGCAACGACGAAGCGCAGCCGCAACGGATGTACCGCCGCACCAACGTTTTATGCGGCAATCAAAAAAAATGCCTAAAGGAAGTCTGCAGAGATGGAGGGCCGCATAGTGGCTGTTGAAGGTGGATTTGAGAGATGAGGATTAGTTGAATGAGCCGGTAGGATTGTATTGAGTCTGTTTTCGTGCTCAATATTCTGGTCGAACTACCTTTGCGGGCTAGGCTTCTTTCGATCGGAATTTTGCGGCCAGCATCCTCGTCAGTTCGTCACCGGCGACCCCAAAGAGAATTACTGCTCCAATAATTGTAAATTCCAGTTCATCCGGGATCTTCAATAACACGATCGAGTTATAAAGCGTTTGCATGAGTGCTGTTCCCACGACGACGCCAAGGATGCTTCCCTCTCCGCCGCGTAAACTACACCCCCCCAGAACCGCCGCTGCGATGGCGTACAGTTCAAAAAAGTTACCAAAGCTAGAGGGGGCGATGGAGTTCGAGTCGATTGCAAACATCACACCGCCGAGTCCGGTCAGGACAGCGCATAAGACGTAGGCGAGGGTGGTGATTCTGTGGGTGCTGATGCCGGAGTATCGCGCGGCCTCTTCGTTGCGTCCAACGGCCTGTAAGTGACGTCCCCAAACGGTCAGATTCAAAAATATGATTGCGGAAACGATTACCGCCAGGAAAATGAAAAACGAGTATGGAATACCGAACATCTGGGCCCCTTCGGCTGAATCCCAAACTAGTTTCCACGAACTTGCATCGTTTGTCGGATCGACTTTAACGGGCATGAATTGAATGCCAGTTTCCCATCGGCCGGTGGCGACTTTTCCCAGTGTTTCTTGGTATTCGATAAAGCCAACGGTTTGGTCGTTGGTAAGCCAGCGTGAAAGCCCCCGGTAGATGAGTAGACCGCAGAGAGTGACGACAAACGGTTGCATTTTTAATCGGGTGATTAATAGGCCGTGGATAACACCCAGGCAGAGGACGATCCCAAAGACGGATAGGAGCGCCAACGGGATCGACATGTACGGCGTTTTCCGAATGGGGACGGCGCGGAAATCGGCATTCAGGCCAGAGTCCTCGTCCGTGAGAATTATTTGGTTATCTTCACCATTCTGGTCAATAGTTTTTTCGCGAGGTGTTTCGTTGCCATGAACAAACAGGATCTTGTCGTTATGCTTGAGCCCGGGCGCGCTGTTCTCGAGTTTCGCTACTTTGCCGTCGTAGTTAACTACGTCAAATGTGGATGAGATTTTGCCAAGGGGTTTTTCCTCTCGTGAATCCTGATCTCGCTTTGGCGGCGGTTCAACGGTGAGGACGGTTACCGATTTTCCATCGAGCAATTCGGTGTCGCCAATGTTGACGACTTTGACGAGCCCTTTGTTTCGTCGGTCTTTGTAGTACCACAATTCATCGCCCTGGTTAAATCCATGATCCGCGGCGACTGAAATCGTTGAAGCATCCGCTCTGACTTGCCAGACCTCCACTTGCCCGACGGGGACATAATCGACTTGCAGGAAGAGGGCGAGTAAGCAGGCAGCCAGGCAAACCAGAGAGCCAATGGAGAGGTCGATGCCGCTGGAAATGATTACGAACGCTACACCGATCCCCAGTACACCGTAAAGCGAGGTTCGGCGAAGTAGATTTTCAAGATTGTTGGGAGTCAAAAACGACAGCGGCGATTCCCAGACGAGGATACACCAAAGTAATAATAGTAAAGTTGTAATGCCTGCAATTTTCAACAAGCCGGTTCCACGATCACCCATTATGTTTTTGCCTCTTTATGCTCGGCGGTGTTGGTGGCGAGCCGCATGATTGATTCTTCGTTTAGCTCGCTTCGGTCGAGTTCGCCAGTTAGCTGTCCTTCGTGCATCACATAGGCTCGATCTGATATTCCGATGACTTCTTCCAGTTCACTCGAAACGAAGAGGATCGCCATGGATTCGGAAGCAAGTTTCTCAATTAGTTGATAAATCTCCTGCTTGGCACCAATGTCAACTCCGCGTGTCGGTTCGTCCAGTAGCAAGAGTTTGGGGGCCATCGAAAGCCATTTGCCCAGGACGACCTTTTGTTGATTCCCCCCGGACAGGAATTTTGAAATTTGGCGCGCGGATGGAGTTTTGATTCCGAGTCGATCGATCATGCTATCTGTGTCAGATTTTTGTCTTTGGAAGTTTGCAAATCCAAAACGGTTGGCATGCTTTTGAAGACCGGCAATTCCAATGTTGTCCTGGACGCTCAGGTCAATTATCAGCCCGTGCTGCTTGCGGTCTTCCGGGACAAGTGCAATTCCATGGTGAACGGCTTCTTTTGGATTTCGGATTTGGACGGTTTTCTTGCCTATTTCGAGGCTGCCAGAGAGGGGGCGATCAATTCCAAAAATACTACGCAAGAGTTCGGTTCGCCCACTGCCCACCAGTCCGGCAAGGCCAACGATCTCTCCCGCTTTGACTTCTAGAGAAACAGAGTGTTGGGGCCAGTGAGGCGTCGTGAGTTGGTTTACTTTGAGGACTGTTTCGCCAATCGGGTGAGGCGTTCGATTGTAGAACTGGGAAATGTCGCGTCCCACCATGTTGGAAACCATATTCGCGTGAGTGATTTCGTCCCCAATTAATTCGTTACAGTATTCTCCATCCCGCAAGACAATCACTCGGTCGGAAAGTCGTTTTACTTCCGCAAGTCGATGTGAGATGTAGATGATACTCACGCCTTGATCTCTCAGTGACTCGATAAGTTCGAACAGAGAGGCGGATTCTTTCGAGGAAAGGCTGGAGGTTGGTTCGTCCATGATCAGGACTCGCGCGTCTACCGAGAGTGCTTTGGCGATTTCCACCATTTGTTGCTTGCCAATGGTAAGTCGGCCGACGATCGTTTGGGGGGAGACCGACAGCCCGACTCGCTTTAAGAATTCTTCGGATCTTTGGCTGATTTCACGGGTGTTGACGATGCCAAGTTTTCGTGGCTCCCGCCCGAGAAATATATTTTGACCCACGTTCAAGTTGTCACAGAGGTTTAATTCCTGATGGATCAGGACGATGCCATGATCCATTGCCGCCCGGGTGTTTTCGAATGATGTTTTCTTGCCGTCAACAAAAATTTCCCCTGAATCCGCAGGTTGAACACCGGCTAGAATTTTCATCAGAGTGCTTTTGCCAGCACCGTTTTCTCCAATAACGGACAGCACTTCACCGGGCTTAAGTGTGAGGCTGACTTGATGCAGCGCACGCACGCCGGGAAAGCTTTTCGAAAGGCGATCTACTTCTAGTAGGTGTTCAGGCAACGAATTACTTTTATCAACATCGAGCAGGAGCAGGGTTCAGTCCCGGCAACACTTGTGATGTTCGTTTTAAGGAGTTGGCCAAGGGGGGATTTGTGACTTCCTGCTCCAGTGAGGAGTTAGTTACCGACTTTTTCTTTAAGATCAGCCCAGAATTCATCGACATTTTCAGTTGATTTGCCACCAATTTTCCGGCCGTCTTTCGTAACGGCTCTGGCGGGGACGTCGATGTATTTGCTTGCTGGAATTACTTTTTTATTACCTTTTAGTAATTCTGAAAGCACCCGAACTGACTGGTATCCGTACTCGTAAGGATTTTGGACAACGGTACCGATCACGGTTCCATTTTTGATTCCTTGAAGCGTTGCGTCATCCTCGTCAAAACCGGCGACTTTTACTTTGTCTGATTTGTTTGCTTGCTTGATTGCTTGAAGCATGGCCGGAGGGTTGTAGGCGAACAGTCCCACCATGACGTCGACATTGGGGTAGGTGTTCAAAGCGTCTTCCGCTTTTTGTTTTGCAACTTGGGTTGCTCCCTGATCTACGAGCGTTGTCAGGATCGTGAACTTATCTCCTTTGACTTCTTCAACTTCGTCACGCCATTCAAAGCTAACTTCCCGGTCAAGAAGTTCGTCGATCACTCCCTGCTGGCGTTTTTGTGCGTTGTCTTGTTCGAGTCGTCCAATGGCAAGGATGACACGTGCTCCGTTGGGGTAGGCGTCTTTGATTAATTTGCCGACGGTTCGGCCTGCTGCGTAATTGTCGACGCCAATGTAAAGAATTCTGTCGGTCTCAGGTGCGTCAGAGTCGTGAGTGATGAGAGGGATTTTTCCAGCCCAACCGTTAAGCATGTTCTGCTGGTTGACGGCGTCAATTGGGCTGATGGCCAGCGCGTCGATTCCGCTCGAAAGTAGGTCTTCCACAATTTGTTTCTGTTTGGTTGCCGTTGCTTCGTTAGGAAATCGAACATCGACCTCGACATCGAAATCTTCTCCAGCGTCATTAGCACCGACCTCGGCTATGTTCCAAAAGCTGGCAATCTGATTTGTGACGAAAGCAATGGTTGGCTTTTCTTTGGTGGGTGGGTCGCTTGCCAGGGTTACGCCCAGGGCAAGCAGGGTAAGGACACAAATCGGAGTTGCAAGTAAATAGAATCGTGATTTTCTCATGGGTGTGGTCGCCCCGCCTAGTTAATGATTGTCTAAAAAGTCACGCCTCTAATGTAACCAAAGCGATGGTTAAAAAGCGAAAGTGTCTTGTGGCCGCGTAAAAAAACTCAACCTAGATTGTTAAAATGAATGGGTTGGGTTTGCCGTTGGTTCTTTAAAGAAGCCAGTTTAACGAGTTGCAGTGAGCTTCGGCAACTGTTTTTCCTTGTGTCTGTTGAGGAATTGTAATTGCCTACAAAAAAAGCCCGCTCGTTGAGGAGCGGGCTTTTCGATGTCAAGGAAGTGGTCAGGGGCGGGCTCGAACCGCCGACACATGGATTTTCAATCCATTGCTCTACCAACTGAGCTACCCGACCATCCCACACAGTGAATCAGCGTCTCGTTTCCGTTCCGCTTTGTCATCGTGTGACTTGTAGGGAGAGAATGTACTTGATTGAGGTTGGAATTGTCAATCGGCGTTTTGTCGATACTTTTGGGCGTTTTAGAGAAAGTATTGGCAGTATTTGAAGCCTGAAGCGGTCATCTCTTCGGGACCACGGAGCGGGCCATGGTTCGCTGGCGATGAACTTGATTGCGATTCGGCACGTGCCCACACTCGCTTTTGTGGATTCATGGGGCAAGGGTTTTTGATAGGGGATCGGGTTCTGAATGTAGGGTTGAGAGTGGGCGGTTGGTATCAGATCGTATTGTTCGTGTTTTGGGGGACTAACTGAATATTTCGATGTTGAGAAATAAACGAGTTAACCTGAGCGCTTGCTCGATCAAACGACGGCCATTTGGTTGACATGCTGGGGCACAAAAATTACCATTAGCCAACCAAGGGTCGGAGAAGATAGGCTGCGTTTCCAAGGGATTTTCAAAATCCGAGATCGACTGCGGGCGGGCGTCGGCCTCCTTGCGGCATTCTGATGTATGCCCTTGGCATTGTCGGTCGCACGGAGATGGGCTTTTGGCAGAGGTGGATCGTTGGATTGTTGTTCTAGGCTACGCTTGCATGTTGATCGGTGATTGGAATACGTCGGTGTGCAGTGCAAGAGGCAAGAAATTACGGAGCATAGCGAATGGATTCAATCGAAATGATTGAAGAAAAAGTTGGTTGTCGAACTCTCGGTTTGCGGCAAGGTGCCAAAATATTGGCTCCTCGCAATCCTGGATTGGCGTGCGCCATTACCTTGTGTGTTTCTTTTACCGTCTTTTTGGCAAGTGTGTTTCTCGTCACACCGAATGCTTCAGCCCAAGCGGTTTACAACCCTGAGCACCCGGAGGTTAGGGCGCTTGCGGATGATTTGGTTAACTATCTTAAAGGAGCGGTTAAACCAAACTCACAAATGAATTCCCGTGTGCTTGCCGCCTTGGCAATCGTTCAGCACAGCAAGCGATACAAGGGCAGTGTGCCTTTAAGTGATCCACTGGTGAAGCAGGCCTGCGAAGACGTTGCGGCACAAGTCGACGAAATGATCGAGAATGAACGTGAGATGTACCTGCCGTGCATCACGATTATCTTGTTGGCCGAAACTAACGCGCGGGCGTACCGAGAGCCAATCAAGAAATTGCTTCGTTTTTTGGAGGATCGCCAAAATCCAAATGGCTCCTACACTTACAAAAACGAGGGCTACAAGAGCTGTGACATGTCGCAAACGCAGTTTGCCGCTCTTGCAATGTTTGTCGCAAAATTGCACGGTTTCGACATGGATGTGCAGATGGCGAAAAGGACATTGGATTGGACATTGAACTCCCAAGCGCCCGACGGAGGGTGGGCCTACAAATTAAAAGCTTCGGGGCAGGCAAATGACCCTGGTTCTAAGCCTCAGCGGGCATCGGCCTCGGAAGCATACGAGGCTACTCCGAGTATTTCAATGACGTTTGCTGGCGGTGGAACTGCGTACTTGCTTTCCGATTTCCTTCAGCTCAATAAGCGAGCGAAGTCAATGACGAAGTCGCTGGCCAAGGAAACGATCGGACTTCCTAAAACGGTGACTATCTATGTCGAACCGGTGGATGGCAAAAGTTCGCTCCTGAATAAGACTGGCCCACTCGTTCAGTTCGATCGCGGGAAGTTTTCGAACAAGGTTCGCGCTGGAAATGCTTGGCTAGAGCGAGGGTTTAAGGTCAATCGAGACGTCCCTTTCACTTGTTATTACCTGTTTACTCTCGAGAGGTATGCCTATTTCCGAGAGCAGGGTGAAGGCAATGTAGGCAATGGAAAACTCGTGAATTGGTACGACGAGGGGTTCGAGTACTTGCTCGGGCAAAGGGGCGGCAACTACGTAATTAAGGCTCAAAGTAAAGAGAACGCTATCTGGTCGCCCGCTTTGGCGGTTCTGTTCTTGGTTCGGAGTAGTGAAGTCCTAAACGTTGAACCAGCAGCAAGTCGCGCTCTTGGTGGGCAGGGTTTCAAAAAAGATTCGGTTTTAAGGACCGGTGCGAACGGACTAATTCGGCAGGTCGAAACAGAGAAGAATCTCAGCGATTTGATTTCGATGATGAAAGAGGGGGAAGCCGATAACGAGCAGTTGCGTGAATTGGCAGAGGCTTTGAAAAAACAGATCTCGGAATTTCGTGCGAAGGACGACAAGTCGCGAGGGGAGATAAAAGCCTTTTTACAGAGCATGATCGCCGCGAGGAATTACTTCCGGCGATTGATTGCTGTGCGTTTTCTCGCTGGAGAGCAGGCGATGGATAATGTTCCAGCCTTGTTGTACGCCCTCGGAGATCCGGATTTGCGAATCTGTCTTGAGGCCCATGATGGGTTGAGGTTAGTCAGTCGGAAAATTGATTCAATGAAGTTGAGCGATCTGACTCGTAAAAATGCATTGCGTGATCCTGATGCTTTGACAGGTGAGGAGAGTGATTCGTGCCGGCTTGAGCTCAGCGAGATGAAGCGTAGTTGGACAGAATGGTTTTTGAAAATTCGTCCAAGCGCAGAGTTGCTCGACTGATTTCGTTCTGAATGTTGATTTGAGTTGCGACTGGCTTGTTAAGCGGCGAAAGAGTTTTTTTAGTGGAAATACAAACGGGGCACTTTTGTGGAAGAGAGTTCGGCGATGAGTGAAGGTTATGTTTCAGCACCGAAAATTAGTTTAAATGTCGAAACGAAATCGTCTCGGTATGATCGCCTCAGTGCGGCGTTAACCGCGTTCATAATTTTGTTCGGCTTCTTGTTTTCTGTGCTGTTCTTAATTTGGATTACCTCTGTTTTTGATTTTACCCAGCGGATGGCTGGCCCAATTCCAATTGTCAATGAAGCGGGAAATGAGAAGCCTAAAGGAGTTGCGGACGATGTTTTGGAACCTGGAGTAGAAGAGTTTCCGGAAATTGAAACACCGCAACTGGCTAACGCATTGGAGGCAGTTACTGATTCGGTGTCCTCAGTTCGGGCGAATTTGGAGAAGCGGAGTGGAGACGCAGTTTTGATGGGAGCTGGAGGCGGGTACGGTTCCCGAGAAGGCGGTCCAGGTACCGGTGGTAATGGTGTGCCGGAGTGGCAACGCTGGGTGATTAACTATGAAGCCGAAGATATAGGCATCTACGCAAAGCAGTTGACTTTTTTCTCCATTGATATTGGTGTCATCCATCAAACAAAAAACAACATTTGGCGAGTGCAAAATTTGTCAGGGCCAATTAGGGTTGCCGAGTCCAATCGCGAGGCAGAAAACGGAACGCTCCGTTTTACGCCGGAGAAAATTCGCTTACGGCGCTGGGACCAGGAGCTTTGCAAGCGAGCAGGGGTTCAGCTTGGATCGACCGTGCAGGCTCAGTTTTATCCGGAAGCAACACGGGCTCAGATTCGTGTGGTTGAGAACGCTGCCTTGGAGGGAACGGGTAAAACCGTCGCTGACATTAAACGGACTGAGCTTAAAGTCGTACCAGGCGGCAGTGGTTATGAGTTTATTGTGGAGGATATTACCTATCGGTAGTCCTTGTGACCACAAGCTCGGACTAAAAGCTGTACAATCGGCCTATCGAAGCTGGGGATTGAATCGATGAGCTGTCCCGATCGATTGTGTTTTACTTAAACTTCGAAACGCAATCTCATCGTGAAACCCGTTAAAAATAAAAAATCAACTGTTAGAAACACAACTCAACTGAGATTAAGGAATTATGGATCAAGTTTTTTCATTATTAGGAAACGTTATTTATTTAGTGATGTTTCTTATTGCTCTTTGGGGGGCGTTCTGCGTCGTTATGGTTTGGTCGCGGGTGCGTCAAAAACAGTTTAAAAGTGAAGCCATGCAGACGTTGTTTCTTGAGGCGGTCGAAGAACCGCTTTCAAAGGGAGATTACGATGCCGCTGCTGAGGTCTGCGAAGGTGACCGACGCGCGATGTGTCAATTGGCACAGCTGGCAATTGAAAACAGAAAGATTGGATTTGGGAAAGTCAAACAGTTGGTGGCTGACCGGTTTCAACGAGATGTGCTGCAGGATCTTGAGTACCGATTGAGTTGGGTTTATACCGTGATTAAGACAGCTCCGATGATCGGGTTGTTGGGAACTGTTCTCGGAATGATGGCTGCGTTTTCAAAGCTTGCGGATCCCAATGCAACAGTTGAAGTGAGTAAGTTGGCGATGGATATTCAGTTCGCCCTGATCACAACGGCCTTGGGCTTGGCGATTGCGATCCCATTGGTTTTGTGCACTGCGTATATCAACGTTGTCATTCGGAAAATGGAAGACCTTGTTTCTTACGGTCTCAATCAGTTTCTCGAGGTGTTCAAGGAATGCAACATTCGTTTCCCGAATAAGTAATTCTGTTCATGCTGGAACGAGAAATCGAATGTCTATTTTTGAGAAATAATAACCTGCGGAACAATGGATGAGTGAAGAAGCAAATATAGAGTTGCCCAAACGCAAACGGAATCCGGACGACGGTGAACTCGACATCACGCCGATGATCGATGTGACGTTTTTGCTGTTGGCTTTTTTCGTGGTTGTTTCTCGGATGGATCCGCAAGCTGCGGTCGCACTTCCGATGGCCAGTTACGGTGACTCAATTCAAGATAAAGAGGCCGTCACGCTGATTGTGGTTCTCGACGAAGCGACCGGCGAAAAGGTTGAAGTCTACAAAGGTCGGTCGATGGCGGAGGATACAAAGGTGCCTCCTGGTGACGAGGAGGCTCAGGAAGCCAACATCGGTGAATATGTGGAAAATGAGCTCTCCAGTTTCCCAACGAAGAACGCGATTTTGATTAAGGCCGAAGGGGATGTGAAGACCGGAATGGTGGAGATGGTCAAACGCGGGGTCGGGCAATCTGAACTTGCGAAAACACGGAAGATTTATGTTGGGATTGAGGCAGAGCAGTAATCTCTGAGTGATTGGAACCAATTGGCGAGTGAGTTTGTGAAAAAGATAATCCATGAGTAAGAAGAAGAAAAAAAATTCCAAACCAGTTCCGAATCCAGACGGTGAAGGTTTTGGATTAAACAAACCAACCGGGCAGTTTTCTGATCTCGATATTGAGATGAAGAGAAAGTTGGCCGTTGAGCGTGAGGAATTGGAGTCCCAGATTTATCGTCCGACACCGGAGGATGGTCCGGATGACGTTACTTATAAGAACATGGGTTGGCGGGGAATCGAGGACGTAGAAGAGGAGGTCGATGAGCCGGATGTCGCTTTTGAGAAAAAAGACATTCCCGAAGATGAGCTCGACATGACACCTATGGTCGATGTGACGTTTTTGCTTTTGATTTTTTTCATGGTTACCGCTTCGTTCACCTTGCAGAAGTCATTGGAGCAACCGCCAGCAAAGTCGGATCAGCCGAGTACGGAAGTCCAAGAAGAGGAAGAGATTTTGGACGATTATGTACAGGTTATTATTGATCAGACAAACACTTACTACGTGACGACTCGGGACGACGAGGAAGTTGAATGTCCAAGTGACAGTGAGATGCGATCGAGGGTCAAGGATGCCAAAGAAACAACCAGTGCAACTCGGATGATTATTTTGGCTCATGTCGATTCGACACACGCAAAACTGGTTACCGCTTGGGATACCGGGGTAATCAACAATATTGAGAAAATTGAAATTCAAACAACCGATGAAGAGTTCTGATTTGTTCAGAGTGAATTTTCGGCGTAAGAAATAATTAAGATTCGGTACCTCGACCGACACCAATGCGGGGAAACGAAGGGAAGTCGCATGACACCGCGTCAGCTTTTAGAGAAACTTGAAAACCTTGGAATTATCGATTCAAAGGTGCTTGGTAAGATTCGTGCCGAGATTGAAAAGTCCGATAAAGAAGTCAAACCAAAGTCAGTGTTAGCCTTCTTGGTTAAGAAAAAGCATATTACAGAGCAGCAGGCCAAACTCCTACTGGCATCTACGAAGGCGTCTCCCAGAAAAGAAGATGATTTTGACTTTGTCGAGCCTGCCTCGCCGGTCGAGAAGGATTTTGATACCGGTGATCTGACCGGACTTGCCAAAGAAGATGCCGGTGATGAGGTGGTTGCGAGCGTTCCTGAGGTGAATGTTGCCGTCGATTATGATGCCACGATGACGCTTGTCGATGCAGGGGATATGGCTGAGGAATTTGCGGTGCCAACGGTCAAGCCAATTGAGATTGGAGCGGTTGTGCCTACAGAGGTTGGGTATCCGGAGGAGCCGGCGTTTGATGCGTTGGCCGATGACGGAGGATATGCGTCTGGCGGTTATCAAACGCAAAGTGGTCCCCAGCAGACTTTGGCGTCCTTTAAAGGCAAACGAGACCGTAGCGATCAATGGGCGACTAAATGGCTGTACATTGGTTTTGGGATTTTGGGAGTGTTGTTGATTGGTGTTACGATTCTTTGGTTTGTCAATATGGGGCAAAAACCAGAGGACATGTTTGAAGCTGCCATGAGCAGTTTTAATCAACAGAGTTACGGCGACGCTCAAGCAAAATTTGAGGACTATCTAGATCAGTATGAAACACACAAGGATGCGCCGAAGGCAGAGGTCAAAAGGATCCACGCAATTATTCGCGGGACCTATGGGCTGAGAAATTACACGGAAGTGATCAAGCAGGCTCAAACCCTGCTGCCTGAATTGAGAGAACAAGAGGATGCGATCAGTCAGATGAAGGAACTCCGCGATGATCTCTCGGTTATGCTGCCGACTTCGCTCGCGGCTATCTCAAAGAGGGCAACTAAAACTACTAATCTTGAAAAGATGAAAGAAGAGTTGACCAAGGTTTTGGATTTCAATTCTTTAGTCGAGGATCCAGTTTACATACCCAGCAGTCTTCGCAAGGCGCCCTCGGTTAACGACAACTATTTGAAAATTGCTAACAATATTGCCACGATCAAAGGGCAGATTGAAAAGGAAGAGCAATACGAATTGGATCTTGTCAAAATCGAGCAGAAGAACAACGAGAAAAAAACCGACGAAGCCTTTGAGATATACAAAACCTTAACCCGAAGGTACGGGGATTTAGGTAGTCGTGATGCCATTCGGGAATTGATGCTTAAAATTAGCCAAACCGAACAAGCGTTAGTCAAGCAGATTGAATTACCCGAGGTAAAACCTGCTAACGTTTCACGAGACGGAGCGGTGGAACAAACGGTCGTACTTTCGGTGACCTCCGGTAAACCAGTGCCTGCATTGAAGGACGAGGTTGTTGTGTTTCTTGCAGAGGGTTCTGTTTACGGAGTCGATGCAGGGCAGGGCGTCGTTAAGTGGCGGCGATTTGTCGGGTTTGAGACGACGATTCAACCCGAAGTCACCGTTGATGAAAAGGTGATTGTTTCAGACCAAAAGAATAACGACTTACTACAGTTGGACCTGGAAACTGGCAAGTTAATTTGGCGAGTCGAAATTCAAGAGCCATTTATGGCTCCATCGCTAACCGATCAGGCAATAATTCTCAGCACTGAATCCGGAAAGTTGTTGCAGTTTGATCGGACGACCGGTGACTTGGCGCATGCGATACAGTTGCCGCAACCGCTTAACGTTAGCGCAATGTTGGCCGATCGCGATCCCTATATTTACCAGGTCGGCAGTTATCAAAACATCTATGTGATTTCGAGCCAGACACTCGACTGCGCCGAGGTCTTTAGTTTGGGCCATTATGAAGGCAGTATCTCCACTGCTCCGCAAACATGGACGGGCCACATTTTGGTGATCGGTAATCAGGGGGGACAGTCAAATCTATACGTTTTGAAACCTCGCGATAAAGGAACCGCCCTCGAGTTAGTTCAAACGATCAACGGAATTGTTTCGGGGACCGTCTCTACGCCAATGAAACGGTTTGGTCGATGGATGCTACTGACCTCCGACACGGGAGAGTTGAGGATTCTTGAGTTGTATCCTGAGGAGGAGACGAATCCAGTTAATGTACTGACTCAGGACGTTTTTGATGCCAAGGGTAGCGAACGGGTATTTGTCACTACCGAGGGAAGCAATCTGTGGGTGGCTGGTAAAGGAATCATGCGGTACCGGGTTCCACGAAATCTCGCTCAATTTGATCGAATTGTAAATGTTGATAGTAGTGATACATTTCTGGCACCGGTAAGTAAGCTCGACGATTACTTGTTTCATATCAAAAAGCGAAGCCGATCCGGAATGGTGTCAGCATCTCTCGTGGACGCTATGGAGCTCAAGACGGTTTGGCAAACAGATATTGGTGGAGACCTCGCGGGCTCCCCGATTTTGTACAAGGATACGGTGATTGCGGTAAACAATCAGGGAGACACATTTCCGATCGACGAGGCGGTCGTCAGTTCCGGGGTTGCGGCGGCATCAATGCGGGCGAGTAAGATTCGCTCCGACCTTCAGTTCGAAACGCTCGTTGAGTTGCCGGACGATAAATTTGCCTGCTTTGGTGCTGAGAGCCGTAAAGATATGTTGTTGGTTGATCTCGTGAAAAATAAGTCGCGAGTGTTGTCACTGGTTAAACCGGCTGACAAGATTGCTTGCCCGCCCATCGCGATGGGGAGTGACGTGATTGTTCCAACGCTGACCGGTCAAGTGGCTCGCATTAATACAAGCAGTGGAGCAATGCAGGGGACTCCTTTTCAACCGGCACTGCAGCCTAATGGAAAAACGCCACGATGGTTTGAACCGGTTCGTTTGGATGCGAATCAATTGGTGATTGCCCGGGGGCAGGTCGACCAGGACTTACCTAGCGTGATTTATGCTTTGTCGGGCAGTAATCCCCGAGCGATCAAGAAAACGGAGGAGCTTGTCTGCGACACTCCGGTGAAATCGAATGTCGTCCTTTCAGGCTCTCAACTGTACGGTGTGCTGGACACTCCCGATGGCGACAAGCTGACTGTTTTCACGTCGCAGCCATTGGCGATTGTCAAAGATCAGGCGTTGAAGTCCGATCTTGTCAGTGGCCCCTGGGCGACCAAGGCTGGAATTCTCGTGGCGACCAGCGACGGAAAACTGCACTGTTATCAGGAAGACTTAGCCTTGAAATGGTCGGTGGAATTACAGGCGGCTAAATTTGCCTGTGCTCCTCAAGTTACGGCCAACGCTAAGGGGGGACTGATGCTTTGTTATCAGAATGGAAATGTCATCTGGCTAAATCCCGAAACAGGAGTGTTGGTTTCTAAAGTTGAATTGGGACAACCGATTAATCACGAACCACTTTTCAAGGGTGGCAAGATGTATTTTGGGGGAGTGGATGGGACGATTCATATCGTTGATCAACCGAAGTAGAGATTCATTAGTTGTGAGTGTTCGGGGAGGTCTGGATTAGCGTTCAGGTTCCTAAAGAAAAAAGTAACGATTAACTCCACCTGCGGGTGGAGCAAGAGCAAAGGCGATCACGTAGTACCAATGAAACACGCAATTAATCTTTTTGAACTCACGCTTATTTGCGTTGGCCGCGTTTCAACGAAGCGGGCATGCATCGCTGCTGGTGCGCTGTTTTGGCTGTTCTTTGCGGCACTACCTTCGCACGCACAGTGGATCAAGAAAGAGGATCTCAAGGGCGATTATGTCGATGGCGAACCATTCGATTTAGTGTTTCTAAACGAAGCTGGTGAGTTTGCAATATTAAAGACCAAGCCAATCAAAGGGAAGTTGCCGCCAAATCCGTTGCCGGAGCGCGGCGAATTGGTCTTCGAATATTTTCAAGATGTTGACGAGCGTTTAGAGGTTCCCTATTCAAGTATTGCTCGAATCCTGACGTTTAATGAGATTCTCGTCGAAGAAGCTAATCAATGGATTAGTACAAAAGAATACTCGAAAGCATTTCGAAATCTTTTCCGTGTTTATAACCTCGGCGGAAAAGACGATCCAGCGATGGTTGCTTCGATGATGAATTGTCTTTTTCTCGATGGAAAAAAGAACTTTGATTTAGGTGAGTACGAACTCGCATTATCTATTTTTGAAGATCTTTACGAAAAGGATAGTAGTTTCAAGGTTCCCGGATTTAATGTTCCTTTGATTAGTATCGTGATGAGTTGTCACAACGGAATGATTGATCGCCGTTTTCAAATTGAAGATTACATTGGAGTTCGTCAGCAACTTGAGTCACTGGTGGATAAATACGGCAAAAAAGCGGACCAGCTAAAAACCGAATGGAATGCGAAATTTCTCCAACGTAGTAACGACCTGGTCGTGTTGGCGGAGACGTATGCAGATGAAGGGAAGGGAAGAGAAGCCCATCTGGCGGCTAAGCAGGCCGAGCAGATGTTTCCTGGACGTCCTGAAGTGTTGGAGTTACAGAAATCACTGTTGCTCCGTTTTCCCCTGATCGTTGTGGGAGTCACTCAGGATGGAGCGGACGCGAATCCCAATCGAATTGAACATTGGGGGTCGCGTCGAGTGGGACGCTTGACGCAACGTACATTGATTGAGAATACAGGTTTGACTGACGAAGGTGGTAAATTTGAATTCCTAAACGGACGGATTTTTCCTTTGGACGAAATCGGTTTGAAATATGCGATGGAGATTAATGAGAGTCCGACGGGTTTTGCTGTCCCCGAAATTGACGCGTTTAAACTTGCCTCACGATTAACGTCCGCGGCAACGGAAACATCTCCAGACCATAATGTTGCTTGGGCAAAAATCTTGAAATCAGTCGAAATTGAAGGGGAGAGCCGGGTTGTGTTTACACTTCGCACACCTTTTGTTCGTCCCGAAGCTTTATTGAAGTTGAAATATTCGGAAGGCGATGTAGACGGAGAGGTTGAGCGAAACGGATTCTATGTGCAGACCGGTGAAGACAACGGAGCAAGTGTTTTTGAGTTGAACGAAAAGTACCCTCGTCATTCAAATCACCAGCATCCGGTGATTGTCGAGCAAATTTTCGGGAATGGCTCGGATGCAGTGGACCAGTTACTCGCTGGCAATATCGATGTTCTCGATCGTGTGCCCAACGCAGATCTTGGAAAGATTCGAGAGAATGAGCGGGTGCAAGCCCGGCCCTACATTCTTCCGACGGTACATATGTTGATTCCGAAGATACGCGCTGAAGCGGGAAAGGATCCCAGTTTCAAGAATGGATTGTCTCATGCAATTGATCGCAATTTGCTTTTAAAAGATGTGATTAGCGGGGGCCAACCAATTGACGGTTGCGAGGTAATCAGTGGTCCTTTTCCAATTGGTTCGGAGGACAACGATCAAATCGCGTATGCCTACGATCTCAAAGTGCGTCCGTTAGCGTTCAATTCAGAAATGGGAATGGTGATGGTGGATTTGGCATTGAGAGCAAGGCCGCCTGTTCGTCCTGAACCGTTGCCAAGCCCCAAGCTCGTCATTGCGTATCCCAGCGGTAGTGTTGCCTCAAATTCTGCGGCAGCGATTGCAAGAATGTGGACTGAAATAGGTGTCGAAACGACTACCCGAGAGCTAAAGCAAGGTGAGACTGTGCCCCCGGATGACAATTGGGATTTTCTCTACCTGGAAGTCACAATGGAAGAACCTTTAGTTGACGCGAGTAATGTCATTGGGACCGAGGGGATTGCTACGGCGGTGAGTGCACCGATTGAGCAAACGTTACGTAATTTGAGTTACGCAAGGAGTTGGCAAAGAGCCTGTGCTGACCTTAGGCGATTGCACCGGCAAATTGCGGTGGATCTTTCGGTCGTGCCGCTCTACCAAGTCAGAGAATATTTTGCCTATCGCGATACTGTCCGAGCGATAGGGCGGGATTTAATTCATCTTTATCAAAACGTCGATCGCTGGAAAATTGATTTGACGGCTGAAAAAGAAGAGCAGGAAAAATGAGACTTCTCCAAATGATAATTGCCCTCACTAATTTCAACTGGCGGGTCAGCCTGTTGTTTGTTTTCTCCGTCATGGGAATGGTGACAGTTTCGGATGTAATGCGCGCCCAAGAGGTTCTGTCTGGAAATGCGAGTGAGCAAGCCGAGGTTGTTGAGGTTGAGCCTGAGATTTCCGAAGCCGACTTATTCGTGCCCGATTTCGACGATCAGGACCTTGTTGAGACGAGGGAACGGGCTTGGGAGTATCGGCCGTATCAGGTTGCTGTTTGGTTTTGCCTCGATGGTTCGCCATTGTTAGACGCAATCTACAACAATATTGCAAAAGACGTTACTCGGCGTTCCGAGTTGTTGGATCCCAGTGGTTGGGATTTAACGACGGGGCGGGCGCCTACCCGTTGGCGTAACCGTTTCATTGATAGCTTGGGAAACCCGGAAGAATTTGAAGCGTTAGAATCAGTTCCGGCGTTGTTGCCGTACGACAAGTTGATGGTTGTTTGTTTGGAAGAAGCACACGGCATCGTGGATGTGCGGGTGCGTGAGTTTGATATCCAGACTCAGTTGTGGGGGCCTTTGGTGGTTCGTGAGGTGATTCAGCGAAATGAACTGGGGCGATATGTCATGGACGCGATAAGCGTGGCATTCATGCCGTTGGCTAAGATTGACCGAGTCCAGGAAATTGAAGTTAAGAATAGTGATGGAAAGATTGTTAAAAAAGATGAAGTGATCATGCAGATTCGGGGGGTTAAAAGTTGCATCCGTGCGACGCTTCAGCCAAAAACTCGAAATCAAGATGACGAGGCCGTCGCTGAGATTGACGATGTGGCATTTGAGTGGAAAGCTGCCCCAATTGTCGGATCGCCGATTTACATTCGGGATGATGATCGGTTCCTACCGGTCATCCGATTGACGGATCGCAAGGGCGAACTGGTCAAGTTGCAACCGATTGAGTTCACGTACCTGACTAGTGAACGGAAAGATGGAGCCGATTTACGGGCGTCCATTGAGTCCAATCGGCGTGCTCCTCTTTCTCAACGAAAGAGCAAGCGTTCGCAAAAATTGGCGCTTGTTATTCGGCCACCCGAACGATCCACCCGTTTGTTTTTGGTCTCTGATGATAAAGATCGAACGCCAATGGAAGGCTTTGAAGTGTGGGCTCGTTCTCCCGAGGCACCAGTCGAAGATAAGATTCTGCTTGGAAAAACAGACTGGCGGGGATCGATTGAAATTCCTCCGGATTCCGAAGGGCTGCGTTTGATTCTTATCAAGCGGGGAGAACGCGGGTTGCGACGGTTGCCGATCATGCCGGGGCTTTATGACTCAGTTGAATCGACGTTGCCCAATGATGAAACAAGACTGTATGCACAAGGTGTGGTGCGTGGCTTAGAGAATGAGATTTTAAGCATGGTCATTCAGCGTACCGTTTTTGAGGCAGACGCGAAGAAAGGCATTGAAGACAAAAATATGGATTTCATCAAAAAAAGCCTGAACCATTTGGAGGATTTGTCTATCAGTGAGATGCTGGAAGAATTGACCGATCAGGAGTTAAAGCTGAAAGCAAGGACCAGCAATGGAAGTGAGTTGGCCTATATCACTCGTAGGTTCGGTTCCTTGAGAACAATATTAAATGAGCGGCTTCAAGCTTCAGAGGAAAACCTCCTGAGCGATGAATATGAAGCAATGCGGAAAATTAAACTCAATCAGTAGTCCTCAGTTCCCTGTCTCCATTGCTGGTGAAATCTAACCGCGGCCTCATGTCTTGATGTTAATCAACGGATGAGTGCGGTTGGTGACGCAGAGAAATTTGCCGGAAAGGAAGCCTGGGAACCTGTCTTCTTTTGTGCTGCCGCCGCGTTGCCGCCTGAAACTGCCGAGAACGATATCGTTTCTTCGAACGTTAATTGTGCTGTTGGAGGACGATTTGAATGCCCGTGGGGTAGCGTATTCGGTGGGATTCGCCTAATCGTTATCACCGTAATTTGTATCAACAGGTTTTTCTGTTGTAAGCTCTCTTTTTCGTTTCTGAAACCTATAGTTTGGCATTGGAAGTCCGTTTAACTGATCCTTGAAGTTCAGAAATGATTCGAAAAATAGTCATCTCACTTAGCGGTTGTTGTTTGATCCTGTGTGGGTTCGTTGGTTACTTAAGTTACGCAGAGACCTTGAATTCTGAAAAGTCTTCGGGAGTTGCTGTAACGCGAACATGCGCGGAGGTATTAGACAAACGTCCCGAGGACATGTCCCGCGTACGCTTGACCAAGTTTGTGCCTGGAAAGTTCACCGCGTTTGTCGACCCAGAGCAAGATGATAATTGGGAACTTGCTTGTGTTCCATTTTTTCCACCAACCGCAGGAAAGGTTGGCCATGGTTATTCTGCAGTTTTAGTTTGTTTTAAAAATGTTCATTCGCAAGAGGACTTTAAGCGTCTGATAAGAACTGGAGAGCTAGACACAAATTTTTGGGAAAGACGTCAAAAGCTCGATCAAGCGCTTCATTCGCAGCTTTCACGGGATTACAAAAATTTAGATATTGCAAACTCGACTGTGTTGCATGCTGGGTTTGAATTGCAGAATCCGGTACTCGGCGAAACGACCTTAAGAGGAAGTGTTGCCCTAGGTGGTTTTGCGATTCTTGCAGCGATCCTCGCGCTCATCTCAGGTTTGTTTGTTCGGAAAACTCCCAAAGAAATCTATGACTGGAACGACTCAGCATCTTTGAATCGAGCGGGGCTTCCGCCTTCGGCGGGGCCGACTGTTTTGGATTCAGTCTCCTCCCCCCGTTCAATGAATAGTCATTAACGTGCGATCTTAGATTCACAATGTCTATTGAGCTGTACGTTGAAATAGATATGCCGAGTCACTCGACCACTCTAAGAAGTTGCAATCCTTCTTGTTCTTAAAGTCAAGCTCGCAACAGCGTGAGCGGTTAATGGGGTGATCTACGCGCTTTTTTAATCGAGCTGGCAGTTAAAGTGTTTGTGGATGTTGAAGTTCCTAATCCTTACGCTTGTCCAGCTTAGTTGTTTTCAGACGAATCTGTTAGAAAAAAATATGCTGGTGGTTTGGAGTGACTCAAGAGATTAACCTGCTGCGCTCGGGGAAAGATCGTGATAAAATTCACAAGCCTTGCTGGCTAGTGTGATAGCTCATAGGCGGGGAGGGAATAAGCTGGATTAGCGTGGTGAGTCCGTTAAATTGAAGTCGACCAGTCCGTATCTTCTACGAAGGAGTCGATTCATGTTAAACAATGAAAAGAATTTTTCTGCTTCTGATATTATGGTGAGGCGTTTAATTACCTTGGACGCTGAAATGGATGTCTTCAAAGCGATTGAATTACTGTCGCGTAATAAGATTTCTGGCGCTCCCGTTATTGATTCGAGTAAGCGACTTTTGGGGATGTTTACGGAGAAGTCATGTTTAGAGGTGATGGTGGATGCCGCCTATGAAGGATTGCCCGCAAACGAAGTCGGTGCCTTTATGAGTGAACCCGCAGATACGATCGCGGAGGAGACCGGCTTTTTAAGCATGGCTCAGATATTTCTCAATAAGCGAACGCGGCGTTTGCCAGTACTTCGCGAAGGTGTTTTGGTAGGGCAGGTGTCGAGGCGAGATCTGATCCACGCCACGATCAAGATCATTCGTAGAACACCAGATCGGCAACGAACTTTGCTTTATCTCTCTGCTTTGTGTGAAATGCAAGATTCGCCGATGCCTTAGAAACTAGGTGGATCAAAAATTGAAATTTCAAACACACCCTCGTTTAAGGTCGGTTCGACTTTAGGTACGATAGTAGCAGCAGTTTGAGAGTAACGATTTTTTTCTGGGGTTGTTTTGGATCCTCTAAAAGCGTGTCACTGTTGTGGCTTAATTCAACAGGTGCCGAAGGTTGGTAAAAAACAGCGAGCGTGTTGTCGTCGCTGTGGTACGATATTTTCTAAAGACGGTAATCGAGAAAAGTCGGCGAACCGAACGGCCGCTGCGGCGATTGGTGCGTTTATCTTGTTTTGGCCAGCAATATTGCTGCCAATTTTAGAAGTTGAGCAACTAGGGTTTAAAAGCCAATCGAGTATCCTGAGCGGCATCATTGAGTTGTTTCGGCATGGTAGTCATTTCGTTGCAATTGTTGTTTTGCTTTTCTCTATTATCTTTCCTTTGACGAAGATTGTGCTTTTGTTAGAGCTCAGTTTGCTGGAGCTGTTTGAGAAAAAACAAAAAGCATTCACCTTGCGGTTAATGGAAACGCTTGGGAAATGGAGCATGATGGACGTAATGTTATTAGCGTTCCTGGTCATGCTTGTTAAGCTTGGCGACATGGTTGAGTTCCAGTTCGGTCCTGCGATTGTTGCGTTTGTTTTATGTGTGGCGATGAGTATGGTTGCGTCACTTACATTCGATCCACATGCTATTTGGGAAAAATCAATTGAGTGAATCAGAATCTCAATCAACGTCTTCCAGCGATGAGTCGGTTGCAACTAAATCCAGTGAGTTTCCAAGTGCTGTCGTACAGGATGTTGGTCTTTCGTTTTTGGGTCGATTGGCCAGTTCCTATATGTGGGTTGTCGCATTGTTGTGTTTGGTGGTTTCGATCGGCGTTGTCTGGTGGTCGCTACCTCATGCAGGACTTGAAATGACGGTTCATTTTCCAGATGGCCATGGTCTCGCTGCGGAAGATAATGTTCGTTTTCGAGGGATTGATGTCGGCGTTGTAGAGAATGTGAAACTGAATCAAGAATTATCCGGAGTCGATGTCAGCATCAATTTGTTTTCCTTCGCTGAGCACCTTGCTCGAGAAGGAACACGGTTTTGGATTGTCCGTCCTCAACTCGGGTTTAGTGGAGTTTCTGGTTTAGAAACGGCGGTCGGCAGTAAATACATCACTTTGTTGCCGGGGCCGGAAGAGGGCGATTTTCAAGCGGATTTCCAAGGGCTCTCGGATGCGCCTCCAGATTCCCTTGAAACATCTGGAGTCGAGATTTTACTGCGAAGCGAAGATCGGAATAGTGTCACCGAGGGATCACCGGTAAGTTACCGAGGCGTTGATATTGGGCGGGTTCTATCAGTAGGCTTATCTGCGGATGGCCTCAAAGTTGACGTCAGGGTGCGGATTTTGGAACGCTTTACCAAGTTCGTAACGAGCGAATCTAAATTTTGGGCCAGTAGTGGAGTCGATGCATCTTTCTCGGCACTTAGCGGCGGTCTGGATTTTGAAATGGAATCGCTTGAAACGTTGATGAAAGGAGGCGTTTCAGTTTTGACGGTTGCGGATGGCGGTCGTCCGATCAAGCCGGGGGACGATTTCGAACTCTATCGTGCTGTTGATGAACAGTGGCGGGAGCAGGCAGAGCAAGTTCGAGCCACCGATGTTGCCTGTCGAGGTGTCATTCCACTTGAAATTAATTGGAAACAAAAAGGATTTTTGGGGCGAACGTCGGATAAATCGAAGACCATCATGGGGACGTCGGTAGTCTTGGGAGGCGAGAATTTAATAGGCGTTCCATCGGATGTGCTAATGGCGTCAGAAAAAGTCATTCCCGAATCTTTAGAAATTGCAATTGCTGGTATTCCAGAGTCGCGTCAAAAGGTAACAGCCGACATGAAATCGGAAGGGGCTTTAACCTTTATTAAGTCACTCGGAAAGCAGGTCACAACTAGTGGGGCAAACTCATTTGCCAAGCCATTGGATGAATCGGAGATTCGCCAGCCATCGAGCGCGGAGCCGTGTCTCCTCGTTCGCGCGAGTGGTGAGATTGAGGATTTGCGTTATTTTTCGATCTCGATTCAGCCCGATCAGATTGAGGATAATTGGGAATTACGGAGCTTTGATGGAGACCGTTCAGTTTGGCATGGGGCACCCGTCTTATCGGAAGTTGACGGTGATCTAATCGGGGTCATGCTGGTGGGTGAGAGTGGGGCTCGAATCGAACCGGTATCCAAGACTCAGAATTTGCCCTAATTGCCGGGCTGTGGTTGGGGGGATTGAAGGCTGCCTTTCTGGCGTTAGTTATTCCTCGTCCTCATTTAATCCTCGTCCTCATCATCGTATTCAACTTCAACCTCTACCTCGGTCTTTGTTTTCCCGATTTTATCAATTAGATGTTCATAGTTCTGCTGAGTCGCAATAGCGGCCTCTTTCAGCCCATCCCCCTCGGGGAAGGCTTCTGATAATTTTAGGATCGGATCCATCCAGGTCTGAAGAACGCGAAATTGGTTTCGAATAATGTCGAGGAATATACTGGGAACTTTATTAACGACTTGAATTTTTTGAGGAGTCGGTGCGGAAGTTGACGCGGTCTCGCTCGATTTTGTTTGGATACCATCGTTCATGATCGTTTTCATGTCGGATAGGGTTTTATTGAAGTTGATGAGTTCGCCCACAGCATTCGTGATCTGGCTCATCGTTTCCAATTCGGTGGAATTGGGTTCGTCATTCTGCGAAGTCAATAATTTCACTCCATCGTCGAGCGATGATCGAATGTCATTCAGTCCTTCGCTGAAGGTTGTAAGTTGAGCAATCACAAGTCCTAATTGCCCGTCGTTACTGGCTGACCCAAGTAACAGATTCCGCTTGAATGTCCTTTTGATATCTTCCCAGCGTTTGAGGTCTTCGCCTTCGAGCGTTCCAATGAGTTCCTTTAACTTCAGTAAGTTTGCCTGCGCACCAGACGTTAGTGTTTGTGCCTGGTTTTGATAATGGGCATCAATCAATGTTGATAACTCTTCATCGTTCATGATCGGCGCAATTTGCTCAGCGATCTTATTCATGTCTCGATAGGAACCCTGCAATTTGAACGAGGGCTCAGTGCGGAATTCGTCAGCCTGGGCTGCTGAGTCAATGTACTCTCGATTGACATCAAGGACTACGTTTCTGGCTACCAGCAGTTTTTGCATGACCAGAATCAATTCATTGATTTCTTCAATTGAATAATTTCCATCCAGCGTTTCTGTCTGTTCGCCACCTTGTTCGGCCATTTTGATGATGGAAAAAACATCTTTTCGCGACCGAGAATTGAGACGCGACAATGTCGAATTTGATGTTAGGCAGTTCTCGAGGTAGCTCAACTCGAACGAGTGGGAGTTGTCACCGATGACATCACCAAGGTTGTAGGTGTCAGCCCTCGAAGCAAGCATGTCCGGAATTTGAAATTTCTCACCACTTTCGGTGTAAGGGTTGCCCGCCATGACGACGGCTACTTTTCTACCGCGAAGGTCGTAGGTTCGTGTGCGGCCATTGAAAACACCTTCGATCCTTCGAGTGGCGTCGCAAAGCGAAATGAATTTTTGTAAGAATTCCGGATTGCAATGCTGAATGTCATCGACATAAATCATTACATTATCACCCATTTCCAAAGCAAGATTGAGTTTTTCAATCTCTTCTCGTGCGCTTGCGTTGGGTGCTTCATTGGGATCAAGCGAAGTGACTTGATGTCCAACGGCTGGTCCGTTTATTTTCATAAACGTAATTCCCAGCCGGTTGGCAATGTATTCCATCAGCGTTGTTTTTCCGTAACCGGGCGGAGAAACTAAGAGTAAAAGCCCCATTAAGTCGGTTCGTTTATTTTCTCCGACAACACCAATTTGTTTTGCAAGATTCGCACCAACCATGGGGAGGTAGGTGTCGTTAATCAGTTTGTTGCGAACGAAGGAAGTTAAAACGCGTGGTTTGAATTCTTCTAATCGTAATTGCAAGCGACGTTCGTCGATGATTTCTTTTTTTAGATGGATATACGCTTCAAACGCAGGAACCGTTTGTGTTTGAAAACGGCTCAGTCGATTTACGAAATCGTTATAATCGAGATGGTAAATTTTTGCTTCGACGCGGCGGTGGTCGCCAAGGATTCCCTCAATCTCACGGACGGTATCGATCTTCAGAACCTTGCGGCTGCTAAAGGTACCGTCGACTAATGTTGATGCGACTTCGTCAATATATTTGTCATCCCAATTTATATTAGCCGAGTCAATTGTGTTCGAATATAGATTCTGCCCGTAGGAACCAAGCCAGTCTTTCGCTAGGAGGAATCGATCGATGACTGATAGGTTAGAGTCTGAGACAACGCTTTCAAATTGTTTGCGGGCTTTTTTCTTTTCTAGGAAATCAATAAATCCTAGTCCGAGTTCGTTAGCAATTCCACTGCAGACCGGCTTGGAATGAGATGTCAGTTGATCAAAAAGATAATTCGCGGCTTCACTAAGATCAGCCTCGTCTCCAACGTCACGTTTCAGGATAGTGGCATTAATCAAAGTGACGATTTGGGTAATGTATTTTTGTCGGTCGGAGATTTCTCCAAAGAGTTTTCGGGCCGATCCA
>JAQXDZ010000018.1 GCA_029251085.1 Mariniblastus sp.
GTTTCTCCCGAATTCAATAAGAAAAGCAATGGTGGGCTTTATGGCGATGTGATCGAAGAAATCGATTTTAATACCGGTCGCATTTTGGATCACCTCAAGACCTTAGGCATCGAGGAAAATACATTGGTGATCTTTACCTCGGATAATGGGCCGTGGTTGGTCATGAAGGAAAATGGAGGAAGCGCTCTACCGTTGTTCGAAGGAAAGATGACCTGTTTCGAAGGTGGTCAACGTGTGCCGTGCGTGATGAAGTGGCCATCGCGTATTCCCGCAGGAACTGTATGCAACGAGCTAGCCGCGACCATCGATTTGCTGCCTACGTTCGCGGCGATCACGGGGGCGACTTTACCGACAGTTCAGCCCCTGGATGGGAAAAACATTCTCGGCTTGTTGACGAATCAACCCGGTGCGAAAACACCGCACCAATACTTTTTCTACAAACAAAATGCGGTGCGGCACGGCGATTGGAAATATCATTCGAAAGAGCAGTTCAAGGTAAAGGAAACCGCGCGGCCAACTCAAGGCCCAACGCTCTACAATCTAAAAGACGACATTGGTGAATCTAACAATGTGATCGATAAATATCCAGAAATCGCGGCACATCTGGCAAAAGTGCTGGAGTCTAATCCGAACAAACGCATCGGCGATCAAAAGCGCAACAGTAATAATAAGAAAGAAAAGAAAAAATAACCGCTGAGCTTCGTTTAGCCGGTGAATTGCGTTGAGCGATTATTGAATCAAAGTAATTCTCTAACGCACTAACTTCTCCGGGATTTTTACTTTGAGTCGGACGTCGAATTCTCGTCGCTCTGTTCTTCGGCATATTTACGAACGTCGCCGGTGATCTTCATCGAACAAAAGGTTGGACCGCACATCGAACAGAAGTGAGCGGTCTTGGCACCTTCGGCAGGCAACGTTTCATCGTGATACTCAATCGCTCGGGCTGGATCGAGTCCGAGCGCAAACTGATCTCGCCAACGAAACTCAAACCGCGCCTTGGATAATGCATTGTCGCGGATTTGAGCCGCTGGATGCCCCTTGGCAAGATCAGCGGCGTGGGCTGCAATCTTATACGTCACAACACCTTCGCGAACATCATTTCGATCAGGCAGACCAAGATGCTCTTTAGGAGTCACGTAGCACAGCATCGCACAGCCATACCAGCCAATTTGTGCCGCTCCGATACCTGAGGTGAAGTGATCGTAACCAGGAGCAATATCAGTCGTTAGTGGACCTAGCGTATAGAAGGGAGCTTCGTGGCACCATTCGATTTGCTTTTGCATATTCTCTTGAATCAGATGCATTGGCACGTGACCGGGGCCTTCATTCATGACTTGGCAACCTTTCGCCCACGCACGTTTGGTTAGCTCACCTTGAACTTCCAGTTCAGCCAGTTGAGCGTAGTCATTTGCATCGGCAATCGAACCGGGACGCAGACCGTCACCGATCGAGAAGCTCACATCATAGGCGGCACAGATATCGCAAATGTCGTCCCAGTGCTCGTAGAGAAAGTTCTCTTTCTCGTGGTGAATACACCATTTCGCCAGAATGGAACCGCCACGAGATACAATTCCCGTCATCCGTTTGGCTGTGTGCGCTACAAACGCTTTGAGTACGCCCGCGTGAATCGTAAAATAATCAACACCTTGCTCAGCTTGCTCAATCAACGTGTCGCGGAACAATTCCCAGGTCAGCGCTTCGATGCTCCCGCCCGTTTTCTCAAGGGCCTGATAGATAGGAACGGTTCCGATTGGAACCGGGCTGTTGCGAATGATCCATTCGCGGGTTGCGTGAATGTTCTTTCCGGTTGAAAGATCCATGACGGTGTCAGCGCCCCACTTTGTGGCCCACCGCATCTTCTCGACTTCTTCATCGATAGTCGAAGTAACTGCCGAGTTACCGATATTAGCGTTGATCTTCACCAAGAAATTACGACCAATAATCATCGGCTCGTTTTCTGGATGGTTGATATTTACCGGAATGATCGCCCGACCTCGAGCCACTTCGGAGCGCACGTATTCAGCAGTAATGAAAGTGGGAGTCATCGCTCCCCACGTTTGTCCCGGATGCTGATGATCGATGCGATTGCGCGGCACCTGCGAATTCGGATCGATCTCCGAAGGCCGCGGCATTTCGTAGCCGTCAGGGGTCGAGCATAGCTGCCGAATTCGTTCGGACGCTTCTGGTGGAAGATCTCGCAGATTCGGATACTTGTCAGCGATCGTCTTGAACTCTTCTTTCCGCCCAAGGTTTTCGCGAATGGCGACGTATTCCATCTCCGGCGTAATGATCCCCTGATCGGCATACCACTTCTGTGTAACGGGGTGCCAGTCGCCTTCACCATCCGTACTCCCTTTGGCTCGCAAAGGCTTTCGTTTTAATCCCGGGTATTCCTTCAGTCGATTTTTTACTTTTTTCAGCTCGTTGTACTTTTCCGAATGTGCCTCAGAAAGATAACCGTTGTCCTCTGGGCTAACCTCGCGACCGGTGTACTCTTCGACATCAGCTCGATCCAAGATCCATTTCCCTCTCAGATCCGGAAGCCCTTGAGTCACGTCGCCCTTGAATTCAGAATCGCCCCAAGGACCAGAGCAGTCATAGACTCTCACGGGTTCATTTTTTTCGATCTCCCCATTGGAGTGCTCAGTATCAGAGACACGAATCTCTCGCATGGGGACTTTTAGTCCTTCGTGAATCTCGCCTTTGACATAGATACGGGTCGAATTAGGGAAGAGAGTTGGGTCTTTTTCAATCGCGCGAATTTCTTCGGAGTTGTCCACAGCATCTGTAAACTGCCCGGGAAAATCACCGCGTTGATTGGCATTGTCTGAGTTTTTCAACACTGGCAGTTTTGGAGAATTCATTTCTTCCCTTTAGGTTGCAATCAGAAAAAGACTCTGAGAGAAGAGAGCGGCTAGGTCCAAAAGAAAATCTGCAATGCCGTCTCGCTCCCTTCGTCGGTATGACCCGCATCAGGTTCGAAGGGTTGTTTCGAATCATTTAGTCCAAAACTCTCAGCCAAAGCGGGACACCCCTGCGATTTATGACAGTATCGCTTTTAAGAAATTCTTGGTCAACACCCAAAACCTTTGCACTCCAATAGCAAACACCCTAAATCAATAGAAACTTGATGGATTGATTGGCGTATCGTAATAAATTGTACTCATTCAATATTTCACAGACCGCTTTGCGATTGGACACTCCAGCGGGGTGCGGTCACTTGCTTATGGGCTTGAATGAACTAAGTTAAAGCTTGGTTTTTCTGATGGAAATAGAATACTGGGATGCCTAGTTGTCCAATGCAAACATGTGTTGTTTGGATAGTTGCATGAAATACATTTCAAGATCCTCACAAGCGTGAGGTACTCTTAAGAAAGGTCGATTCATTCATGAAGTTTAGTCTTTTCATCTTTGTCGCTTTTTTGTTTGCCACCTGCTCCTTCGCCCAAACCCCAAAAGACATCAAACACGTCGTCGTCTACCAAGAAGAAGGAAAATTTGCTGGCTGGCCGGCCAACAACGGAGCTTGGATTTTTGAAGGTGACGAACTGCTTGTTGGTTTTACTCGCGGAGAATACGAACTCAAGGAAAGAGGTCATAACATTGGAAAAGGCCTTCAAGAATGTTGGCTTGCACGAAGTACCGACGGGGGAGAAAACTGGCAGGCCTATAACCCTGAAAACTACGTTGGAGATGTGGGAGACAAACCCAAATGCTCACCGCTCAAAAAA
>JAQXDZ010000019.1 GCA_029251085.1 Mariniblastus sp.
TCTGATGATTTATCACTTCCATCGAATGAGCGAATCTGGATCGAAAAAATTATCAAACTCGCCCGCAGCGGCGATTGGAAATCCGCTGCAAAAAAAGCGAAACGAATGATGGAAGATCAAGTGAAATACTGATTTCTCAAACGTTGGGAATTGCGATGTTCGATGCCCCGGAACACCACAACCACGCAGAGCAAACGCCGCACAAGAAAGATCTGGCGAAATCAGCACTACATTCACACTGACGCATTCCCATCAGCAATCGAAAGAGACGAAACGACAAACCCGGGAAATCAAGGGCGATAGCCAAGCGTCCTCACTGGACGTAAACCGTAAGTGAAAATCCGGTCGGTTGGCTGAGAGCTGTAACGATAGGCCGAACGCACACTCGACGAATCAAGATAGTAAGATCCGCCACGCAACAAACGAGTTTCCGTTTCCGCAATCGCGCCGGTCTTTGGCGTGAACTTGGAGCCATTCTCTGGACTGGAAAGATCTTCAGTAAAAGCATCGTAGCACCACTCGATGACGTTCCCGTGCATGTCAAACAAACCCCAATCGTTTGGTTTTAAGCGCCCAACCGGCCAACTGTGATTCTCCCCCACCGCTTGGTACCAAGCGTAGTTGGCAAGCAGTGAATCGGCTTCACCGTAATACCGACGCGTACTCGCCCCTGCTCGACATGCGTATTCCCACTCTGGTTCGGTGGGTAATCGATATCCCTTCAATTCCCAAAAATTCTCCTTCGCCTTCATCCCGGGACCATAAATCCCTTGGTCGTTTGGCTCGTAGCACCATTGATCCCGAGGAATCCCTTCCTGCTCACTTAACCAATTGCAATACCAAGCCGCCTCAAACCACTCCATTGCAATCATCGGCGAATCTTCTTGACTGCTAAAGACTTTCAGTCGCTCTTGATCTGGAGAATAGACCTCGCTCTCGACAGACATGACGAATTTTCGCCACTCTGCTCGAGTGACCTCTTTGGTAGACATAGCAAACCGCCGGCCTATTGTCGATTGATGCAGCGTCTCATATGCCCCTCGGCCCGTTTCCGAATCAGGCGATCCCATTTGAAATTTATCAGCTTCGATGGCGACGAAAGTTTGGCCTTGGCCATTAATAAACCATTGTCGTTGATCACCGTCTCCAACAGTCGGTTGTTCACCGACCTGCTTCAATTCTAAGTCGATCGCGAGCATCGCGCCGCCCTGTCCCCATTTCCGCAACACCCATTCAGAAGCTGCGTGCATACCGGCATCGGGATGGTTAAGGTAAACATCCAGCAACTCTTTAACCAGAGACGACTGTTGCGAATCAGGCAATTTGAATCCCCCAAGACAGAGAAGCAAAGCTCGTTTGATCGTGACATCCCTTTCCTGCTTAAAACGCTCCACAATTGGCCCAACATCACCGCCACGCTGAGAGATCCAGTGGACAATATAGCTGCGAACGCGCGGATCAGGACTGTGCTTCAAGAGCGACCATACCTGCTCTGGGGACTCCATCCGCAAAAGCATCACAGCAGCATTGGCCTGCCGCCTAGCCAAAGATTCTTTTGCAGTTTGATTTGCCTCAGCAGCCAAAACCTTGGTGACTTCCGCATTCCCCAAGGCAACTGCCTGCTCGCGATGACTGTCGAGCTTATGAAAGATCGTCCCAAACTGTTTTTTATCTGCATCGGACAAGAGATCGAATAGCCCAGCTGCATCGGCACTTAAATAATCCGCCAGCGTATCGGTAGCAAAACTTCGAACCTGCTCGCCCCGTTGTTCGTCTCTGTAGATCTTTGCCAACGAGGCAACCAACTGCCCACCCACCGGACGAAGCGCATCTCGCCTAGGCAGCAACTCCGAAGGCAGTACCTCTACTAAACAACCAGTGACAAACTCGACAAATTCAGGATTTCGCCATTGTTCATTTTCAGGATCGTAAGTTGCCAAAGCACATGCGGCTTGAAAACGTCGAACAGAAACTTCGCCACTGTCAGTAGCAACCTCCCAGAAACCATCAATCAGTTCAGCTTTATTAACTGCAATTAAATCACGCACAACCGTAAACTGATCGGGCGGAACCGTCAGCAATCGATCACTGAGAAACGGCAGTACTGAATTGTCACCAGGCAGCATCGCCAAAGCCGCATGAAGCTTAGCGTTGGAGTCATTGGGAGAAGTTTTGAATGCCGTTTCGAGATCGTCATTGGCATACTGCCAATAGTCATCTAGATTTCCAATGATTGCCTTAACCTGCGCAGTGTCAGCCCGCAGCAGCCCTTCAACTAGCCGAGTTGCTTCGGCGTCCCGCTGTCGTTCATTGGCAGCATTGCGCACCCGCATCCCACCCAACAACACCGCGACGGTTGCCGCCAGAGCAATTAAAAAACGCACCCCATGCACTCGCCCCGCTTTCCCCATCATTCTCCGCTGCGGTTCGGTCCATTTCTGCTTATTGGTTAACAGACGTAATTCAAGATTCCCCCACCACGACGGTAGAAAACGATTTCCCGGTTTGGCATTCCATACGGTTGATGCATCGCGGAGCTTCAATTCCGCCCGGCCTCGGCGAGTTTCTTTTTGTTTGCGAGTCAGCCAATCCCGAAGAGAATGCACCAGATAGTCATGAGCCAGTTGATAGTATTTTTGCCCGGCTTGAACTTCCAGTACCGACTCGTCTCCGTCATCCTTGCCCTCGGGATCCGTTGGTGTAATCAGTCGAATTTCACTGTCGAGAATATGAATCAGATCATCGAAATCTTTTAAGCGATTTTTGTAACCGCTGGCTTTCAACAGCTCAGCATGGGAACGCATGTAACCTTTGATATCAGAACCTGCGTCGGGAAGCAGGTCTCTTAAAACCGCTCGAGCCGCTTTCTGGTGATAGCGATGATCAGGAGAAGCCGACGGGGAGCTAAACGATTCCTCTAGAAATGAAAAACCAATTCCCTTTGTCCCGCCCACTTCTCTCAACGAAGAAATGGTCCATGCCTTACTCTTCATCATCTCGGCAAACAGTGCCAAGCGAACACAAATAATCTTGCCATCTTCGGCAAGCCCGGCAACCGCCTGATCGAGAAAGTCCTCCTGTGCTTTGGTCGTATCACCAATATTTTCTGGAAGCCTCCCCAAAGCCCGGCCCAATGCTGCCAGTACTTTACGAGCATGGTCAGGGTCAAACAGGTCCACCAGCGCGATATTGCGGCCTTCGAGAAGACGAATTTCCAATTCTCGTAAAAATCGACTTACCGCTAACCAAAAATCGTCCCGCACCATCACAACACACTGCACTCGCCCCCCATCACACTGCCGTAAGGCCTGTACCAAATCAACATCTTCTTCCCTTTTCGCATGCAACCACTGCTCGAATTGATCGAGAAT
Source organism: Mariniblastus sp. (assembly GCA_029251085.1). Taxonomy (GTDB): domain Bacteria; phylum Planctomycetota; class Planctomycetia; order Pirellulales; family Pirellulaceae; genus Mariniblastus. The sequence continues at coordinate 3,372 of JAQXDZ010000019.1, forward strand.
GATCAGCACTTTCTTACCAACCGGCAACCCTAGCCCGCGCCTTAGTGACGCAAGGCTATCCACAAGGCTTAAGTTTTTCTCAAGTGCTGGACAGCTTTTTCCCAACCCGTGTAGCAAACGGTTTTCCGTTTCTTCCGGCGTCGCTTCGATGTATATTGGAATGATGTCTTCGGCCAACCGGGGTAACAGTCCCGCTTTCACCAGCGACGACTTTCCACAGCCCGAGGGGCCATAGATCAAACCGACAGAAAAAGTGTGGTCGGGATCGGTCTCCTCAATTCGAGTTTTCCAGAACCGTAGGCTATCAGGCAGACCATTTCGATCTCGTGGACCTGGAAGCAGTTCCAAAAAGAAATCAGCATCGTGTGCGTCGAACGAACGCAACCCTTTGGGGACGATCTTAACCAACTGACCGCTAGAGGATCCGGTTTTCAACGTGTCTGATGACTCTCCGAGAGAGCCCAGCGTATTCGACGCCAGCGGAGACAGATCTGCTTCAGAAGCAACCAAGCCAACACCACCGGCTGACGTGTCACTCTGAACCACGGTTTGTTCGGCTAAAAATGCCTGCAAGTCCTCAGCTAAGTCATGTGCTGAGGAGTAGCGATCACTGGCTCGTTTCGCCATCGCTTTATGGCAGATACGCTCCAGTTCCTTGGGTAACTTTTCATCGTACTGCCGAAGTGGTTTGGCTTCATAACTGGTCAGCTGCTTAAACAACTCAGCTTTTGTATCGCCACGAAATGGCTGACGACCTGCCAGTAATTCATAAAACACAATCCCCAGACTAAAAATATCGCTTCGACCATCAACCCGATGCCCCTCGCCTCTTGCCTGCTCTGGTGACATATAAGCAGGCGTCCCCGCGTATTTGGGTCCCTTACCAATATTCTCCTCGCGGAGGGCCAATCCAAAATCGACAACAAAGGCTTTTCCCTCGTCGTTAATTAGGATGTTACCCGGCTTCACATCTCGATGAACGAGCCCCTGCTTATGCGCGTAGTGCAACGCTTCAGCCACGGTCGCCACGAGTTCGGCGGCATCAGGATATTTCATCCGCTTTTGCTTAAGCAACGCTGAAAGATCGGTACCCTTGATATACTTGGAAACAGTGTAACAAGGGAACTGTTCCGTACTACCGACATCATGTACCGGCACTATTCCAGGATGATCGAGATTAGCGACGGTACGAGCCTCAGTAAGGTATGCCTTTACGTCGGCAGGTTTAGAGACCATTTCAGAGTGGGGTACCTTGATCGCAACCAAACGATCGAGTTGCTCATCGCGGGCTAGATAAACCAACCCAAAGCCGCCTTTTCCAAGCACTTCTTTTACACGGTAGCGGCCTATCTGCGGTTGCTCAAAGAGCGACGCGTCATCCGGCTGGATCGCGCTAGACTCATGCTCCTGGGTTACGTCTTGAAGCCGAGAATCGTAAGAGTTCTTATCGTTCACACCCGCTGCCACTTTCGTCTGAATTGACGGTCGTCATCTTGACTGGAGAATAGACCCTCATCCTAACAAATCATCGAATCAAATTCATCAGGGAGCAAGCGTTTCGCATTGGTCCGACGGATAGTCGACCGTCAGCTTCAGCCAAATTCAGTGAAGGAACTTAACAGTGCGAAATAGCTTAAAAACAAGATCGCTCGTGCGTTTAAAAATTTAATTCAACGCAAAATCCCGGCCATCGACGACCATGGCGCACTGTTTTCACTTTAATCCAACAGTGAGCCCCACCATCACACCAACAAAGACGGGGGAGATACAAAGCTTGGTAAAGGGGCGAACCTCAATCGCGGCTGAACTGAGTATTGCCGGCCCAAGCGGAGCGACGTCGTCATCCGCTTCAACCGCCCCCTGAAAAAGGTGGGTCTCTTTAAAACTCAGCCTGAATTTGTGTGCGGAACAATGTTCCGTCATCACCCACAAGAATGTCCGACGACGCGTTGTTAAGCGGACTTCCGTCGAGCACAGTTACGTCAAACGACCATTT
>JAQXDZ010000029.1 GCA_029251085.1 Mariniblastus sp.
CCTGTGTACAAGACACCGTCGAGAGTCAGCACCTTGACCTGAGCGTACTCTTTATCAATTCGCTTCGAAGGATAGAGAATGGACTCAACCAACTCTTCATGAGTCAGGGAAGTCGTCAGTGCTTTCAGATCAGGGCCAGCTTGTGGTGCACCATTCCCCGGATCGTGACAAGCGAAACATGCCGCTGCCGACTGATAAAAGAGAGCTTTGCCTCGATTGGCATTGCCCTCTGATATTGCAATCTGTGCGAGTTCAGTGGGATCGGCAGCGAGTAGTTCTTTTTCAAGTTGATCATTCGTGAATTCTTCAACCTCAGTTCCTGCCTGATCCATTGCTAGTTCAGCCTTCCCAAAAGGGTGCTCAGCCAGTAATTCGTCAGGAGTCCAAAACGTCGTTCGCTTCTCCGTGGCTTCACGAACCCGTCGCACGTCTTCCGGCTTGATTTTAGAACCTTGATTGCCCCAGGTGTTCCGAACAAACGTAAGTACTGCAGCCAGTTCTTGGTCTTTGAGAATTGAGCGGAATGCGGTCATGGGAGGTACGCCGCGAGCCGGATCGTAAGTCTTCCCATTAACTTTCATCTTGCCCCACAAACCATGCAATGTCATCTTGATTAAGCGATCCTCGTCCCCGAGAACCCAAGGACTGCCAACAAGCGGCGGGTAGACGTTCGAGTTGCCTTTTCCATCGTTTAGATGGCAAGTCGCACAATGTGATTCTCGCTGATAGATCTCAGATCCCAGCTTATAAACTTTCTTATCGGCAGCCTTGAGGTGTTTTGGAGGTGTATACTTCACAACATGAGATGCGGCAGGAGCAGCGAACTTAGTCGCTCCTTTGACGTCCACGTTGTCCCAAAAATGCTTGACGGTTTTGGCTGCCATTGCCGCATGCCCAACCTTTGAGCTCAGTAAAGATTCCAAAAGTCTGTCATCCCGCACGTGATGCTGCTGATGCAACCAAAGCGCTTCTAAAAGATGGTGCGATTCGGTTTCATCATTCGGATCAAAATCCCTCATCCACTTTTGAGTTGCCGAGATTACCGCATCTCCGTCGCGAGCACTTAGCTCGACTCGCGTCCGCTGCCGCACACCATCGACTTTATGTGTGAGGTTTTCCAACAGAGCTTCAATCGGCTGTCCATGAATTTTAACAGGCTTTTGCAAAGGGCGGTCTTTCACGGTCAAACGGAAAATTCGACCATGCAAATGATCGCGATTTGGATCGCGAATATTATGCTGCATGTGACCAATGATTGCGTTTTGCCAATCCGACACATACAACGCTCCATCAGAACCAATAATGGCATCCGTTGGACGAAAATTTCGATCTTCACTATTGAGTAACTCAACACCGGGAGTACCCCAAACGTCACCAAACTTTCGATCCCGACCGTTGCCCTCGCGATCAAGCACGTATTGCTTGACGCCAAGAAAACCAATGCAGTTACAAATCAGAAAATCATTCTGCATCTCATCGGGAAAATGCTCTGAGGATAAAATCTCATCCGCAGCCACAGGACGAAATTCCTTGACCAACAATGGATGCATCTTAAATCCATTCCCCTCTGGACGGACTTGATAAGAACGTCCACCGGTTCCGTCATTAGCGTAACAGTAACCCCAATAATCAAAACTAGTACCGTGAGGGTTGGGTGAATTCGCCGCGTGAGGGGTAATTGAGAACGTCCGTGGGTCGAAACGGTACATCCCCGAACCACCCGTCGTCATGTTCCGCTTCCATGGCGTTTCATGGTTGTGAACAAGGAAAATTCCACTCTGCCAGTAAATACTGCCGTCGGGTCCCATAATTAGATTGTTCGCCGCGTGATGCGTATCTGACGTGCCAAGCCCCTGAAGAATTGGAAACCGCACATCGGCTTTATCATCGCCATCGGTGTCTTTCAAGAACAACAAGTCGGGACCGGAAGTGACTAACACTCCGCCTCCCCAAAATTCGAAACCAAGCGGATTATGGACGTGGGCAAAGATCTTTCTCTTATCCGCAACACCATCGTTATCAGTGTCCTCAAGAATCATGAGGCTGTCATTCATCTCCTTCAGGGGTTCCCATTTGGGATAAGTGTTCCAACTCGCCACCCAAAGCCGCCCCTTGGTATCGACCTGCATTTGCACGGGGTTGGCCAAATCGGGGAACATCTCTTCCGAGGCAAAGACATTTAACTCAAAGCCCTCTGGAACCTTAATCTTGGCAAGGCTCTCCTCAGGACTCAGGTAAGCGAGAGTTCCCTCCTTCACAGCGCTCGAACTCTTACTTCCGCCTCCCACATTAGAAATGACTTTTACCGGCGGAGGAACGTTGCTGTCATCTGCGACCATTTTTTTGCCGTCTGCAGCAGCCCAAATTACTTTGTCTCGGTTGGCTGTCATCACATCAAGCATCACTAGCTCGTGCTTCAAAACATCAGCGTTGCTTTGACCGTCCACAAACGTCAGAGTCGAACGACCACCCCAAACATCATTTCCATCGGTAGCCCGATAGCGGTTGTGCCAGTGCCAGTTTTTGTCTTTGACCGTTGCGTAAAGACTCCCAAGAGAATCCTCCGCTGGCATACTCTTACCCAGCAATGCCTCCGAAATAAAGCCTGCAAGTTTTTTGTAACCTAACGCATTGAGGTGTATTCCATTAAGCGTGTATCGCTTTACGCTTGTCTTAAACAGACGTTTTGTTGGAGTAAACAAATCTACAAACGTCGCCTCTGTTTCGCTCGCCGCCTTCTGAGTGGCTTCGGTGTACGCCGCCAAGTTTTTGTTCAGGGCTACGCCATCCGAGAGAAGTGGATCCCCTGTGTTTTGAGCAGCAATTGGACTGAACAAAACAAACCGGACGCTCTTGCCTGCTGCCTTTCGAAGTTTCTTATATCGGTTAACAAACTTAACAAGTTCCTTTTGGTAAGCTTCAGCGCCCTCCGAACCTGCAAACGACTCGTTGTAACCGTAAAAAACAAAGACAACGTCAGGCCCGACAAGCTGCAAGTATTCCTCGTCGTTAGTGAACCCCTTGCTCCGAGGTTTTTGATTGACCATGTCACCCGAAAAACTCATATTTCGGAAACTGACGTTCTTCCCCTTTAGCTGACTCTGAAGCACCGTCTCGACCCAAGGGTCGTGCTGCATTCGATCCGCTAAACCATTGCCGTAAACCGCGACAATGTCATTTTTCTTGAATTCAAATTTTTCGTCGCTGTGCGCAACCGCTGTTACAAGCACCGCTGGCAAAATGAAAACAAGAAAACGCAACAGGTTGGTTCTCAGTATTGATTTTGAAAAATAAGTCATAATTCCTGGCAAACGTTGAGATCTATTTTTCTGAGTAAACTAGTAATTACACAATGACTAGTGGACAACTCAGATGGAAGGCCGCTCTCGCCTCTCAGTTCTACGATGGGGATTTCCCAATGACGAAAACTAAATTGACGAAAAAGTAAATTGACGAAAACTAAAGAGTGGCCAGCAATCAGTGTTTAACGATTGCCGACCTCTGTGAACAGTTTACTTTAACACCTCTTTGCGCCCCACGCCATATTTTTAAGCCGGCATACAAACGGCCACCGCTGAACAACAACAATTTGAATGTTTTGCTTTATTGCCAACAAATCGATTCTGCGATTTCCCTTTGAATAATTCCGTAACGGGCAATTGGTTGAAGCAAAAAGCACACGTCATGAATGAACACGCCTCGAGGGCCTACGTGGTTAGCGCACTAACCGCATCGGCAATCCGGAAACTGTTAAAAAAAACACTCAATCCCTGGCTCATCGAACCAAAACCGAGCCCCATCTGTTCGGCAGACTAATTCACCAAGCAAAAAGAGAACCGTTACGATGTGGGAGAGGCCGATACTGAGGCAGCGGCTAGCGTGGCAAGTTCAATGCACCTGCCAATCATTGAAAGAAAAAGCGGACGGAGAGGGATTCGAACCCCCGGACGCGTTACCACGTCGCCGGTTTTCAAAACCGGTGCCTTCGACCAGACTCAGCCATCCGTCCGAATTTCTTATATCGCACTGACTCGACCAGCTAAAAGCATCTGATCGTCAACTGCGTGGCCTCAATGATAGCAATTTACGCGTTTTCGTGAAAGGGCATCAGAACCCCAAATTACCAACAGAAATCCCTAAATCAGGGCAGCGCAAGATTGTTGAACTCCAGAACTAGAATTCACCGACAATCTCACCTCCGCTGACGGTGCCAAGGCCTCGCCAGACCCCTAATTCAATTTTGTCTGAGACGGTACGAGTCGCACCGTCCATCAGTCCAACATTGATCAGGCCACCCGAATGATAACTCCGCGAGGTGACGGCCGCATAGCTCGCTTGATCGCTGCGTTTCCCCTCTTGCACTGAATTAAAATCAATGTCGTAGGTTCTCCCTTGATGCTGATAAAGCACCTTTGTGTTGGGTGTGAATGCGGTTGTAAAACCAGAGTGATGCACTCTGCCATCGCACCACTCCGTGTGCCCCGTATTACGCTGCAAGCCAGATCCCAGCTTCAACTGTCCGGTGAATCCAGAAAAAGCATCCGAAGTATCCGGCGGTTCAGGACCAGGGTCTTGGGTATTTCGAATGTAAGGGGTGTAGGCCTTTACCTCGGCAATGCAAAGCGTCTGGCTCGCGCCGTCTGTAACCCCGCTAAAACGCGTCTTACTATTGACGTAAAACACTCCATCACCTCGCCGCCGATCGACGGGATCATAAACCAACCACGTGCCGAAATTAAATCCATAATTTTGCGGGTAAACTTTCGGGTTACCCGATGAATCAGTCCTGACGCGGTCATTGACTTCACTCGCGCATTGATACATCGGAATTCTCAGCATCGGCACACCGGTATCAAGCTGGGCGTCCCAGGCGATATTGAGATCAACAGCCTTGTACGAATTGCTTTGCTCGCAAAACGGGAGCAATCTTCCGTGAACCGACCAAGACCCGTTATTCCCAGACAACACACTACCCGACTCTATTTCAAAGCTTGGTGGAAAATGCTGAAAAGCAGACTCAAAATTGTGAGCGGCAAGAACAATCTGACGGACATTGTTGAGGCATGCGGTGCGACGGGCAGCTTCCCGCACCAGTTGAACCGCTGGCAGCAACATTCCAATTAGAATGCCGACAATCGCGATCACAACCAGTAATTCAACGAGCGTAAAACCGCGTTTTGGATAGCTTAAGATTTGCATAAAAAAGTCAGTAACTCTCCAAAATTGTGATCAGACAAAATGTTGAGTATGCGCAACGAAGTCCGATTTGGCTGCGGAGGGAATTATTACATTCCTTCCCCAAAAAACAAACCGTATTTTATCATCACGTTTAGACACCGCTCCAAACACCACCACTCTTTAAGCGGGCAGAAATGGCGTCTCTTGTCGTCGTCAAATGGCCCCAACTCATTCACGACTACGATGATTTTGCTTCAGAATCGAAGTATAGCGTCTTACACAGCAAGCCACATTCTTGAGCTCCATTAGTGCCTTAAAAACGTCCTCTCGTTTTGCCCACGCACGTCCCCAAACGCTCAACCTCACCTCGGATCACCCAGCCCGAACCCCCTCCAACAGGGAGGTCTTGTTTTTAGCCCCCCAAAAGGAACGTAATCAGACAAAAAACCAATTGGCTGCCGCTAAACAATCCAGAATACCAGCAAGGGGCGCAATTCCACCCATAAAGATCACCATTGTGGATATTAATATCCTCGTTGCGGAATTCCGATAGCCTTGCTGCTAAATTAGATTAGATTCATGCAAACGAATCTTTTTTAAATGTGACGATTCCTTAATTATTTTTACTTCCATCCCTCGCTGCCAACTGTTCATGCCTGGCAGCACGACGCTCGATTTCAGAAAAGGAGAAGCAAGGTGAGAAAAACCAAAAGAGGTTTTACACTCGTTGAGTTGTTAGTTGTCATCGCGATTATTGGAATTTTAATCGGGATGCTACTACCTGCGGTTCAACAAGTCAGAGAAGCCGCCCGCCGCATTTCATGCGCGAACAATCTTAAAAACGTTATGCTCGCGATGCATAACTACGAAAGTGCTTACAAGTACTTTCCCATGGGTGCCGAAGCTGAATTTGGAACCATGCTTCCCAACACAAACCTCTACATGAGTGCGTTCGCTTCAACACTGCCATTTATCGAACAAGAAAACCTGCAGAACCTGATCGATTTCACACGTCCTTGGGAACAGCAAACTGCTCAGGTCGCGAGCACACCTGTTAATTCATTTTTCTGCCCATCGAATGTTGGTGACAGTCCGGTCAAAGATCCTGAGTTTGGTTACCTTGCCCAAGCACTGGGACTTCCGATCGGCGACACCTACGGTGTCACCACATACGTCCTTTCTCGTGGATCAGGTTACAAATGGTGTAACCAACCGTATTCGCTCCAAGGAAAAGGGATGTTTGACATCGGCATGAAAGTTCGATTCAGCGACATCACCGATGGCTCGAGTAACACTATCGGCATCGGAGAGGGAGCGACCGGAAAAGATTGGAAAGTTTCCGTTGGACAAGGCAGTGAGGGTCCACCGGCAATGGATGCATTCGGCGGAGAAGTTGCTGCGACGCAACCTTGGCTTGTTCCCCAACCGAACAGCACAATCTTTCAGTCTCAAGGGCTTTCACCGCGAACCAGTATTTTCGCGTCCACTGCTGATTACCTAAACAAAAATCCAGTTACCGAATCTTTGATTGATGATTCTAGTTTCGCAGGTACTGCTGGCGGCACCGCTAACGATAATGATTCGACAAGCAACTTCCGAAGTAACCATCCTGGAGGTTCAAACTTTGCCCTCGGTGACGGTTCGGTTCAGTTTCTCGCGAACCCTTCGATTGAAGTCTATCAGGCCATTTCTACTATTCAGGGCCGAGAAGTATTTGAGTTGGAATAATTTTTCAGTTTGGCGTTTACAGCCAAGTGAAATCCAACGACATCGTTATTAAAATTCACCTAAGTTGGCCGTTGAATCGATTTAGATTTAACGGCCAACCGAGTGAATCAAACACAGAGAGTTCTCCTAGGCGTTGCTTCGCCTCCGTTGGTTCTCTACATTGCGAATTGCCTTCAATAACACAGGACGATCGAATTGAACGCGGCTGCAACGTCAGAAACTCAAGTGGAATTAGATTCCACCATTCTAAAGCTGAAACAAGGCGCTCAAGACCTAAAGGCGATGTCGTTAAAACAGCGTCGTCAGCTAATTGATGCCTGTGCAGCCAATATTCCTGATTTCGCTCAACAATGGGTCGAGGTGACCTGCAATGCGAAACAAGTTTCACTAACGCAACCCGCAGCTGCCGAAGAAATTCTCGCTGGGCCTGCCACCTTACTTAGATACCTACGCCTGCTGTCTCGCTTATTTCAAGATGTCGAGCAGGCGGGCAAACCCCAACTTCCGGGCTCGCCCCGTTGCAACCAGATTGGCCGGACCTGTGTCCCGATTCTGCCCGTTAGAAGTTTATTCGATCCATTAATTTTCCGAGGGCTTTCCGCCGAAGTCTGGCTCAATCCTGAGCACGATGATCACGATCTTTTTGCCGAACTCCCCTCCGATCAAAATACTCTGGGTAATGGAAAAATTGCAGGCGTTTTGGGAGCTGGGAATGTCAGCGCGATCCCGGCTACCGACATGCTTTATAAAATCTTTCACGATGGCGAAGTCGTTCTCCTAAAACTTAATCCCGTAAACGAATATCTTTACTCTACATTCACCTCAGTCTTTGCCCCGTTAATAGAAAAACAATTGCTTCAAATTTTACGCGGCGGCAATGAAGTCGGAAAAGCAATCGTCAGCCATCCGGAAATCAACTCACTCCATGTTACCGGATCGCATCATACGCATGATGCCATTGTTTGGGGGGGGAACGCGGATGAACGAGCCAATCGCATGGCCAATAACGATCCCCTCGTTAACAAACCAATTACGAGTGAACTTGGAAATGTCACCCCTTGGATTGTTGTCCCCGGTAAATACACAAATCGCCAACTCCAATCTCAAGCCGAACATGTTGCTGCCTCCATCGTAAACAACGCATCCTTCAATTGTGTTGCCACCAAAATGATTGTGACCAGTAGCGATTGGCCGCAACGCTCTGATTTCTTGGCCCGAGTCGAGACGCTGTTAAAAAACATTCCTCCACGGCACGCTTACTACCCCGGAGCCCGGGAACGATTTGAACGCGCCAATGCCGGTCGCGAGATTGCGATTTCATCCCCCGCACTTCCTTGGACGCTAATTCAAAACACCGACCCCAAGTCTGCGGCTCACCTTTTCCAAGAAGAATCGTTTGTCTGCGTGTGTGCCGAGACAATGCTTCCCGGCAGCGATCCGGTCGAATTCCTTAACGCTGCTGTGGAATTCGTCAACGATAAACTCTTTGGGACCCTATGTGCGACAATCACAGCACCAAAATCATTTGAAAACCAAGAAACATTGGCTCTGGAAAAAGCTATTTCAAAATTGCGTTACGGCTCGGTGTGCGTCAACCAGTGGGCAGGAGTTGTTTACGGACTGATGACACCCCCTTGGGGAGGACACCCAAGTTCTGACTTGAAATCACCTCAGAGCGGGATTGGGCACGTCCACAATACATTCTGTTTGAAAAACTTTGAGAAAACTGTACTTCGCGGACCTCTCTGCAGCCAACCTAAACCGGTTTGGTTTCATTCTCATAAGACAGCCACTCAAGTTGGCTGGTCATTACTGAAACTTTACGAAAAACCATCTATCACACGCTTGCCTCGCCTGTTCTTTCACGCACTGCGTGGCTAGCAGGATTAGCAAAACACAAGAGTTGCACTCAGCATCCGGTGCCAACAAATGCTCAGGAAAAAGAAAATGAAAAACCTATTAACTGCGATCATTTTGGTCGCCACACTAATTGTCGGCGGCTGTGAAAAACCTTCTCCACCTCCGACAGCGAAACCAACAAAAAATGAAACAACCGATGCCCCCGGCACTGCGACTATCGTAATCACGCCAGGTGCAGACGCCCAAACGACAGCCCAAGAAGCATTTATTCTTGCCGAACCGGGCGATGTCATTGAATTCGCCGAGGGTAAATTTGAGTTTGATAGTACGCTCTCATTGGATGGAGTTGCAGATGTGACCATCCGCGGAAAAGGAATGGAAAAAACAATTCTTAACTTTGCCAAATTCAAAGATGGCAAAGGGGGCGAAGGGGTCAAAGTAAAAGCCGACCGGTTTACGATTGAGGATCTAACAATCGAAGATACGCCTGGCGACGCAATAAAACTTCAGGATTGCAACGGACTCACGATGCGACGCATTCGCACCTGGTGGACGAACGGGCCGTCTTCAGAAAATGGTGCTTATGGTTTATACCCTGTACTCTCGAACGACGTCCTTATTGAAAATTGCGTCGCCAACTGCGCTTCTGACGCAGGCATCTACGTTGGGCAATCCAAACAGGTCATCGTTCGAAATTGCCTGACTGAAGAGAATGTCGCTGGAATTGAAATCGAAAATTGCATCGGTGCCGATGTCTATGACAACGTAAGCAAAAACAACACAGGTGGTATTCTGGTCTTCTCATTACCGGGACTGACCATCAAAAACGGTACCGACTGTCGTGTTTTCAACAACACAATCACTGCCAACAACCATGAAAATTTTGCGAAAGAGGGAGCGATGGTCGCTACGGTGCCGTCAGGAACCGGATTAATGATCATGGCAAACGACCGCGTCGAAGCAACTGGAAACACTTTCGATGGTAACGCCGGAGCCGGATGTTTAATTGTGAGCTTTCTGACGACACAGCGGCAGTTCGACGATGCCCAGTATGACCCTTATCCGGAAGCAATCTCAGTCAAAAACAATACCTTTAAAAATGGCGGTTCGAACGCTCAAGGAGAGCAGTTTAAAATGTTCACCGAGGCAACAGGGCAGAACCTACCAGACATTGTTTATGACGGCATTTTAAATCAAACAAAGCTGGTGGATGGAAAGTTACCCGCCGAACTTGGTGTTTCCATCATCGACAATGGCAAGGCAACTTTTGTCAATCTTGACCTGGGATCGCTCTTTGCCGGCAAACAACCCAACATGACAACCGACATCGCAGAGTTCACCAACCCGTTACCCCCGGTCAAAACGGTCACGATTAAAGGCGTTAAATAGGGAGTTTGCAAGCTTAGCCTTGATTTCAACCGCATCGGACTGATAATTTAACTCCGTGATCAAACTCCACTCACAACCGTCGAGTCAAATCTCGGAATCCAATTGGATTCCGATTGCACTGCTGCTGATCGTTGCACTGTTAGGGTGCGAACAGAAGGGTACTGAGGTCGCCACTTCTCCCGGCGACACGACTCAAGATGCCGCGTCAGAGCTTTCGAAAAGTCGTCTGAGTAAGTATCCCTCCAAGCTTTCAGACTACGGAATCTTTCAAATGCCAATGGAAGAACTGAGGCCTGTCAGTGAAGTTTTCGAATACGATTTGAACACACCGCTATTCAGCGACTACTCTCAAAAACAACGACTGATCAAGTTACCCCCGGGAACGCAGATCAACTACAAGCCAAGCGGCCCCCTCGACTTTCCCGTTGGAACCGTAATTGCCAAGACGTTTTATTACGCCCGCGACCTGACTGATTCTTCGTCGTCTCGACAACTCGTCGAAACTAGAATTATGGAGCATCGACCAGAGGGGTGGGTAGGCATTCCGTACCTTTGGAATTCAGAGCAAACAGATGCGGAACTTGCCATTATCGGGGCAACCGTCGATGTCTCCTGGATTCACAGCGATGGACAGGCCCGTTCCAATTCACATTTGGTTCCAAATCTAAATGACTGCAAACGCTGCCACACGGATACGGAGATGCATCCCCTTGGCCCAAAAGCGGCTAATTTAAACCGCGACCTTGCAGTTCGAGGCAGTCAGAAAAACCAACTGGAGCACTGGAAACACATCGGACTCATTGATGGACTTCCCGAACTACCTGAAATCCCCAAGCTTGCCGTCTGGAATGACGAGTCGACTGGTTCGGTCGATCATCGCGCCCGATCCTATCTCGAAGTCAATTGTGCTCATTGCCACAACCCAGTTGGGCCGGCCAGAAACTCGGGACTCCACCTAAACATAGAAGAGACAAATCCCTACCACTTGGGAACCTTTAAAATTCCGGTCGCTGCCGGAAAGGGGACCGGAGGCAGGTTATACGGAATCGTACCAGGCAAACCGGACGAATCCATTCTTGAGTATCGAATGCGGACGACGAACTCAGGAGAGATCATGCCCGAGTTCGGAAAATCGCTGGTCCACGATGAAGGACTCGCTCTCATTCGCACTTGGATCAAAGAGATGCAAGCAGACTGATCGCTTGCTCATGAGCAACTAGCCGGCAATTCGTTTCAGCCTACCTGACGCAATGTTTCCGAAGGCAACTCGCCAAATTGAGTCTTGTACGATTGCGAAAAATCACCAAAGTGAAAGAACCCAAACTGGCACGCTACCGACGTCACCGTCGTTTCCTCTGATCGACATTGCTTGAGCTTGTGCCGGACCTGATGTAAACGGTGACGTTTCAGGTAGTTCATCGGCGAGATACCAAGACATTTTTTAAAAGCATACTGCAACGTTCGCTCACTGACCTCGGTTGCTTCACAAAGGTCAACCATCCTCAAGTGCTCTTCCGGTCGCGCTTTGGAATAATCCTCAGCGACGCGAACGAGCGCTCTTGATTTCGCCAACCCCTTTGGTTTTTCCGAAATTTCAATTTCAGGATGCTCTTCCATAATGGAACGGCGGAGCGAGTAGGCGACCAGCATCAGCGCGCGATCACGCAATGCTTCTTGAATTTTCAACCTCTGCTCAGCCTCTAATCCGTGCGAATTAAATTGATGAATAAAATCTGTCCAACTCGCTACCCAATAACTCGACTCTAAATCGATCACAGCGCTGCGAAGCGTCGAACTCTGTACAAGGGATTCACCGAACAGGGTTTGGTAGTACGGCTCAAGTTGCTCGGGAGGAACAAAGATCGAACTGGAGGAAAATGCACCGTCGCTAATGCAGCTATCAAAATCAAAAGTTGGAGGCATGACAAACACGCGACGGGCGTCAATTCGCTCGCCAGCAAAATGCCCTCCGTGCGCTGTATCGAACAACGTAGCAACGTACCGCAGGGCCGGCAGCCGCGATCGAACCACAATCGACTGATTAACAAATAAACTCAGTAATTTGATTCCATCCAATTCAATGACAGTTTGCGTGCTCCGAAACTCCGCTCCCGTTAGCTGCACCAACTCTAACGATGTCCCAAACAACGAACCGTCCCAATCGGAAGGGTCCGTAATAATTTGTGTCATCGTTTGAATTTTCATGCTATCACCATACAGTACGGCTTTGATCATGCCCCTTTCACAGGATAACGGATTCGAAATGGTTTTTCCTTATTTCCAGCAAAAAAACACTACAAATTTCAAATTCCAGACCGAACGCAGCAATCAAGCAAAGTCCAGCAGATTTGCCTCAATTCCCTCAGCCATCTCCAAACCTCCGCGACGTCGACAAACATTCGATAACGCCCAATATCCAACAGGCACAGACCTGAAGTCTGCCAATGTCGCTTGAGAAAAACCTAGACTCGCCCTACATTGTCATTCACTATTTTAATTTGCGAAGCCAAACAAACTGCTGAATAAATGAATAAAACAGGCGTAGCGATTGTCGGATTGGGGACAGTCGGGCAGGGCGTAGCTCAATTACTACTCGACCACGGGGATCGAACCGCACGTCACGCAGGACGCACGTTGTGGCTCAGTCATGTGGTTGTGCAAGACATTCACAAACCGCGAGATGTTGATCTTCCTGCGGGCATTCTTACAGATGATCTCGACAAGGTGATCAACGACGATTCAGTCAAGGTTGTCGCACAGCTCGTTGGTGGCATTGAACCGGCTCGGTCCATCATCTTGAAGCTACTCGAAAGTGGAAAAGACGTCGTCACTGCTAACAAAGCATTATTGGCAGAACACGGGCCGGAAATTTTTGATCGCGCACGCCAATTAGGACGCTCAGTTGCCTTTGAAGCTTCCGCTGCGGGCGGAATTCCTATTATCACCAATGTAAGCCAATGCTTATCCGCCAACCAAATTGAATCACTCCATGCGATTCTCAATGGAACGAGCAATTTTATTCTTTCCAAGATGGACAGCGAAGGTGGAGACTATCAAACAGCTCTGGCCCTGGCCCAACAACAGGGATTGGCCGAAGCAGATCCTGCCATGGATGTCGATGGCACAGATGCTGCCCAAAAACTTGCGATTCTGGCTCACCTTTGCTTTGGAGCCCGCGTTCACTGGTCCGATATTCCTCGACGAGGAATCGACTCAATCGATGATCGCGATTTGACATTTTCAAAACATCTTGGTTATCGAATCAAGCTAATCGCTTTCGCCAAACTAGCCGGAACCGGTATCCAATTAATGGTGTCGCCAATGTTGGTGAAAACTGGAAAACCACTCGCCGAAGTTCAAGCGAATTTCAACGCGGTTAGCGTCGTTGGAGATGCAGTCGGTCCGGTATTTTTTCATGGCCAAGGTGCTGGACAAATGCCAACCGCATCCGCGGTCGTAGCTGACATGATTGATACCGCTGTAGGACGCACGGCGATTACATTTAAAACCCTCGAATTATGGGCAGACGGCCATAAACGAGTCGATTTCGCCGAACCTGGCGATCTCGAAGGCCGGTATTACATGAGATTCGATGTCGTTGATCAACCGGGAGTCATGGGCCAAATCACAGGCCGGTTAGGGCAACATGGAATCTCAATTGCGTCAGTTTATCAGCACGAAACCCAAAACGAGCGTGAACGAACCGTCCCGATCGTAATTATGACGCATGCCGCCAAGGAATCATCAGCCCGTGCAGCAATGAAGCAAATTGCCGACATGCCTACCGTTGCCGAATCTCCGGAACGTTTTAGAATTCTGAGCTGAGACTCTCTTGTGAAGCTCACGTCGATTTAATAAGTGGCGGCCATGATGCTGATTCACCATGGCTTTACTCTCACACAAAGATCACAAAACCAATTATGAAATACGTCATCATTATTCCTGATGGATGCGCAGACGAATCTCAAACAGAGCTCGATGGAAAAACCCCACTCGAAGCAGCAGCGACTCCTGCGATGGACAAGATTGCCGCCAGCGGAATTGTTGGCTCTGCCAATCACACCCCCGCCCACCTGCCCGCTGGCAGCAGTGTCGCTAACATGAGCCTCCTCGGCTACGACCCCATCAAGAATTATACTGGCCGAGCACCACTGGAAGCGGCGGCCCAGGGTATCGAACTGGGTGAACATGATTGGTGCATTCGCTGCAACCTCGTCACGGTTACCGACCAAACAATGACGAGCTTTACAGCCGGCCATATTTCATCCCAAGATGCGAAAGAACTTTTAAAAACGGCTCAGGAGAATTGCACCAATTCCCAACTGGAATTCATTCCCGGTGTTAGCTACCGAAACTTGCTAATGTTTCGGGGCACACCCGATTCTCCGGCTCCCTTTTCCAACGAGACCAGAGCAACACCTCCGCATGATCTATCCGATAAATCAGTAGCGGAAGATTTTCCGCGAGGGCCGGGCAGCAACCTGCTTTGTGATTTAATGAATCAAAGTACAGACTGGTTTTCTGAACACACCGTAAATAACACCCGCCAAAGTAACGATCAACTCACCGCCACCAATATTTGGCTATGGGGATTAGGTCAACGGCCAAACTTGACTTCGTTCAGCCAGCTTCATGGGCTCAACGGCGCAATGATAACCGCAGTTGATTTACTTCGCGGCCTCGCCGCCTTGATCGGCTGGGATCGCATCGAAGTTCCTGGTGCGACGGGATACACTGATACCGACTACGCAGCCAAAGGGAAATTTGCAATCGACGCACTAGAAAAATATGATCTGGTTTGCGTCCACGTGGAAGCTCCCGACGAATCTTCTCACGAGGGTGACCTCAAGAAAAAAATCACGTCGCTCGAAGAAATCGATAACAAAATAGTTGGGCCCGTCCTCGAACATCTTCAAGCGAGTGGCGAGGAATTCAGAATCCTCGTAACACCTGACCACCCAACTTACCTCAGCACAAAAACGCACACCCACGGCAACGTTCCTTTCACAATTTGTGGAACCGGAATTTCAGCCGATCAATTTGAAAACTACAACGAAACCAACGCGGAAGCCAGCCAAATAGAAATGCTCAATGGCTGGGAATTGATGCCATTTTTCTTAAAATAGTGCGTTAGACGCATTGTCTCACTTACGGCAATTCCATTTTCAGGATCAGGTTAAGATGAAGAAATCAGGTACCGTCGCAGTTCTTCCCGGGGACGGAATTGGTCACGAAGTCACTCAACAGGCCATTCGCGTTCTTGAAAAACTAAATTCAGATTTCTCAACCGGTTTAGAATGTACCACCGCTCCCGTCGGCGGGACTGCTTATGACTTACACGGGCATCCATTGCCACCGGAGACACTGGCACTGGCACGTCGATCCGACGCGGTACTACTAGGCGCCGTTGGTGGTCCCCAATGGGAAAAGATTGCCCGAGAGCACCGCCCCGAGCGGGCACTGCTGTCCCTGAGAAGTGAACTCGAATTATTTTCCAACCTTCGACCAGCTCTACTATTTCCAGAGTTGGCATCCGCATCGACCCTCAAACCCGAAGTGGTTTCAGGCCTCGACATAATGATCGTTCGTGAACTAACCGGGGGAATCTACTTCGGCGAACCGCGGGCAATGACAACCGATGAGAATGGTATCCGCATTGGATATAACACCATGGTTTACCGTGAGCCGGAAATTCGCCGGATCGCTCACTCTGCCTTTCAAGTTGCTCAGCAACGCGACAAACGTGTTTGCAGTGTCGATAAAGCTAACGTGATGGAGGTCTCTGAACTGTGGAGAGAGGTCGTTACTGACGTCAGCAGTGGCTATCCAGAAGTTGAACTTTCTCACATGTACATTGACAATGCCTGCATGCAACTAGTTCGTGCTCCAAAACAGTTCGATGTAATTGTGACCACGAACCTCTTTGGAGACATCCTTTCCGATGCTGCCTCAATGCTGACCGGTTCGATTGGAATGCTGCCCTCGGCTTCTTTGGACTCAAGCAACAAAGGCATGTACGAACCGGTTCATGGCTCCGCTCCTGACATCGCTGGGCAAAACATCGCCAATCCTCTGGCAACGATTCTATCTGTAGCCATGATGCTGAGAACGACGTTTGAAAACAGCGTCGATGCGCAACGAATCGAAAATGCAGTCAAAAACGTATTATCAAGTGGGTTAAGAACTGCAGACATCGCTCTCGAGGGAGAGAACGTCATCGGCACTTCAGAGATGGGCGACGCGGTGGTTGCCGGCATTAAATAAACGTGGCCCGAGAGACAAACACAATCCACGTTTGATTATTTGTTTAAAAAAATCTCACTCTGCACAACGTTTTTGATCAAATCACGAACGCCACCCTGCGATTTCCCTAGTTCGGTTACAATTCGATCGATCTCGCCCCGGTCCACAGGCTCCATGGATCTACCACTGGAATAACTCAACAATTTCTCGGTAAGGCAGCGGGTTACATCTTCCTCCCGCGTGAGAAGCATTTGCTTAAACTCAACAATATCTTTTACCAATGTCCCGTTCGCCATCGTCGCCGAAGCATCAATTAGGTCTTTGGATCTTGGATATTTATCTCGCCAGCGTCCAACTTGGTCAAAGTTCTCAAACGCAAATCCCATTGGATCAATTTTCCGATGGCAACCATTGCACGCTTCATGCTTGCGATGCAACAACAATTGCTCACGAATGGTCACCGCTCCCCGCGTGTCCGTGGGGAGCGGTTCTACATCGGGCGGTGGAGGGGAGGGGGGCGAACCAAGAACGTTTTCCAGCACCCAAACCCCGCGCACAACTGGGGAGGTATCAACCCCATTGGCGGTCGCAGTCATTACTCCCGGTAGGACAAAAATCCCACCCAACCGTGGATCACTCACCTCTATTTTCCGCAATTCACTCCCCCGAATATCCTCACGACGGTAAATCCATTTACCCAGAACCTCATTCATGTAGGTATATCTTGAGTCAATCAATTGACTGACCGGTGCGTTATTTATTACTGCGTCCGAAAAATATCGAGAGATCTGTTCGATCATCAACTGCTCGACATTCAAGTTTCGATAGAATTGCTCCGATGGCGGCATCTTCCCAAGCTTATCCAACCGCAACCACATGGCTGAAAAGTTCTGCACGAATGATTTTGCCTTTTCATCATCTAGCATGCGGTCAACTTGTTGCGTTAATACCCGAGGGTCACTGAGCAACCCCTTACTTGCCAACTCAAAAAGTACTTCATCCGGCATAGAAGACCATAAAAAGTAGCTTAATCGAGATGCAATTTCATACGAATCGAGAGCCCCTGAGCCCTCGCTGCGATAAAGAAATTGAGGTGAACACAAAATCGCGAGGTAGCCATCCTGCAAAGCCCCAACCACTCCGTTCGATTGCGAGTTCGAATTCCCACCGCTTTTCGAACTTTGACTATCAAACGACAAGGGAGTCGGCGACACGCCTGGACCTGACCAACTCGCTCGAAAACGATTCGGAGAACCAAAGGCAAAATACTCAACGCGGAGATCATGCGTGCCTGGCTTCAACTGCACCCGTCCTGTTTTCGGTGTGGCTCCATGTAAACCATCATGCTCAACCACCATTTTATTATCAACAAGGATCCGAGCACCATCGTCCGATGCCATCTCAAAAGAGTACTCGCCAGATTCAGGAACCTTTACTTTCCCTTCAACTACGAGCCCAAAGTAATCTTTCGTTTGAGACACATTGAGATCGATCAATCCGCTCGCAAACACTCCCTCAGCAACCGGTTTAAGGGCATCAAAATCCGGCAACTTGCTCCACCGACCCTGATATAGTCGGTATTTTAAATCCTCAACCGCTCCACCCTGATTCTCCTCAATCGCTTTCAAAACTAATGCTACATAAGGCTCCATTTCCCCTTTTGATACTGGACGCCGAAAAGCCCGCTCAGCAAATCGAAAAAGTAGTTTCCGAACTTCATCTGCATCGCCAGCCCCATCTTCATAAAGCATTCGATGGCTTGAGGGAGGCCACGAATCAATCAATGGCACCAACGTCACGCTATGAATCTTTACCCAAGGCCCCAGGTAATTCTCCAGCAGAGCCTCTTCCATTGCCCGAGTTCGTTTGCGACGTGCGCCATCGAATTCAACTTTGTCAGAAAACTGCGATTGTTTCGGGGGTTCTAAATAATGACTTGGTAAGTACGTTTTAACCAACTGCTCTGTTTGCAATTCCCGAGACGTAGGGCCATTTTGCCACGTCAACTGAGGAGCCCAGTCTCCATCAATCCAGGACTCACAGGAAAACTTGTGAATGCGACCATCGGCAGGAATGTCCCAACTGGCGATTGGGATCTGGTTGCGGCCTTTGGCAAGTTCCACGCTCACTCGAAAAGGTGAATCCTGCTGAGTTGGCACCAACTCCCTCCACGGATGGTGCTGATTCTCCGCAGAAATTTCAACTGCGATTCGATAACGAGCGGAAACCCCAACTCGACTCAATGCGTCGACCCTCAATGACGCACCTCGAAAAAGTGAATCAAATTGCAAGTTGTTCTCGCCCGCAATCCGCTCCAGCCCCCCGGCACCTCGCTTGTAAAGCGGAGCACCGAACCGCTTTGGTTTAACGTTTGGTCTTATCCCCAGATGGGTGGCTGCTGCGATCGACTCGTCCGCCGCTCCATAGATTAGGTTCAGTAAAAAGTCCGACATTACCAGCTTCTCGCCGATATTGGCGGAACCATCTTCGCCTTCATCCGCCGGAAAAAAACGAACTGGATCGTCAGCCGTATGCTCGACTCGGCCATTTCCGTTGTTATCGTAAAGCCTCGTATTCGCAACTCCAGGTCGGTACATCAGACCATCGAGATAAAGTAAATCACGAAACGTGTTCCGCAATTCATGACGATTTAGCCTTCGCAAAACTGCCTTCCCATCCGTGCTCCGCTGAGCAGCATAGGCGGACTTAAGCTTTTCACTCAACCGCTCGATAAATTGCGTCGTCGCTTCGCGAGCTGGCTGAGGACTATCAACTGGTGGCATTTCACCAAGATTCAATTGATCAAGAATTCCCTGCCAGGTAACAAGGTTTTCTACTTTCGAAAAATCGTCCCCAAGATTATCAAACCTCTGGTCGTTTTCCTGACGCTTTGCACCGTGGCAGGCGAGGCAATTCTGATTCAAGAATCCCTGCAAGTCATCGTTGGAGGCAACGACTGAGGTCCCACCAAAAATCACTATTGCAATTGAAGCTATTAGGTTTCTCACGATCTCTAACTCCAACCAAGTCCGGTTAGCGTGCCACTGCTCGTTCCAAAACGATCGGCTTCCACTCCATGGTTCTGCAAAATAGATAACAGCAGATTAGCGGCAGGTGTTCGCCCCATGACTTCAGAAAACACCCGATGCTGTCCATGATGATAACCACCGCCCGCCAACAGCAGGGGTAGGTTTTTAGTTTGATGCGTTCCCGTGGCCATCCCGCAACCAAACAAAATTGTTGTATGATCCAACAGCGTCCCGCCGTTAATCACATCAGTCTGCTGTTTCAAGCGAGCAATCAGGTAGGCCATCATCTCAATCTGATAACCCTCGATCTTTTTAAGCGCGGCCACTGGTTCTGGCCTCTCTCCATGATGAGAAAAATTGTGATAACCGCCGCTCAACCCAAAATCGCCGTTGGCAAAACCACTAACACAAGTCACGACGCGAGTAGAGTCCGTCTGAAGTGCTAAAACGATCATCTCAATGGTGGCTTTTAATCGTTCGGGCGTTCCGCCTGTTAGTTGCGGTTCCAGAACATCAGTTTTTGGCCTCGGTCGGTCAATCCATGGCTCCTGCTGAACAATTTTCTTTTCTAAGGAACGGACGGAACCGAAGTATTCATCCAGCTTTCGCTGGTCCTGCTTTCCCAGTCGCTGTTGAAGCGATTTCGCCTGCCCCATGACTACATCTAAAACACTATTCTGACGTTTCAATCGCTCTGAAGCCGTTGCTTTTCTTTCTGTAGATTCGTCAAGAAACATTAAGCGATAAGCGGTTCGCATATCAATGGTTGGGACCTGAACACCGGCACGAGTAAAGCTGATTAAATTTTGTTCGTTACAACCGATCGTCATAGAAGGAAACCGCGTGGCTGTGCCATTAAACTCGGCAAGTCTCTGATCCAGACTGAGATTGCCTTCTGGATAGCCGTGAGCCAATGCTGGCCGCACCCCGCTTAACAACACAGGCACACCAGCGTGTCCTCCAGTGTTTCCATGATCCAAGTTTGAAAAAATGGTCAGTTGCTTTCGATGCTGCTCAAGCGACTGCAAGGTTTCTGGCATTTCATAGCCGGTTCCAACTTGATCGGATGATGGAAAAAATCCATTGCGATACATTCCGTAATTATTTGACAGACAAACGAACCGCTTTACCGGACGCTGCTTGACGCCTGAGGCGTGACAATCCGGAACCATCGCTTCGAGCATCGGCAAGGCGAGCGCGACGCCGGTTCCTTTTAAAAAACTTCGCCGTTTCAGTGGCTTTCGCATTCCCAACTCCTTAAGCAACAACATACCAGTGCTTTGTTGACAGGAAATTGGCGAATACACATCAACAGTGCATGCCCCCTATCAAATCAGCTTTGGTTTCCAAGCCTCTTCCAACAAACTACAATTGTAACGTGAACCACGGTGATCTGCGAATTAACTCGCTAAAAGGCAACACTTTAGAACTCAGAGCCTTTACCTAAAAACCCATCGGAGAATACCTTGTTTTGAAGAACCATTCTCCCGCCTGACACCACTGGTGCTGAAGCACAACAGCCATTAAGAATTCAAAAGAGAAAACGCTATGAGTCTTGCGATGATGACTAAAAAAACCACTCGTTGTGGCGTTGTTATAAATCCCATCTCGTTTAACGCCGCATGTGTTCTGTTTGCGTTTGCGTCCTACTGCCTACTTGGGGTAGCAAACCTGGATGCCCAGCAACCAAATCCATCAACGGACAATCCACCTAATATCGTGCTAATCATGGCAGACGATTTGGGCTGGAAAGACCTCCATTGCTACGGGAACAAAAATCTCGAGACTCCTAATTTAGACCGACTTGCCAAGCAAGGCATGTTGTTTACCAATGCCTATTCTGCTTCCCCGGTTTGCACTCCAACCCGCGCCGCAATGATGACTGGCGAGTCTCCTGCGCGGCTCAACATCACGAACCATGCCCCGGGCCACCCACCGGGCTACCAAAAGCCGGGAACTAAAATCAAAACAGCACTTTGGCAACGCCACCTACCTCTTGATCGAGTCACGCTTGCCGAACAGTTGAAAGCCAACGGGTACGCAACCGGGTTTGTCGGCAAGTGGCACCTTTCCCACCAAAACAAAAAATCAAATGGCCCAACAGAGCCTGAATTGCGCGCGGAACACCAGGGTTTTGACATTAATATCGGAGGGTGTTCATTCGGTGGCCCTCCCAGCTATTTTGAACCTTACCGCATCCCCAACATTTCGCCCAGCGATCAATTCAACTACCTTCCCGAACGATGCAGCCAGGAGTGCATTAATTTCATTGAGGAGAATCAAGACAAACCATTTTTTCTCTGTTGGTGGAATTATTCAGTCCACTACCCATTTCAGGCTCCCGCACCGCTCGTCCAAAAGTATGAAAAAAGAAAAGGGCCGGGAATTGAAAATCCAACCTACGCCGCAATGATCGAAGGAATGGACCTTTCCATCGGCAAATTACTCGCAAGCCTAGACCGACTCGGGCTAACCGAGAACACACTTATCATTTTCACATCGGATAACGGTCCATTTGCCGCTAACGTCAAACCTCTCAGGGGTGAGAAAGGATATCTTTACGAAGGGGGTATCCGTGTCCCTGCGATTGTCAAATGGGCTGGAAAAATCAAACCGGCTTCAGTCAGCCAGACCCCCATCATCAGCATGGACTTTCACGCAACCATTCTCGACGCCGTCGGTATCGAGCCCGATCCATCGAACCACCCCGATGGTGATTCCCTCGTCGGCTTGTTTACCGGCAAATCCCCGCTCAATCGCGACGCGATCTATTTCCACTATCCAAACTATGCGTTCCACAAAAAAAATCGACCGGGAAGCGCTATCCGATCTGGAGATTTCAAACTGATCAAATTTTACGACGATAACTCCGTCGAACTATACAACCTCAAAGATGATCTCAGTGAAGCAAACGATTTAACGAGATCGATGCCGGAAAAAACAGCAGAGCTACGGAACAAACTGGAGACGTGGCTTTCCGAAACAGACGCTAAAGTCCCCGCGAATGCGAACTAGTTCAGCAACGATCCGGGCGATGTCTCCCCCAACCTTTGATTGGATCGGCATAGAAAACCCAGGCTCGATTAAAGCTTCACTGGTCCTTCTTTACATAATTCCGCCAATCCAAAACTGTCGATCCGATGCCCCATCGCGTGGGAGATCGCAAGCCATAGCCGACTTGTCGTGACGTTTTTGACTTTCGCAAAACGCCCCATTTCAAAACCAAAACCGCCACCAACTAGCACCATCGGCAGGTTATTGAGTGTGTGAGAATTCCCGTGCCCTAACTCATTGGTCCAAACAACCAACGTATTATCAAGCATGGACTCATTGGTTCCGGGTTCTTTTGTTGCCTCCAATTTCTTGCACAGATAGGCAAGCTGCTCACAGTACCAAGTATTGATGCGCCGCAGTTTATCCTGCGTCTCCTTTTTGCCATCGGGATCATGAGAAAGCGTATGATGGCCTTCACTGATGTCGAGCCATTTCATTCTTGACTGTCCGACCGACTGCGTGTACT
The DNA here is from genome assembly GCA_029251085.1 of Mariniblastus sp. Classification (GTDB taxonomy): domain Bacteria; phylum Planctomycetota; class Planctomycetia; order Pirellulales; family Pirellulaceae; genus Mariniblastus. The sequence goes on from JAQXDZ010000029.1 coordinate 22,948, forward strand.
GCAATGTTGAAATCCGATTCAGGTCATTTTCAAAACCATTCACTAACAGATCAATTTGCATTTTAGACAACGTCGGCATGTTTTCATCAGAGTCCCCGACATTTTTAGGCAGCTCAACCGGTGCGGCTAGATAGGACGGCTCGCCTCGATTGACTAATTCCCGTTCCATTTCCCCAACATATTTCCCGTGGGCCTCGAGAAGATGCCGATCTCGCTCTGAGACCCGTATGCCAGACGACTTCACATCCTCTTGGACCATATTCAAGACGCTCAATAAATTTTCGCGATCCTTGACATTGCCGTACATTTTTTCGTACATCCGGTAAGGATCGGCAATGGGAGCAAGTGGCTGATTGGGTCCGGCATATACCATTCTCGTCCACGGGTCAGCCTTGTGCGGGACTCGGACACCGAATTCAAGCGTCCCGAACCGCGTACTGGTCTGTTCGTTAGACTGCAAAAAACCTTTGATTTCTTGATCAATCGAAATGCCTTTGGCCCAACCGGCAGGTTTATCACTTCCTCCCTGAATGTTCCCCGGAAAAAGTTCATTCCCTGTCAGCAGGCAACTCATGCCTCGCATGTGATTATCGCCATCACCACGTACTTTATTACAAACGCCATGGACGACCAGGGTTTTTTCTCTCAAATCTTCCAACGGCTTCAGCACCTGGTCCATCTCAAAATCAGGGCCTTCTGTTTTTGGCCAGAAACCCTCTCTCACCATTCCATTGGGCGAGAACATTATCACGAGCCGCTTTTTTTTCCCTGCCTGCAAATCGGGTATCGCCCAATTGAGTCCATGCCAACTGGAAAGACCAGGGAAAGCAAGTGCGAAAGAGCCTGCGCCTCGCAAAAACTCTCGTCTTAATATTTTTGAACTCATTCCATCCTCACTCAAAATACAAGGAAAACAAAATCCCCAAGTCGTACAATCTCGTCATGCTAACCTATTTAGCACCGGCCTCGCTTTGATAATTCATCGGCACCAATGATATTTCAACCAATAATTTTTCAATATTGAACTTGGATTCTTTGAATTTACGATGCAGTTCATCAATTTGATTCTTCTCAACGGCATCAATCGATTGTTTCGTGTAATAATTGAATAACTGGCGAATGAAGCTTTTTTGTACACGCTCGCTACTGGCTAAAAACACAGCCAAATCGCGGGCGCCGCTAAATTCTACATCGTCGCCTTCAGGAGTCTGATAAATTGCCTTCACATCGATCGGTTTTGACTTCTCGTGAGTCCGAAATCGCCCGACAGCGTCGAAATTCTCGAGGCTGAACCCAAGCGGATTAATAACCTGATGACAACTCATGCATCCCGTCTCTTTTGTCTGATGCTCAACTCGCTCCCGAGTCGTCATCGCTGGATTAAATTCTTCGGTCAGTGGTTTCACATCGTCCGGGGGCTGACGGAGACTAGTGCCTAGAATCTGTTTTGCAATAAACACGCCGCGATGAATCGGTGAGCTATCTTTGCTATAGGCGAGACCGCTCATCAAAAATGGATGGGTCACGACTCCACTTCGGCTACCGTCCGCCCCACTGACCTTGTCAAAACCGTCTCCACTAACTGGAATTCCGTAAAACTCACCAATCCTTTTGTTCACATACAGATAATCAGCCAAGAACAGCTGGCGATAATCCGAACTATCAGTCCACACAACCTCGTTTAGGTAAAGTAAGAGGCTGGTCTGCAAATCCGAGATTAACTCATCATCGAATTCAGGGTAGTTCGATTTATCTTTCGCCGAACTGGCCGCTCGCTCAGCTTTCAGCCAGTCAAGAAAAAACATTTTTATCTTTTGCCGTGATCGCAAATCTCGCACCATGCGTCGTGATTCCCGCTCAACCATTTTCGGATCCTCCAACTGCCCCTTGTCAGCCAACTGATAAAGCCGTTTATCGGGGAGTGAATCCCAAAGAGTCAATGCGAGATTTCTTGCAACCTCTTCGCTACGACGACGACTTTGAATTATGGGATATAAAAACCGGGGTGACTTTAGCGCTAACAGAACAACTCGTTTCACTTTATCTTTCTGACTGATCTCCTGCCCGAAATGACGATCCACAAAGAATTCTCGATCGTCTTCACTCAGGCGTGTAGCAAACGCTCGCTCAACAAACTGGTAGCAAAAATCTTGCAGCTTGACTGAGGCGTCTTTGTCATTTTCACGCGTGCTCGCCAGTTTCCACATCCTCTCGGAAACCCACTCTGCCGTTTCGATTGCCGAGTCGGTCGTTGCTTGGTCCCATTGCCCGGACACCGAAATCCCGCGCTCAAAACCATAACTGGCATCATCCGGTGGAAAAACCGTGGAACAAATACAGATCTCTTTGGGAGAAACGGGAACCAAACTTGACTCAGGGATAACCTCAGCAATTCCATTGGGCCGCTTCCACAACAATCTTATTTTGGCTGGCGGTTGTGGGTATGAGAATAAATAAAGGCTTAACCCCACAGGCCGCCCACCAATCAGAAAGATCGAAGCACGATGTTCCACAACGTCATCTGATCGAACTTTTCGATCAATCAGTGGATTCTTCAGGTCATTGATCGCAAGGGAGAAACCGTTTTTTGACTCGACAAGAATTTCATACATTCCAGTTTCAACCGGTATCAGTCCCCCACGCCAATAAGTGGAGAATCCCTGATTCATCAAATTGACATCTTTCTTTGGATCTTCCTTTTTCTTCAACGACGCATATTTCCCCGTCGGATCGAAATGAGGCACACCGCTTCCAAAATCGATTGTCCGATCGATTTGCGCAGATAATTGTCTTTGCTCCGTCCAATTTCGAGATGCAAAATAATTAGCCTCCAGGCCTCTCGCATCTGAAACCTTAACCTCCGTGCTAAACGAGCCCAGCAAATCAACGATGGATTCACGCAATTGACGAACGGTCAAACGGGATAATTCAATTCTTGACTTATTTAATCTCTGCTGAGCCTCAGGTGAATAGAAACGGTCGTAGACGAACGCAGCCACCAACTTTGCTTCGTCACCAACGCACACCTCAGGATGTTCTTCGGGCATCGTCTTGACGATAAGTTTCTCAAGCTGGGACAGGGCCAGGTCTCCGCGCAACGGCTCAGAAAAATGCTCTGCTGTTCCTTGGCCATTCTCACCGTGACAGGCAGCGCACTGGGCGCGGTAAATTTCTGCACCTTGGTCATTACCCTCAATGGAGGCTGGAAGTAATAACCAAACCGAAGAAAACAGGATCAAAACATGAGTTTGAATTTGAAGCATCCTGATTACCAATCATCAATCAACTGTCTTAGACTGCTCTCTATGATAGTTGATATTAGCCCGCCACTCAGCACCGTTTCGACCTGAAACTCCATCGATCAGAGTAAAAATTTAAAACGGGTCAAAACCTGCGATATAACAAGGTAAAACGGCCTCACCTGAACGTTTCCCTAGCTTCGCAAACCCATAGTTCCCAATAAACGTCGGCTAACGGACAGCGACTATGTAAGCTATCCAACAGGGTGCACTAGGCACCGAATCGCGTCGTTCAAATTCACCAGTATCTTCACCATCTTCGTCTTCGGTTTCCCAATAGACGTGACTTTCTTTGAACCCAGCCTCAGCGAGCATCTCTCTCACTTCGGCAATACTCCAAAATCTCCAGTGGTACTCAAACGCTCGCTTGATCCAGCTTCCATCTTTGAATTTAAAACTAATCGAAAAACTGGCATCGTGGTTGATTGGGTTATAGCTATCCTGCTTCCAATAATATCGAAAGCCACGTTTTCCTTTTTTGACAACCCGCTTATCTACGTGACCTTCAATCTGGCAATCGCCCCCGCCCATCATGTCCATCACCATGATGCCATCCGATTTAATATTGGCTCGCGCCATTTTGAAATATTCGATCACCTCAGATCTTGTTTTGAAAATCCAAAATGAAAAATTTTGAGCCGCCAATACATCGGCCTGAGGTCGATTTTTTTTACGGACGTCCTGTTCAAGCAGGCGTACCCGTTTTCTTTGGGCATCAGATAATTTGACCAGGTTGTTAGCCCGCCCCCACTCCAAGGTCTCGGAGCAAAGATCTACCCCTAAAGCCGTCCGCTCAGAATCAGAGTTCACCCATTTACAGCAAACCGCAAAGGTACCGCAAAAATCTTCCCGAAGACTATAGGGTTTTCTCTGGAACACATCTCGAAAGGCTTGCTCGAAAAACTCAACTTCATGGTCTGGTGACTGTACAGACTTTTGGTAGCAGCGGAATTTATCAGCTTTCTCGGCGAGTGTCTTATTCTCAGCAATTGGGGTGGACGGAGTTCCCATGGTAGAAATATCAGCCTTGTTTTTCATGTTGCTTATCGTTGATGCGGCGGGGCAGTTAAACTGCCAAAGACAGTTTAGTCCAAAAAAACAATCTTAACGATGTGGCTATTGTTTTTTGGACTAAATCTGGTTTTGATTTTGGTTGTCAATCAAACGTGGGCGATCGCTAGAACTTCCAGCAATCACCCACTGATTGACTATTCAATTACGCAAGCGACTAATTACCTTCGACCATCTCGAGTGTCCCTGCATTAGACATGTCAAAATAGGTGTCATTAGAAGCGTCGTTCCACTTCATGGCGGACATTCGGCGACCATCACCAGGATCATTGTTGACCTGAACGTCAAATCCAATTTTTTTCCCGACTTTGCCTTTCAAATCAATGCAAACCTCAACAATGTAACCATTCTCGGTTTTTGTCACTGCAGATTTAAAAGTCGAAAGATCATTCTCAGAACCAGACGACTCGTTTCCATCGGGCTCAGTTCGATACTGGGCATCGTCGTCATCGTACGTCGAAGTTCTTGCAAAATTTCGATCAACAAAAAACTCGACTCCATCCCGATCCCATTCATCTCCAGCCGCGGAACTAATCGCGTCATCAGTCACTTCGGCCAAACAATAAAGATGCCCCTCGTCCCACAAACAACGAACCCATGCTGTTGATGCCTTTTGGTTCTCCGAAAGCTCATCCAAATCGTCGATTGACCGCGACGTCAATACGCGGGGCACACCCACCCAAAGATCATCGATCTTGCCGTCGACCTTCGGGGTTCCCCTGAACGCTTTCATTTTTCGTCGCTCATCACCACTAATTTCGCGAATACGAATATTCTTCCATCGCACTTGAAAGGGGCCGGCATTTTTTTTGATACCGTGAACTTGGAGTCCTATAAACCCTTTTGTTGATTCAATAGCAGGCATCTCAATATCCTCGACACAGGTTCCATTGATCCATGTCTGGATTCGCGGTCCGTCAGCTAAGACGCGATATTTATTCCAACCCTCGTTTTTAAGAACGTTCTTTTGAGTACGTGTTGGACTGACCCATCCCCGCTTGGTTCCTTCAGAGTAGATATAACCTGATTCTCCGGGATCCCATTCAATTTCCACCTGGGGACCATGGACTCGCCCTTCTTTATAATCGGGCTTACTTAAAGAACGAATTTGGACACCAGAATTCAATCCCTTATCAACTTTGACCTCAAAGACCAACTCAAAATCGCCGTACTCTTTTTCGGTACACAAAAATGAGTTCGGGCTTCCCTTTGCAGTTCGCCCAAGAATGGTACCGTCGACTACCTCGTAGGTTGCAGTGCCATTTTTTTGCTCCCAACCATCGAGGTTTTTTCCATTAAATAAATCAACAAAACCGTCTTCCTGTGCACCAGCCAGTGGATTGATGAACGCACTACCGTGACCGGGCAACAAGGTGACGACGGAAGCAGGAACTGGAGTCTGAGCCGTCAAGGTTGAACTCAGAAACAGGCTGCTCCCAAACACGCCAAAAAACATCGCAAATGCAGCGAAGGGAGCCGCATTTTTAAAATTGCTAATAGAAACGCTCATTAATAATCCTCGTAAAATATCGATCGCCTAAAGCGATCTGTCAAAACTCCAAAAAGTCGGCTAGATTTAAGCCCGACGTTTACTGAAAACGATTCATTCACCCGATCGGAACCACTGTGAAACCGCTAATTCCCCCAAACGGAAAATGCCTCCAGGGAGGTCGCGATGAATGCCCGCTCGTCTGCAAGTATAACCATTTTGACGGAGATGAGCTAACCATCGACGCCTGGGAACTGAAATGCCTGGATTGCGGATGGCGGGATACCGTCGGTTACAGAAGCGACGAAATGGATGACGAAACAGCCGACCCCAAAGTATGTCCGTTTTGTAAAAAAACAGACCTCGCCCCCGGTCAACGCCCTTGCGAACAATAATGACGCTGCTTGATTCTGCTGGACAGCCAATAGAGCTCGAAACGTTCCTAGCTAGGCGTTCGGCACTTAGAACGTGATGTAGCGAATCAAATTCCTCAGCGGCTGACCGTCAATATAAGCTGCCGGCTGCCCGACTAACCCGCGTCCCACATAAGTCCCCTGGGGCATGTTTTGGAGCGTGACACCGGCTGGTCGATTTTTCGATGCGCCAACTACATTTTGATAGGCACTCGGCGGCAGGCAACAAACGGTTGTCTGTGAATTAGACGACATTGCTGGAGCAACCACGGGAACTGTGCTCACCCTAGGAGGAGCAAGCCCAAGAGTCGATTGCTGTAGTGCTGTCTGCTGAACGACCGAACCGCTTAACGCGCCCATAGTCTGAGTAGAAACCTGACTCGCTGGACGAACAGGATAGCTCGCCGAGGTAAGCTGAATTGATTTCCCGTCTTTAATATTGAGAGAAGGGATCGTCGACGCCTGATACTGCAAAACCGAACGCCGAGAACTCGGTCGGCTTATTACCTGAGGTGGACGAACAACCGCCCGCTGAGTTGTCAATTGAGGTTGCGCATAAAATGGCTGTGCCGCCACAACCGGAACAGGAGTGGCCTGAAGAGGTGAAGGGCGAATTGGCGCGACCGTATTTGCATTCGATGGAAACATCAAATTTACTGGGGGTATCGAAACGTTCCCAGACAACGAGGGGGTCGTAAATTGCGAAGAGTTCCCTACCTCTTTACTAGATAGCGGCACGAACTTGGACTCGAAGCTGCTGCTCATTTGATAGGGCTGTACTTTATGCAAACTGAACTTACCAGCGCGTACGTATGGTGGCGTATAAAATACTGAGTCAGTTTGGCCGACGGCAAGGCTTTCAAATTGGCCGCCCGAAAAAGCAACCACCGCCACTAACGAAAAAAAGAAAATTCGGTTCATTAACTTCTCACAGAGAAAACCACCGCCCGACGCTCGCCTCATCTCAAGCAACGCCAGTCGATACCTATCGACCCTTTCGGTATTTGAATTACCAAATCGCTACTGAGAGGCCAACCTCAATGCGAGTGAAAGTCCAATGGATCGCGTCTGCTAAAGCCGCTAGCAAATTGCGTGTTAACGTTTTGCGACAAAATGCCTGAGCTTAGCTTTCCGATTCACTTTCAGAGGCTTCCCCATCCTGCTTCTTTAACTTGGCAATGCCAATACCGGCGAACCCAATTGCAATTGTCATCAAGGGGCTAATCCAATTGAAGAAACAGAACGGTGCGTACGCCAATGTCGCAACTCCGAGCACTGCGCTTTGAGCCGCACCGCACGTGTTCCAAGGGATCAACACGGACGTAACCGTGCCGGCATCTTCGAGTGTTCGGCTAAGATTTTGAGGAGCCAAACCGCGCTTGGCGTAGGTGTCTCGAAACATCTGACCAGGCACAACGATTGCCAGATACTGATCCGAAGCCGTCGCATTGACAAAAATACAACTCCCCGCCGTCGTCGCAATGAGAGATCCCGTCGACTTAGCCATGCCAATCAATGGATCAGTAATTCGCTTCAAAAGCCCGCAGGATTCCATCACACCGCCGAAGCACATGGCAGTAATAATTAGCCAAATGGTGTTCAGCATCCCGTCCATGCCTTTCCCTTTCAGCAACTTCACGGCCATGAGTTTTGCCTGCGTTTCGGCAACTTTTTGCTTGGCAGAATCGATTTCGGCCGCTTCTGAAGAACCTTCCGGTGCCGCTTCCACCTGCTTCAAGCCTGCTTTTGCTTGCTCAAATTCTGCTTCAAACTTAGCTGCGTCCGCTTTCGAGTAACGAGCCGTTTCGAACGCCATTGAATTGATAAAGGCAATGTACGAACGTTTTGCATAACTCGGCTGAACCATTTCGGTTTCCCCCGTCGACGAAACAACTTCAACATCATCCAGTCCAGCAATTTCCGAAACCATTTGCGGTTGAAAGACGATTGCAAATACGCCGCCCAAGACCGCGCCGATGAATAAAGCCGCAACCGCATCGAACTTTAGAATCACCATTGCCAGCACAACTAGCGGAACCAAAAACAGAACCGGGCTCAACGTGTCAAAGTTAGCGAGCATTTCTTGTTTTAAAGCCGCCGTATTTCCTGCAATCTCAGTCGGCTCTCCACCCAACCCAATCAAAAGATAAATGATCAGAGCGATTACAAAACTCGGGACGGTCGTCCACAGCATGTATTTAATATGCGTGATTAAATCAGTGCCCGCCATCGCCGCCGCTAAATTGGTGGTATCCGAAAGGGGGGATATTTTGTCGCCAAAATACGCTCCGGAAATGATCGCTCCAGCTGTTAGAGGCGTACTGACGCCGAGCGCCATTCCGATTCCCAGTAATGCGATCCCAACCGTTGCCACCGTGGACCACGAACTCCCCGTCGCCACCGAAACAATCGCACAGACCACTGCGGTTGCCACCAAAAAACTCTGTGGATTCAAAACATCGAGCCCGTAATAGATCATGGCTGGTACAACACCGCTCATCATCCAGGTTCCGGCTAAAGATCCAATCAACAACAAAATCAACATCGCTACCAACGCCGACCCGATTGCTCGCTCAATCCCCGCCAGCATTTCTTTAAACGAATTAAGGTACAACCGTCCAACAATTGCAGCAGCTCCCGCTGCCATCAATAACGCAATTTGGTTTGGACCGTAGGATGAATCCTCACCGTAGAGATAGACATTAAGCCCCAACAAACCGATCAAAACAAAAACAGGGACCAAGGCCGCCCAAAGAGAAGGAGACTTGGCTTGATTGGTGAGATTATTCATCGTACCCAACAGTTGAAATAGGACGGCTATAGAAGGAACGATTGCAGCTCAATCGCAATCATTATTCTTTGATGACAATTTCACATTGTCAATCGAAGCGGCAAAGAAAAATTAAGAAACAAGACGAAACCGCGTTCACGCCGCTTCGCCTTCACCTGGCTCAACGCGAGAGGCCGTCGCTGGTGCCAGCGTAAGCGACTTTCCCATGCAAATTGCATTCAAATCCTGAGGCAACGATAAGATAAACTGCGGACCAAATTCCCATTCGGCTGAGTATTCAATCCTCCCACCATGCATTTCAGCAATTGCCCAGACTTTTGACAACCCAAAGCCGAGGCCCCGACCAGCCTCACGACCTGAGAAAAACGGATCGAACAAATGTTCGACAATGTCACTTCGAATCTTTGAGCCATTGTCAGAAACCAAAAATTGAACCACCCCAAGCTCGGTTCGGTCGATACGAATCTCGATCTCCGCTCGCTGCTGATCCGACGCCTCAAGTGACTCTACGGAATTGCGCACCAGGCTCTTGATTGCGACAGCGATTTGGGTGGCATCTAGCTGTGCCCGATCAACACCGGCACCGATAATGACTCGAAACTCACATCCTGAAACCTTATCGATCAACGGAGTCAATTCATCTACCACGCGAGCCATCATTAAACGAATCGAAGTTGTCTCAAGTCGCGCAAGAGGAGGGTGGGCAAATAACATCATGTCCGAAATCATTTCATGAGCTCGCATCGCTTGCTCATAAATTACGCCCAACTTATATTTCTTCTCTTGATTTGTCTCAACCGCCAACATCGTTTGTGCTCGGGAGGCAATATTGGCAAGCGGATTATTGATCTCGTGGCTTGCCCCGTAAGCCAATTGCTTCATCGATGCAAGTTTATCCCGCTGCAGGCGTTTCGCGTAACTGGCTGAGGTTTCAAGTGCCGTTTTCCCGAGTGCTACCAGCGCGTCAATTGGCAACTTACTCCCGCGTTCCTCCAGCCAACGTCGCGTCAAACGCACAGATGTTTCTTTGCGCCTGATCCCAGGGCAGACAAACTGGTCCGCTCGTAAGTCTTTTCCAACTAAACTTAAAATTAACTTTTTACTCTGACGCTTTTTTTGGAAACCGAAAAACTGGATAAATCTCTCAAGCGAACGTCTTAGTTTTTTATTGGAACGAGCCCGACTGAACTCCATAAACCAGTCGCTCAACTTTTTGTCCGAACATTTTTTACTGACTCCTGAGCCGTAACCAACTTGGATGTTACTGACCGCATCAAGCGCCGCAACTGAAATGGCCTCGATAAACTCGCGAGCAGACGAAGGGACTTGATGCTGGGAATCGCGATAGTGCCCCAGAAAAAACAACAATAACGTCGGGTTTGATCGCAGCAGCCGATGCAACCCATCAACCGGAGAGCTCGACGTGCTGATTGCAACTAATTTAACTAAATCAGCATCCAGGCAGGGCAAACGAATTGCCACGCGATCATCTTGTTCACCCAATCCAATTGGTAACCAACGCACAGCTGCACCCGTTATTCAAGTCCATAAAAAAAACGCGCCTCAGGCAATGCCGAGGCGCGCTCGTTAGGCTATTAACACGCGTTTGCGAATTCGCAATCCTCGACGAGATCTAACCAACCGCGGTGTTGTTGCTGTCCATATCTAGCATCTGACACCCACGCTCAAGTAAAACATCAACTGAGAATGGCTTGTTCATGAAGTCATCCGCACCAGCAGCACGCAAATCAGCGATCTTATCCTGCTCAACCATCCCGGAGATACAGATAATTTTCACTGTTTTCATCGAGGGGTCGTTGCGCACCCGCTGGCAAACTTCTTTGCCGTTGATATCTGGTAGCATCACATCAAGAATCACGAGATCAGGCCGGAACTCTTTGACTAACATGCCCGCTCCAAATCCGTTATTAGCGGACTTGATCTCAAAACGACCATCTCGTGCAAATACGTCGACCATTAACTCAACCAATTCCACATCATCATCGACGATCAGCAATTTTCGCTTGCCGCTCTCCAATGCCTCCGTTGGAATTCCGTTCTCTTTCATAAATGAATAGAGTTGTTCGCGTGGAATTCGGCGAAACCGACTGCCCGGTACGCGAAAGCCTTTGAGGCTTCCATTGTCAAAGCAACGAATGATTGTCTGCTGGCTAACCTTGCAGATTTTTGCTGCTTCGCCGGTGGTAAAGACTGTTTTTGTACTCATTGAACCATCCTCTCCCTAGGTGGTTGGGCGGGAAAGAATAAATTCCACCCGACGCGTCTAAGTTGATTTGGGTGCTGTACGGCGGCGAAGGTAGACTCGGGTTCCCCCGCAGTCCACGCGGTCATCGCTCAACTCCGCATACACCACAAACTACTGAATCCTACTATTTGGAAAAATTGACCGTTCCATCCAATATTGCCAACCTTGCCAACACGACCGGATTATATCTAACCTGTCCGGTCGGTCAAGATTGATTAGATTAACATAATTGCGGTAGATGAGTGATTGAGGTTAACCTTTGAGAGTGCAAATTTCTTTCTATTCACGCTGTTAACCCTATACCTCCCATCCTTTCTATGCCATTTCAGGCGATTACCGGGCCAGAGATTATTCTCTAAATTGAAATAAAAAAAACCAATTGTTAAAATAGGTAACTTGCAGGCGCGACTTACGCCTCCGTATGGAGTAGCCAGCTATTTCAATTCAAAGGTTCGCTTTCGCCAAACGTTCGATTTCTCTATAGTCCCGCACGCAGTTTTTTAGTTTTTTGCCTCATTCCTGTTTTGAGATAGAGACAGGTCGGTTAAATGCAATCACACGTGCTTCGTTCAAAAACAATATTCAACTACTTCCAACGAACTTGCCTCGGCCTCTGGGCAATGGCTCTTTGCTCGATAGCGTTGGTGGGCTGCGGCAGTACCACTACGCGCACTGCAACAGAACAACTGCTTATGTCCGATGCGGTCGACCAGGCTATCAGCCAGATTGACTTTCAGTCTCTACGAGGCCAAAAAGTATTTCTCGACACGCTGTATTTGCACTCTGTGAAGGGGGTAGGGTTCGTAAATTCTGAGTACATCATTAGTTCACTAAGGCAACAACTTACAGCGGCCAGTTGTTTAATTCAGGACACGCGGGAATCAGCAGATATTATCGTTGAGCCGCGGGTTGGTGCCCTCGGAACGGACGGGCACGAGGTCGTCTACGGCATTCCGCAAGCCAGCTCTCTTACCTCCGCAGCGAGCATGTTTTCAAATTCACCGCTTCCGGCGTTACCGGAACTTTCATTCGGAAAAAGCAACGCGCAATCCGGGATCGCGAAAGTCATTGTCTTCGCATACGACCGCGAATCTCGCACTCCCATTTGGCAATCTGGAATCGCCAAGGCTGAAAGCACAAGCAGCAACACCTGGTATCTTGGAGCGGGGCCATTTCAAAAGGGAACAATCTACGAGGGCATGAGGTTTGCCGGGCAGAAATTGCCCCCCGCTCCCAACCTCGATGCGATGACGGCAGACAATCTCCTGTACAACCGCGACAAAAACAAACCGCAACCGCCCGCTCCACCGACGATTGAATACGGGAATGAGTACGTTTTTGAAACTCTTACTCCCGACTCTTTAAACGCCACCTCTACCAAAGACTCGAAGCCCGCGGTTCAGAAAGCGAATTACGAAGACAATATTGAGCCGGCGAAGTGAACTTCACCAGCTAAAATTTCGATCCAGCATGTTTGGGAAAGTCATTCCCCAACGCGAACCGTCACAAACCGTACCGCTTTGTCACTACAGAAATCGGTGACCACCAATCCCACATTCTCCAAACACCCGAAGGATGACGCCTAGTTTTTCTTTGGCGTGACCTCACCGTTGGCCATCGGAAGTGTGCCTGCGAAAAGCCCCTGAATCACTTTCGTCATATGACGAAAGTCAAGCTTCTGAGATTCATCCCCCGGCATGTGATAATCTTCATGGAGACTACCCGCCGAAAAACTATGGGCAATCACACCCTTCTGTGCGAACGGATAGTTGTCACTTGATCGATAAAGCATGTCTCCACTGAATTGAGGGTGCTGAAAAATTAAAACGCCAACTTCTTTCGCACCGACGCTCATCAACTCACTCATATTTGACTCATCCCAACCAGTCGACCAGCATTTCCCACTGGCTCCAGCTTCGGGGCGACCGATCATTTCGATATTTACATTTGCAACTGTCTTTTCAAGCGGCCAGACCGGGTTATTTACATAATACTTCGACCCAAGAAGCCCTTTCTCTTCGCCCCAGAAAGTCATGAAAATCACGGTCCGCTTGGGGCCTTCAGGCATCGCGGCGAAGGCGTCGGCAAGACTCAGTACGGCTGTTACGCCGGATGCGTTGTCATCAGCGCCATTACAAATTACGTCGCCGACATTTCCTTTAATCCCGACATGATCAAGATGTGCCGAGATAATAATTGCCTCTTTGGCCAACTCGGGATCACTTCCAGGAATCATTCCAATCACATTCCGAACAATTGTCGTCGACTTCATTTGCCGCGGTAGTGAAATCTCATAGTCTCCCTCGACAGCTCCCTTTTCAACCAAGACTACATGTCCAGAATTGCTCTCTCGCCCCGTTTGCATTCGAGGCGCTCCGCTCGAGGTCGCCATTCCGACTAAGCGGTGGTCCGGATCAACCTGAACCAAAATTGCCGTCGCTCCATTTTCCTTGAGCCGGGCAAGCCGCCGCATTAAATTACTCTGATCGCGACGTGATTCAAACTTTTCCGCAACAATGCAAACGGGGCCGTCGAACTTTTCATCATTCGCATTGTCGGCTGTCAACATTTTAACTTGGCCCCGGTAATCCAGGGCTTCGTCGCTCGCGGACAACATCCCATAGTCCGCAACTGCCTTCCCCTGGCGTGTTACCTTAACCGCTCCAGCAGAAACCTTAGTAATGTTGATTTCATTATTTTGATAGTAAGACCCCTCGTCTCCGAGTCCTTTTAAACCTGCCCCCAAAAACCGTGCCGCGACATAACTCGACGCAATCGTCAACTCAGGGGAGGGCGTGTCGCGACCTCTCATCTCATCAGATGCCAAAAATGAAACAGTAGAAGTAACGATGCTCTCGTTAATTACCTTAATCGATTCTGCCGGAACTTCCTTTTGAGCGATCGCCACTGACCCTGAAAATACGATCACACAACATCCCAACATGAGCCCAAATGGAAGCCTATTTTTTTGACGCATCATTTTCACAATTGACCTCGATAAAAAATTATGAGTAAGGAATTCTGCTTTTTGCAAACCTGTTGCGATGTCTACCAACTATTTCTAAAGAATGTTTTAAGACCCCGACTTACCCTCTAAATGGAGCATCACCATTGCAATATCAGCAGGAGTAATGCCGCTAATTCGCTGCGCCTGGTCTAAACTCGCAGGTCGAAAACGCCCCAATTTTTCTTTGGCTTCGTTCCTTAAATGAGACAGCCCTTCGTAATCAAAGTGCTCAGGAATTTTCTTTTTCGCCAAACGCTTGTGCTTTTCAATCGTGGCTTGCTGCCGATTGACGTAACCAGAATATTTTATGTCATAAACCACTTGAAGTTGGACTTCTTCAGTCACATCGTTCAACGACGGCAAATGGCTTTCCAGTTCACTCCATTGCGTTTCCGTTCGCTTGAGCATTTTTTCCAGAGTGACACCTTCGACCCGATGACTTTCGAGCAACTGTTTCACACGGACAATTTCAGCCTCTTTGATGTCCAGACGGTCAAATCGATCCGCGCCAACCAACCCCAATTGAAACGCGTCCCGCGTCAACCGACGATCAGCGTTATCCTGTCGAAGTAGCAAGCGGTACTCAGCGCGACTGGTAAACATTCGATACGGTTCGTCTACACTGCAGGTAACAAGATCATCAATCAACACTCCGATATAACCTTTATCCCGGTCAATTACCCAATCCGGTTTTCCTGCCAGTTTCAGCGCTGCATTGGCACCGGCCATCAACCCTTGGGCTCCCGCTTCCTCGTACCCAGTCGTCCCATTGATTTGTCCCGCAAAATAAAGCCCTGCGACGGTCTTGGTTTCCAAAGTCGGTCGCAATTGATCAGGCGGACAAAAATCGTATTCAACGGCATACCCGTATCGCATGATTTGTGCATTCTCAAGACCGGGAATTAGCTTGAACATCGCGTCCTGAACATCCCGCGGAAGGCTTGTCGAAACTCCATTGACGTAAATTTCGAGCGTATCTCGCCCTTCCGGTTCCAAAAACAGTTGATGTCGATCTTTGTCGGAAAATTTGACAATCTTGTCTTCAATCGAAGGACAATAACGCGGGCCACTTCCTTGAATCTGACCACTGTACATTGGGGCGCGATGTAAGTTATCCCGAATTAGCTGATGCACATTTTCGTTTGTAAATGTGATCCAACAGGGAATTTGTTCGACCTTAAAATTATCGGTCAAGAATGAAAATGGCTGAGGATCATCGTCGCCAGGCTGAATTTCCGCACGACTATAATCAATCGTTCTCCCGTTCAGCCTTGGCGGAGTCCCCGTCTTGAATCTCGCTAACTCGAACCCGAGCCGATTCAACGCCGCACTAATTCCGGTCGTCGTTCCCTCTCCGGCACGCCCTCCCTTGGTCTTTGCCTCCCCGGTATGCATGAGCGCCGACAGAAATGTCCCCGTTGTCAGAATCACCGCGGGAGCATGGTATTCCACATCTCCCAAAACCCGGACTCCGATCACGCGCTGACCATCATCGGCCCCCTCGATCTCTTCTGCCTCCGTCAGAATATCTAGCACGACCTCCTGCCGCAGTTCTAAATTCTCCTGATGTTCAATCGCAGCCTTAACCCAGTTTTGATAACCTTTTTTGTCTGCCTGCGAGCGGGGACTATGCATCGCCGGTCCCTTTCGCATATTCAGCATCCGGAACTGAATTCCAGTCGCATCGATTGCTTGTCCCATCAGGCCACCCAAGGCATCAATCTCGCGAACAAGGTGCCCTTTTGCCACGCCGCCGATAGCAGGATTACAGCTCAGTTGGCCGACGGTATCTAGATTTGTCGTAATCAATGCAACTCGTGCACCGAGTCTCGCCGCGGCCGCCGCCGCCTCAGTGCCCGCATGCCCCGCACCGACAACGATCACGTCATATTGATAGATGATTTTGTTCATGCAATTTCCCGAACTTTGATGATCCTCTCATCATATTTGATCGAGAGCTGACCCATACCCCAAATCGAAACCGCTGAAGGTTTTTTAGAGGGCTAAATTACCCCGAATACCTCCCGAGGATTGCTTAAGAGCTACATGAAAGCATGGAACATCCCACCCGATTGCGTGCCCATTCTGGCCGTTTTTCAGCGAATGCCTCTTTTCCGTCCTGCTCTACATAGGGATTTCGAAGCACCTCTAAAAGCTCGCCAATCATCGAATGATCCCCCTTTTCCGACCGATCAATCGCGAGTTGGGCCAGATAATTCCGGAGCACATATTTTGGATTCACGCGGTTCATCCTCGCCTTCCGCTCCTCATTAGAAAGTCCATCCACCCGAAGGCGACACTGGTAGTCTCTCACCCAATTCAAAACCCGCGTTCGAATTTCACCCACTAATAATGCCGGCGAATAGTATGCCTCACTGAGAATACTAATAATTTTTTCTTCTGATTGCTCGTCGATGCCGATCTCGGCAAGACTGCGAAAGAAGATCGTCATATCAGTCTCAAGCAATATCAAGATCTCAAACAACTCTGTTTTGAGTCCCTCATCAGTGGCCGCCGAATATCTGAGCAAGCCCAACTTCTCTGCAATCATCTGACTTGAACCTGATTCAATCCTATCGAGATAAATCTCAAGGCCACGTTGCAGAGATTCTACGTCATTGACCAATGGCATAATTGCATTGCCCAGTTGATACAAATTCCAATGAGCAACGAGAGGTTGATTCCCAAACCGATACCTCTTTCCCGCAGCATCAGTTGTGTTAGGAGTCCAACCCGGGTTGTAATCCTCCAACCAACCGTAAGGGCCATAATCAATCGTGAGTCCGAGAATCGACATATTATCCGTATTCATTACACCGTGGACAAAACCGACTCTCATCCAATGAATGACCATCTCAGCAGTACGTTCACAGACCTCTTCAAACCAGGCCGAATACTTCTCCGGCTGATCAGAATGTAAATGTGGAAAAGCATCCTCGATGGTAAAATCACACAAACGTCTCAAGTTCTCGACATCATCCCGCGCCGCAAAAATTTGGAAATTCCCAAATCGAATAAAAGAGGGAGCGACCCGACAAACGACAGCTCCCGCTTCGTATTTTGGATTCCCGTCATACAGCATGTCACGCATCACCTGCTCACCGGTTAAAACCAACGACAGCGCACGGGTCGTCGGAACCCCCAGATGGTACATTGCCTCGCTGCATAAGAATTCTCGAATTGAAGATCGGAGCACCGCTAGTCCATCAGCCGTTCGGGAGTACGGGGTTGGCCCGGCACCTTTCAATTGCAATGCCCATTGCTCGCCCGCTCCATTGACGACCTCGCCCAAATTAATGGCTCGCCCGTCCCCCAGTTGTCCCGCCCAGTTGCCAAACTGGTGCCCGCCGTAGCACATTGCGTACGGGTCCATCCCCTCGAGCAAACGGTTCCCACCGAAAATTTGAGGAAATTCTGCCGACTCAAACTCCTTCGGATTCAAATCGAGCAACTCTCCCACTTCTGGCGCATACGCAATCAAAGTTGGCTTGATGACTGGCGTTGGTAAAACCCTTGAATAACACGCACCCACGACCTGCCGCCGTCCGTTACTCAAGTCAGGATCAGCAGGTAACTCATCTACGAACCGATTATCAAATTCCAATTCGTTCAAACGTCGCTTAAGATTCTCAGTCATAACCCTATTTCATAACCAGCATTAAAAAATTTTCAGGAAGTGAATTCATTTCTCCGAATCAGGAGACTCACCCATCTCATTAAGCAACACCTTCAAACCAACGAGGTTGGCACCAAGGCTTTCTTTGGCATCGACGTCCGCACGATGGCCAATAATTCCAATCGGCCCATCGTACCCAGCCTTAATCACCTCACGAATCATTTCCGCCTCGTGCAGTCCTTTCCCGATGGGCAAAATCTGATTGGCGTGTGTCTTGCGATTAACGGTTTCAGGATTCGCCATGCCATTTAAATTAAGACACAAGAGAAACGGCTGAAGCGTGGCAAACACATTCGAAAAATCAGCGATATCCTCATGACCATGATGAAAACTGTAAACAATCCCGACATTCGTTAGCCCGTGTTGATTGCGAAGACATTCACACACTGCCACCAAATTCCCAGGCTTTCCGGCCCAACCACCGTGGCTGTAGATTCCAAATTTCAAACCAAGTTGCTTGGCTCTCTGCGCTTTTGGCAAAAACTGATTGACCACAAAGAGCGTTTTGTCTTCCTCAGTACCCTCCGGCAATTTCCCGCGAAACATGTCCCAAATCTGCGGCTGAATTTGATACTTTTGAATGAGTGGAGCCATCGATTCGTGCCAGTTCCAAAACGCAAAATACTCCAGTCCATTTTTTTTGTACTCAATTATCTCCTGCTCGAACTCGGGAATATGTCTCTCTCGCCAATCGTAGGCTACGCGGGTGAAACCTAAATCGCGAACCATCTCCGCTCGGTCACCCGGGCCTCGATTCTTGGCATCAAACGGGACAATACACCAGGCAACTAAGTTTTCGGTGCGAAAATTCCGGTACTCCTCTAGAGAGTCCGTGAGTTCATTCTTTTTGTCTGCTAAGTCCAGCAAGGCCTGCGCAAATGCACCTCCGATTCGGTTGTAACATTTCACACTGCCAAGGTAATGATATGGCCGATCAGAGCCAATTCGTTTCCACTCATCTAAATTCTCTTTCCATCCTTTAGTAAACACGGCATCCGCCTCGACATCCCAATACTGATCAGTCTGTACAACCGCCACATTTCCTTTGAATTCATCCATCGAACCAACAGCGGCTTGATTCCGCTTGAACTCGATTTTCTTTTCATTGACTCTTTTCCCTTGAACGCCACCAACGCCCAGCACACCGACCACAAAGGGCAACTGGGGACGCCCTAAGTCTTTCCTGACATCTCGAATAAAGTGAGCCATATTTTCGGGATAGGCCGCCACAAAATCCGGCTTCATCAGATCGTTCCACCCCTGAAACCACACAAAACCAGCGATTTCATATCCTGCTTCCGTGTCGTAACGAGGAACAAAATCTCCGATATTCGCAAGCGTCTCCTGAACTTCCTTAAGCATTTCACGATAGTAAAAACCGTAGGAATCCCTGACGTCCTCCAAGGTCGTCTCCGGTTTGCGTTTTCGCTCTTTCACTAACTGCGAATTCAAAACGTCGCTATTGGGCAAGCCGGCACTGGGTGGCCGGAAATCGCGAAACAACGACTTTCCACCCCACGCCGTTTTAATCAGCAACACTGGCTCGTCGAATCGTTCTCCCATTGAAAAACCAAACTGCAATTCGGGACCAATCCGATTGGGACTCCCAAAGCCAGCGGTCAACTTGCCATTTCGTTCAAGAAATTTGACATGCACATCTTCACGCACAATCAGTTCACCATCTTTATGCAAATGAGCAAACAAATCTCTCGTCTCGGGCTGCATCATTTGATGCTGAAGCAACGCAACCGCGGCCTTGCCCTCCATATTGGATTGACCAGCGAGAATAAAAACCTTCACCGGTTTTGTTTTGCCAGAATCGCTCAGTCCCTGTGGCTGAGCAGCCACATGATCAACAAAAACGGCAGCTATCGCAAAAAGCAACAGTTGATAAATGGATCGTTTGATCACGTGAAAATCCTTTTTACTAAGGTGCAAAACATTGACTGGAATAATTAGAATTAGAACTCGAAAACCGAGGATCTCTGAACGAAATTTGCGTTCCAGTTCAGACTTCCGCATTGTAACATTTCGACAACGGGACACACGCACAATTAAGCTAAACGGCGGCACGCATCTTAAAATCAAAACGCACTCAAGGGAGAGGGCGTCTTAACTGGCAAAGAATTTCCAGATGAGTTAACGGGCAAATACGCCACTCGGAATCGCTAAAACCCGATTGATTTCTCAGCTACCTTGACTTGTTTTTTAAACGCCACAGATAGATTGCCAAGAATATCGGTGGCTAACATTGACGTTTGCCCGACTGACTCAGCTGCCGCGTCTCCGGCGATTCCGTGTAAAAACACACCCGTCACCGCGGCGTCCAGAGCGGGCATACCCTGACCAAGCAACGCCGCAATCACGCCAGTGAGCACGTCTCCCGAACCAGCCGTCGCCATCCCAGGGTTCCCAGATTCGTTATGGTAATCCAGTTCACCATTGGTGACGTAAGTCCGATTCCCTTTGAGAACGATTACCATCGAGGCGTCAGCCGCCATTTGCTTTGCTCGACTCTCAAGCTCCTGTCGGTCAGTGGAACTTGTTCCGGCGAGCTTTCGAAACTCTCCCGGATGAGGAGTCAAAACCCGCAGGCCGGCATGCAACTCTAATTTAGCACTTGTTTCCGCAAGTGCATTTAATCCATCTGCATCCACTACCATCGGCTGTTCTGCGTCACGGTAGATTTCAGATACCCATTGATCAAGATCGCTCGACCGCCCCATCCCAGGGCCGATGGCAATCGCATCTGCCCATTGATGATGACCTAAAATATCAAGATCGCCGCTGGATCCGATTTGCCCATTGATTGACTCCACCGCAACAGTCATTACACAGGGACTCCATCCCGCAACGACGGTTTGAATTTCACGAGGGACCATCGCCCGGACTAACCCCGCACCTGACCTCAATGCTGCCATACTGGTCAAACCAATCGCACCTGCCATCCCGGTCGAGCCGCCGATTGCCAGGACACGTCCAAAACTCCCTTTATGAGAATCAACTCCTCGCGGTGAAATCTTTGAAGGCTTCACTTCTGTTTGCGTGACTTGCCCAGCACTCTCCGAGGCAACTTTCTTTGAGCCAACCGCCGCCTCGTTAGGCTTCCTCGCCGGTTGGTCATGAATCACCAAATCAGTGAACTCCTTGAGACTGATCCTTCCGGCTCGAAATTGCTTGGCGGCTTGTTGAAACTGGTGAGAATTGATCATAGAAAATATCCAGCAAAAGAACGAAAAACCGAAGGACGGAAACCTAAATAAATAGGCTTATCCATGATGTTACAAATCGTTTGTTTGAACTACAATCGTGGTTTTTAAATCTTTAACATTCGTCGTGTCCCGTTTTAAGGTGCCGCGACTAAGCCCACGGTAAAAAAGATGAAAAGTTGCGTTGTTGCTTATTCAGGTGGATTGGACACATCAGTGATTCTTGGTTGGCTCATGGATCAAGGGTATGAGTGCCATGCGGTTTATGTTGATTTGGGGCAACCCTGTGAAGATCGAGCCGAGATTCTGAAAAAAGCAGAGGACGCCGGAGCCAAATCGGCTCGCATCGTTGACGCCCGCGAAGAACTATGCCGCGATTTCGCCTTCCCAGTGCTTGCCTGGCAGGCTAAGTACGAAGGCCCGTACTTACTCGGAACCTCGATCGCGCGTCCATTAATCTCAAAGGTTTGCCTTCAGGTCGCCCGCGAAGTCGGAGCAACCGCTTATGCCCACGGCGCTACGGGAAAAGGAAACGACCAGTGCCGATTCCAACTGGCTGCCGAAGCACTTGACGCTAACATCGAAGTAATTGCCCCTTGGAGAATGCAGAAATTCCGAGATTCTTTTCCAGGAAGAACTGAATTAATTGCCTACTGCGAAGAGAAGAATATCCCGGTCAAAGCCTCCACGGCCAAACCCTACAGCAGCGACGAAAACTGCCTTCACATCAGCTACGAAGCCGGCAAGCTCGAAGATCTGGATGTGAACGGCGTCGAGGTAGTTGATTTCGGTATGGGAGTCTCTCCCGCAGAAGCACCCGATAAAAAAGAAACGGTCACCATCACTTTTGAATCTGGTGTACCGGTCACAGTCAACGGAGAAAAATTGTCAGCTCTCGAAATCGTCGAGACCTTAAATGACATTGGCGGGCGAAATGGAATCGGTCGAATCGATATGGTTGAAAATCGATTTGTTGGAATGAAGAGTAGGGGAGTCTACGAATCTCCGGGGATGACCGTCCTTTACGACGCACATCGGTATATTGAGCAACTTGCAATGGATCGCGATCTAATGCACCTCCGCGATCGACTTGCCCCAGAAGTAGCCGAAATGGTTTATTACGGATTCTGGTACTGCCCAAAATTCGACTCACTGCTCGCGTTCAACAAAGAGGCTCAAAAACCGGTCACCGGAAGCGTTACTCTTGACTTATATAAAGGCAACATTTCAGTCGCAGATCGCTCGAGCCCCAACAGTTTATACGACGACCAAATTGCGACTATGGAAGGCGGCGGTTCTTACAATCAGGATGACGCCGAAGGCTTTTTGAGAATCCAAGGTCTTCCAGGACGCGTTCAGGCGAACGTTTTGCCCCGAAAGTACTAAGACAGCACTCATTGCCTGTCCCGAGGGATGCGAAATCAGTCACAAATCCCTACAATGGACATGAATACCACCGCAACTCGATGGAACAACGATGTATCTCTTAGAGAACCCAGTACTCCAGCGGGAACTACTCGTTAATTTACGTACTTCTCGTTCCTTTGTTTTACTATTAGTCTATCAGGCCATCTTAGCGGCTGTCGTTTATTTCGCATGGCCGCAAGATGGCGTGGCTTTAGACTTGACCGGTAGCGCGGGTTCCACGAGTAATTTAGTCGATCTCTTTTTTCTCGGGCAATACATTCTTGCAGCCTTGATGGCGCCCAGTTTTGCCGCCGGCGCAATCGCTGGGGAAAAAGAGCGGGGCACCTACGAAATGCTTTTGGCTAGTCCTATTCGGCCTGAAGCGGTGGTCATGGGAAAACTGGTTGCTGCTCTAACTCACTTGGCAATTCTAATTTTTGCCACACTCCCAATCGTGATGCTCTGCCTACCCCTTGGCGGTGTTTCGATTTATGAAGTTCTGGCAGCCTATTTAGTTTTGATCTCAAGCGTTATTTGCTTTGGAATGATCAGTGTGGCCTGCGGGAGTTTCTTCCCCCGAACCAGTTCTGCTTTGGTTGTTTCATACATCATTATTTTGCCGATCGCAATTGCCGTCGTATTGTATTGGTACTCCCTCCGGCAATTTGGTGAAACAAGGATCGAAATTGCGCTCACCGTCGTCCCGGGACTTTCGGCTACCCTCACTATTTACTTATTTTTCATTTGCTGTGGGCGGATGCTGTACCCTCCTGATTTTGGTAGTGAAGGCAAGGAGGTAATTGATCTCGAAGAGGAATCTGAAAAAGCCGTGGGGCTTGTTATCCAACGAGATCAGTTTCCGGATCGACTTTTCGCTCCACCCAAACGCGAAACATTGATGGAGGATGGAACCAACCCTGTCTACGACAAGGAAATGCGGAGCGAAATTTTTGGGCAAGGCACACTGATGCTTCGCCTGGCAATTCAAATCAGCATGGTGCTCGCGATTCCGCTAATGGCAGTCTGCCTTTATATTTTCCGACCTCTTGCCCCGTGGTACATTGCCTACGTGGTCTTATTTAATATTTTGATCGGCCCCGTTTTTTCTGCGGGAAGCGTCACCAGTGAACGCGAACGACAAACCCTTGACCTGTTACTGACAACGGTCATCACACCGTGGCAGTTGCTTTGGGGAAAACTTGTATCAGGCCTGAGAGTCTCCAGTGTTTTGTCATCGTTTTTACTTTGGCCCGTATTTTTGGCAACGATAATGGTGCAAGACTATTGGTCAAATATTCCAAGCATCATTTGCTATGTAATTATTTTTTCTCTCAGTTGCTTAACGACTGCCATCGTGGCTTTGTTCTGCTCGACCATTTTCACCAAAACATCGACCAGTTTAATCGCAACCTATTTCATCATCTTAACGCTTTACTTATCGCCTTTGGCATTTAGTTTTTTCGGCAATACCTACTTCCCCGATTCCGCCGGAACCGACATCGTCAATGCAGTTACCGTCTCAAGTCCGTTCGCCGCGGCGTTCAACGTCCCGCTTTATGTTGAAAGCGATGCCAGCGATGATCCCACCAATTGGACCAGAAATTCTCGGTGGACCAGCGAAGACAGTGTTCTAGGGTACCGCCTTAACGATCTGCGTCATTTCATTGGCTATTGCACATTTACCATTTGTCTCGATCTCCTGCTTTTCATAGGCATGCTTCGAATGTTTAACTCGAGGTGGCGAGTCTCATCTCAAACGAGCTAATGTCCAACCATTCCCAGACTTCTATAACCCAGACCTCTCTCTATAACCCAGAAATAGAAAACCATGTCCAGAAAAACTAGGTCTCTTTCGGTTAAGTCAATTTTTTGTTTACTAAGCGTTTCGGCTATCTGCTTGTTGCTGGTCAGCAACACCACCGAGGCAGAAGAACCGACTAATGGCCCACTGGTTACAACCCCCAGTACCCCCGCGACAGCAATAAATAATTCCGGCAAGAATGCTCAGGACGATAGAAAAGCAAAAGTTCCGAAAGGAGTTGATGTTTACATGGGGCGACGCGTTGCTCAAACCATGCACTACCTCGGAGCCGAATGGCTCATTCGAAATGAACGCGAGCGCGAAGAACGCTGCTCGCTGATGCTTGCCAACCTTGGCATCCGCAAAGGCATGACGATCTGTGACATGGGCTGCGGAAATGGATTTCACTCGCTTGCGATGGCGAAAATGACTGGCAAAAATGGGTTGGTTTTAGGTGTCGATGTCCAACCTGAGATGCTTGGTTTTTTACGTGAACGAATGGAGTCAGAGGGACTCGAGAATGTCGTTCCAATTCTCGGCTCATTCCACAACCCTCATCTCCCCCCGAACACCGTTGACCTTGTACTTATGGTGGACGTCTATCATGAGTTTTCGCACCCAAAAGAAATGCTCGCCTCAATTCGCAAAAGTTTAAAACCGGACGGGCTTGTCGTACTCGTGGAATACCGTGAAGAAGATCCCAAAGTTCCGATTAAGCCACTTCACAAGATGAGTAAAAGGCAGGTCAACAAAGAACTCAATGCCAACGGTTTTACACTCGTCAAAGAATTTGACAAATTACCGTGGCAGCACATGATGTTTTTTGGAAAATCAGATCTGCCGTTGAATGACTAGTACTCGTTCGGCAACCGGTTGGCAATCCTGGGTCAGGATAAACAGGCTCAATATGACGCTTCGGAAAAGAATTTGGTTTTTAAATCAATTTCTTTTCGCCAACCGTCCAACTCGACCGCGGTATTAACCAATAAAGCCTTGGCTTTCACTTCCTCGCCTTGCCGAAAATAAGATTCGACATCTTTTTCTAAATCCGAATTTCGCGTGCGACTCAATGTTGCTGACTTAGCTTCTTCGAATTCTTTTGCCACACTCTGGTCGTTTGGATTCATCGCGATGTAGGTGCGACCGGCAATATCCATCATCCGGTACGACTTCTCAAGCTTCATTACTGCATTCCGATAGTAAACAACCTCTGCCAACTGCTCGTAATCCGTGGAAAGTATTTCACGAGCCTTCATTAATCGGTTGAAGTTTACTGCGACCAACACCGTCACGAGCAAAAAACCACCAATCATCCCAAACATCACCACTCGCCGGGTGCGTGACACCTTTCTACTGGCAAGTTGAAACTGGGGCGTAAAATCCTGCTGGTTATCCTTCGACGGCTGCCCCAACAGACTTTTTTCGCCTGATGTTTTTAGAGTCGGGATCGAAAATTCGAAATCGCCAACATCTGACGGATCTTCCTTTTCAGCGGGGGTGACAGTTACTTTCTGTAACTCGTTCGCCGCCCCTAAAGCTTCCTTCCCCGAATTCAAATCGCCAGAATGGCTCTCCACCCAAGGTCCCGAAGGAGCCACCACTTTAGGAACGATCTCGACGCTATCGCATTTTGTGCAGCGCACACGCCGGCCAACAATTTGCTCATCGGCTTTCAGCTTCTTCCCGCAATTTTTGCAACGAAAACGAATCATCCAAATCTCAACTGCGTGGTTGATCTTATTTTTGCCCAGATTCTAACGTGTTCCCTTGTTTCTTCCTAAGCTAATTCCAGCTCAAAAAATTCCGCTGATTATTCCCGATCTTGCGAATTAACTGATTCAGCCTCAACCCTCACCCACTTACCGGTAAACAAATTGCAGGTGGGTTCAATGGGAAAACCAAAACACTTTAATCAATCAGGCCAAAATCGACTTTGCCACATTTCCATGCACATCCGTCAACCGATAATCCCGACCTTGAAATCGATAGGTTAATGCTTCATGGTTGATCCCCAATGTATGCAGTAACGTCGCATTGAGGTCGTGGACATGCATTGGATCGCGAGTAATGTTGTAACACCAGTCGTCTGTCTCTCCGTAACGGAACCCCTGTTTGATCCCTCCACCAGCCATCCAAATTGAGAAACAACGCGGGTGATGGTCGCGTCCAAAGTTACTTTCATTACCACCTTGGCGATAAACCGTCCTTCCAAACTCTCCACCCCAAATCACCAATGTATCTTCTAGCATTCCTCGGGCTTTAAGATCCATAATCAATGCCGCCGACCCCTGATCAACCTCTTTCGCAATCTTTCGATGGCGTGAAGGAAGGCCGGAGTGATGATCCCAGCCGCGATGATAGATTTGAATAAAGCGGACACCTTTTTCAGCCAGTCGTCTCGCCAGCAAACAATTGGCAGCATGCGTCCCAGGCAGCTTCGCTTCGTCACCGTACAACTTAAAAGTTGACTCGGGTTCACGAGAAATATCTGTCAAATCCGGAACGGATGTTTGCATGCGATAGGCCATCTCGTAAGCCGCGACTCGTGTATCAATTTCAGGATCACCTACTTGCTGCCTGTGCAGCGAATTTAAACGAGCAAGATCGTCTAACATCTTACGCTGCTGAGCAAGAGTTTCTCCCGTCGGATCCTTCAAATACAAAACTGGATTCCCCTCACTCCTCAACTTCACTCCCTGATGGTTACTCGGCAGGAATGCCGATCCCCATAAACGAGAGTAGTTTGGCTGAGCCTGAGGATCACTGTTTTTATCAAGCAGAACAACGTAGGCAGGCAAGTTCTCACTTTCTGACCCCAAACCGTAACTCGTCCAAGCACCGATTGAGGGACGCCCCGGTTGCTGATGTCCCGTTTGAAAAAAAGTAATCGCGGGATCATGATTGATCGCTTCGGTGTACATCGAATTAATGATGCAAATATCATCAGCGATTTTGTGATGGTGCGGCAGTAGATCACTGATCCACTGGCCACTTTTTCCGTGTTGCCGAAACGGGGCAATCGATTGGGCTGCAGGGAATTTTGTTTGTCCGGACGTCATCCCCGTTAACCGCTGGCCATTTCGAATCGAATCCGGCAACTCTTGCCCGTTGAGCTTACTAAGCGTTGGTTTGTGATCAAAGGTATCGATTTGCGATGGTGCCCCCGACTGGCAAAGATAGATCACTCGTTTCGCCGTGGGTGGGAAATGCACCGGACCAGGTTTTCCCGGACCATATCCCGGGCCGTTCGAAGTCGCCAATGATTTTTGCCGGTCATCTAACGCTAGTGCAGACTTTCCCGAACGCATCAACGAATAAAAAGCGGCCATCCCAATTCCAACTCGAGACGAAGCTCCGAGAAACTGGCGGCGGTTTTGGCGTTGGCAATAATCCTCAAATGGATGCATCGGCTTTAACCTTTCGTCAAAAATTCACTTAAATTCATTAACAGCCGAGCCACCTGAGTTAGGGCAGCCAGCTCGGCGCGATCCTTCACAACCGTGAGTTTAATTCCACCAACCCCCAGCGTTTGATCCGCAGCAGACAAATCCGCTTGGTATTGCTCAAGCCGCTGATAGTAAGTCTCCACGAGGACTTTAAGCTCGGCTTCCGCAGGATCCCGAGAGGTACAACACTTAAAACCGAACGCAATCTTTGACTCAATCGTGGGTCGACCTGAATCGAGCATTCGCTTCCCTAAAAAACGCGCGGCTTCGACGAATTGCGGATCATGAAGCATCACCAATGCCTGCAAGGGAGTGTTGGTGGACGATCGCCGCACCACACAATACTCGCGGCTCGGTGCATCGAACGTCGACATCGACGGAGGAGGTACCGTGCGTTTCCAAAATGTATAGAGCGTTCGCCGAAGCAATTGCTCCGCCTGGGTCTGATGTGGATAAGCTCGCGAATAACCAGGTCGATTGTTGACTTCCATCCACAATCCCTGAGGGTGATAAGGATAGACACTCGCACCCCCGATTTTATGATCAAGCAACCCGCTGACAGCAAGTGAGTTGTCTCGAATTTCCTCGGCATCGAGTCTCACTCGCGGGCCTCGCGTTAAAAAGCGATTCTCAGGATCCCATTGAAAACTGGCCTCGGTAATTCGAGACGATTGCATGTAAGTTCGTGAAGAAACCATCGTCTTTAAAATAGCTTTGACGTCCCATCCCGATTCCATGAACTCAACCGCCAGCCAATCCAGCAGATCAGGATGGCTGGGATACTCGCCTTGGGCGCCAAAATCTTCGCTGGTTTTCACAATCCCGACTCCGAACAGCCGCTGCCAAAAACGATTAACGCTAACTCGTGCAGTGAGAGGTTGTTTCGAGGACACCAGCCACTGGGCCAGCCCTAATCGGTTTTGCGGCCCGTCTACACCGAGCGTCCCAATCGTCGATGGAACTCCGGGAGTAACAGGACGTTCTTTAATCGGTTTATCATATTCCCCTCGCTCTAAAACATAGACAGGACGAGGCTGGGGCATTTCCTGCATCACCATCGTGGCCGGTACGACCAATGCCTTTTTTAATTCCGCGCGGACCGTCTGAAGTTCATTAACGATCTGGCGCATTTCCTTAGAACCCAATCTCATCACTAACAATTCTCTTAATCGGTTTGTTTGCTCGGCGGATCGATTTGCGAGGTCAATTGCCAGCAAATCCTCAAGCGGTCCAACCGTGGGTGCGATCGTTGAAGCTGAAACTCGAAATCTTCCGATTTGATGAGAGCCACCATAGCGGTGCAACATTTTAATTCGAACCGTTGTCCCACGCGGTATTGGCGTCTCTAAACTGTAGATCGCCAGCCGATTATCGGGACGAACATTTCCGTCAACCGCCCACCCCGTCGCGTCAACACGTCCGTCAATTGTGAGATCTACCGTGTATCGTTTTTGTTCATAATCGGCACTTGCAGAAGCAATTTTCACTGGTTCATACAAATCACCATCACCCAATTTCGCCTCCACAATAAATTCAGAAAGTACATAGTTCCCATTAAAACCACGACTTGCAGAACCGTTAACTAGCGAAGGATCAACCATCGCTTCCAACCGAATTGCCTGAACAGATTGCTTTGTCTCAAAAACAAATTCGTAATCATCCTTAATTGGATTTTCCCCGACCATAAGCACGCTTTGGTCTTCCATGATTTTCGGGGTCGCTCCGCCTGAAGAGATGACATTAACCGGCGGCAAAATTTCCCATTTGGCAACCTGCTTACGAACATCACTCTCCCATTGATTGATGGGCGTTTTTAATTCAGCCAATTTCCCTTCAAGCTTTGCTATTCGCAGTTCCAACTGGTCATGGCCTGCTTTAAGCGGCGAGGCAATCACCCGATTGGGAGCAAACCCATTGAGTCCCCGCTCAGGCACGTTGTTAAAGAATGCGTAAAACCGGTAAAAATCTTCCTGCGAAATGGGATCATATTTGTGATCATGACAACGGGCGCAAGTGAACGTCTGGCCCAACCAAACCGTCGATGCAGTCACGACTCGGTCAATGACATATTCGGTCCGATACTCTTCGTCCACCACTCCACCCTCGATCGTGATGGGGTGATTGCGGTTAAAACCAGTCGCCAATCGTGTTTGATCCGTCGCCTCCGGTAGTAAATCTCCAGCAATTTGCTCGACCGTAAATTGGTCAAATGGCATATTGGTATTGAAGGCATTAATCACCCAGTCTCGCCAAACCCATTGCTTGCGCTCGCGATCGTATTGGTAGCCGCTGGTATCCGCATACCTCGCCGAGTCCAGCCAAAATCGTGCCATTTGTTCGCCATAATGCTCGCTTGAAAGCAATCGATCCACAACTTTCCCGTAAGCAATCCTGAGAGGCGATTTATCATTTTCAAACGCTTCAATTTCGGCAAACGAAGGTGGCAAACCTGTCAAATCAAATGTCACTCTCCGGATTAAACTGCTCCGTTCAGCCACAGCTGACGGCTTGCGATTCTCCCGCATCACACGAGCCACCACAAACGCGTCGATCGCATTAAAGACATCTGCTTGATCTGCAACCTCGGGTAGCTCCGGACGTTGGGGTGTTTGATACGACCAATGTTTCTCGTAATTGGCGCCCGCCCCAATCCACGCACGTAGAATTTTGACTTCTGCACTGGAGAGCGAGTGTTTTTGAGAGTCGGGTGGTGGCATTTTCGTATCCGGATCTGCCGTTGTCACCCTCGCAATCAACTCGCTTTTGCTTGGATTTTCAAAATCAAAAACATCAAATTCGATCGCCGAAGCACGATCGTCCAACCGTAAATCAGTTGCCTGGCCTTCCTCGCTGGCCCGATCAGGTCCGTGGCACAAAAAACAGCGATCCGAAAGGATCGGTCGCACGTCTCGATTGAATTCGACCGTGTCTTCCTGCCCGTAGCTGAGATGAAGGATTGAGATCCAACAACCAAATATGATTCCAACCATTTTCAAACTAAACATTAATTCACCAATTACGCGGACCACGGCTAATCAAACGAATCACGAAGAAAACTATTTTAACCCAAGTTCACTCGAAGCCGATTTTCGTTTCTTTTTCATCTGGTTTGCCAAATCCTCACGAACCGAGCGATATTCTGATCGATCGGCAACATTTATAAATTCGCCCGGATCGTTTTTCAAATCGTATAGTTCCGTCCCCTTTGCTCCTTGAGCCCATTCTGTATAGCGATAACTGCCATTTCTTAGACTGGCGCCTTTACGCGTAGAAACAGAAAAAACCGTATCCTTAGTCCACAAATCTGTTTCCACATCGTTGAGAATTGGCACCATACTTTTTCCCTGAATGTATTTTGGCGGAGACAACTGACAAAGAGAACTAACGGTTGGATAGAGATCAATCAACTCACACATGTGTTGCGTTGATCTCCCATGAAACTTGCTTAACCAGGGCGCACTGAAAATAAACGGGACTCTGGTAGTCTCTTCGAACAAATGCTGCTTTTGCCATTTATGATGTTCGCCCAAGTGATAACCGTGATCACTGGTAAACACAACGAGCGTTTTTTGTTTCAAATCCAGTTCATCGAGGGCATCTAACAGACGCCCCACTTGAAAATCCATGTGGCTGACGCACCCATAGTAAGCACTCAAAATACCGGGCATTTGTTCGGTTGTAATTTTCAAAGATTCGTTTGTTTTGTATGTTTTCGTCGGCTGACCCACATCCTCGAGATCATCGGCGGGCACTTCGGGCAAAACCATTTCCTGCTCAGGGTACATTCTGAAATATGCCTCGGGCGCGACTAACGGCACGTGTGGCCGCACAAATCCACAGGCGATAAAAAATGGCTCTTCCCGATGTTTCTTCATCAGTTCAATCGTCTTGGTTGCCGCCAAACCATCGGCCATTGCCAGGTCACCATCGGTCGCCTCAACCCGCTGAAATGTTTGACTCGCTTTCCAACCCGGCGAATGTTGAATCGTCTTGCCGGGCAAATTCTGCTCACCGCATTGAATATTGTAGGTCTCGCCCCATGATTGCGGATCGTCTGCAATCGCAGTCCCATCGATCACTTCCTGCGGAATTCCCATGTGGTAGATTTTCCCAACCCGGGCAACATAGTATCCGTTATTCAAAAATAATTGAGGAAGGGTAACCGCTTTAGGGCGATACTTGCGAAAGATCGTTGTGTTTTGCAAGTCGCCTGTACTGTACGGATACAGCCCATTCATCATCGACGAACGCGAGGCGCCGCAGACAGGAAACTGACAGTACATTCGATGAAAGCTAACCCCCCGGCGGGCAAGCCGATCCAGATTCGGTGTCTTGCATTGAGGATGCCCAAATCCACTAAGTGCTGTGTTCAGGTCGTCCGACATAATCAAGAGGACATTAGGGCGGGCAGGGGCTTCGTCTGCCATCAACTCAACCGGTGCCGCTAAAAACCAAATCAGACCCAAAAACATTACACCGCGACACACCATAGCCTGACCTCTTGTTACTTCGTTTGAATGATTGAGTCTAACAAATTCTTTGTTAGCGATTTTGTTTGGGCTCATGACAACAAGCCCCTTACCTAAATGGCAGAGAGAACATTAACCCCCGGACTTCTTTTTCGTCTTTCCTGGGTTAGCACGCTTTGATTTCCAGAGATTAATTTTGTCGACATCGTTTTTTGATGGAGCTCCCCGGGCGCTTCTTCCAGACTCAACATCGTTTACTAATTGATCCAACAGTTTTTTCGCGACATCCGGTTGTTGACGGTAAAGATTATCTTGCTCTCGTGGATCCTTCGCCAGATTATAAAGTTGTGCCTCCTCAGAATCCGCTCCCATCTCTTTTTCTTTGGGTGAACTCCAGCCACCAGACCCTCGAGCCAGTAACAACTTCCAGTCTCCCGAACGATACGCAAAGTGCCCGGATATCGAATGGTGGACTACGCCGGCGCGGTTGGATTCAATTTGATTCCCAAATAAAGCCGGTAAAAAACTGACACTATCTTCACAACTGCCCGGAGGTACCTGTACACCAAGTACTTCTACAGCCGTTCGGAAGAAATCGGTCAAACAGATCAACTGTGAACATTGTGATCCGGGAGTAACTTTCCCAGGCCATCGAACAATGAACGGAACACGATGACCGCCGTCCCAGATATCAGCCTTCGACCCTCGCATCTCACCACTTACCTTGTGCCCCTGCTCAGCCAGTCCTTTAATGTCAGCCGCCTTAGAACAGCCATTGTCACTCGTAAAAATCACAAGTGTATTTTCGCTGAAACCTTGAGCTTGTAGAGCCTTCGAAATTTCCCCAACGGCGTGATCCGTCTGCATGACAAAGTCACCATAATCTCCCAGTCCACTCATCCCAACCCAACGCCCTGTTGGCACGATCGGAGTGTGGGGCGACCCAAGTGGGACGTAAAGAAAAAATGGTTTTTCCTTTCCCTTGCGAGAATTAATATAGTCGACACTCTTTTTTGTCACTCGGGGAAGAAAATTCTCAACTGGATCATGTTCAATCACTTCCCCGTTTTCAATGATTGCCTCCATACTGCGAGCATGGTGAATTCCATGAAAATAATCAAACCCTCGATGAACCGGGCCGTCAGGAATGGTCGATCCCACCGGTGGCACTGCTTTTCCTTTCGCCTTCAGGCGTTTCCTCGTTTGGGGATCGAGATACTCAAAATTTAAATGCCACTTTCCAATGATGGCAGTATCGTATCCTTGAGTTCGATAAAACCCGGCAACCGTCGGTCGATCTTCTGCAATCAAGCATGGAGAAAACCCCTGAACAACTCCTTTTTGCAACTTGGTTCTCCAACTGTAACGCCCAGTCAAAAGACCGTAGCGAGTCGGCGTGCACACGGAGGATCCGGAGTGAGCATCAGTGAAAATCATCCCCTCGGTGGCCAACTGATCAACGTGGGGAGTTTTTATCTTGCCGTGTTCAGGATTCAAACATTGCACATCCCCGTACCCAAGATCATCGCAAATAATAAAAACGACATTAGGCTGCTCCTGCCCGAAGGCTGGGACAGCGAGTAAGAGGAATGCAATTATGGCGAAAGGAATTTTCATTTCACTGATTCCTTTTCGTTAATTGGCGTTTGATCCCAGAGGCGATACGGATCATCCAACCTTACCATCTCCTGATAAAGCAGAGCCTCCATCTCTTTTCGTTTCTCAGCATATTTCGGATCATCGGCCAGATTCAACTGCCCGTCGGCAGGTGAATTTCCAGTCAACTTGATCACATCCGAGTGGTGATGCTGCTCAATATATTCCTCTGGATTGTCTTTCAGATTAAACAGTTGAGTCTCCCGGACTTCTCCATCGAGAACATCGTATTTTATCAGCTTCCAGTCCCCCTTACGCACAGACCGCATGCCTGGCTTTGTTCCACCGCAATAAACGCCAAACAAAACATCCCGCACAACTTCCTGCTCGCCTTCTAGCACGGGTTTAAAACTTTTCCCTTCGTTAGTCACAGGAAATTCAGTTTCCGTTAGGTCGCACATCGTCGCCAAAACATCCAACAGGTAGATATTACCTTGACTACGTTTGCCGGCTTCGATCCCCGGCCCCTTCACGATCATGGGGACTCGCCACGTATGCTCGTAAAGATTCTGTTTCCCCTGAAGCCCATGACGCCCGATCGCCATCCCGTGATCAGATGTGTAAAAGATGTAAGTATTATCAAGCTCGCCCATTGCCTCAAGTTTATCGAGAACACGACCAATCTGGGTATCGATGTTTTCGCTGCACGCAAACTCGCGACCGATCTCATTCCGAATCGTTTGCTCGTCACGATTTTTCCAAACTCCCGATACATTCACTTCATCTCGGAGACCGGGATGCCCATGATGGAACGGATGGGCTGGTAAATAGTTGGATGGCAATTCTGGCTGCGCTGGGTGCGCTGGAGGCAAAGACCTCGAATCCTTATGATTTATCGCTCCGTATTTATCTAACAGCTCAGGTTTTCCATCGCGAGTGTCATGAGGATGTGAGAAGCCAAAGTAAATCAGAAATGGATCCGTTTTGTCTGATGTCTCTCGCTGATTGAGATACTGCAGCACTTGTTCGGCGTGCCAGGCACTTCCTGACTCATCAGTTCCCCCGCGTTTAGAACTATCATTGCGAATCTTAAACTTTGCGTTTGCCGCCTCGAAACTATTCCCTTTCTTGCATGTTCGAACAGTTTCGTAACCCGCTTGATTGAACACAGCCGCCATGGAAGTATTAGCCAGCTCCGGTGCAGTCAACTTCTCCGCAACTGCCCCATTGCTCTTGCGGCGACGGTTGCGAGGCAGATGCCAAACCGTCCGGCCCGACATCACCATGTGTCGTGACGGGGTACAAACAGCACCTGACCACGCCCCCATGTGATACGCCCGATCAAACACCATTCCCTCGCGGGCTATTTTATCAATGACCGGCGTGTCGAGTTTCGATTTAGGATTGTAAATTTTCAAATCGAACGGAGATTGATCATCCACGATAATGAATAACAAATTTGGACGCTCATCCGCCAGCGAACAAACGGGCAGGACAAGGCCTAACAGCATCGCCAAACAAACAACCTTCTTGAATAACAATGTCATCAACATACCTTTTCATCTTCAATGATTGAGCTCTAAGTCGGACCTGAATCCTCAATTATTTTGTGCACTTAGCCAATACGGCTATGCCTTAAATTGGTGGGTTTTGATGATAACACTCTGGTGAAACAAAGGCTAATAAAAAGCAAATCTAAATCTACGTTGGCAACAGAACCCAATCTTTAACGCACCAACTACGGCCTGCAAATAATTGGGCACCCTCGCCATCGACTCCCATCGACATGACTCGGCGAGGAATCAGAAAAAACGCCACTCGACCTGTGGCCAAGGGAACATACCTTACGGGCCACTGCTAGCGACCACTTGAGGTTGCCCGAGAACCGGCCTTCTTTTAAAAAAACATCTCGCCTAATGCCTCCCTCAATTACGCGTCTGACGCCCTAGAATGCCTCACACTAAACTCGATATCGTTATCCCTGTTTTCAATGAGATAGAAATCATTGAACAGCTTCACGAACGGGTCGTTACCGCGTGTCGTCAAACTGGCGAATCATTCCAAGTCATTTACATTGACGATGGAAGTTCAGATGGCACCGCTCACTGGATTGCGACGCACGCCACCGCAATCGATTCGGGGCCACAAGGCCGAACGAAACTAATTCGTCTATCTCGAAATTTTGGCCAACCGGCGGCAATTCACGCAGGACTAAAAGCGAGTCACGCAGAATGCGTGGTGCTGATGGACGGTGATCTCCAGGATCCGCCAGAGTTAATTCCAGAAATGCTGGAACGCTGGATGAAAGGCGATCAAATTGTCATCGCCCAAAGAACATCGAGGAAAGAGTCGCTGATTCGCGGAATTGGTTTTAAGATTTTTCACAAAATCTTCCGCTACCTTTCCGACTCAAAAATGCCCGCGAATACGGGCACCTTCTGTTTACTGGATCGCCAAGCCGTTGAGGCTGTCTGTCGCCTGTCAGAGTCACACCGTTTTTTTCCGGGCCTTCGAGCGTGGGTCGGTTTCCGACAATCATTCATTCCACTTGAGCGTCCACCCCGTGCGGGTGGATCCCCTAAACAAACCTTAGGGCGGCTTACCCAGTATGCATTGGATGCGATTTTTGGATACTCCCTAAAACCACTGAGAGTCCTCACGGCCATCGGCGCAACCATCTGTGGTTTCGCACTCATGGCCATTTGCTATTTTGTCCTAATAGAACTTGGCGGATGGGAAACTTCTTCATTTGGCCTCAAGACTTTATCGTGTGCCCTTCTGGCTCTTGGCGGGTTCCAAGTGATTGCCATTGGTGTGCTTGGAGAGTATGTCGGTCGAATTTACGATGAGGTCAGGCGACGTCCAGCCTATATTGTTGATCAAGAACTTGAGATTGCCTCAAAGATTTGTGAGCCGATCAACTACCACAACAGAAAAGCCAGTTGATGCCCGAGCCGTGTGAGACAAAAAAAACCAACCCCAACCATCACGCCGTTCCAATTCAACGATGGCTTAACCTACGATCTCTCACCTGGCTTTCGCTACCGCTTGTTGGCTGTGTTCTTCTGGGACTTTATTGTTGCGAGCTCAACCGGCAACTCTACGAACACAAAAACCCCTTCTTTGATTCACTTAGCTATTACGAAAGTCTTTTTCGGGTGATGACCATCTCAGGTACCGATGGTTTATCCAGTGGAATGAAAGAAGGCTGCTTTAATTACACCACGGTCTGCCTGCCGTTTATATTCGCTGCCGCCGTCGGAGAGTGGGTTGAGCCGACTCGTTTCGTCGGTATTTGGATACAGGTGAGCTATTTGGTACTCTTCCAAATCAGTTTGTTTTACTACCTAACTCAGATTAAAAAATTACAACTGCCAACCGCAGCACTCGGATGTCTGACGTTCCTCGCGACCGCTTGCCTATTTTTCTCCAACGGTGGGCTCTCCGATTTCCGGATGGACATTGGCCTTTGCCTAACCTTTGGAATCACTATTTGCTGGTACCTGGTGGCGATGGCCAAACCAAACTTAACACACTTTGTTTTATTTGGAATTGCTGCAGCGTTTTGCTGCCTATCGCGTGCAACAGCGCCGATCTATCTCGTCGTGAGCCTTGCGCCACTGGCTTTGATTGAACTAATTCATGCAGAGAATCGAAAGAAAAAACTGATCGGCCTGACAGTTGCCACTCTGACAACGATCGCTTTGGCTGGCTGGTTTTTCATTCTTAACTTTGATTACTTGTATTACTACTACGCCGTCTGGAATACAGACGCCAACGCGAAAATCCCATGGAACGAAGCACTCCTGCATCTTAAATTAACCCAGAGATGCTTAGGCAATCCACTCATATATTTCATCGTCATTCTTCAAGTGGCCGTGGGAATAACCGCCATCGTTCACCATCAACTGTGGGCCGTTACCAAAGCTGCCTGGCAGGCTGGGGATATTGACTTGCGAATTGCCTGGATTGGTATAAGTCCCGTTGTTTTAATGATCGCCCGCCGGGCCGGATTAAATCCATTCGTCTGCATGCCAGCGGTCATTGGACTGTTGCTGCTCTTTTTGATTCCCATCTTAAAAAATCAGGATCGACTAAATGATACACGCTTAACCATCTTTGCGTGGATTTGCCTTACTTTTTGCTTGGTCACGGCTTCGTTTCGCGGATGGGAGCAACATCAGGAGACTTCGTTCAACTCAATGGCCGCACAGCAGCAAATCATTAATCACATCATTACTGATAGTGCTGAACAAAATTTTGCTCAAGTGAATTACGCTGTCATGCATACAACCGACATCAATACAAAAAGCCTAAAATCAATTCTCCTGTTTGATCGCGAGGATGCGACTGCGAATTTAAATTCCGTGACCTTGAATCAAACACAACTCATCGACCATCCGATTTTTTCAAAGTACGCGGCTGCTGACTGGGCCGCTATCCCAGGACTCACCGACTCGGAAAAGTTAAACCACCTTTTCCAACTAACCAACAAACGGCTCAATTACCTCGTCTTGCCAGACCTTCCATCGTGCATCACGATCGAAAAAACAGTGCCTCAAAATTATATCAACCGACACCTTCAATCGCTCCGTACAAAAATTGAAACGGGAAACTGGAGGTTAATCGCCGGCCCTATCCAAACTAATGAAACTGAGGCAGCTGAGATTTGGCGGCGAATCCCACCAGACCCGTCGCCTCCGAAACTCCCAGACAGCCGCGATTGATTACTTCCCCGAACCGATTTAACAGGAATACGATCCTGTTAAATCGCAAAGGCTACCTGCTCTCAACTGTATTGCCCCCTGCAAACCTCGGAAAACAGCCAAACCTGCATTTCAGTAATTCTATAAAGCACATAAACTTCGGATTAAACACGACATTCTAAATTGATTTCATTTCCCGAATAACGCAAAATCAAGTTGGCGTGCTCGCTTACCGAAAAACGATCCAAAACAAAATTAAAACAGTGTGTCGGACGATCCGTTTCGACGAGCTGCTCAAACTTCGAGCGGCGGGCTTTTTCCTGAAGCTTTTTAAGCCGATGATTCGCTTCAATACAAAACTCAACTTCTTGCAATCCAACTATGCTAAACATCAAAACTTATATCCTGATCCTCTTGTTGATAACACCGGTCACGCTCTTCGCGGAAACGGATAGCCCAAAGGACAAGCCCAACATCATTGTGATTCTCGCCGATGACCTAGGCTATCACGACCTTGGCTTCCAGGGATCGCAGAACATCAAAACCCCCAATCTTGATCAACTCGCTGCCGGCGGTACTATTTTTACCGATGCTCATACGACGGCGTCGGTCTGCAGTCCATCGAGAGCAGGTTTCATGACCGGTCGCTATCAACAGCGATTTGGACACGAAGCTAATGTGCCCCCTCCGGAACACGGAATGGACACCAGCGAGTACACGCTTGGTCAGGCATTTCAATCACTTGGCTATTCTACGTTCCTCGTTGGAAAGTGGCACCTTGGAGACCCTGATCGCTGCTACCCAACGCGACGCGGATTCGACGAATTCTGGGGACTCCGTGAAGGGAGCCGTCGCTACTGGTACGACGAATCAAAATCGGACAAACAGGGCGACCCGCATGCAATCGAACACAACGGAAAACAAGTCAAATTCGAAGGGTTTTTGACCGACCGATTTACGGACGAGGCGATTCGAATGGCCAGTTCGTCAAAAGATCCTTTTTTTCTATTCCTGTCCTACACGGCGCCTCACGCTCCACTAGAAGCTGAACAAGCGGACTTAGATCGCGCGAATCAAGACGCCTACGTCGCACTCGTTCAGAACATGGACGACAACATTGGCCGTCTTGTCGCATCGCTGGAAGAGCAGGGGATTCGCGACAATACGCTAATTTGGTTCTTCAGTGACAACGGCGGAGTTTGCGCTTCTGCGTCCAATGCCCCGCTCAATGGAAAAAAAGGAATCAAATTCGAAGGAGGTCAACGCGTACCGTTTATCATGAACTGGCCTAATCATGTGCCCGCGGGGAAAACATTTAACGGCTTAACCTCAACGATGGATATTTTTCCGACCAGTTTTAAATTGGCTGGCGGTAAAACCACGCCACGTCCGCTCGACGGTGTCGATCTAATGCCATTTTTGAATAACGAGGCAATCGCACCTCCCCATCAAAACTTATTCTGGAAGAAACTCGAAGGTTCCGCCGTCCGTTCCGGCAATTGGAAAATGATCCAAACGCAAGGTTTGCCAACCATGCTATACAACCTGCAAGCCGATCTGAGTGAATATAAAAATCTCGCCGAACAACATCCTGAAAAAGTAACAGAACTTCAAGCCCTCTACCAAAACTGGGACGAACAAACCGTTCCGGCTCAATGGGGAGAAGCAGCACGCTACGTCGAAATTCGACGCGAAGATTACATTCGATTCCGGGACAGCGGTCGCCCTCTGAGACTTCCCAGTCCACGGAAAAAGAAAAACAAGAAGGCTAAATAAGGTCACGACCTGCCGCTAAATACGACATGCCAACAGGGTTGAGGCGTGTTCCCAAAAACGACGGCTACCCTTCGATCAACTTCGACGCTGACTCTGCCAGTGCGGCCTCGTCTTACCGAATGCGTCGCCGACGCCGCCCAACCAACAATGCCCCCAAGGTACCAAGAGCAAGCATGCTGCCAGGCTCAGGCACGGCAGAAAAACCTGAGGCACCGAATTGGTAAAACTGAGTCGCATCGGTATTACCAAGAATTTGAACGTAATAAGTCCCCGCTTCAAGGACCATATCGATCTGCTCCGAAACACCTATTCCAGCGTTATTTGAGTCAGCCAACACGGTTGTTCCGTCGCTCGCCAACAAGACCATGTCGAGATCCGATTGATTTGCGAGTGAGTAAGAACTGTCGCCATCGTGATTGTAGGTTGGCCCGACCATATCAAGAGCAAAAGACATGTCGTAAATGCTATCGAGGGTGATCTGCAGAAAGTCGACGTCGGTGTCGTTGTCAATTGAGATAAAGTCCACCTGATCTGGATCGACTTCAACAACCGACGCTCCCATGTTTGCATCGGCTCCAATCAGCATGTCGGTACCATCGAAGATTCCTAAATCTGTGGCAACACTGAAAGCATCATTGCCGCCATTCTCCTCCCAGTTGTCACCGTATCGCCGTTGTGCCTGGTGGATATCGTCAATTTGAGGCCCGTCAAAAGTAGTGTTAATGGATCCTTCCATTAACTGCCGACTGTTATTTGCCGTCACATGAGGCAAGCCCATTCCATGCCCGAATTCATGGGCCAATACATTTCTTAAACCAAGGTAATTGCTTGAACTGTTGGAGTAAAAAGAGACGTTATCCGTGTCGATCACCATATCCCCGTGGTCGGGGAAATAGTTATAGGCAAGTGTGTTTCCACCTGTTTGACCGTCAATCGAATGACCGCTAATCCTCACGTCAGCAACGACGCCTAGTTGACCGCGTGGTGCCACCGTATTGTCAATTCTCTCACCGCTATCGTTTGCCTCGTACGAAAAGCTCAAACCCGAAACATTGCCCCACCTCTCGAAAATACTATCGAAAACTGTGTACCATGGGCGATTCGTTAAATCAGTTCCACCTGCTCCGGCACCAATATTCGTGTCAAGGAAACCGATCAAGTCACTCGCATCGGTTGACTCACTGCTGTAGGCAGGAGTAATCGCAGTCCCGTCACTAACGAATCCCCAAGTAATTGTGGTCGCATCCCCCAACCCCAACCCAGAACCGTTGGTCGCAGTTTGCCCCCAGCGACTCTGCCCAAAAGTGACAGACACGTTAAGTGTTGCAAACAAAAC
The DNA here is from genome assembly GCA_029251085.1 of Mariniblastus sp. Classification (GTDB taxonomy): domain Bacteria; phylum Planctomycetota; class Planctomycetia; order Pirellulales; family Pirellulaceae; genus Mariniblastus. Next base: position 64,706 of record JAQXDZ010000029.1, read on the forward strand.
AAGAACCAGCGCGGAGGTAGTCAAGGCAGAAATTGGCCGAAGCATTCGTGCACCTTAAAAGTCGATTAGTGAATACTCAAAGAAAAGTGAAGCCGGCGTCAACGGCGACTAAAATCCCAAGTCGCGTCGGACCGACACCTTATGGTAATTAAAAAATCTGCAATCGCCCACAGACTTAATGATATTTCAAAAAAAATCGGCTCATCACTACCAGAACCAAATCCACCTAACCGGGGGATCCAAGACCTCAAGTCCACGTGTTTTTTTGGGTTGCCATCGATTAAACGTGCAACGCCACGACCAATCGCGTTCCTTAAGACTTTCCCGTTAAGCACGACTTGTTTCGCGATCCCTCAGCCGCTGTAATTTATTCACTTTTTCCCAGTAACGATCAGGTTGTGTTTGGGAATAGAAAAAATAAACGCTACGACGCTCGATGTAAGCATTCGAGCATCCGCCCCGTACCCCGCGTTATCTCGATTCGGTTGGTAATAGAAGCCCCCATTGTGGCACTGGGCAAGCGTAAACCACCAGCGGTTTGAATCCATCAGCTGTCGAAAACTGGCAGGATCCACGTTTGCCGCCAGTGCCGTGTACCCCATGCCCATCACGGGCGATCCGTGGGTATCGGGAAAACTCTCTGGATGTGTTCCGATTACCTGAGCATGCTTTTTAGCTCGTTGGAGATAAACTGAATCATCATAAGGGCTTAAAAAATTTGCGATTCCCGCAGCACCAGTTCGCCCCATATCCGCCCAACTCTCCGGGCCACCACCCAGCTGATCTTCATACCAAACATAACCATTGGCACCCGTCGCTCGCCGGAGAAAATCATAGGCCGCGTCATGCTTACTTCGGTCGACTTTGATTCCGCAACGGTGCAGCATTGCGTAGGCAAGTGCGCCCTGTCCGGTAAGCATTGCGATCGGACCGTATCCCTCGAATCCTGGATTATGTCCCCAACCGCCTCGAGCATCGGCAGGACCTTTGGGATAAGAATTCGGATGAGATTCTTTAGAGCTCGGTTTGATTTGTGACATTTTCAAATACTGACTGTCAGCGAGATAGTCATGGATCTGCTGGAGCTCTGGGATGACCCACGATTTTTTTGTCTGCAAGTAATACTCGCTAACAACAATTGCCGCGCTCATGTAACGCCAGTTGATCAGGCCGGCGACACGGTTGTCTTTTGATTTTGTCTCACGACAATGAAACTGAACACAACGCTCAGCCGCCTCCAAATGTTTGCGTTTACCACTCGCTAACAAAGCAAGCGGCGCAAAAGTGTTGTGAACTGCATTCCCAAACGAGCCATCCGGCTTTTGATTTTGCACGAGGGCATCTAACAGCTCACTCAAAATCAAATCTGTTTTTTCACAAGAAGCAGGAAAGCTGTCGGCATAGGCACCATATCGCTTACCAACGTTGAGAACGATATTCCGCTGCTCGCTGCCACGACGAACCATCAACTTCAGTCGCCCATTCGCTTTCTTGGCCTGGGATAATTCCAGCGATTGAGCAAATTCAGAAATAGGCCCGACGGCTCCAAATACTTTCATGCCGTATCCATTTTGATGCGCGTTGGTAAATAATTTTCCATCGACACCAACAATCCGATCTCCGGCTAAGATCTTTCGATGAGCGGGGGAATCGGGAAACACATATCTAACCAATAATGTTTTTGGCTGATCCGCGGTCAACTCAACTCGTAATCCCGTAATTCCAAGGTTGTAGAACCAACCGGGCACATTAGCATCGGGGCCTGAATTTGCCTTCCGATTCCACGGTGATCCATTTTCATAATAGTGAACCTGAGCAACCGCATTTGTATTCGCGCAACACCAATAAATAATCAGCGCAATTGATGTTTTTAAAATTAGAGAAGAAACCGGATTTAAGCGCATAGAAAAAACTCGTAGACTGTAGACAGATTCGAACAATGATTGCCAAGGGTAATTGCGATGCGGTGACTCATTCGCCCACCCTATGAGCCTTAAAGCTTATTCTCCATCGTCATGGAGGAAAAGACGGAAGCAATAATCGGAAGCAATAATTAAACCGTTTGATGAAACTAGAACGACACGCTGACTTGCACGTTCCTCGCAAACTTAATATTTATCAAGTTATCCAGACAGAACTTACAATTTTTTTGACATGAAAAATCTGATGAACCAAACCAACCGATCACTCCTTTCACTCATCGCAATTTTCGGCAGTGTCGTTTTGACTGCTGGGTGCAACACGCCTTCAGCCTCACCTGCGGCCAACTCTGCCCAACCGAGCAAATCAAACTCAACTGCCAAAATAGCCCTTGTCAGTATCACAAGTGACCCAAAAGTCGACCCTCAGGCAGTGAATATGGGGCTTACGTTTGCTGGATTCTGCCTCGATGAAGGATATCAAGTGGCTATCTTTTTTAATGTCAAAGGAACAACGTTGCCGACCACAGAGTTCCCGGAAGACTTCGCGTATCAGAATCACGCTCCTATGAAAACTCAACTCGCTAAACTAAAAGACCGAGGCGCTGAACTGCACGTCTGTCCGGTCTGCATGAACGATCTTACGATTAACGACACCCAAATCATCGACGAGGCATTTGTTACGAGCAAACCCAAACTGTTTGCCAACCTTGGTTCTGACACCATGGTATTTACCTATTAGTAATTGGCTTGTTTTCTTTACGAGTAAGGCAAACATTCAAACTTAGTTTTACTAACATTTGCAAGTTCCACCTCAAGGCCCTTGTAATTTTAAAGGAGACTAACGATGTCCATGGAATCAAAGCATCATTTACAACCAAGACAATCTGCAAACGGCGGAACCCCGTCAACCACCAGCGGAAAAGCAATCACGAGTTTAGTCTTGGGGTTGCTCAGCCTTTTTGGGGCATGCTTGACCGGCATCCCTGGCTTGATCTTTGGAATCGTTGGCCTAGGCGAGATTAATCGAAGCCGAGGACGCGTCAGCGGTCGTGGCGTCGCGGTTTGTGGAATCGTGTTCAGCAGCCTTGGAATCGCTTGGAGCGCAATGCTTTTGTTGCTTTTGCCAGCCTTGCTTCTACCTGCAATTCAAGCGGCCAGGGACGAGGCGAGACAACAGCTCAATCAAGCGATTGAGGAGAGTAACTCTGAATTGATTAACTCAGGCCGTGATACCGAATCACTATCCAGCGCCAGAAAGAAATTTCCAACCCGGATAGTGAATATTGACTATCTCCCTGAACCAATTGAGAAGCCTGACAATTCAAAATTTGAATTAATTCATTACAAATCCGGAGCGAACTCTCTCGCCGCCTATGTAACCCCTTCACCCCAAGACGGTGCGAAACATCCGGCAATTATCTGGATCCCCGGCGGTCACCACAACTCGATTGAAGATGTCTGGACGCCTCGGGAGCGGTCTAATGATCAAACAGCGAGTGCCTTTCGAAAAGCCGGAATTGTTATGATGTTTGCATCGACGCGCGGTGGCAACGACAACCCCGGCAGCCGTGAAGGCTTCTTCGGAGAGGTCGACGATATTCTGGCAGCCGCCGACCACCTCGCAAATTTACCTTATGTTGATCCCGCTCAAATTTATTTAGGCGGGCACAGTACAGGGGGAACACTCGCCATGCTGGTCGGTGAATCATCTGATAAATTCCGCGCGATCTTCGCGCTTGGCCCCGTTGCCTATGCACATAGCTATCGGGGTGATTTCGTTTATTGCGACCCTCGAAACACAAAGGAAATGGAACTCCGCTCGCCCATCTACTGGCTTTCCTGCGTTTCCAGTCCAATGTACGTCTTCGAAGGAGAGGAAAACGGAAACTGGGATGAGCTCAAAAAGATGTCTGATGTGAACTTAAATCCCAACATCCAGTTTCACAAAGTCCGCGACCATGACCACTTCTCCCTAATCTCACCGCTTACCGAAGCACTGGCAGAACAACTCAAAAAAGGGAAAATCAAGATAGACGACATGACCAGCGTCTCCTTGGACTAAGCTCAACTTCTGGACGCAAAACTCTCACGGTTTTGGGGATACAGAAAAACTCCCCAATTCGGTTTCGAAACCTTCCTTTCGCTGATGGGCATTCTACTGATAGCCCTTCGCCTGAATCGTAAAGAGGTGTGCGTAATGGCCGTTTTGTACCATTAACTCCTCATGAGAACCTCGCTCAATGACTTTGCCTTTGTCCAAAACAACGATCTGGTCAGCCATTCGGACGGTCGAAAATCGATGCGAAATCAAAATCGCCATCTGCTTTTGAGTCACCTCGCGAAAATGATCGAAGATTCGCGCTTCCGCCTCAGCATCCATCGCGGAAGTAGGTTCATCTAGCACTAAAATGTCCGCCTGCTTTCTCATAAACGCCCGCGACAAAGCAATCTTTTGCCATTGCCCGCCTGACAATTCCCGGCCGTCCTTGAACCAGCGACCAAGTTGCGTGTCATACCCTTTTTCCATTTCGTCAATAAAGGGATGAGCCATTCCTTTTTCTGCCGCTGCAATCTGTTGATCGCGGGCGTCAAAATTAGCGACATCCCCTACGCCAATATTCTCACCCACCTCAAGTTGGTACCTCACGAAGTCTTGAAAAATCACGCCAATCCGCTCACGCAACGCCCGCAACTCCCACTCATTTAAATCTCTTCCATCGAGCAAAACACGCCCCTCCGTCGGAAGATAAAGACGCGTCAGTAATTTAATTAATGTCGTCTTCCCGGAGCCATTTTCACCGACCAAGGCAAGTTTTTGACCAGGTCGGAGATGAAGACTGATTTTATCAAGTGCGGGAATTGTTTGCCCCGGATAGGTAAACGACACCCCCTCGAAACGCAGTCCGTCTCCGGGAGACGGACCCAACTTGGCAATTCCGTCCTGTGTATCAATCTCTTCATCAAGAAATTCGTACAGGTTGGAAAGGTAGAGATTATCTTCATACATCTTGCCAATGGCAGTCAAACTCGCTGCAATTGCCGATTGTCCCTGCTTAAAGATCATCAGGTACATCGTCATGCCCCCGAGAGTGATCCACCCCATCGCAGCCGACCATCCAATCCAACCATAAGCCCCGTAAAACGCAACGCTACTGAGCATCCCCAACAAGAATCCCCACAATCCACGTCTCAAAGTTAGAGCTTTGTCTTCTTTGTAAAGCTTCTCAAAAATTTCGCGATAACGAGATAGAAACAGGCCTCCCGTACCAAACAGTTTGAGTTCTTTGACATAGTCTTCACGCGCCAGCAACCACTCCAGGTAATTGCGTTTCCGCGTTTCAGGAACTTGCCAACGAAACAGCCTGAATGCTGCACCGGAAAAATAAGTCTCAACAAAAAACGAAGGCAAAGCTGCGACTAACAACCCAAGCACAGCAAGCCAGGAAAATTGAACCAAAAGCCAACCATAGGTAGCGAGCGTAATACCGTTTTGAATCAACCCAAATGTACGCGTAACCAGGCTCAATGGGCGAGAAGAAGCTTCTCGTCGTGCGCGCGTCAATTTGTCATAAAACTCAGCGTCTTCGAAATGCGGCAGATCTAACTCTTGAGCTTTTTCAAGAATCATCACATTAACACGCTGCCCCAATAGGGCCCGCAACAGCGACTGAGCAACCATCAACGCCCGCTGTGCAGCCGCCAATAAAACAATCAATACAGCTTCCACGCCGATCCACTGAATCACCACCCAGCGATCAGCAGCATCTCCAGACTCAGTCGCAGCAATAACGGCATCGACGATCAACTTGCCCACAAAAGCAATCGGTCCGGGAATCACACCCGCAAAAACAGTCAAAACTGCCAAGACAAACGTCAGCCGCTTATCAGTGGTCCAAACAAGATGAAGCGCCTCTTTGCTGTAGCGAAAAACGCCAAAGAATTTACCGAGCAAGGAAGAGGCGGCGCGATCAGAAGATACATCAGGTGGGGACATTGATTACTCAAAAAAAGGCCAATCCATTTGCAATAGAATGGCTCGAAGATCGCGGTCTGGTAGGAAAACACAGTTTTTCATCTTACACTTTAATTCAATGTTTCAACATTGCCCGACTCAACCGATCTCAACGTATCACCTTTTATCCAATACGGGTTTGTTAGAAAAAACCCAACCCATCATCTCAACCGTCACCTATCGATTCCGAGCCAGTAAATTAAAATCCTTCATGCCTGAGCATTATTGGTCGGTGCCTCTCAAAAGAAACGCAGGTCACTAATTAATTTACCCTTAGGATTTATCAATTTTGAATAACGTGGACCTTAAAACATTTCGCCTGACCGTTTTAATTCTATCCACCCTAGGATTGGTAGGCTGTGGCCAAAACCAGAACCAACAAGAGAAACGGCTTTCTCCTTCCGCATTGGCTCCCAATTCTCCAATCGCTCAGTACTATCAATGCGAAGAAGATGTAGCTGACCAAGTTTTAATCGTCTCGTTTTTTATTCCAGATGTCTTAGATGAAACCAACGAAATCCGAGTCCCTTTTCGCCAGACAGATCCAGGAACATCTGGCTTTGGAGGTGGCGGCATTTCGTGGAGCTCGGGCGGAACCACGGGTGGGCTCAATGGTTACATCGCCATTCAATCGTCCACCCCAAACTCTCTGTCTCTTAAGATCGAACTTGACTGGTCATTACACGGATCAAAAGATCGAATTGTCGATTTGATTGAAATCCCTCTTGGACAAACTGGGCAAAAAAAATTCCCCCAAGGTCAAAAGATAAAATGGCAGTTTGTGTTACCAGAACAGGCAAACCTCAATTGACTTATCTTGGCATGGAACTCCACTGAACTCCAAAGTTTCCCCACGGCAACCAGCGTACTATTTGCCATTCTACCCTGACTGCGACGGTAACCTTCCGCAAATCAGCCCGAGTGTTTAAGCTGAACACCTCGTCGTGGGATCGATTGATTTTTTCCGCAGTCGGATCGACTCGAACAGATTCCACATTCCTAAAATCAAAATTTCAACTTGCGTACCTCAAGGTCAAAAAATGAAAAAATCTATAATCGTGTCGTTAGGTCTAGCTACATTTGGCGGAAGAAAATGGGATCAAGAAAAACAAGACTCGCTCGTTGAACTTAACGAACACCTAGCCGATGGTTGGGACGTGGTGCATGCTTTCCCAACCAGCGGAACGGACAGTCATTGCAGTCTCTCCATTGTCATTCTTGAAAAGAATTAGTCGAACGAAACCGCACCGGCGAGCAATGCGAACCGGCAAAATTAAATTTCGTTTCCAATATCTGCTTGAATTTTACGAACACTTGGCGACCTAGTTTCGGACGATACTCGAACAACATTCATTCGCGCGAAAACCCAAATAAACTCGGAGAAAAAAAGTGAAGTCAATGCATTGGGCATACTTCACTCAACGGTCGATACAGCCTTTGGCTTTCCCGAGGGTACCTCTTTCGATACCAATCAGCTGAATGAAGCCAGCAATGATTTTGGCCGAGAGAGTTGGGAATTTGTTAGTGTTTTTCCAACTTCTTAGCTGAAAGGTGGGGCAAAATACGTGTTTGCCATTTTAAACGCACTTGCTCAGCCCCTAAAAACATGAGAGAAAAAGCAGGTTAACTCTCTGCGATATAACGATTTTAAAAAATTGAATAGTTTCCGTTGCCCTGGGGATCACAGACAGCAGACCAAAATTGCAGGAACCGAAATGAAACCAAATGAAATCAAAGTAGATTTAGAAAAACGTAAAAAGCAGGTGGCTTTGGTCTCTGCCTATTCTACTTTGAGGAATTACATCAATCTACTTTGTACTTTCTTAATTGTTGGAGTCGTGTCTTGGACGATTTTCAAGATTATTCTTGTCAGCAACATCGCCGACAAGACAGCACGCATTAACGAAGGCTACGATTTCTTTGTTTTTGCCATCACCTTACTTCAGATCATTAGTGGGGCTGCCATAATCATTTTCATCGCAATCGTCGCTAGAGTTTTTGCGTTAGCGATCATTGATTCGGTAGACCTACAATTACTCAGCAACAGACGAAATGCGTTAGAAAGGGCCGATTCCCTAACCCAAAAAGATTAAACAGATTACAACTCGTACCTAGTTGGCAACCTAACTTTCGCGAGGTACTTCTATTTAATGTTCACTTTTTACGTCTAACTGATCACCAACTTCCCGCCACACCTAACTGACGATGATTCGCCATGAAAACACCTCCTCCCGGTACTGAAGAACGGATTGCCAAGATGACCTTTGCGTCAGTCTATCCGCACTATGTTACCAAGGTAGAAAAAAAAGGCAGGACAAAGGAAGAGTTACACGAAGTGATTAAGTGGCTTACTGGCTACGGCGAAAAGAAGTTAAAAACCATCATTGATGACAAAGTAAATTTTGAGACCTTTTTCAAAAAGTGCAAACTCAACAAAAACGCGCCCCTGATTAAAGGGGTCATTTGTGGTTACAGAATAGAAGAACTTGAAAGCCCATTGATAAGAAATGTCCGATATCTTGACAAACTTGTCGATGAGTTAGCCAAGGGAAGAAAAATGGAGAAGATCTTGCGAGTCAACGAATAACTTACATTCGCAACACGCCCTTAACTATCACATGCGACTACATTTATGGGGAAACATGATTGATGAATGAATCCAATATGCTTTCACCCAAGCCAACCGATGAATCCACCGTACCAAGTTCAAAATCATCTAATTCACTAGGTGGCATTTTAGCTGGATCACTTGTCGGTGGTCTGATTGGCAGTTATCTCGTGGGGCCTTACGGCTTTGAAAATGCGACCCCATATCCTTACATAGTGGGATTCGGTTTTGGCGCCTTGCCAACGCTCATTCTACTGTTGCTGGTGCGTTTTACTTTTCGTCATTTTCCAAAAAAACAAACGTCTATTTAAGCCAATGCATTTGTAAACAACGTTATCGGAAAACCATATGATTTACAGAATCAAGGAGAAGTTTTGGTCTTGGGGAAATCAGTTCACAATTACGGACGGTCAAGGGAACGACCGGTTTGTAGTTGCTGGCCAAGCCTTTTCTTGGGGTGACAAACTATCCTTCCAGGACATAAAAGGCACTGAACTGGCATTCATCAGACAAAAACTAATGTCGTTTATGCCGCGCTACGAGATCCTTGTTAACGGTTCAGTATTTGCTGAGGTAACAAAAGAATTCAGCTGGCTACAACAAAACTTTACACTCGACGTTCCCGGGCCTAATGATTATGAAATTGCGGGATCTTTCTGGCAGCACGAATTTAACTTCATGCGATCGGGGCGGAAAGTGGCAGCGGTAAGCAAGACGTACTGGGATTGGACAGATTGTTACGGCGTTGACATCGTCGACGGTGAGGATGACGTCTCCATTCTTTGTGCCTGCATCGTGATTGACCAGGTGCTTCATGATGGAGACGACAACTGACAGTAGTGGTGACTCTCAAACCTGAGACTCGCCTGTTCTCGCAAGCTAGTTACAGCAAATCAGAATCGCAGTAGTGCAACACTTGTGGCGATTGAAAAGTTTTCTCGCTCTCTTTCTCGCTACCTAAGATTAGTAAATGTGAGCGGAGTTCGGTACCCAGCAGCGAACGAAAACTCGTTCGAGCAGGATCCTCAGCGTCGGTGGTTAACAATAAAAGTGGAACGCCGCGACGCCTGGCCCACATCCCAATCTCTCTCGTAAACGCCCGAATGACTTGAACTTGTTCGCGTTTAATCACCAGGTCATTGAGCGAAACCATTGGGATAACTTCGCCGGAGTTCGGCAAACGTGGCCAACCCAATCGAGATAAGATCAGATTCCAACTACCAACCATCATCCGCAAGTGTCGCGGCATTGCATTTAATCGATTTTGGTTGCAACGACTGCACTCCCACGCAAACACCGCGCCGATCACTTCGCGATTGTGTTCCGCAAGCCACCAATTACTCCAGTCAGTGTCGGGCCGCCCCAACGTCAGAGAGGAGAGCGTCGATTCATTCCAGTACCTTCCCAGTAACCGTTTTTGATGTTGCTGCTGAAGAACCTCTAACAACTCATCGGCATCACCGGAGTCTGCTCGACGGACAACAATGCGCTTCGAATATTTTGGCAACCCAAACGTGCCTCGAATACTACTGACGTTCTCGCGCATCTCAATCAGGTTCGGCAGAGCGGGAAAACGCTTACTCGATCGGCCGAGATAAGACTCCACGGCTCGATTGCCGACGAGGACATTCGCGTACCCAAATTTCCCCCTGGCTAATTCAACTACTTCCGGCATTTCCGTCAACCGCGCTAAAAAACCAAAGCCGCGTCCCTCGGGGGCAATGTAGATTCGGGAAAGCGACCAGACTTCCTGCGGTTTGCCAGACAACCAGCGTTTCTCCCGGCAAAACAAAGCAAAACCGCAGAGTATTTCATTGCGAAAGAAGCCAACGGGAAGCGTACCTGCCGACTTCAGGTTAGGTAAGAACATTACGTCCGGCCAACGTTCGGTCGTCATTGCCAATTGATCCGTCTGCATTTCAGCGCGACTTAGCAAATGCCGCAATGCGGCTGAATGCGAATCAGTCAAAACAGCAAGTTTAGTAATCTGATATTCCATTCAATCACGCTTTAAAATATGAAAACGATAGAATGGACAGCGGTCTTGTAACTCCCATTCCTGCCGGTGTGCTGAATCAGTTGCGACCAACCCGTCAACCGAAATTTTGGCAGCATCGAGCACGGAATACAAAGCACGCCAAAAAATATATCCGCCGCGGTTGATACGACTGGAGCAAGTGCTTAGCAGTTGCTTAAATTCTTCTTCCCCCAGCCAATCACAGACGTTGGACAAAAAGATGACATCATACGTTTCTGATTCCTCGGTAATCTTGGCGACGTCTTGTAATTGAAAATCGAGTTCACCAGAATTCGCTTTCAATCGGGCTTGCCCGGCAGGAGTAAGGTACGACGGTAACGCTTCTTTAAAACGAAGTTCACCCAATAGGTAGAACTGAAGAAAGTAATTTTCCCGTGGATTCGTTTCGATACACATTGTTTTGAATCCATCCAAAAACACTTGCCAGAGAGCGGACGAATTGTGCCTCAAGGCGATTGCGGGCAGGGCGTTGGCTCCATAATATTTTTCGCGAAACGCAAACCAAAATAGCCCCTTTAATCGTCGATTCACCAATTTTGTTTCCACAAAATGCTTGCGACCGTTCCGATCATCGATTTCGAAAAGCTCAGCTAAAACCTTTGGGGAAAATACCAGCCTCCCCAAACGTGAGACCGTGCCAATAAATCGCTCATACCGCCCCTGCAGAACCACGCCACGCTGAAGAAGTTTTAATTGTTCGTCCCACCATCCCTGTTCTTCGGAATCGAGAAAACACCTTAATTGCCGATAGATTTCGAGGCGACGCGTCGTGGAACAGCGACGGTACCCCAGAAAAGCGGCGGCCTCCCAGCCATCCAAATGAAGCGCTGCGCAAAGCTTCAGGCGACTGAGGAAAATCTGACCGGCATGAGCGTCAAAGGCCACAACACGCCTCGCCCCCATCGCCATCAGATTCAGCGGCACCTCCCCACCACTGGCGATACAGGCAACTGAACGATCAACGATCCCAACACGTGATTCGGATACGGCGTCTTCCTGCGACAAACCAAAATTATAATGAAATTGTCTCATCGATTTCTGGAAACCTTATTGGCCAAAAAAGCCATCATTTACGGCATGGGTTTGCAGCCGACGCACCATCTCCAACGAAATCGCTCCGCTCAAGGATTCGTCGCCAACCACCTCTGGGTGCAACCCACAAAGAATCGCCTCCACCGCACAACAGTAAGTCACACCGGGAGGCAAGAGCGGCCCAAAGTGGAGCTCACGGTCACGGGGAAGATGCAACCCCGCATGGGGAACAATCGCATGAACGTTAGGTAACTCAAACGTCGTTGCTGAAACGGTAGGAGGAACCGACAAATCCAGAATCTCAAATTGCCTCGAATTCAGAAAACTATGAGGGAACAGAATGGGAGTACTGGTATTGGCAACACAAACTACCACATCAGCCTCGGAAACGTTTGAAATATCAGTGGAGTATTCCAAGCGTTTAAGTGAATCGCCTGCAATGAGATTCGCAATCCTTCCTTGAGGTGAGGCTTTGCTTCCAATGATGACAATCTGGCCAAAGCAATCCGAATGTTGAAGTAGTTCCTCAATCACGGCAGAGCCGATGCTACCGCTTCCTCCCACCACACAAAGCCGCTTGTCGACGGCCATCTTTTGAACGATACAGTGAACCGCGTGGGCAACCGTCAACGTATTTCCTGTCAGAATTTGACAACCTTTGGGCGGCGTCAACTTCAACCCATTAGCAGTAACGATCGAATTAAATGCCCCTAAACTTATAAAACGACATCCTTCCGAGGCCAATTGGTCAACTGATTGCTGAAGTCGCGTTACCAAAAAACTTCGCTGACTGGCTGTCAGTTTCCCCTGCAATGTTGCAGCATCCACGGTGACCAACATTGTCTTCATCCACACCTTGGAGTCATGCAAGTTTTTAGCGTGAACCGGAATCGCCCTGGCATCGCTAAGCTGAATGAGGTTGTGGAACAGAATTTCCAACGCTGCTTTTGAAAATTTTCGAAAGGCTGGAATGGCATAACGCAACTCCTCCGCGCCGTGAAGATAATGAACTAAAAACCCGATTCGCTCCGCATCAGGAACCGGTGAATCGATCGCAATATCAATCGCAGGGTACTCTGTCACTGTTTCTTGATCATCCGTAGCCCAGGGATCCTCGAACACAACCGGCAGGCATAACTCATGCCAGTCTCGCGCTTGCAAAACAGCACACAACCCTTCCAAGGCTCGTTCAAGCACCGCCAATTCACTCGACCCAAAAAACACACTTGGCTGAATACGAAGCGTATTGGGAGCAGAGAGAGTCGGAGAAATTCGCACGCGGTGCCTGTGAAACAGCCATGCCGAGAGCAGATAGCCTGCCGTTTTTCCGCACTGGAGACTTCGAGCAAAGAAATCCTCATGGTGTTCTTCAAAGCGAAAGGTAACCCCCCACATCAGCCCTTTGCCTTGAGGTGGAGAGATCCATTGTGGATATCGCTCGTGAAGCGAGGTCAGCATCAATTGAATCCGCTCACCGATGTGCTCGCTTTTTTCCGCCACCCCCTCCGATTTGAGTAACGCCAACGTTGTCTGGGCAAGCCTGCAGCCAAGCCCACCATTGCCAAATGTGTTGGATGAATATTTTTCTAACTCCAATGCCTCTTGCCCCCGGACAATTGCTACCGCTGCAATTCGGGCAACGCCGCCACCGAGCGCTTTTCCAAACAGAATAACGTCACCCGCTACCTGAGTTCCCACAAGCGACCCGCAACGCCCCAAACCACATTGGATAGAATCGAGAATTAGAGGAAATGCCTCCTCCCGCAATGCATCCAGAACGTCGTCGCGACGCACTTCGATGCCTCCCTCTCCACGAACCGGTTCAGCAATCGCACCAATCAAGCGAGAAACAGAAAACGTCGTAAGCTTCCACACGCCGTCTATTTGTCGCAGCACAGGCAGGGGAGTTGTACATTGCTGAGTAATTTGTCGAAGGCGAGACCGCCAGTCAGCTTTTCCAGAATCGAGCACATGAACCGCGAACGGAGCAAGCCCTTGAAACGTGTTTCGCCTCTCATCAGAGTCAGTAAAACGCAAACCAGAAACCGAGTTGCCATGATAGGCGTGATCAAGCGTCAACACCGCCGGATCGGGGTCGTTGAGAACGAAACTCCATTTTTCGACAAATTCTCCAAGTAGTTCTGGACGAAATTTTTGAACACGGGCGAGTTCTTTTTGGTAATAAATTTCGTGTCGTTCTTTCCATGCCAAATACGCGTGACGCAGCGAGAGGTCCACTGCCTCAGCACCACCGTTGACCAACACGATTCGATACTCACGACCAGTCTCGCTCGCCAGTTGCTGACTAAAATCTCTACAGAACCTCTCCGCTTCGGGTTGTGAGGTTCCCTGATCGGCAATTGCAACTGCAGGCGACTGAAGGAATTCAATGGCAGCCTGCGTTAGTTTGGGATGATTGTGTCCGAGAACGTTTACGCCAAAGCCACCCACACAATCTAAAAATGATTGGTCCGAGTGCCCGGAAAAACGCACCCAATCCTTTTCTCCGTGAGTGATTGCGGCATCCATATTTAACGCACGCAGCAAAGTTGAGACTCGCGAGTTCAATTGATCAGCGTGCTCCAACAGGGCAGGGGGAGTCGCAACATCACAGATCCATTCCGAGTCGGTATGGGACATTCGTAGGGAATGCAATTCAGAATCAAGTTGCTGCCGGAGCACACTAACATTGACACTGCCTTTCGCAGTGCGAGGGATATCAGTTGCGAGCACAGCCACTCGAACAATTTTGTAATGTTGGTAATCTCGTTGAGACAAGTCCATTGCCAACTGTCGATTGACCGTGTTTGCCTTTTCTTTCCATTGCTGCAGCACTGCTGGAGTATCCTGTTTCCCGTCTTTTGAAACGACTGCCCAAAGGGCCAAACCCGGTCGATCCAGCATGCCCTCCAACCCCACCTCCCCCTTCGCCATTTCGGGAAGGTGCTTCCCAATGCGATCAATTTGAATCTTGTACCCGAAGGAGTCCTTTTGAAAATCGAGATGGGCGCGATGGGCAAACAGCAGCCTTCCATTCTGTTCTCGTGTAACGAGATCTCCGGAAAACACAGGAGAAGCAAGGGAAGTAACGTCTCCTTGAGACTGATAAGATTTAATGCCGCCAAACGGAGAAGTGAAGCCCAGTCGGTACGAAGATTCCGTTACTGGATCGAGATGAACCTCGACGCCAGGAAGGGGAGTACCAAGCTCTCCCGACATCGCTGAGGCACCCTGCGAAACCAAAACCTGCTGGGTTTCTGTCGTCCCAAACGCGTTTCGAGGAACAACTCCCCAGGCATTCCGAATTTGCCGGGCCATCTGATTGGACCACGGAGCCCCGGTCATGACGACCGATTGAAGCGACAGACTCAAATCCTCATTGAGGGACGGAGCGAAACGAGCCAGTTCTAAAAGTGAACCAAACAAGGCCGGGCCACCCGTGAGATGCGTGAGCTCCATTTCTGCGATCAGGTTGGCGGCCAACATCGGTTCCGTGTCAAATAACTCAGGATCGATGAGACAGAAAGGCTGTTTACAATAAAGTGAATTTACCCATGTCCGTATTCCCATCGTATGCGCAAGCAAAAGTGTCAATCCCGGACCACCGAACCGCTCAGGCGTAAAGAGCCCGAACTCTTCCCAGCTTTTAGCACTGGCAACAAAAGCGTCCCAGTCATAAGAGATGAATTTTGGATTTCCAGAACTTCCTGACGTACTAATAAACAGCGATTCCTTCGAATCAAATCGCCCGCGTATTGGCGTCGACCCCGATTTCAATTTGCCGGAGAGACTGTCGTTGATAAATGCAACCAAGTCGTTTTGCACTAATTCGGCGGGAGCAATGGTTCTCACAGCGGTACGAGAAATCGAAGCCGCAGGCTGATAGATATCCATTTTTAGAGGAGCAATTTCTACATCGACACGCAGAACATCACACCATCGCTGCTGATGCCCCTCCAAGGTTGTCATCGGAAACACGACACGACAGCCATTGAGGGCCAGCGCGTTAAGCATTAACAAGGAGTACAACTCAGACTGGCCACACGCAGCTTGTAGTAATACCGTCGTTCCCTTCACGACACCACAGTCATGCAGCCTCTCCTGCAGGGAGCCAATAACCGTGGCGGCCTCCGACCAAGTGAGTTGGATGGGTTCGACTCCGATATGCGATATGATTCCAGGACTGTCAGGCAACTCACGCCATAACTCTAAGAACCCGCCGCCGCTCATAATGATTCTCGATTCACAATCTCAACCCGCTTTTTAAACTTTGAATTTGTCTATCTTGTCGGTTGGTTGCTAAACCAAACCTTGAAAAAACGTGGCTAATAAATTAAGCGAGCATTTCCAACAGATCACGACCGACGCCATTAATCAGCCGTTTCCGTTGGGTTGCTGAAGTGAGGTTGATTGATCGATCAATGTCAGCTATTGCCCCGATGCCAATAAGCGCCCAAGCAACTAATTTTGCCTCCGCCACCGCTTCGTCAGCAGTCTTGGCATCGCTTTCACCATGGTGCTCTAGGATCAAGCTGACGAAAGTAGAATGAAATTGCTGATACATCTCGCGCAAGGCTGATTTTATTTCCGGATCGTTAACTTCCTGAAGACCAGCAAAAATGATTCGAAAGAATCCCGCTTTTCCATGATTAGCTGCCTGATAGCTAATGATTTTTTCAGCCAGGCTTTCGTTTCCTCGACTCTTGGCGAGCGATTCCCATTCAGACATCGTTCCGGCATAGATGCATTGGATCGCACTGATAAACATCGACTTTTTCGAATCCCACAACCGATACAGTTCGTTCTCCCGCAGTTCACAGCGCCTTGCCAGTTCCGCCGTCGTTGCCCGGTTGTAGCCGAGATCGACAAACGCCTGCGTTATGACTGGAATCAACTCAGATCGTCGTGTCTCTTTTTTTTGAAATATCTTGCTCATCCCCAAACTGTAAGTGTCCACTTACAGTTTGTCAAGAGGTTAAAATTGAGTAATTAACTTTCCCCATTCGCCTGACAATTGAAGCATTCACTGACGCGTTTCTTTCGAGATCAATTCATTGCGGGTTACTAAGCGATCAGATCCGGTTTTGTCGATATGTTCTGGTGGAACTACCGTATTACTCCAACGGATGATGCGTTCAAGTGGATAAAATCGAGAGCCAAACCAATGGGAAAAGTTTAACTTTTCAGATGGCTACGATGACTTTTGCAACGGCTTGACCGATCGTCGTTCGTTCCGATTGCGCACTCCACAAGATTCATTTCAGAAAGCAAGTTGGGCGCAAAGACTCTGCTGCTGGATTGCTGGAGGCCAGTACGAAACAATTGGCTCCACTGCGACTCAAGAAGCCGCCGGAATAACGAGGCGTTGAACCCGAGCCAATTCGCCGCTTTCTGGCTCCTATGATATTATTAAGAACCAGGCAGAACTGGTCAGCCTGGTTAACCCGGTCGTTACCCGACTTGAGTCATCCTATTAGGACTGAGCGTGTTTCAAATTCCCAACTCAGTACTCAACCAATCGTCGAATTACAAACGGATGAACCGAAGCCGCCAACAGCGCGGCAATTGAATTTGAGATTAATTACCTAGTAGTGTTGCCATTACCGAGTTAGGATTTCAAGTCGGATTCGCAACCGTTTGCTCGATTCCGTTTCGATTCACATTTTTGCAAACCATTACTCACCGCTTAATACGGCGTTATCTGGATTAGAAAAAACCCCAATGTCGCATTCTGATTCGAACTTTTCTGCCGATGAAAACAACTCCCGGGATTCGGCTAAGCTTGCCGCGTACAGGGACACCAAAACAACGGCGATTATTGCCGCGTCGTTGCTGATTCCATTCGGCACCGTTGCTTTCTTTGTGTGGTTTTGCCGAGCCAACGGAGGGGACTACGCGTTCAACGCTTCCGTGAAAATTAGCGATTGGCAACGTATTGCGCTGATCGTCCATGGCCTGTATTTCATTCTACTACCATTCAGTTTCGAATTGATGATAGACAAGCTTCCGTTCCCTGGTTGCCCTTCTGAGTACCGGTTTGGCAAGGTGTCCCGCCCGGATAACCTGTATTGGATGATGACGTGTTTGAGTGCCGAATTGTTTTTCGTGGGGGCTGTTACCTTTTTGCTTCTCGCCTCTCAGATTGAGGTGCCACGCTGGGCGTTGATATTGCCCATCGCACAGTGCTCGTACAACATGAAAAATGACTTGCTCTGGGTTGGCTTTGGTGCCACCTTCTCGCCCATAAGAAAACGGATGACAATCATGACACTTGATTGGTTCGTCATCGGAGCTTGCTTTGTTATCTACATTCACCACTTTTTCACCGCTACAATCGCGGTTTAGAGCCGTTGAAGAATAGCATTTAGCCATTGGAGTTCCACATCCTTCGGATGCTAACTTTTACCGAGGTTGAAAGGGCATATGATCTTCCGAAAAACTACGGTTTGGCCGATAGCCGGTCTGCTGATTGCGAACTTTGCCAGTGCATTACATTTACATAGTTTTTCTGCGTGGGTGATGTACGGTTTCCTGTTTCCTTCGGCTCAGGAACAAAGGGTCGAAGCAGTTGTGAGCCCAATAATGTTTATTACCCATTTCCCTGCCGCCGAATGCTTTGGCTCGTTGCCTGACCTCTTCGTTATAATTTGCAGTTTAATGACAGGATTCTTGCTCGGGCTGTTTACTAGTAATGCATTACTACTACCACTCATGCCCCGATTGAGCAGCGGACCAAGAATTGTCGCAACAATAATTTTGCTTATTGATTTGGCGTTGGTTCCGGTACTTTTGAATGATCCGCAAAAGTCATTTTCTTATTTCCTCTTGTGTCTTGTCTACGCACTACCGATCACGGTCGTTACGGGAATCGTCCTGTGGTTTCGCCACAAGCGTTCCACGCAAAACGCGAACTAACAATACGATGTACTCAAATCCGGACTTGCGTGTGTTAATTTATATCTAGATTACTGGTTCCGGATCGGTGATCACGAACGTTATGCCGCTCACGGAACGCCCATGCTAAAATTGCTCTTAATCCCTGTGCTATTCGCGATCGCATGTCTTTTTGCTGGTATCTACGGAGCGGCACACAATCAAATTTCTTACACCGTCGCGCCAGAATATTTTACCCAGTTCAAATTTCACCAGTTTCAAATCCCAGAGGCAATTCCTGATCGTGTCGGCGCAGCAATCGTAGGATGGTATGCAGCTTGGTGGATGGGCATTGTCATTGGGTTCGTGCTTATTCCCCTTGGCCTTCTAATTCGCGGCACCTCAAACTACTTTTGGGGCATGGTCCGCGTTTTCGGTGTTGTGGCAATCACAACACTGCTTGTGGGGCTCATTGGTCTCCTGATTGCATTCGCAACGGTGGATCCAGATACCGTTGGTGAACGCACGCAGTACGGTAATGAAATCGTCGATGATGGTGCATTTGTTCGCGCCGGCACCATGCACAACTTCAGCTACCTTGGCGGAATTGCTGGTATCATCACTGGAGGAATCGCTGTTTTTTGGGAACGTCAAAGACTCTCGGGCCCTGAGTCTAATCAAAACGTCCCGCCAAATTCCACATAACAAGGTGATGCACGCGAAGTCGCGGGCAAACGCAAGTCCAGTTCCCTAACTCCGAATAGCCCAGCGCATTTTGGCCGAGGCAGACCGCGAGTTGTCTCTGATTTCCTGGCCGGTCGGACGAATGACATCCGGGGAAATCTCACGATAGACTCCACTCCGAAATCCGTCGCGAAAGTGATGCTTCACGCGCCGATCCTCACCGGAGTGAAAACTCAAAATAGCCACTCTCCCCCCTGGCAGGAGACAGTCCGGAAGACGTCGCAGGAAGGTATCGAGGGCGCTAAACTCTTCATTGACGGCAATCCGAATGGCTTGGAAAACGCGAGCAAAGGTAGAGCGGCGTCCGGCGTCCGTGATGTCCTCGGGTAACGCGCTCTCGATCGCGAGGCGTAGTTGCCCAGTAGTATTGATCCGTTCTTTCGAGGAAAGTTCGACGATAACTGCGGCAATCTGTTCCGCAAGTGGTTCGTCGCTCCCGTCAATTAAGACGCGTACCAGCTTGTCGAAGCGACAGCGTCTTAGCCAATCTTGGGCGCTCAAGCCACGTTCGGGATTCATCCGCATGTCCAACGGCCCGTCGTACTTGTACGAGAAGCCACGAGCGGGGTTATCTATCTGCATTGAGGACAAACCGAGGTCGGCGAGCACAAAGTCCACACCATCGTACCAACCGACCTGTGGCAGCATGCCCGCGAGCCCAGCGAAGTTACAGCGGCGAACGATGAGTGTGTCCGTTCCGAAGCCGAGCCCTCGCAATCGCTCCTCAGTAAGAGGTAGCTGCAAAGCATCGACGTCGAGTGCGAGGAGCTGGCCACCAGGTTGTAGTCCGGTTAACAGCATTTCGCTGTGTCCACCATGCCCGAAAGTTACGTCCGCGCCTCGCTCGCCAGACTGAGGCGCGAGAAACTCAAGTGTTTCAGCGACAAGAATCGGGCGATGTTGACCAGCCGGCGTCTTTCCAGCACCAATCAGCTTGGCAATCGTCTCCGGATCGGGTGAAGAAGAAAGTTCTTTGTATTTCTCATTAAAATTGCGAGGATGCGTGCCGCGGTAACGTTGCCGGCGACGAAAAGGCTTTTCCTTCGCAGGCTCTTCGTTGGTGGACTCTTCGCTGGTGGGCTCATCGTCAATCATCAGGTGTGAAAATTCCTCTGCTTGTTGTTGGGCACGCCACTTTTTTTGCTGCGAGCGACCTCGCTTCTCGTCACGGCCTTACTGCCTAGAATCAACAATCTAGCGATCCTCGCTGTGGAGTCAAATGGCTAATAACAGGCAGGCATCCGATTGAGGGCATTCAAGCAACTGGCATGCCCCGTCTAAAACACCTGCCTGGGAAACAATTTTCCAACAGGCCATTTAGCCCTTGCCCCGATTCCGAAGTCGTAATGACCTTAAAGTTGTAACGACTCCCAAACCGAAGAGGCTGGAGATCTAGAAAATTCTGCTTGCTTGAATTTTGCGATCTGACCATGAATCCATTTTAGGATCCGCTGGGCGTTTGCCTAAACGCCGGCGATGCCCTCTGTTGGTTTACGCATTTGCATTTTATAATCTCGGAATGTTTCAACTGCGGTGCACCGTCCGAGATTGCCAACAATTGCTAGAGCAGCGCGAGCGAGAGCTGGTCTGCCACGCCGGCCATTGTTTTGATCAAGCCAAACAGGGCTACTGGAATCTGCTGCAACCTCAGGACAAGAAGTCCAAGAATCCTGGTGATTCGGAGGATGCTGTTTTGGCTCGGCATCGTTGGCTTCAATATGGGCACGCCAATTCACTGATAGAGACCCTCCGTCCGTGGTGCGTTACCAGCGACCTGGAGGCAAATTCAAGAACACTTGATTTAGGGTGTGGTGAAGGCTCGTTTGGTCCTGCCTTGTTTTCCACCGAAGCCAATTCCTATTGCGGGATTGACCTTTCCAAACGCGCCATCAAATTGGCTGCACGTGGCTGGCCTGAAGCGACTTGGGTGTTGGCTAACGCGGATCGTGTTTTGCCAGCGGCCGATCAAAGTGTTCACCGAGTAGTATCACTATTCGGTCGACGTCCCATTTCAGAAATCCATCGCGTTCTTGTGCCTGGTGGGATCTGTGTGGTTGCCGTGCCGGGTGAAGACGATTTAATCGAGCTTCGCGAGCAAGTCCAACAAACTGGGCAGCGTCGCAGTCGATGGGAAACGATTGCCGACGACATGAGTCATGCCGGCATGGAAGTGATGGATCAAAAACACTGGCATAGCAATGTTAAATTGGAGCCGGACGCAATTGCAGACGCCCTGGCGATGACGTACCGTGCGGTGCGCCATTCCCAGAAATCTCGCTTGGATGCCGTGCAGGCCACGAACGTCACGCTGGCGGCGGACTTGCTTTTACTGCGGCGAAACTAGCAAGATCAATTACAGATCCGCTGCCGCTTTTTCTTGAGTAAGTTTTTCTTGCGCAAGACTGGCGAGGTCTTTGTCGCCCGGCGACTGTCGGTATTTCTTTCTGACGCATCTGATCTGGATCACCGAGCGGAACATTTATATAGTTGAGTTTGGAGTGAAAAGAGCAGGCAACAGCTAAGCGGTCCAAAAATTGTCGCTCTCGGGTGACTTGCCAACCAAGGCGACGACGGTTGCCAACACGCTGAGTCACGGCCTGAGATAGCGCTCCGTCAGTTACACTCCATTGTCGTTGCTCCAGATAGAACGCATGAGCATCACTTTGCGACGTACCGATTCTTCCACGCATTCAAGTTTCTCAGCAATCTCTTGATTGGTGTAACCTTCCATTTTCCAAACGGCAACTTGGCGCAATTCTGGTTTTAGGCGCAAGAGCAGTTCATTGCAGGTAAGGCAAAGCGATTCAGCAAAGTCCGGCGATGGATCAGGCACCTGCTCAAAATGGTCGCCGTCACCTTCAGCATCAAGAAATGCTGAATGTCCTCGAATATTTCCGCCGCCTCGCTTCTGCCGGGTTTGATAGCGGTATAGGTCATTCGCTTTATTGTCGGAAATCACAACCAGCAAACGCCAAATGCCATCTCTGTCTCCAAGTTCAGAAAACTTGCCGTTATCTAACGCGCGAAAAAACGCGTCGAATGCATCTACGACAATATCTTCCTCATCCGAAACGCGTGCGGAGCCCGTGGCTATTCGACTTCTCGCCAAGCGAATCAGTCGCTCGTAGTACCGAACCCAGATCTGTTGCCGCGCGTATTCGTCACCGTCCCGGGCCTGATGCAGCCATTGGGTGATTGAATTTTCCCCGCCCAAATTCGTGTTCATTGAAACAGCCCTTCCGCCGAACGACTAACCATGAATCGGCAAAGTTAGTGAGTCAGGTCGCTAGCCAATATATTATTGTCATCGCCAATGGAATCCATGTACCATAATCAAATGGTTAACCCGATGCGCTAACAGTATAGGTTCCGATGCCAATTTATATACCCGACGAAGAAATCGATCTCCTCTGCGATGAGTTTGAACGAAAGACTCAAAACCAACAGGAGCCGAAGATCGAGACTTACCTAGAGCGGGTTAGTAGTGATCGCAGGCCCCAATTGTTGTACTGGTTGCTCAAACTTCAACTGCAATTAGAGCCAATTCAGAGCGGTCGATTTGAATTGAAGTTTGACGAACTTCGCCAACAGTACCCTGGATTTGAAGAGGTCGTTAACGACATTGCGGAAACCGTTTTTCCATCGGAGGCAAGGCTCCCAAAAATCCCAGGTTACACGGTTGAGCGGATGGTTCAGCGAGGCGGCCAAGGCGGGGTTTTTCGGGCATTGCAGGACCAGACGGGTCAGCTCGTGGCAATCAAGCTGGTTTCAACGCAAGCACTCAACCGAATAGCCCCTCACCATCGACCACAAGTCGTTGCGCGTTTGAAGAAAGAGATTCGGATCGCTGCCAGCCTGAAGCATATGAATGTCGTCAAGATTTATGATGCGGGGGAATGTTCAGATGGCTTTTACTTTATTATGCAATTGCTGGAAGGAGGGGATCTCTCAAATCGAGCCGCGGCACTAAATCAAATTGAGGTTGCCAAAATTATCCGCTCGGTTGCAAACGCGCTGCAGGAAGCGCATGCCTCAGGCGTCTTGCACCTCGATGTCAAGCCGCAAAACATCCTTTTTGATGAGGCTGCAAACCAACCGCTACTTGCAGATTTTGGACTCGCCAGATTGTCGCAAGAGGCAGAGGACAAGCATGCAATTGCGGGAACGATTGGGTATATGGCTCCTGAGCAAGCAATGGGGGTGGAGCTCGACTCCCGAGCCGACATTTATGGTCTGGGGGCAACGCTATATTATTTGCTAACGGGAAAAACAGCTTATAAAAATGTCAAATTACCCTTCACAGATAGCCAGCGAGAATCTTGGTCACCGATACCACCGCGATCGTTAAACCGAAACATCAACCCGCAACTCGAACGAATCTGCATGCGATGTCTTGAATTCGATCCTGATTCTCGCTACCAAAATTGTCAGGAGGTCGCGACAGCCATTGATCAGTTTACCGTCGCAGAGGATGGACTGCGAATTGCAACGATCGCCAGAAAGACAATCATCACAAGCCCCTTTTTTTTGGCAATCAATCTGGTTGTGTACCTTCAAATTCAAGCGGGTTGGGCAGAGATTCCAATCTGTGAACCGCTTATCTGGATAACCATGTTTTCCATGTACGGCGTAGTCTTCTTTGTATTCAGGTCAAAAACTAAGCTGGTCAAGAATACACCTGAACACCTGGCAATGGAAAGCATGTGGGCGGTTTGGCTGGCAAAGATGTTTGCCGCGATTGCGGTCGCCGGATCGTTACGATTACTGGCAAGTGGCTTGCCCGGAGCACCGAGCGTCGAGGAAGCAATCTTCATGTGCTACCCAATGTTTTCCGCTTTGACTGGATTAGTTCTAGCCACCATCGCACCACGCTACTGGCGTAAGTTTTATTTTGGGGCTGCCCTGTGCTGGCTGTACTCGTTCGTTCTGATGTTGAATTTAACGGAAGCACCCATACTCTACGGATTCGCCGCAACTGCTTTGGCGCTGGTGTGGGGAATCAAGTTAAAGCGACTCGCCCGCGAGCAAATTCGGTCACAGCATTTGGTCGACTTGGCAAGCGAAAGCCATTGATTTACGGCAATTTTGGCTTCCACCAAACTTTTTTGTTTTTTGGTTGGGTTTTTCCGCTCAATAGCGTTTAACAGGACGCGGCGCGATTTGCATCGCATTTACCAGTCGTTGCCTGTTGAGCATTACCGAGAAAAATCATGTCAAATTCCAGTGCCGTCGAACGTGAACTGACCACCCATGAGCTTGGTTTCATGGATTTGGACACCCCGATGAGACCTCAAATCGTTAGCGGAGTCGCATTCGCATCAGGAGCAGTCGATGCTGAGACAATTTGGAAACGACTGCAACAATTCACAAATGCCAACCCACAATACCGTTGTCGAATTATTGATCAACGATCGCCCTCGTGGAAGCTGGACGAAAACTTTGATTTATCCAATCATTGCGATGAAATCACATTGAACGAGTCGTCCAACGAAGACATTCTTACATACGTCGCCAACGAGTCAGCGCGTGGGCTCCCCGCTGACGGACCTCCATGGCGAATCGCACTCATTCGCGAGGGAGGCGAAGCGGAAAAGCCAGAGCGATGTGCAATCGCAGTTTGGGCGCATCATTCATTGATTGACGGACTGGAGGGAATGAAGCTGTACTCCAGTCTTTTGGATCCCCGCGTTAACTCACGGAACGCCACTGAGGCTCCCAATGCGGATGCCCCCGTCATTGCTTCAGCAGACAAACCCCGGATCAGCGGTAGCTGCGTCCGCATTTTGGCAAGGGACGTCATGCGACGTCATATCAAGTGCCCATTGTCTGGTTGTCGCTCTGCTCAACGCAAAACGCTATCGTTCAGTTGGTCGCGCCAAGCGATCAGAAATGCAAGGAGTAAGCATGACGCATCCTTTCAAGAAGTATTGTTAGCGGTGTTAACGGATGGTCTTGCAAGCTATTGCAAAAAGCACGGCAAAAATCGAAAATTGCGCGCGATACTGCCGCTTAGTAAACCGTGCGAGGATTCATCTGGATTCACATCCAATCGGCACGACGTTGGCTTTATCAATTTACCGCTAACGCCCGCAACCTTACAAACTCGATTGAAGAAAATTCGCCGCGGCTTGGATTCACTTAGGCATCAACAGCGTGCCCAAGTGTTTCCAACCATTCTAAACTTTCTTGGGCGACTCCCTACCGCTGCTCGAGCGTACGTGTGCAACCGTTGGTCGACTCAGGCTAACTTGCTAATCAGCGTTCTCCCGGGCGGAACTGCTCGTCAACAGATTGGTGGAGTTGCATTACATTCATTGTTCGCACAACCAGCACTTCCGCCCAACCACGCGATTGTCATTGGTGCCATTGCGACGCGTCGCAATGTCTGCCTCACCGTTCAAGTTGACCCAGAGGTAATCGGGGATCCGTCAGAACTTCAAGCTGACTTAGCGCAAGCGTACGCGAGATTGGCAACTTAAAAATGTATTGTCTGTAGAAATATCTAAAAAATTTCAAGCGCAAGTTCTTGGGAAAGTAGCTGGGTTTGTGGCTATATGGAGAACCTCAATTGGCTTCACCATTGGCTTCACCTCGAGGAAACAAAAGTAAGTAAAGAATAGATTGACGAACTCAAGCTTGAACTTAAAAGATGCAGGATTTTTCACCCAATGTTCTACTAAAAGTCGCGAACCTCGACATCGCTCGACCACCCAGAATCCTAACCACTCCCCCCCGTCCCTTCGCATTGGTTCCATAAGGTGGCCGACTTTTGCGCGATACAAAAAGTGGGTGTGAAGATGGGTTGGGGGGAAGATCTTTGGAAATATTACTTAGGTTGCTTAACGATCCTTTGAGATTGGACGTGTTCGTGGATTGGGTTTAACCATGATGCCATTAATCATGCTGACACCTTGTCTAGGAATAGCGGTCAATACGAAACGACAATTGATGGGATTTGACTCTAAAACCAATGTAGTAATAAATCTTGTTGATGAAATATTTCCATGGACGTCCCTCTTTATTTGTGGATGGAATCGACTAGTATCCGTATTTGCATCTACGATTATGATCACTTCGTCAAAATTTACAGCCGGCATTGGCATTGCTTTAATAGGACACCACGCCTTCCACAGCTTTTGAAAATCTTTTGTGTTATCCACAAAACCGCTTTTTGGTAGAAGTGATCTCAACTTAAGATCAATTACACCTAGCCATTGGACTATTGGGACAACATCAGTAATTTCTTGTCTGACATCCAGGCCTGTCTCGGTTTTGAACCAAGGGCGTTTAGGGGCAACATCAGTAATTTCTTGAGTGACATCCAGGGGTTTAATCCATGGTTGCCCTTTGGCTTGATCAACACCTGCGAACATCAGGGCTCCGCAGATACTAAGGAATAATGCCATCTTCGAGCGGAACGATTTACGGTTCAGTGTAGGCATTGCTGGATCTCCCGCCGGAAGTAATTTAAATTCAATTAGGTTTGATACCGCAATGCTTCCTGATAAATCAAGCCCGATTCTGTCCCCAGGATCCTAACCACGCCCCCCCGTCCCTCGGCATCGGTTCCATAAGTTAGCTCTCTGTTGCGCGAGATGAAAAATGGGTGTGAAAGTGGGCAAGCGCAAACGCTTTGGAAATATTGCTTGGTTTCTATACCAAAAGATACTCACCGAGCCTTCCCAATATCGGCGGGTTTGCAACTCGAGCGCTAATGCAAGAAGATAAGGCTTATGGATCCGCCGATGACGCATGATTTTAAGAACTAATTCATCGTTATGAAACCCTAAGGTCAATTGGATGGAAATGTCACCGGCAGAAAAGCAACTACCCAAACGTAAACATCGTTGGTTTCAACTCCGTCTGCGGACTTTGCTCG
>JAQXDZ010000031.1 GCA_029251085.1 Mariniblastus sp.
TTGCTCTCGCAGAACGCGGTTGGCAGCGACCCCACCTCCCACGCACAAGTGATTCAACCCAGTTTGCTGGAGCGCCGCAATTGACTTTGCGACAAGACAATCGACTACGGCTTGTTGAAAACTGGCACTCAAGTCGGCGACTTGTTGATCTTCGAGTACGATTTTCGAGAGGTCACTGCAGCCAGGGCCGCCGATCGCGTAGCGGACCGCTGTTTTGAGCCCGCTAAAGCTGAAATCGAGTCTAGGTTCATGGATAAAACTTCTCGGAAACGAATAGGCCTTGGCGTTGCCGTTCAAAGCGGCTTTCGAGATTGCGGGGCCTCCCGGGTAGGGTAGTCCGAGCATGCTCGCGACTTTGTCGAAGGCTTCTCCAGCAGCATCGTCGATGGTTCCGCCCAGGTACTTTGCGTTTAGGGGGTCGTCGTATTGGTAGAGATGAGTGTGGCCTCCGCTGACAATTAGTCCCACACAGGGGAATACCGGTTGGTCCGACGCCAACTGACAGGCATAAACATGGGCGTGCAGATGATTGATCGCAATCAGAGGTAAATTTCCGGCCAAACAGAGTGATTTTGCGGCAACAAGGCCCACCAGAAGTGAGCCAGAGAGCCCCGGAGTGTTGGCAACGGCAATCGCGTCAAGATCTTGAAGTGTCAAATTCGACTTCGCAAAGGTTTCATGAATGACCGGTAAAATCCGCTCAACGTGAGCGCGAGCGGCAATTTCAGGGACTACCCCGTTAAATTTTTCGTGGAGTTTTTCTTGGGAGGAAACGACGCTCCCCAAGACTTTGAGTCCGTCGGTCACGATTGCGGCGGCCGTTTCGTCGCAAGTTGTCTCAATACACAAAATTTTCATGGCGTGATTTTTTCAATTGTCGAAACATTCTTTCGTTTCGTGAGTTTAATAGACAAGGGACAATATGGCACCTGTTTGGAGATTGGTGTTTTTGTCTGGGATCGCTTGTTATTTACGTGATAATGACGTGATAAACCGAATATTCGGCCACCGAGGGTAAGTTCTTCGGACCGTATTTCGGGCCCTTCCTGTTTTCCAGCAAAACCGAAGCAATACTAGGTTTTGTACCTAAAACCGAACACATTACAAGCAGATCGTGAATCATGAAGAATTTCTTCTTTTTAGCCATCGCCTCGTTGATAATTGCCGCAAATTTCTCCACGGAGAGTTTGGCGGTTCAAGAGTCAGACACCACGAACCCCCAACCGGCGGTTGAAAAACCAGCGGTGGCAACCAAATCGGCCAGCGATACTTCTGACGCGAAAACTCCGGCGGTAGATGGAGAAAAGAAGGTTCGGTTCACTTTTGATGAATCTGACTGGGAAAGCGTAATTGAGTGGTTTGCAGATCAGGCCGGTTACTCATTGCAACCAGTTTTTTCATACCCCGAAGGTTCGTTTACGATCAAAGATGACACCGAATACACGGTACGGGAGGCACTTGATCAGTTAAACCACGCTTTGCTGTTGCTTGAAGAACCCTACACGCTCATTCGCAACCGGGACATGTTGGTCTTGTGGAAGACGAAAGATACTAATTTCCCTGATGACTTGATTGAGTTAGTGCCGGTTGATGAATTGGAAGAACGCGGCAAGTTCGAGACCATTTACGGCGTTTTTGATGTCGGAACACTCGATGCAGAAGAACTGTTCAACCAACTACGTCCGATGATTAGTTCGGAGAATAAGGATTACTGCGCGGTATTTCCCGCGGCGAACCAAATTCGAATCCGTGAGACGGGTGGCCGTCTTCGGGAGATCCTTAAAATCATTAAGGAGTCTCAAAGTCGCATGAGCGGCGGTCTGGAGACGATCGAAACCTACCGTCTGCAGCATGTTGATTCTGAGTCGTTTTTGCTTCAGTTACGTCCTTTGCTTGGCATGGAAGCAGATCAAAACAGTCGAGAATATGACGACGGTGCTTTGGCGATTTCCGTTGATCCGTTCGGCGATCGGATTTTCATAAGTGGAACTGAAAACTATCTCGCGAAGTTCAAAAAGGTCGCAACATTAGTCGACGCCGCGCCTGAACCAGTCGATGGGAACGGAGAATTCGAGGAGCCGTCTTTGGTGACTTACACGGTTTTGACTGACCCAGCATTAGCCTTCAATGTCTTAGACACCATGCTTGAAGGTTTGGAAGTAAAAATGGACCAGGACGAGGAGTCTGGAGCCATTTCCGTGTTAGCACCGGCCAGTATTCACGAGAAGGTCAAAGAATACCTAGCAGCACTTTCGCAGCAGGATAGTGAAGACTTTGCGATTCTAACACTCAAGAAGCGAGACCCAACCGAAGTCATTATCATTCTTCAGCAGATGTGGGGAATGAACTCCGAAGAAACCACAACCGGTCCTGTGATGTTGGCTCAATCAGAATTGAATCAAATTATCGTTAAGGGAACTCCACAAGAGGTTGCGACTGTCAAACGGATGGTTGTGAAACTGGATGACAACGCGACGCTTCCTGACACTGGTCCACGCACCGGGCGGCGAATCATCGAAATGTCGGAAAGCGAGCAGGACACGTTGCTGCCGATGCTCGAAGATTTACTGCAAATGAACGGGCGACCAAACAAGCTGAATATTATTATGCCAGAAGATCGTAAAGACATCCGATCACGAATCATCACGCCAGCTGCTGATGAAGATTTGCCGTCTTTGTTCGATTTGCCCGGAGGCAGTGGTAGCTTCAAGCCAAGTCAACCACAGGGGCGAAGCTATCGTGGGAGTCAATGGATTCGACCGACCAACGAAGCTGTGTTTTTGATTTCATCTTTACTGGGTGGAAATAGTTTTGCGTCCAGCGTTTTGGTTCCGTTTCAGGAAACTGAACCATCAACGGCAAATGATGGAGTTTTCCGAGATCAGGACTATGTGCCTGCTCCCAAGCAAGAATCGGTCCCCGGCTCTCCTATCGAGATTAAATTTACCGAATTTGGAATGGTCTTAGACTCCAAGGATTTTGATGCTTTGGATGATTTGGAAACCGAAATTTACAATCGTCTGGGCTCCGTTTCGGATGCACAGGGGCCGCAGTTCTATCAGCTGATTTACCGTGGTGCCGATGAGATGCTTGGGTTTTTGGAAGAGTATTACGGAATCGCTGATAGTGGTGGTGGCGGTGGCGGCGGTGCTGGCGGCATCATGGGCGGAATGATGAGTAATATGCTCGGCGGTGGTGGAGACTTGCTCGGCGGATTGTTGGGCGGCGACCTCGGAGGCGGCGTTGGTGGAACGCTTGAGGGAGACGTTCAGTTTGGCGTCGATATGAAGTTTAATTTGCTTTGGGTTCGCGGCGCGACAGGCAATGACATTGAAGAGATCACAAACCTAATCGATACACTGGACAAAGCAGAGCCTCCCAGGAACCCCGAATTGTTGGGTGAGTTTTATACCATCGATGTAATTCATCGCGATCCAACGGAACTAAAAAATATCATTGAGCAGCAACTTTCCGAACTGCTCGACAACGGGCAAAAATCGCAGGGCGGCGGTCAAGATCAGCAAGCCGCGCAAATGATGAAGATGATGCAGTCGTTAGCAGGCGGCGGAAAAGGTGGGCGAGGTGGTTCAAGTGACCTCGAGCAATCAAAGCCGAAGGGGAAAATTGGAGTCGATGCTGTAACGAGTACAATCTTAGTGACTGGTCCGGACTTTCTGTACAAAGAAGTGTTAAAGCGAGTCGAGGAACTTGATCGTCCGGATCTTAGCGCCCCTAAGAAATTTGAAATCATCCCGGATGTTGGCGACGTAGACCTAATGCAACAGACATTGCGAGCTATGTTTGGAAATAAAATTGTCAACATCGATCCCGAAACGGGTGAGGCAGTCGAAGGGGCAAAATCGGCTACTCCCAGTAGTTCAAGTAACTCTTCCTCGAAAAGCGATGCAGCGCAGGCAGATGCCCAACGGCAGGCGTTTATAAAAGCGATTCAACAGCGTGCCCAGCCATCAGGTAGCCCACGCGGCGGTAGCCCACGCGGCGGTAGCACGGGCGGCGGTGGTTCTCGCGGGTCTCGTGGTGGTGGAAGATAAGATCGGGAGGATACGCGGCAATCGGAGTAGGTTTTACTTGTAATTTCGTAGTTATTTGCTGGGCATACAAGGATTTTATTAAATTATCTAGCCCTTTTATCGCTCCTTTACGTAAATAAAAACACAGTTTGGCTCATCTAGTTTATGTAGTAGGTCGGGTGAGTGATGTCGGCTTGAGATGCTTCGTTGCGTTGTATCTCGCTGGTTATGGTTTTGGTCAGGGGAATTAAGATGGCTGATAGTTTCTGGTACATCAAAAATTGCAACTTGTTTTCACAGTTGTCTGCCGCAGATATTTCGGAACTCGAGTCCCAGTCGCGGATGCGTAAGTTGAAACGGGGAGAAGCCGTTTATCTGCCTCAAGACCAGGCGGACGGTGTTATCCTGGTAGCTCAGGGGCGAGTGAAAATCTGTCACGCGACTCCCGATGGGAAGCAGTCGATCCTTGGTTTCATCGATTCAGGTGAGATTTTCGGCGAGCTGTCTCTTTTAGGAACTGAGAGACGGGACGAATACGTCGAGACAACTGAGAAGACAACGCTGGTTCTGTTACCGAAACCGGCGCTTCGCGTGGTTATCCGGAAGTATCCTGAGATCGTTTTAGGAGTTACCAAGTTAATTGGTTACCGTCGGCAACGAGTGGAAAAACGTCTTCGGAACCTATTATTTCGCTCCAATCGCGAACGCGTCATTCATCTTTTACTTGAGCTTTGCGAAAAGTATGGTCAGATGACTGACGATGGAATTGCGTTGAATATTCGCCTGTCTCATCAGGAAATGGCGTGTATCATCGGCAGTACACGGGAGACCGTCACCGTTGTTTTGGGCCAGCTTCAGAAAGAGAATTTTCTACGGATCTCTCGACGGCGGGTCATAATTACCGATCTCGATCGGCTTGCATCTGAGGTGAATGAACCGGCCCCGACGATGAATTTGCCGACGCTTGCGGCAAACCAGTACGTCCCTCGCTTTAACGCTCAGTAATAACGATTACATAAACGGCTGTTTTTTCACGAACATTTGGCTGGCTGTGGTTTGAATTACAATTTGAATTTCAAATTATGGTCAAACTGTTGCAAGAGTTTTGAAAAAATAGTTTTATATGTTCTGATGTACTGATGAATAAACGAGAGCCTAAAGACGATGGTTGGGATCCTTGTCATCCTGGAACAATTTTTGATACCGCGGAGACCAGTCGGGTTGGTAGGGGATTGATCGGTATCGTAATCGCTGCAGTTGGCTTGTCGATGGGAACCATCGTCGCGGTAGTCTTGGCGATCTTCGCTCCGTCGGAAACTCCAACGCGGTCCCTGCACACCGCGGTATCAATCGATGCTGGCGTCGTTAGCTGTGCGTCGGTAAATGCTGAGTTGCTTGCCTTTGTAAGTGGCACAATCCCCGATGCTGAATATAAGAAGAGCATCGCGGTTCATATTTTAAATTGCCCTGATTGTCGCCAAAGATACAAAGCGATTTGTTGCAGAAGTGAAGCATGCCCGAGTCGCCCCCAGAACGCGACGTTGAAACCTCAGTTTGTGCAATCGCCCAATCCGTAAAGCGAATTGCAGTGGGCGAATTGCAGTGGGCAGGTTGCAACCCGTGTCTTGACCGACGTCTCGCGGAGTACGGGTGATTCAGGTGCATCTAAATTTTAGTGAGCGGATTTCGACGACGCGTTTTGGCTTTGATTAAGCCGTTTTCGTTGAAAACCCTGACGAGACAAACCGCAAATCATGCGAGACCGATTGGTTGATTATTGCTTGGCGAGTCTCAACTTCTCGAGAGTGCCCGCTGTCGATTTAACATCAGGAACTCCTTTAAGCCTGATCGGAGAGTGCTCTTTATCGCTCGGTGACAAAACGATGGTGCCAGTGCCTGCGAGCTGCTCGATCAAGTTTTGAGAATAGAGTACTTCTTCTAAGGCCCGATAACTGATCGGTAGATACTCGCTGTCCAATATGCTTTTGCGTAAATAGAGATGGTCTGAATCATATTCAAATGGATTCAGTCGTTTCGCCGTGAGGTATGAGAAACAGATAAAACAACCGAGAAGAAAGCATACTACACCTAGGCAGACCCAGACTGTCGGGTTGGTGTTGAGTTTATCTATCGTGAGAAAGGCGGTCGCCATCGCGGCAATGATCAAACCGATTGCTGTAAGAGGCCCGAGCAGACTAATCAGTGCGAAATTTACGGAGTATCTATTTGCGATTGCCATTTATTGGCGCCCCTGCCCTTTTGTCTTGGATGGTTAATAAGTGAATGCGAATAAAGAAGTTGTTTTGGATTTTTAAAAACTTACTTTGCCGGCAATTGTACAGGCAAACTTCAAATAGTGGGAATTACAGGCGGCTTGTTTATTATCAGAACCAATTGAGGTATATTAACGGCATCCTATTCAGGGGGTATCGCTGCGATACTTTATGACACCTAACTCATATTTGGTTTGAAATGAAGTGCCCCTACTGCCAAGTTGATAATGACAAAGTAATCGATTCCCGCCCCGGCGAGGATGGTTTTGCCATTCGGCGTCGGCGAATGTGCGTCAATTGTGAGAAAAGATTTACGACTTACGAACGGGTTGCCGAATTGGAAATTCGCGTAGTGAAGAAAGACGGTTCGCGCGAGCCATTCCGGCCGGAAAAAATTAGACAAGGCCTCGAGCGTGCTTGCTGGAAACGCCCCATCCCAACGGATCGCGTGGAACAAGTGATCACCGAGATCATTCAGGGCGTCTACATGAATGGTCAGTCTGAGCTTGAAAGTCAGATTATCGGTGAGATGGTGATGGAAAAGCTAATTGAACTCGACGACGTAGCATACATTCGTTTTGGCTCCGTCTATCGACAATTTCGAGATATCCATGACTTCCTCGAAGAAGTGCGGCCAATTTTCGACAAGCATCAACTGCATGTCGACAGCGACGCTTAGGAAGGTCGCGGTCTGACAGAAATCTATTGGTCAGGCATTCGACGATACGAATTCGCAAAACCGGTTTCTTGACGACGAACTAGCCAGGCGGGATTAGCGAGTCTCCGCACCTAATACGGAATCAAAGAAACCAAATCACGGCCTTGGCGAGGGAATTCGGTTGTGACGGATTCCTTTAACCGACATCGATCGCGATTGGATCGTTCAGGGGTAGATCAGCAGCATCCCCGGCAGTCGTGGGCTCAGTGTGAGCGACGGAGGACAAACTCCGCCAAGTCCCGCAGACTTGTCGCAGCGGGGCTAGAAGGCAACGAATCGGCAAAGTCGATTGCTTCCTTCGCTTGACTCTCGGCAACCGAACGAGCGTAACGAATCGAATCGGTGGCAGCTAAGTACGGCATCAATGATTCGCAGGTCGAAGAGGGATCGGCGAGAATTGCTTTGAATTCTTTTTGGACCGAAGGATCCATGTTTTGGAGGCAATGGATGACCGGAAGGGTTGGTTTTTGGTTGACTAGGTCGGTACCGAGTGTCTTACCAACCTGATTCGGTTTACCAACTAGGTCGAGTACGTCGTCGATTACCTGGAACGCTACACCAAGACGCCTGCCGTAAGATTCATAGTTCTCACATTGCTCTTGGGAAGCACCAGAAAGGTAGGCTCCGAGACGGCAACTGACACCGCACAATTCAGCGGTCTTTTCCGTTATCATCAGTAGATATTCGGATTCAGTAAGGTCGAAATTGCCCTGCCAGGCGTTTTGTCTCATTTCCCCTTCGCACACGCGATTACTAGCCACGGCCAACATCCGCAACGCCTCACACGACTCGGAAAGGCTGGCAACGTGAAATGAATGGGTGAACAGGTAGTCGCCGAGCAGTACGCTGATCTTGTTCCCCCACGTGGAGTTGGCAGTTGCCCGATGGCGGCGGGTCAGCGCCTCGTCAAGGATGTCATCGTGAATGAGCGTTGCGGTGTGAATCATCTCTAACGCCGCCGCGATCTGCAAATGCGGTGGACTAATGGTTCCACAACTTGCCCCACAAAGTAACAAAAAAGCCGGGCGAATACGTTTGCCACCGAGGAGCCAACTGTGCTTCAGCAGTTCGTCAACGAACGGAACCTCGTTTGTGAGTTCTCGACGTAGAATACTTTCTACCGAACTCATCTCGGCTCGGATGGGTTCGTAAACTGATTCAAGCCCGTTGGTTGTGGCAGACAATTGTGGGGCTCCTGTGACCCCGTTGTCATCCGTTCGGCTGGCTGTTTGACTCACGAATCGTTCCTTATCCATAATCTCGCTCGACTTCGGTGAGGTAAGCGAAACATAATCTGCCGTTATTCAGTCTCAGTTTTCCGTTGAAAATGCCCACTTTTCCCGCCGGACTTCTCTTCCAACTGAATCTCCAAAATCTTCATCCCTCGATCGACGCTCTTGCACATGTCGTAGACCACCATCGCTCCGACCCCTACAGCAGTGATCGCTTCCATCTCAGTTCCAGTCGTCTCAACTGCTTTAACGGTTCCGGTGATCTTTATTTGGGTGGCAGAAACGTAGGTGAATCGAACATCAACCGAATCAATTCGGATGGGATGACACATGGGGATCAGGTCTGGCGTTCTTTTTGACGCCATAATTGCAGCAATTCGCGCCACCTCAAACACGTTACCTTTTTGGAATTGGTCGTTTTTAATCAGTTCCAAGGTCTCGGCGGCCATTTCCACCCGGCAACTTGCAACTGCCGTCCGGTGAGTCGCGGTTTTCTCACTGGTATCCACCATGCGTGGATGTCCGTCAGCGTCGAAATGAGTGAGTGAATTCAATGGATCGTCAGAGGTGATTGGGGTCAGTTGCTGTGCAACACGTTGATCTCTTATTAAATACCGAAGTAAGTACTCAAGAATAACGCAATAATGGGCACTTTGACACCCGCAAACCGGTCAATTCGCGGGTTAACCCCAGCGATCCTTGGAAGCGATCCCGTCCGGAAGACGTTTTCTGGGGTTGTGATTCCCATAGTAACGCGGCAAACATAGGTGGCAGCTTTTATTGCCTAGCAGCCAAAGTGTCAACAAAAAAACCGTTGCCTGTGGGACAACAGGCAACGGTTTATGCGAAAGACGGCGAACACACTTGGTCAAATTTGAACCTGCGGCGATAAACCTTGGGCAAGGTTTAGACAAGTTCCTTCAATGAACCGATTAGTGTGCGAAGTCGTTCAGCGAGCAAGCTCGCGTCAAACGGCTTCTTAAACGTTTCGTTAATTGCCGAACGGTCGAACGAGATTGGCTGTCCGTCGTCTGGCAGTAATGCGATGAGAATCGTTTCCGAGAAATCGGGATTCTTACGCAGGTTTTGACAGATTTGCATCGCCTCTACTTTACCGATTGAGAAATCGGTGATGATGCAGTCGGGGTGAAAACTTTCAGCTTGAATGCCGGCTTCGAAGCCGCTGGCAGCCACAGCTACTTTGAAAGATTTCTCGGGAGGTAGCTCCCGCTTGAGATTTTCGATTAATACCTGATCTTGAGCGACAATCAAAATTTTTGCCATCGCTTCATCTTCTAGATCACCCAAAGGCATACCATGCTCTTTGAGGAATTTGATCAGGTATTCGCGTGGGATACGACGGTCTTGCGAACCGGGGATTCGGTAGCCTTTGAGGCGTCCCGAATCGAACCATTTGCTGACCGTGCGCGGGGCCACTTTGCAGATCTTAGCGACCTGTCCAGTTGTGAACACCTTCATCGCAGGCTCTCCATAAACACTTTGAATCGTCTTTCGCTACACAGGCTAGACAGAGAAAGTTCCCTGGCTCTCACAGTGTAACTGCTTACCCCTTTTGTCCGCTCGGTGCGTCCAACTGGGTCGGGATAAACAAGTAATCGCTTTTTGGGGTTGAGTTCGTGTCCGTACTTACCCTCCCGTTACGACATCGGCCATGTCTGACCAAACTATCAGTCAATTTCGCTAAGATCATTCGGAGTCGAATTATCGGCCCCTTACAATCGGCAAACTCACGTACAGTTTGAAACGTGGTGACGATGATGTCGCCTAAGGAGAAATGCAATCAGTCAACACCAATCGGGTCAAAGGTGCGTACTGATTTTTAGCCGAACAGACGCTCGGTTATTGATTCCCCCCCAAGGAACCTTTGTCACTTTGCTGGCTTGTTAGCAATGCAACACTGATTCCTGTTTTTATGTTTCGTTCGTTTGTAGGTAGTTTCTTTAGAAACTTTCAGCAAACGCGGCGTTAACACGCCTTGAAACCAAAAAAACTGTTCAAACAGGAGGGCCGTCATTAAAAAAGCGGCCGAAATGCCGACTCAAATTGCCTCGAAGGCGTAATCGGTTCAATTTCGGTGTCGCTGATAGAAAGTGCAAGCAGTGTTTTATCCGCGGTGCGATTAGGGTGTCTTGATGTCAAATACAAGAACCTGCTCCAGCTTTCCGTCAATCATTTTGACGAATGCCTTGTGAGCCGGGTGGGGAAGGTAGGCGTCACGATCTTTTTCACTAGCAAAACTTACAATGAACGCATGTGTATAACCTTGGGTAAGGTTCTCCGGGCTGACGTTTGTGCCTGACTCAAGGGAAGTGATGACGTCAATTTTTTCAGTAAGCTGATTAAAAGCTGCCGAGATTGCGTCAACTTCGCTTTGGGGGACGGAATCCTTAAATTGAAACAATACTATGTGACGGATAACCGAGGACGCTTGAGGGTGGGTAACATGCGTTTTTAATCCATCTAGCATTTGTTTGGCAACAAACTGATTACCTGCTGGGTTTAGGTGTACGCCGTCGGAGGTCAAAATGTTCTTGGCGAGATTCTTTGGGTTATTCTCTTTCAGGTGTCCCACAAAATTGTTTCGAAGATCAAGTAATTGGGAGCCAGTTTCACTCGCCACGCGACGACTGATCGCTGAAAAGTCCTCGAGCATTTTATCGAGTGGATTGGTTCCGTCCGTTTTTTCTCCAATCATGCTCGGTGTGCAGAGAATTACTTTTCCACCTTGTGACTGAATCTTACCAATGATTTCTTTTAGACCTGATTCGAAATCGGCAGGCGAGGTTCCTCGGCCACTTTGTGAATGCCAGACGTCGTTGATGCCAATGTAAATAAAGACTAGATCAGGTTTTTTTGAGAGAACGTCTTTATCCAAGCGTTTTTGAAGGTTCGGGACTCGATTGCCGCTGATTCCCGCCCCAATAACGTTAATGTTTTTATCGGGGTAATTCTCTGCTAGATGATTTTTAAAGAGTGTGACGTAACCGTTCGGCCGGACCCCTGCCTGTGTAATCGAATCGCCAAGGAACAGAATGGTTGTATTTTCGGGAATCATAGAGAGATCGTTGTTTTGAGCAGATGAGTGGTTCGTCAAAAATAGAACCGCAATAAATAACGCAATAAAAAGGATGGGGCTTTTCACGAATCTCTCCAAGGAACGCTGGTTGAAAGGCGAAATTGTAACAAACATTAGGTGGCCGGAAAAGAAAATTGAATCGGTGTTCTAAATATTTAGCTCGAATCTGTTTGAATTAACTATTCCTGGACGCGACTTCTTTTGGACGTCATTTTGAATAATTACATTTATGGTTAGACTAAGGCCATGACCATTTTCCGTCCCTGTATCGATCTGCATGAAGGCCACGTAAAACAAATCGTGGGGAGCACGCTTAACGACTCGAACGACCGTTTAGCTGAAGACGACCAATTGGTTGTGAATTTTGTTTCGGACCGAACAGCATTGTGGTATGCGGCAAAATACAAGGCTGACCACTTGCGGGGCGGCCATGTAATCCAACTCGGGTCAGGCAACGAGGAAGCGGCGATTGCAGCACTTGCGGGATTTCCCGGTGGACTGCAGTTGGGAGGCGGCATCAGGCAGGAGAACGCAGCCCAATGGCTTGAGCGAGGAGCGAGTCACGTAATCGTAACCAGCTGCCTATTTGATGACGCAGGGCATTTTTTAGAGCACAAGTTGATCGCACTCGAACGTGAAATCGGTGCCTCGCGTTTGGTGATTGACCTGAGTTGCAAACGGACAGAGCAAGGCTGGATGGTAGCCAAGGATCGGTGGCAAACTTTGACTGATTTGCCAGTAAATCACCAGACTCTCGACCAACTTGCGGGCCATTGTGATGAATTTTTGATCCACGCCGCGGATGTTGAAGGGCTGTGCCAGGGAGTGGATGTTGAGCTGATTGATTTGTTGGGAGCCTGGGGCAAGATTCCCATGACTTATGCCGGCGGCGTCGCTTCAATGGATGATGTTCGCCTTGTTTCAGAAGTGAGCAAGCACAAGGTTGATGTGACAGTTGGGTCCTCCTTGGATCTTTTTGGAGGAGACGGCGTAGCCTATCGAGAACTCGTCGATTGGAACCAGTCACGTAATTAAACTAAACGGGCTTTGTGAGATGCAGTCGATGCCAAGGCTCGATTATCGATTTTCAAGAGAGATTTTCTTAGAGCGTTATTCCAGACCGTGGGTCGCTATGGGAATAGTCGATGATTTTCCAAACGCCTTCTTCGTTTTTTTCAAGAGTTAGCTTGATTCGCCGTTGCCCCCAAAGAGGTTCGGCGCCGTTATCGACTCGCACGGTAACGGAAACATTAAAGAGAACCTCGGCAGTCGGTGGCTTGGAATGCAAAAGATTGAAATTGAAGAAGCCTGAAACGCGACAATTTTGAAAATCGTATCTCGGCATCTCGGCGTCGGCACGTTGACGGGTTTCAGCGTGGTCATCGCTAAAAAAGTCCATCGTGGCGTCGAAGTCATTGCGCTGAACCGAATCTGCTAGAGCGTAAATTTGGTCGGTAACTTCTTCGCGCTGGGTAACGACCAATTGCTCACAGGTGACGATCGCCGCCG
Source organism: Mariniblastus sp. (assembly GCA_029251085.1). Lineage (GTDB taxonomy): Bacteria > Planctomycetota > Planctomycetia > Pirellulales > Pirellulaceae > Mariniblastus. Next base: position 12,861 of record JAQXDZ010000031.1, read on the forward strand.
TGATGACCGCAACGCCAATCGCAATTTTCAGCATCGCATTTTCCCGCGAATGTACCCAAAAGGCGATAAATATGATTGTTAGGATCGCACCGGCGATCATGGGGACGGTCGAGTTTTCGGTCAGCCAAGACGTCATTGTTTGCGAGAATGCCTTTTTAAAGTTGGGTGAAAGGGACCACGTCTCGAGATGCCTTGATCAAACTATAAAAGAGTGAGGTGGAAAAAACAAATCCTCGCAGGTTTAATCCAGCTCATGCGAGGGCTGCGTTTTCAAGTTTTTCTTTTGGGAAGTGATTTGTAAGTGGTTTGAGAGTCGGATTTGCACCATGTTTTCTACAAAAAAATGCCCGCCGGGTTTGCCGACGGACATTTTCTGAAATTCAAACTCGACAGTGCTTAGCAAACAACTGTCGATCGGGAATTCTTAAATTACTTGTTGCCAAACAAAGGGCCAGCGTAAACGGCGGCGTTTCCAAGCTGCTCTTCGATTCGAAGGAGCTGGTTGTACTTGGCCATTCGGTCGCTTCGTGACGCGGAACCCGTTTTGATTTGCCCAGTCGAAAGTGCGACTGCGAGATCGGCAATGGTTGAATCTTCTGTTTCGCCACTTCGGTGACTTGAGATGCTGGTGTATCCGTTGCGATGGGCTAATTGAATCGCCTGAATGGTTTCGGTCAAGGTTCCAATTTGATTTACCTTAATCAAAATTGAATTTGCAATGCCCTCGTCGATACCTCGTTGCAAACGCGTCGTGTTGGTTACGAACAGATCATCGCCGACTAATTGAACACGGTCGCCACATTTGTCAGTCAGTAGTTTCCAGGCGTCCCAGTCATCCTCACTGCAACCGTCTTCGATCGAACAGATTGGATACTTGTCCGCCCAGTCAACTAAGAAGTCAACCATGGCACCAGAGTCTAGCTCTTTACCATCGATTTTATAAACGCCTTTTGATTCATCGTAGAACTCGGTGGCGGCAACATCGAGTGCGATTTGCACTTGCTTCCCCGGTTCATAGCCGGCCTTCTCGATTGCCATCATGATCAAATCAAGAGCTTCGACGTTGCTGCCTAAATCGGGTGCGAAACCTCCTTCATCTCCAACAGCCGTGTTTAGCCCTTTGTCCTGGAGTACCTTCTTCAAATTATGAAAGATTTCACATCCGCAACGCAGAGAGTCACTAAAAGTTTCGAAACCAAGTGGCATGACCATGAATTCCTGGACATCGACAGAGTTGTCAGCGTGCTCTCCACCGTTAACGATGTTCATCATGGGAGCCGGCAAAAGCGTTGCCGCCGCTCCACCAAGATAGCGATAAAGGGGTTGATTGCAGAAAACAGCCGCGGCCTTTGCAGAAGCAAGTGACACACCGAGAAGAGCGTTCGCTCCTAGGTTCGATTTGTTGTCGGTTCCATCTAAATCGATCATGGTTTGGTCGATGAGACCCTGATCGCAGCCATTGACGCCCATCAGCGCTTCTGCCAGTGGGCCGTTAATGTTGGCGACCGCCTGGGTCACACCTTTACCCATGTAAACGGACTTATCGCCGTCTCGCATTTCCCACGCCTCGTGCGCTCCAGTGCTCGCTCCGCTGGGAACAGCGGCAGAGCCGAATGAACCGTCTGCGAGGGTGACATCGACTTCGACTGTCGGATTCCCACGGCTATCGAGAATTTGTCGGCCTTTGATTTCTACAATGTTATCCATGTTTAGCTTCCACTATTACTTTGGTTTCTTAAGGTGATTGGCTCATATTGTCCCCATTCATCGAAATTCCGAAAGGGGTTTCTTTAGTGAGATTGCGAACTCACTGCCCTGCCCTGCAACGTTAGTTTTGCCGCCCGTTGTTGGCCGTTAATGTTGTCTTTTTTTATGCAGGAGCGATCGTGGTCATTCGACGTCATTCGGTTTTGCGCCAAACCGACCTTGCGTTTTCGGTTATCTCAGCATCGAGGCGTTGCATTTGGATCCTCATTCTCCCCGCCCGTTCAGGGTATTGGGTAAAGAGGTTGTTTTGTTCGCCAATGTCATCCGCCAAATTAAACAGATAGGAGGTGGTTTGTGAGGTTTTATTTTTGCGATTGACCTTTGTAATTTCGAGGAGTTTCCAGTCGCCCTCGCGAATACCTTGCAGTTCACCCCTGGCAGAATAAAACAGCATGTCATTTCGCGGCGAGCGATCAGATATTAACGTGGCAGAGATATCTTTTCCGTCGATCTTGTTTGCCGGTAATTTGCTTTTGGTGAGGGAGGCAATCGTTGGCAACAGGTCGAGTGTGGAACTAAAGGCATTAGTCGAGGTGCCAGCAGGGATACGGCCGGGTGCCCACATCACGCAAGGAACACGCTGGCCTCCTTCGAAAGTCGTTCCTTTTCCGCTGCGAAGTGGCCCGGCACTGCCGCCGTGGCTGCCGAATTGTAACCATGGGCCGTTGTCGCTGGTGTAAATGATGTAGGTGTTGTCCGCTAGGCCAAGATCGCGAACGGTTTGAGCCAGTCGGCCAACTTCTGCATCGATGTGTTCGATTACGCAGGTGTAGGCATTTTTGGGGTCGGGGTCATAAACGTCTTCGGGTACGTACAACGGGATATGCGGCATCGAGTGAGGGAGGTACAGAAAGAATGGTTTGTCTTTATTTGCCGTAATGAATTCGACTGCTTTATCTGTGTAACGTCTGGTGATGGTGCGCTGGTCGACTGGAAGTTCGATGATCTCTTCGTTACCGACAAGAGGCGTATTCCAATGCGTGACGGCTGAGGCTTGGTTGGTCCAGCGTTCATCACTTGAAATCTTCGGTTTGTTTTTATTGTCTGGGTGATTCATATCATTCGAATACGGAATTCCGTAATAAGAGTCGAATCCTTGTTGGCGCGGTAGTAATTCGGGCAGATGTCCGAGATGCCATTTTCCAATACAGGCCGTTGAGTAGCCGAGCCCTTTGAGATGATTCGCGATCGTATGTTCTGAAGGATTGAGTCCGTAGTTACTTTTGGGGAAAAGTACGTGCTTCTCCATGCCGACACGTTTGGGATAACAACCAGTCAGCAAAGCTGCACGGGATGGCGAGCAGACTGAGCAGGGTACGTAAAAGCTAGTAAATTTTCGCCCCTCGGCTGCGAGTTGATCAATATTGGGGGTTTTAATCTTTTCGGATCCGAAACAGCCGAGATCGTTGTAGCCTTGGTCGTCGGCGAAAATAATAATGAAGTTTGGTCTCGGCTCATCCGCTGCCGCCGGTGATGAAACACCGATCAGCATCAAAAACAGGAGTGCCAGGGATCTCAAAGTAAGGTTTGCAAATTTGAGCATGGATTTTGCGGTGGGTTGGGTGAATGGACTTCAGTTTCGAGCAACGTCATCGATTATAGCGTTTTCAATGGTAAAGAAACCTTCCTGAGTGTGGATCCCTATGATTTGTCATTGAAAAAAACGGCCTTTTGGCTTCTACTTTGAGGAGTTGATTGGCAAATATGGCAAGCGTAGGCCGATTGGGTCTGCAGTCGTAAGTTGAAGGGTTAAAAGTTTGTTCACCGGATTAGTCGAAGAAAAGGGAATCGTCGAATCTATTTCGACTCAAGGGAGTTCAGCTGACCTCGAGGTTAGAGGTTCTCTCGTTTCCGTCGGAGTCGCACTTGGAGACAGTATCGCAATCAACGGATGTTGCCTTACCGTTGTCGCAATCGATGAGTCTTGCCTGACTTTTCAGGCAGGCGAAGAGACATTGAAGCGAACCAATCTCGGTGATCTGGTCACTGGGTCTGATGTCAATTTAGAGCGTTCGCTTCAGGTTGGGCAGCGAATGGGAGGGCATTATGTTTCGGGGCATGTTGATGGCCTCGGGGTGGTTGATGAAATCAGCCAAGACGGAGAGTGGGCAAAGTATTGGTTTCGAATTCCAGCGGAACTCACTCGGCAAATGGCCTCGAAGGGATCGGTGACCGTCGATGGAATCAGCCTGACGCTTGTCGATGTCGAAGAAGAACGGTTTAGTGTGGCATTGATTCCTCATACGCTAGAGGTCACAACGTTAGGTCGCCGTGCGGTTGGTGACAACGTAAATATTGAAACTGATTTGCTGGCAAAGTACGTCCAGCAGCAATTGGAACGCAAGTAAGTATCATGGCTAAAGTCAATCGACAAACGGTTTCGTATCTATCAAGGCGCTTCGAAGAAGTCGGTCTAAACCCGAACAAACGGCATGGTCAAAACTTTCTAATCGACCTCAACCTGCTGAACCTTCTCGCAAAAAGTGCGCAATTGAATGCGAACGACGTCGTTCTTGAAATTGGTACGGGGATGGGGTCGCTGACCGGTTTGTTTGCTGAGCAGGCGGCACAGGTCATCACGGTAGAGATTGACGAGTACCTATATCAGATGGCATCCGAGGAATTAGAGGTATTTGACAACATCCAAATGCTCAAACAGGATGCTCTAAAAAATAAAAATCAGTTTGCTCCTGAAGTGATTGCTGCGATTAAGCACCACATGCAGGTAGAAGACGGGCGAGTGTTTAAGCTGGCTGCTAATCTTCCGTATAATGTGGCAACGCCAATCATCTCAAATTTGTTGCGTTCTGAAATCGTTCCCGAAACGATGACGGTCACGATTCAAAAGGAACTCGCTGACCGATTGGTGGCGGGTCCCGGGTCAAAAGATTACGGAGCATTGAGTATTTGGGTACAGAGTATTTGCGACGTCGAAATAGTTCGTATCATGTCCCCCAAAGTTTTCTGGCCGCGTCCAAAGGTTGATTCCGCGATTATTCACATCCATCACTTTCCAGAGAGACGCGAACAATTTGAAGACCTAGATTTCTTCTACGCGTTTGTCAGAGCTATGTTTTTCCATCGGCGTAAGTTCATGCGATCCGTTGCGGTCAGCGCTTTCAAAGATCAATTGACCAAGACGGATGTTGACGAGGTGCTCGCTGAATTGGGGCACGGAGCCGACGCGCGAACCGAGCAACTTGATATCGAGCAGATGCAGTCGCTCTGTAACGCGTTTAGGGAAAAATTGATCAAAGTGACTGGGGAACAAAATCCCAAGCTTGCCAATCAAAGTTAAGCGTTTTCGATCCGGTTTTGGGTTAAATGCTGGGTCGCCTCTTGATTGCACCGAATGTGGTGATTCCCAAACGGGAAGTCAGCCAATTTGACTCGGAGCGGTTTATTTTGGGTCGATTTTTTTCCGTCGGGAATTATACTTTCGCTCGCAAGCCGGCTAAGAAATTCAACCCGTTTTTGTGTTTAGTTTATAAAGCGAATGATCGAAAGACCTGAACAAGATAGCGATAACCCATTCACTGCCTCGGCCAATCCGTATCAAGCCTCGACGCAATATGAGCCTCAGAAAGTTCAGAGGTCGGAGAAGACTTTTTGGCAAGGGTTGCCCTGGATATTTACTAAATGGTTTCTTATTTGTTACGTTTGCGCTACTCCGAGTTTCTTTTTGGGACTCGCGTTCACAAACGGTACTTTCCCTTCAATTCTTGGGATGGTGGTTGGCGTCTTTTGCTACGTTATTGGCTATACTCTTTTGGAAGGTACATCTTTTGTTCAGCGTGTTCTGCAGGATCGGGTTTTACGAAGGGCAGTAAAAATTAGTTATACGATTCGTATTGTTTTTTCTGCGGCTCCACTTTTGACGCCCCTGGATTTATTTTTGGGAATCGCTTCGACGACCGCTGGCAGGTTTATCACGATGGCGGTTTACCCCGCAGATGGCGATACGTCTGCATTTTTCACCGAAGAATTTGGTCCAGCCTTGATGTTTAGCTTCGCAACTACCATCATTCAAGGTGCGTTAATGAACGTGGTTCTGCTAGGATTTGTTGCGATCGTTTATGGAATTTGTTGCCTGGTAATGGATCCCATGAAAGGCTCCACTAGTGGCACTCGGTGAACGGTGTTCGCCATTCCAGTCCGTGAGCTTACCGCGATTAGTAGTTCCAATCGCAAATTCCGTCTACATACTCAGCCGTGCCATCTCGCAGCCATGCGTCAAGTTGCGCCTGCTGTTTTAATTGCTGGCCGCGGGCGAGCGGGACAACGAAGTAATTCGCCGTGACTTCAGGTAAGCCTGACATGTCGCTCCAAAGTTTCTCAAATTGTGAGACAGGGAAAACATCCTCTTGACCGTGTCCCCATCTCTTCTTGACGTCCTTGATCGTAATGTAGGTCGGCATGCGGCAGCTTAATTGCCGGATGGCAGCATCTACTTTGGTGGCATTGTCCAAATCGGATCGTTTGAGTCCGAAAACGGCAAGTAGGCGGTCCACGTCAATCCAAGTTGTCATCGAGTTGTAATAAGACAATTTGAATTCGTCTTCTTCTCTGGGCATCGAAAGGCCTTCAAGCAGCCTCGGTTGGCCATTGACTCTGGCCAAGCCACCTCCCCGGTCCTCTAGTCGTCTGGAAATTACCTCGAAGGACAAGCATTTCTTGCTGGCCAAATGCAAGCCTAATAAACCTGGGTCTACATTTGCCCCGAGCGTGTCGACGTTATGAAGAAGCAGCGTTTCGAGTTGCGGGTGGTCGTCCAATAATCTTTTGAGTGTGCCATTACGAATTAAATTAGGAATCTCGTACCAATGTCCAACCGGATGCAGGCATTGCATTGGTGAATTGTCGCGATAATCAAGACCTTCGCCGGTTTGTCTCGCCCAGGCGATCAAGGACGACCTTTGACTTGCCCGCATTTTTTCTTGCTGCTCATCGAGCAACTGTTGCGGCATTTCTTCCCATTGAAATTGTAGGTCCCGCATCATTGGAATGGTCCGCAGGCCGACATATTGTCCGGGAGAAATCAATACATCCCCCGGATAGTGATAATTTGAAAACTTGGCAAGGTGTTGCTGGATAGGTTGATCGGTGAGGTATCCGGTTGTGATGACATGAGGGAAGTGGCGGTCGTGCTGGCGACCAATTTTGTTGCTTTTGGCGAGATGAACCTCGAGAAAGCTGCGGTGCTTTCCAGCGAATTGGTGAAACGGATACAGGCCTTTGACGACGCCGGCACCTTCAGTCCAGCGACTCCCGACGCCTGCGGCTAGTGTGACCACCGCAACGCGACCATCGCGGAGAGCATCACAACCAAGGTCTAAGTGAGTCTGGTTAATCGAATTACCGGTATCGATCACGTCGGTCGGGGAGACATCTTCGATGCTCGTGTTAATCGGTAGTCGATTTTGAGCTAGTCCGTATCGCCCCGACTTAAGGTCGGCTCGGATTTGCTCGTGTTGTTCACGGTCAAATCCATGCCGGTTTAATAAATCGGCGAGTGATTCAGACGCTTCGGATTCGCTATCCTTGCCGGGAAGAATGCTTTCCACCAAAATTCGAAATTTGGGAGCATCGGATTCCGTTCGGTATTCCGCTCCAAGGGTTTCCATTTCAAACCGGGAAAGAGCTGATAAATCTCGCGGTTCCAGTTTCAGCCACTCAGGAATAAGCAACGCGTAATATTCGTAAGGCATCTGGGATTTTGCGGCGGGAGATAGTGTTCCAAATGTACCTTGGTCGTTGATTTCAAATTCATAGACTACCGGATCCATAGCGAAAGGTAGTCGAGATTCAAATTCCACTTTGGTCGTCTGCATTGTCTCTTGCAGCCATGTTTGAGCTTCCAGTTTGACCGACGGGTCAAAGATAAACCCCATGCCGCCGCCGGCCATTCCTCCGAGCATCCAGAATCCCCAGAACCGATCACCGTAGGCTGACTGGCACTTTTCGATCAGCGTGTTGGTGAAAAGATTTGTGCACCAAGGAATGATTTTCTGGAGAGGTCCGTTGAAATTGCGGTGCGTCGCTTCTCCAAGAGCCCGAATGTCTCCGGAGAGTAACGCCTTTTTAATGTCTTCGAGTATTTCAATTGCTTCCAGTCTGGCCTGCCACTCCTCGGTTGAACGAAGAAGGTACTTCTCGGTGACCATCTCTAAGATTGGGCCTACGTTTTGGGCCATGCCACCATGGACGAGGACTAAACTGTCCTGTAGTTTTTGCCGGGTATCCTCAGTGATTTCATCAAAGCCAAAAATCGTGTGGCGAGGGAGTAGGCGTCCACGACTTATTTTCCATTCGGGATCGGACTCAGTTGCTTCGGCTCCCTCGATCAGCTTGATACCGGGCCAAACGCCTCCTGAGTCCTGCCAACCGCCGCCCGATCCACCGATCCATTCACCAAGAATCGCTCTGGCCGCAATGATCCGACGATCCGGTTCGGTAAGTTTTCCCGCGAGCGCTGAGACTTGTCCTGTTGCTCGCATACAGACTGATATCAAAGAGCCAAGCAAATTAGTGGAGACGGCAAGGCGAGATCCCTTGGGGATGTCGTTAACTTTGCTAACGATTTCGATTCCCAAACCTGGGCCAACGAGGCGTTCGAGCAAAGGCTTAATCGACTCGCCACAGCCGTCCATGCCGGCGGGCACGATTCCTGAGGCAATCACTGCGGCCTTTAATAATCCAAGGTAGTCTGCCGCGAAGTCAAACACTTCACTAATCGATTGAATCTCAGCCGTCGACTTAAGGTCGATGCTAACTAAACGTAAGACAGGTCTGTCGATTACGCGAAGATAGCATTCAATGGGAGGTTGAGGTTGTTCGTCCCTGTCGACGACGCCGAGATTGATCGAAGCATTGATGACTTTTGCACCGGCAGGGAAATCCATTCCCAGAAAGAAAATATCGCTCCAGCCACTGTGAGAGAAATCCATTCTCACGGCTGTTGTTTCTGAAAGAATGGGAAACGCCGGGGAGTTTTCATCTCGAGCCAGTAGCTCGGGCCGGAATCTTAGCGGATGATCGTCGGGATGGCCGGTTCGAAACATCCATTGATTGCCCCGCACCGTACGAACACTTTTTCGGACTTGATCTGCAAGGCGTTGAAAGGCGAGTTCGTGATAGGCTTGAGCCAGAGCACTTGAAATTCCATCGCTCGGACCGTTCTCGGTCTGAGCGGTCAGCAAGGAATCGATTGACTCGATGAACCGGCGCTCAAGCAGTTGCCGATAACTGTCAAAAGGAATTTTTCCCGGTGCGGATCGAGACCGGTCGAATTGTTTCGGTAAATGGTATCGGTGAATTGCCGAAAGAAAGAACAACGCGCGGACTTGAGTGTATAGGTTGTCAGTGGTTCGCCAAAGTTGATCTAGCGCTGCGGAATCGCCCAAAAGTTCTTCGCTTGTTGACCCACGACAAAGCTCATCGAGTGCTTGATTTCTCAAGTCATTATCGCTGGTTTCAATGACGTTGACCAAGCGGTTAGATCGCCAGTCGGTGGTTTTGTCTTTACCAGCGAGTGATTTTTCCTGATCGGCGTTCAAGTTCATCGGATTTAAGCTCCCGATGAGGGGGTTTGACGAGAGTTTGGTTTACTTTCAGCAACAAGGTTGAGTAGTTCAGTTAAAATCTCGTCGCGGTCTTTACCTGATAACGCCAAGGCGACCTGCGCTTTTAATAAGCCATATTGGACGCCAATGTTGTATCGGCCGCCGTCGACTTCGGTCGCGAGGTATCGTTCAGATTTTGCGAGTTCCTCAAGCGCGGGGGATAAAGCGATATTGTTGCCAGGCTCGGCAGACCGCATCTCTTTTTCAAGAAGGTTCATTATGGTGGGGGTGAGAATGTGCATTCCAGAGAGGCACAGGTAATGGCTGGCGCGAAGGCCAGCCACAATTAAGTGTTGTTCTGCTTGTGTTGGGGTTGGTTTTTCCATGACGCTTTTGATTTCGTACAACTTTTGCCGATTCGCAAGCCTCGTCGCTCCGACCGTTCCAAAGAAAGGCAAGAGGTTTTCTCGCGTGGGTTGGACTGTGGATACGGCACAGTTTTCCGCGGTCGCAATATCAATCAGTTGGCCGGCGTAACCACGTGGGTGTTGGCTAAGGTAGACGTGGTCGGACACAAGATGCAGAAACCGGTCGTCTCCCACAAAATTTCGAGCTCGCAACAATGCGTCTCCGTAACCACGGGGATTATCTTGGGGGATAAAGGTTAGGCGAGAAGCGTGCTCTCCAGCAGCCTTTACGTAATTATCTTGTTCTCCCGGGCAAATGATGACTGCGATCTCTTCGACGCCGGCCGTCACGGCTTCATCGGCAATCAACTGAAGAGCTGTTTTTGTTTTGCCTTGTTGATCAACAAGGCTTTGCAACGGAAGTTGTTTTTGGTCCGGGGCGGCTGCGGTGATCACCGCCTTTAAAATGCTCATTGACCGATTTAACCATCAGGATTTTGTGACGAATGAGTTAGATTGTAATAGACGCCGCAGCAAAATTAAACATGAGACAAAGAGGAATCAAAAACAGCAAAATAAATTAACCGTGTAGATGGTTTTGGGCTGGGTTGCTGAAACACAAAAGTGATTGAGGGGTTGCCTCCGTCAAACATCTTTTGCCTAGTTCGTCTATTTTTAGTTAGAAGAACGGGTAGCAAACCAATCATCGAATTTGATAGACTCAGGCTTCCTAAGAACTTAGTTAGTGAGAGAGCAAATGCGTTATCTGGCGATGATTTACCGCTTTACGTTTTATGCCGCGATCGGATTAGTTGCACTTTCGTTGTTTAACGAGGCAACCCAGGCGTGGGGGTTTGAGCCCGATAGCGCGGGAGAAGTAACATCACTGGAAGGTGATGGACAAGCTGCGGTGGAGCCTGGGCTCTTAGCAAATTTGACGACACTCGGTTTTTTGGTCTTGTTGCAAGCGGTATTGGGGTTCGACAATCTCCTTTATATCTCACTCGAATCGAAGCATGCTCCCGCTGATAAGCGGCAAATGGTCCGGTCCTGGGGAATTGGGATTGCGATTTTCTTACGGATCGGTCTGCTTTGCTTTTTGGTCTATCTCAAAGACTGGTTTGAACAAACGACCTTACCCAAAATTGATTTAAAAGTTTTCGAGGCTAGTTTCAGCCTTCACAGCCTAATTGTTTTAGCGGGCGGCGGTTTTATTATTTATACCGCGATGAAGGAGATCTGGCACATGACGCGGTTGGAGCACGACGATCATGGTGGTGGTGAAAAGAAGAAAAAATCAGTCGGCTCTGTGATTTTTTGGATCGTGGTAATGAATCTTGTGTTCTCATTCGATTCAATTTTAAGCGCGATGGCTCTTTCGGATGTCTTTTGGGTGATGGCCGCCGCGATCGTCATTAGTGGCGTCATGATGGTCTGGCTGTCAGACCACGTTGCCACGTTCTTAGAGAAAAACCGGATGTATGAAGTGCTTGGGCTGTTCGTGTTGTTCGTTGTCGGAATTATGTTGGTCAGTGAAGGTGGTCATCTTGCACATATCAATATTTTTGGAAGCGCAGTAGAGCCAATGACCAAGACGACATTCTACTTTGTGCTCGCTGTGTTAGTTCTGACTGATATTGTTCAAAGTCGCTACCAGAAAAAAATTCTCTTGAGTGAGAAGGCGAGCGTCTAACCAGTCCAACTATTTGAGATGGGTGAGTTTCGTTGGCTGCCGTTGGTCTGCGGCTTGATTGGTTAACTGGCGATTTGACTCATGACGCGATCAGCCATTTTGATCGTATGTTCGATGTCTTCTTCGGTATGTGCCGCTGAGATAAACAATGCCTCAAATTGACTGCAAGGCATGTAGACGCCATCATCGATTAATCCCCAAAAGTATTTTGAAAATTGATCCGTCTTGGATTGAGATGCAGACTCCCAGTCGGTGACGGGGCCGTTTTGGAAAAATAGAGTCATCATACTGCCAACACGCTGAATGCAATGTTCGATTCCATTGGATTCAGCGGCTGCTCTTAAACCGGACTCTAGTTTTTGGCTCAATCCTTCCAGGTATTCATAAGGTGGCTGATCTCGCAACGCCTTCAACATTGCGATCCCGGCGGCAGTGGCAATCGGGTTGCCGGACAGCGTTCCTGCTTGAAAGACCTTCCCGGCAGGTAGAACGTGTTGCATGATTTCACGTTTTCCTCCAAACACGGCGAGTGGCAGTCCACCGCCAACAATCTTTCCCATGGTAGTTAAGTCGGGAGTCATGCCAAACAGTTCCTGGGCACCGCCGTGGGCCACGCGAAAACCGCACATCACTTCATCGAAGATGAGAACACTCCCAGCATCTTCGGTGGTTTGTCGGAGCGTTTGTAGGAACTCAGGAGTTGGAATGACGCAACCCATGTTTCCGCAGACTGGTTCCAAAATAACTGCTGCAATGGAATCTCCGTGATGCTTAAAAGTCTCTGTCAAACATTCGCAATCGTTGTAGGGTAAAACCAGTGTGTCACGGCTGGTTCCTTCCGTAACGCCGGGTGAATTTGGGACGCCGAGAGTGGCCGCGGCGCTACCGGCGGCGACTAAGAGACTATCGACGTGGCCGTGGTAATTTCCAGAAAATTTGATGACTAAATCACGTCCAGTGTATCCGCGAGATAGTCGTATCGCGCTCATCGTTGCTTCGGTACCAGAGTTGACCAAGCGTACCATTTCCACGCTGGGCACGGCGTCGATTACCAATTCGGCTAGTTCGTTTTCGGCAACTGTCGGTGCGCCAAAGCTTGTTCCACGTTCGACCGCCGCATGGACAGCTTCTTTGACCGGTTCGAACTGGTGTCCAAAGATCATGGGGCCCCAACTGCCAATAAAATCAATGTATCGATTGCCGTCGACGTCAAAGAGGTAGGCTCCTTCTCCCCGTTCAAAAACGATCGGTTCCCCGCCGACAGCTCCAAAAGCCCTCGCAGCACTGTTAACTCCGCCAGGCATTAATTGTTTGGCACGACTGTAATGTAGCTGGCTTTGTCGATGGGATAGTTTCGTTTCGCTCACTTTAGTTCCAATGAAAGTTGGGGTGTAGGGTGTAATGTCTGGTCACTGCCTGAGAATACCTGAAATTAGTTTGTGAACAGGCCGTCATCAAGCGGGTGATCGAAACCTGTCGTTTGGGCAACGCGAGATTCGAATAATTCGCTCCAGTTTTTATTTAAGAGCTCGCTTGCAAGGTGGATCGGGGAGGCGGTCCACTCCTGGCGGTCGTTCTTTGTAGCGAGCGCTAGTCTCTCTAGTTTTTCAAGACCATCGTGAACCTCGAAGTCGACATCAATGCCCGTGGTCTGTTCAAGGAACTCTTCGACTAATTTGTCCAATTCGTCTTCGGTCAATCCTTGTTCAGTTCCGGCACATTTCCAAAGGAACGTGTAAGCCAGGACCGCTTCGCACAGTTCCTGCTCTTCGGCTTCGTTCAGAATGCGATAGATGACGCCTGAGTTGTTGTCCAGATTCTTAATGTAGAGACTTTCGGTCAATCCAAATTGATACTTGTTCTTTGTATTCAGGTAACTGAGAACTGATTTAAAGACGTAACCGCCGATGGCTCCGATCAAGATTGCCCATCCAAGAATGTTGGCAAAATGAAAGGCGAGCGATAATACTAGAACGCCTCTTGCGACTTTCCAGATTGTAAACGCCATGCCTGAAAGGGTAGGAAGTAGGATTTTAGCGCGGTCTAGTTTGGTAAGACGAACTTTAGATCCCGGCAACAAAATCTCGAGATCATTTTCTGGAATGTTTTTAAACGCTTTTAGGTAGACAAATTTTTCATCGAGAGATTTTTGATTTTTCTTGAACTTATCCTTCTTACCAGCGTTAAGTGCCGGGCTCATTCGAAAAGCCATGATCAGCCGTTGAAATTCGGGAAGCTCAATCGATTCGAGTCGGAACAGTTTCTGCCAACGGCGACGGGTTAGTTGGACAGTTCGGTACCCTCTGGCAAAGATTTCCAAACGCTCGTACATGTCGAAGTTAACGTCCAGTTGAACGCCCCATTGGCATCCAACTTCAATGGCCCGTTCCAATTCCTCTCTCGATAGACGTTTGTAATGGGCGCTAAATAAAAGTTTTTCAACCTCATTCAGCAGAGCATTGGTAAGCGCTTCTCGTTTTTCGACGGATACCGTTTCGAGATCGACGATATTGCTGTCGGGATCGAGCGTGTCGTAGATCTCTTCAAGGTAAAGTAAGCTCGCCAGATGCTCGACGTGAAAAATAGCCTGAAGACGGGAGCAAAGTTTCTTATACTCCCCGAGTTCACTGTCGCCGAGCTCGAATTTGTTAATCAGTACTTTTTGAAGGTCCTTTTGCCGCAGCGGAATAAAAGTAGTGCGCTTGGGCAATCCATCTACGATTGGATCGTCCTCGATACGACTGTTTAACGTCGGTGAGTTGCGCAGATTCAAGTGTATATTCGTATAAAAGATAAAGGTGAATGGTTGCCGGTGGAGATTCGTCCCTAAATATACACTGATTCGTGGCTTAATCCGATCGGTGCCTCGAGGGCGGGTCGCTGTTATTTAATAATCTACACGAATCCGAGCCATCTTGGTTCTCTCTAGTTCTCATCAAAATCGGATTAATTGAACGTTTCCTCAAATAATTTGGATTGCGAAGGCACTTTGTAAAAAATAGTTTGTCGTCAGTAAAAAGTTCCACCGACCGTAAGACATTTTTGTTAGCGGTCCACGCAGAATCCGTTAAGCAAGAGCTTTCGGTTTTTGGTAAACTAATACGCTGTGACCGACTATCATTTGATAAGTCGACAACTGGTTTAAATATTGAGAAATGAGTCCATGATTGGTGCTTACCAAAAAAATCAGAATCTGCAGCGGCGTTCTGTTAGTGCCTTCCGTTTTTGCTTCTTTGTTTTCCTCGGTTTGGTCGGAGTAAATTCAACTGGCTTCGTAACGGGGCAAGAGGTTGTCTCGGATCAGATTGACTTTGGGTCCCAAATCAGGCCGATTTTGGCTGATAAATGTTACGCTTGTCATGGTCCAGATGAGTCCAAGCATCAAGCTGACTTTCGAATTGACCAAAAAGCAAGTTTGCTCGATCCTGAATTAGGGATTTTGATTCCCGGAGACCCTGATGCCAGTCTGCTCGTCGAGAGAATTTTATCGACTGATGCTGATGTAGTCATGCCGCCGAGTGATCACTTAAAAACACTTACAAAGAGTGAGAAAGAACTCATTGTCGCCTGGGTAGCCCAAGGCGCGACGTGGGCCGAACACTGGGCCTTTAAATCACCTGTTGCTAAAAAGCGAGAGGGTTTGGTTAAGGACTTCATTGACCAGTCAATTCAAGAGCGACTTGCAAGTTTGGGGCTTAAGTCGTCGAAGCAGGCGAGTCCTGGCGCGCTGCTGCGTCGGCTGAATCTAGATTTGATTGGTCTGCCACCAAGTCCGGTTCAAATTACTGAGTTTAAAGCAGATGTGATCAAGCGAGGATTGGAAAAAGCCTATGAAACGGAAGTCGATCGCTTACTTGCAAGTCCGCATTTTGGCGAGCGAATGGCAGTCAACTGGCTGGATTTAGTGCGCTATGCTGACACGGTTGGTTATCACGGCGACCAAAACATGAGTGTCTCACCGTATCGAGATTATGTAATCGAAGCTTTCAATGCGAACATGCCGTTTGATCAGTTTACTCGTGAGCAGTTAGCGGGAGATCTTTTAGAGAATCCGTCTGAGGAACAATTAATCGCTTCTGGTTACAACCGTTTAGGGATGATGTCGGCCGAGGGTGGGGTGCAACCGGAGGAGTATCTTAATAAGTATGCGTCGGATCGGGTGCGGACAACCGCGTCGGTCTGGCTTGGAATCACACTCGGTTGTGCGGAGTGTCACGATCATAAATTCGATCCCTTCTCCTCGAAGGAGTTCTATGAGTTTTCGGCGTTCTTTGCAGATATAAAAGAACAGGGACTCTATGCTGGTGCACACAACACTGGTTTATGGGGACCTTCCATTAAGGTCTCAGATGATGAACTGCCCGGTTTATTGATCCCAATCGACGAGGCGATTTCGAAAGTAAAAACAAGCCTCGCACAATCGCCTTCCACGATACAAAGCCGATTGGCTTGGGAAGCGTCGCTGATAAAATCGTTGCCAATTTGGAAATCACTATCGCCAGATTCGGTCAAGGTCCCCGAGGGTGTCAAAGCGGTTGCGGAGCCTGACCGTTCGATTTTGATCTCGGGAGAGAATGTGGCTCAAGCCATATACGGTGTTTCTGTTGAGGTAGGTGATTCACTTGAGGCGATCAGATTAGAGGCCTTGCCGCATGAATCACTCCCTTCCAACGGTCCGGGCCGAGCGTCAAATGGAAATTTTGTGGTGTCTGAGTTGATTCTCATGAGCGGTGATCAATTGCAGTACTTTGATTGGTTCGACAAAGACTTTGCTGAGTGGCCGGAAAAATTAAAGGCTAGATTGGTCCAGTTGAGTGATGCGAGTGCCACAGTCGAACAGGCTCAATCCGCGAATCAGCATCCCGATAAGAAGTGGTCAGCAGCAAGTGCGATTGATCGAGACACCCGCGGAAACACGTGGGGTTGGGCCGTACTTCCGCAGGTCGGCAAGGCTAATGAACTGGTTGTCCGGGCGAAAACTGGCCCGTTTAAAAAAGGAAAGTTTACAATCGTTGTTCGGCAACAGCACGATAACTCCGCTCATACGCTTGGCCATTTTCGATTGTCGGGGACCGCTGTCGAGGAAGCGGTTGCGAACCCACTTGGTTCAATGCCACAAGATATTCAGGATATTTTGAAGGTTCTTGAGTCCGATCGCAGCACTGAACAGAAACAGGCGATTCACGACTATTATGTTTCAGTATCCCCGGAATATGAAAGAGCCAGAAAACAGATCAAGGCGTTGGAAGTCGAGCGGGATCAAATCGTCAAAGGCCATACGCGGATTACGCTGGTAACGACTTCGGTCGAGCCCCGCGAAATACGAGTTTTGGCACGAGGGGATTGGATGGACAAATCGGGCGAACTGGTAAGCCCCTCGGTTCCCGCTGTCTTAGGGGGCCCGAATTGGGAGATTGACGGGGAGGGCAGCAAACCTGCAAACCGGCTCGATCTCGCTAATTGGATGGTCAGTCAAGATAACCCCCTTACCGCACGGGTTTTTGTGAATCGCATATGGCGTTTGTTATTCGGCGCTGGAATCACGAACATCCTCGACGACTTTGGCTCTCAGGGCGAGCCGCCAACTCATCCCGAAATATTGGACCAACTTGCCGTTGAATTTATGAGTTCGGGATGGGACATTAAGAATCTAATTCGAGAAATCGTTTTGACAAAAAGCTACCGTCAAACTTCTGGTATTCGAACGGATCTGCAAGAGTTGGATCCCGAAAACAGAATGTTAGCGCGGCAGTCCCGATTTCGATTGGACGCGGAGTTTATTCGGGATCAGGCTCTTGCCGTAAGCGGTTTGCTGGTGAGGAGTCAGGGAGGTAAGAGCGTCATGCCTTACCAGCCGGAAGGTCTATATCGTCACCTGAATTTCCCAAAACGAAAGTACAAAGCGAGCAACGGAGTCGATCAGTATCGCCGTGGTTTATATACCCATTGGCAGCGGCAATTTTTACATCCAGCGATGAAAACGTTCGATGCGCCATCTCGTGAAGAGTGTACTGCGGCCAGGCCCCGCTCGAGCACGCCTTTAGCGGCCTTGGTCCTGCTCAATGATCCTTCTTATGTCGAGGCAGCGAGATCGTTGGCGACTCTTGCCTTGGAAAAGCGGGATTCGACCAAAGACCGAATTGATTTGATTTTTGAGAGAGCCTTTTCACGTGAAGCGTTGGAAAGTGAAAGGGAAGTGATTGAGGAACTTTTGGAATCCCAACAACAGTTCTACAAAGCGAATGTTGAGAAGGCGAAAGAATTAATTTCGATCGGACAAACCTCGAAGCCTGCGACTGAGCAGCTCAACGTTCCCGATGCGGAACTGGCTGCTTGGACATCGGTTTGTAGAGCCGTAATGAATATGCATGAATTTGTGTTGAGAAAGTAAAATGAAATTTGAAAATTCAAGCGAAGCAAAGTTGAAGCGGGCTGCGCAACTGTCCCGGCGGACGTTCTTGAAGCGGACGTCGACGGGGGTCGGCGGAGTCGCATTGAGTTCGATGCTTGCAGGTTCAGCAACCGCGGGGGTTGGCGGTCATTTGGTAATTCCGCCTCGGTGTAAACGCGTGATTCACCTTTGCATGGCTGGAGGTCCGTCCCATTTGGAGACGTTGGATTACAAACCAAAGTTAGCGGCGATGAATGGCCAATCCATGCCCAAGTCGTACACCGAAGGACAACAAATCGCTCAACTGCAGGGGCAACGCAACAAACTGAAAGTTTTGGGTCCTCAGCACGGCTTTAAAAAATGCGGTCAGTCGGGGAATCAAATTGGAAACGTGCTGCCACACATACAAAGCATTGCCGACGAAATGTGCATCATTAACTCGCTGCACACCGATCAAATTAATCATGATCCTGCGCATAGTTTGATCAATACTGGGACAAGCATCCCCGGCAGGCCTTCGATGGGGTCTTGGTTGTTGTATGGGCTTGGTTCGGAAACTGATAATTTACCTGGCTATGTCGTTTTGACTTCGGTAGGCGGTGGCCAATCGCAGCCAATTGCGTCGCGACAGTGGCATAGTGGGTTCCTACCAAGTAAATTCCAAGGCGTAGAGTTTCGATCTCAAGGTGAGCCGGTGCTTTACGTTAAAAATCCATCCGGCGTCGATCGTCCGCGACAGAAAGAAATCGTAGACGCGGTTGAGAGGTTGAACCGTATCTCCCTCGCTGCAGATTACGATCCAGAAATTGAGACCAAAATATCGCAGTACGAATTGGCATTCAAAATGCAGATGTCAGTTCCTGAATTGGCAGATATTTCAGATGAGCCACAGAGTATTCTTGACCTCTACGGTACACAGGGAGCGGACGGTAGTTTCGCGGCTAATTGTTTGTTAGCGCGAAGGCTGGCCGAACGAGGGGTCAGGTTCATTCAGCTTTACCATCGAGGTTGGGACCATCACGGCAACATCAAACAAGGCATTGAGGTAACCTCAAAATTGGTTGATCAAGGTTCGGCGGCGTTGGTCAAAGACCTCAAACAACGCGGAATGTTGGATGACACATTAATCATCTGGGGTGGCGAATTCGGGCGAACTCCGATGGCGCAGGGGAGCGGACGCGATCACCACATCAAAGGCTTTTCCTGTTGGATGGCGGGCGGTGGTATCAAACCGGGAATGACTTACGGTTCGACCGACGAACTAGGCTATGCCGCGGCAGACAAGCCTTTTCACGTTCATGATTTGCATGCCACGATGTTGCATCAGTTTGGTTTGGATCATACGCGGTTAACCTACCGGTATCGAGGGCGAGACTTCAGGCTCACAGACGTTGCGGGAAATGTGGTCAAAGACATTTTGGCTTGACCCGGCTTTTGTTCACGACGGTGCTGAATCGGGTGGTTGAAACCTTACCGTGCGCGTTCCAGGTGTTTTGTAGGATCTATTTACCTGTTTCTTCCCACCAGCCTTGAGGTGGTTTAAAGCTGGGCTTTAAGAACTGGGAATGCTGCCGTTCAAGAGATGGTTTTTGTTTATCTCGAATGTTAATCATTTCTTTCTGTTGTTTTTTGAGATCGAAGTTTGGATTCACAGTGGGTTGGCGTGCATCCATTTCCGCGATCCAGCTTTTTAATTCCCGAGCCAGGCTTTCCTGGATTTCTGGGTGTTGGTCGAGGACATTGTTTGTTTCTGAAATATCCGCGTCGATATCATAAAGCTCGTATCGCTGGTCCTCTAAATAGTGAATTAACTTCCATTTCCCACGCGTGATAATTGAAGAAGGCTCACCTCCCTGGTTACCATAATGCGGGTAGTGCCAAAACAGAGGTCGAGCGGGTAGCGTTTGCCCTTTTAACAGCGGGACTAAACTGAGGCCATCAAGGTGTTGGTCAGGGCGTAGGGGAAGTCCGGCCAACTCTAGAAGAGTCGGATACAAATCGGTGCCGATAACGGGGGTGTCGCATCGTTGCCCCGTGGTCGTAGAGCCCGGCCACTTGATATAAAACGGCTCGCGTATCCCACCTTCCCATTGTCGTCCTTTTCCACCGCGGAGGGGTAAGTTGGAAGTCGCTTTTCCATCACCCGCAGAAACGCCACCGTTGTCCGATGTAAAAACTACGATGGTGTTATCGGCAAGATCTAATCGATCGAGCGTAGCAAGGACCATTCCCACAGCGTCATCCATTGACTCGACCATCCCGGCATAGAGTGGATTGTCTTGGACTTGCCTGACGGGCGTTGTTCGGTCGATCAGGAATCGAGATTCAGGAGCATCGCCTAGCTGAGTGGCTTTATCACGGTACTTTTTCCAGAGCTTTTCAGTCGTTTGGATGGGGCCATGAACTGAATAAAAAGAGAGGTATGCAAAAAAAGGTTCGTTCTTATGCTGTTCGATAAATTTTACTGTTTCCTGGCCAAGTCGCAGAGGAAGCAGTTCGCCCTTGGGACCACTTTCCATTTCCGGATTGCTGTAGGGGGAGAAATATCCACCAGGTGGTGAACCGCGGTGGTGGCCTCCAATATTGAATTCGAAACCATGGTCGGTCGGCAGCGAACCCTCGCCACCGAGGTGCCACTTGCCAGCAAAAAATGTTCGGTAGCCTGCAGCCTGGAAAGCTTCGGCAAGCGTTTGATCTTCTGCCGGTAGCTCATGGTTGTATGTCGCAGGAAGTAATTTTGTATTTCGTTTCCACTGTGCCCCCTCTGCCGCTCCGATCCAGTCAGTAATATTTAGACGCGCAGGGTACTTACCAGTCATGAGACTTGCACGGGACGGACTGCATACCTGGCAGGTAGCGTAGCCACGGGTGAACTTCATTCCTTCGTTAGCAATTCGGTCAATGTGCGGACTCTCATAGAAGGTACTTCCCTCATTGCTGAGGTCTCGCCAGCCAAGATCGTCTGCCAGAATAAAAAGAACATTGGGTGGGTTATTTTCCGCTCCATCGTAAAATCCGTTCAGCGGTTCGATGTCAAATGCGAAACTAAGCAACATAATCGCGGCGATGGTCGAAGTGTTTCGGAAGTTCATTTTGAGAGGCCTGATTTCTGGGGCAAATTGAGTGACCAAATTTTTGCGTTGGCGTGAGATTGAGGGGCGTTGATCACGCAAAATATTTATAGCCGTTGAGACACGGGAAATCCATTAACTCGATTACGCCGGTGAAAATATATTAACACCCACGAGTGATTGGTCGTGGCCGCGCAGCGGTGCCTAAGAAAGAGTAATCGTCGTTCTCTAGGATGACGAACGGAGTGAGATCTGGAAGTGCCTGAAGGGGTTTATATTAGCGCATGAAAAAGCTCATCGGTGATTGATGAGCTTGCCATTTTTCAATTGTCTGATTTACTAGACATCGACTTCGTCTGTCGACGGGGTCACGACGCGACCCATGTAGTACCCGCAATTTGGGCAAACGACGTGAGTCGGTGTTGTTGTGCTGCATTTCGGGCACAATGTAAGTGGGCGAGGTTTGATTCCATCGTTCGCTCGGCGCTTGCCAGAACGGGAATTCGAATGTTTTCTCTTTGGAACAGCCATGATCTCTACCTGACGGAGGGTCTTGTGTGCGTCTTTGATCCGAAATTCTAGCGACCGATTTATTTTCGCTCAACGCCTGATTTCGGTTTTGTCGATGAAAAACCCCGCTTTTTCTTCGGCGAGGCAGTTCCAAGTAGAACTTGGTTTTACTCGGGAGATACCTAGTAGGTGCCGCTTTGACACGGTTTTTACCGCGATAAATGGCTGCCAGCTCTGCATCCACCTCAATAAATCGACTAATCAACGCTGTTACTCCAAAATACATTGCGATTTTTATCGGAATAGATGAGCCGTTCACGAAGTCCCTCTTCTTAAAATCTCCCCGATCGAGGTAGCCAAATTTGAACCAGTTTTTTATTTGCTAGCTTGTCGAGGCGATTGCTTGGGGCTGATTGGATTGCAGTGTTTGAGCATCGGAACGGGAAAAAGTCCGCATTTTACGGCTTTAAGTCTTGCAAAAACGGGTTGAGGAATGGGCGAACGAATAGTTTGGTAAAGTTTGCGGATTATCGCAAGTTTGCGGAATGTGGCGACGATAAATACTTTTGTTGGTTCCGAGATGACTCAACTGCGCCTTTTGTGCAGCGGGTCATCGAAGGACAGAACCGGGGGGTTCGATGGCAGACCGAAGTAGTTTGCCAAAAGCGTATTCGTGGCTTGCTGCGAGCCACGAAGCGTTTTTTTTCGAACAAACATCAGGATCGTTCCGATGAGTTTCAGCCCCTCGAAAATTTTATTCTGCTCCGTTTTGGTCGCGTTTGTCGTCTCAGGATGCACGCCGACCAAGCCCATCTATTTTAATGATGTTGGGGATCTTTCGCATTACGTGGAGCAAGCGACCACCGTTGAGTACCCCGACGTGGCAGTACCAACGCTCGATGAAGTGACTCAGGCCATCCGACCGATTACGGTGATGGACCCCGATTTCGATTCCTACGAAGATATTTCACTTGAAGACGCGGTCGCTTACTCGTTGGCCAATTCAAAAGTTGTTCGGGGCTACGGCACACCCGCGTTGCAGTCGACACGAGTCTTGCCTGGTCAGGATAGCTTGGCGGTAAATCCCGGCGTGGCGGCGACTTCCTATGATATTGCGATCCGCGAAACAGAACCGGGGTTCATTGGACAGCCTGGGCAGATTGGCAATCCATCAAGTCTGTCAACCAACGGCGGGTTAGATGTCAATCAAGGTGTCGAAGCGGCACTTGCTGATTTTGATGCACAGCTGACCGGCAGCATTAATTACGCCAAGTCAGATATTCCGAGGAATAGTATTCCATCGAGTCCGCTCAATGATCCAATCTTCCAGCAAGATCAGGTGTCATGGCAATCTGAAATTGGGAAAAAGACCGCCGGCGGAACCCAGGTCTTTTTTCGCAACGTCAATCAGTACACGGCTAATAACAACCCGTTGGCTGGCGGGGGCGGAGGGGGACTTCAGGTTCTCGACAGTTTCTATCAGACCAGTTTCGAAGCGGAGATTCGCCAGCCGTTGCTTCGTGGACGAGGTGCATTCATCAATCGAATGCCGATCGTGATTTCCAGGATAGGGACTGATCAGCAAATTGCCAATTTAGAGTCAACGCTACAAAATAAAGTAACTAATATCGAGATTCGTTATTGGGAGCTTTATTGTGCCTACCGAAGATTCGAAGCTGCAAAGACCGGTCGCAAGGCGGCTTTGGAGACTTGGAGAATCGTCAAGGATCAATTCGACGAAGGTTCAGAAGTTAATATTCAACAGGTGGCTCAGGCGAGCGGCCAGTACCACTTGTTTGATTCCCAGGTCATTGACAGTTTTAACAATCTTCTCAATGTTGAAGGTCAGCTTAGGTATTTACTTGGCTGGGCTTCGACTGACGGTCGATTTTTGCGGCCGACTGATGAGCCTGTGATGGCACCGATCGAATTCGATTGGGAAGCTTCTTTGGCTGAGGCGTTGACCTATCGTCCTGAACTGCGTCAGGAACGATGGGAAGTCAAAAAGAAAGAACTTGCATTAGCCTATTCTAAAAACAGTTTGCTGCCTGAACTGAACGTCTCGATGGTTTATCGATGGCTTGGTTTGGGAAATCAGTTTGGTGTTAACTCAAGTAATAGTCAGCCATTCCCAAGTGCTGATAGCGGGGCTTTGAATGAGCTCTATGGTGGTAATTTTCAGGAAGTCCAATTCGGTGGAACGTTCGCGATGCCAGTTGGTTATCGCAGAGAGTTGGCCAATGTTCGCAACGCTCAGTTAAAATTGGCCCGAGAGATTGCCCGTGTCGAAGATATGGAATTGGATGTCACCAAGGAGCTTAGTGAGGCGATGCGGGCTCTGGCAGCAAATCAAATGGTGATGCAGGCTTCCTTTAATCAGTGGAAAGACACGACAGTTGAAGAGGCTCACTTTATTCGATTGCAGGACGCGGGAGTAGAAACGCTTGACGTAGCCCTAGAGGCTCAGCGTCGCCGAGCTCAAGCTGAAGACACGTTCTACACGGCACTCTGTGAATACAACAAGGTGATTGCTCTGATTCATCGTCGCAAGGGAACAATCCTTGCCTACAGTGGAATTAGTTTCAGCGAAGGTCCTTGGCCAGGGAAAGCGTACAGCGATGCTGATGAGCACGCTCGAAGACGGGGAGCAAGCCGACAAATCGATTACGGTTGGACTCGTCCTCAGGTCATCAGTCGAGGCGAAGACTGGCCAACAACGGATAACATCGGAGGGTCTCCGAAGGTTGGGGTAAGCAAAAACAGTAGTGCTGAAGGTCAGGTGCAAAACACTACCGACATGAATTCACTCAATGAGGCAGGTTTTGACGACGCAGCTTTTGATGAAGTGCAGTTTGAGAGTGAGTTCCCCTTGTTCGAGCAATCAGAGCCGCGTTACCGGATTCCAGATCAGGGGTCCAATGCGGAAGCTCAGCAATTCCAGCGAGTTTCCGACGCGTCGTCTTCAAGGGAAGCCGTGGTAGAGACTCAAAAGGTTAAACAGGTGGGCTATCAAGAGGAGATTCCAATTGTTCAAGCGGACAATTGGAGAGAAGAGTTGGGAGCGATTGGAATGAAGAGGCTTCGGTCGGGTAAATCAGGTGGAAGTCAGCCAGTGGTTGACACTACACCTCGCCCGTCCAAACGGTTGGTGAAGCCGGCTCCGAATACGTTGAAGCTAAATGCATCAACGGAATCGGCAGCAAATAGCAACCGGTTGAACTGGGAGAAGTTTGGTTTAGATCGCCCAGAGACTATGTCTCAGCGGTCGACTGCCAAGATCAAATTAAATTGAGTTGATCCGGGTTTTGAGTTTCGTTTAATTTTTTAATTTTATCCAATTGAAAATTAGCAGTCCGCCAGATAGATACAGAGTAATTTTATGAAACGCTCAATTTTGATAATCTTCGTGGCCACTTTGAGTGTGGGCAGCCTGGGTTGCAGTATGTGTTGCGGGCCATTCGATTACGATTACCCGGTCTACGGTGGAAAATTTGAGCGGGTTGATTCGAGTTACGGTCGAGTTGGCTCAATTTTCTCGGATCCCAATGCACCAGACGACGGTCCGAGTCCGGATTCGAATCTTGAAGCACGGCCGAGCAATGATGAAGGGCGTCGCATTGAAGAGTTGCCGCCTCCAAAGGAACTGCTTGAATCCTTTCGCGAAAAACAGACCAGTGCCGAGATGAGCGATATTGATATTGAAGAGTTCTGGGTTGCTGAGCCTTTGCGATCTGAAAAGTGATTCACTCGCTTCTGTAGTTGTGACCGCTGGGCGTTGGATAGGTTGCTGCTAAAAGTCGGTGTCCAGTGGGTCGGTATGTCTGCAAAGCAATTGGCAATTGGTGGTTGAAGCGGCAGGCTGAACGCCAATCTTTCAGGCGTCTAATCTTATATGGCATCTAATTAGTCTTCCTTGTCGAGGATTATTTTTACGCAGCATTTTCGCTTTGCTGTTTTCTACGCAATTGGATTGTTGTGCTATGGAGTGTTTTGCGTCAGAGATTCCTGCTTCATTCAGTCGCTAAAATTTGTTGTAACTCATTCGCGGAAAGCTTAAGATGCGAGGAGCCATCTGAGGCTCCCAATTCGAATTGCAACGAAGAATGTGTGATATATGTTTGGACGCGACTATTGTGTGCTAATGCTGATTGTTGCAGTGGTTTGGCTGGGGAGTGATGTCTCGTCCAGTGCAGCATGCGTGCAGGCTGAAAAGCAAATTAAGACGAAACCCAACATTCTCTTTATCGCGATCGACGATCAAAATGATTGGATTGGTTGTTTAGATGGGCATCCACAGGTCAAAACGCCAAATATTGACCGATTGGCGGAGCGGGGAACTTTGTTTTCCAATGCTCATTGCCAGTCTCCGTTGTGCAATCCGTCGCGAACGAGCTTGATGACGGGGCTTCGTCCGTCTTCGACTGGAATCTATGGATTGGCTCCTTGGATAAAGAGCTTGCCTGAATTTAGGGACTGCGAAACGCTTCCGCAGTATTTTTCGAATCAGGGCTATACGACTTACACGACGGGAAAGATTTATCACGGAGGGAATGGCAGAAAAAAGACGGACACGGAATTTGATGTTATTGGTACAGCGTCCAGTGTCGGCGCGCGACCGAAAGCCAAACTGGTTAATACTCCTGCTGGGCACAGGCTTGTCGACTGGGGGGTGTTCCCGCACAAAGACGAGGACAAAGGAGACTGGAAGGTAGCGGACTGGGCGATCAAGACGTTGGAAGGGCCACTTTCGGAAAACAAGGATGACGCCTTCTTCCTCTCAGTCGGTTTCTTTCTCCCCCATGTTCCTTGTTACGCGACGCAAAAGTGGTTCGACCTTTATCCAGAAGATGGTTTGGTTTTACCCCCGATTAAATTAGGTGACCGCCAGGATACCCCCGATTTTTCATGGTATCTCCACTGGAAATTACCCGAGCCAAGATTGAAATTTTTAACGGAATCCAATCAACTGGCAAACCTTACCCGTTCCTATCTGGCGAGTACGAGTTTTGTCGATAGCCAGGTCGGGCGTGTGTTGTCTGCGTTGAAGAAGAGCGGTCGAGCCGAGGATACGATTGTGGTTTTGTGGTCGGATCACGGATTTCATCTCGGGGAAAAAGAAATCACCGGTAAGAATACGCTGTGGGAGGAATCGACCAGAGTCCCGTTGATATTCGCGGGCCCCGGTGTTTCCAAAGGAGCTAACTGTCGAGAACCGGTGGAGTTGCTGGACATCTACCCTACCCTTTTGGAGCTTTGTGAATTTCCAGAAAAGCGATCACTTGAAGGACACAGTCTTGCTCCGCAGCTTGCCGATCCGAATCAGAAGCGAGACTTCCCTGCGATAACCACCCATAACCACGACAACCATTCGGTTAGATCAGTGCGTTATCGTTTTATTCAGTACGCTGATGGCTCTGAGGAGTTTTATGATCTCCAGTCTGACCCGAATGAATGGGTCAACCTGGCGGGTCGCAGCGAACTGAGTTCGTTGATTGAGAGCCATCGTAAATTTCTTCCGGAGAATAATCGCCGTCCCGCTCCCGGTAGTGCAAAGCGAATTCTGGAGCGGATCAATGGTAAAATCATTTGGGAAGGTGAGGAGATAAAGCCGGGAGCTCCCGTTCCCGAGCTTTGAGAAAACGCGGAATCGGAGGGTTTGCTTTATTCGTTAACGAGCAGGTTGACGATTCGGCAGGCATGCCCTTTGCTGCGAGAATCTTTCGTCGGGGCAATTCGGACAACGAGTTGATGTGCACCCGTTGAAAGTTCGCTCTCAAGTACGTGAACCCAAGGGATATGAAGGCCGCGGCTCCAACGGGTAAACAGGTTCAGTGGCTTGAATTCCGAGTTGTCAATTGAGTATTCGATGGTGCCTGCATCGGGGCCAGCTGCCAGAAATAGCCCAACGGCACGTCCCTCGAAATCTAGCGAGAATTGATCGCCGGGTTCGGTTCCGACCAACATGGGGACATTGTGGAAACCGGCTCTTACGCTGCCACCAATCTTGTTGGCACGGGGATCACACGACTCGTCGATGTTGAATCCAGTTAGTTCCTTGGCTTTTTTAAGGGTAACCATTTTGCCGCGATCGTAACTGAACTGATCGATTGGCTCGGGAAGCGAATGGGGGACGGGTTGCTGGTTAGCGTTTCGAGGTTCCGCCCACGCTTCATTTAGCATTCGTCGAATCGAAGATGCATAGACGGTGTGCCCAAACGGCGAGGGATGGCAATTCTTAAAATCGTTTTTCCAATCAAATTGTTTGCCGTCCATTCGCTCCGTAATTTCACGCGCTAAATGTAACGAAGGAACGTTGTAGTGCTTGGCGATTTGCTCATGTTGCTGGATGACTTCAGGAGTGACGCCACGACGATAATTTGCCACATGTTGGGGATCAACGAAGTGCATCATCACAATGTCGATGTTAGGGTTTTGGACTCGTGCGTGACGGATAATTCCTTCCATCCCTCGGGTCATCTCGATGGTTTTTCTGGAGTTATGCAAGTCGTTAACGGCGGCTTCTTCAAATAGTAAATCGACGTCTCCGTTGGCGAAAACGTCCCGTAGCAGTCGGAACGAACCGGGGACGGAACCGGTCGATGAGATACCTGCATCGATGAATTCGAACTTGGTCTTTGGGAATTTTTGTTGGAGGTAATTGCAAACGAGATCGCGCCAGCCATTCATGGTGGTAATGGAGCCACCGAGAAAAACGACGCGGCCTGTTTTTTGACTTTCAAATTTTTCGCGGCAATTATTGAGTGATCCACGGATTTCGAAATAGTCCTTTGATTTTGGGAGCGTGGATCCAAACCGTTCCATGAAGTCTGCTGCTCGAATGGGTTCGGGGTGGCTGAAGTGGTGTCCACCTGACTTTTGGGTACCTTTTTCGACTTTGATTATGTCGATACTCCCGCCCAGTTTTCGATAACGCTTCGCCAGGACAAATGTATTCTCACTGGGTGGAACGATAACGTCATTCATCGAAACAATGTGTAGAATCGGAATGTCGTTTTGGGCGATAGGAGCAAGGATGTCGATTGGGTTTTGCTTAAACTCTTTTGCGGTTTCTTCGGTAAGGCCGTATTCAGACAGGCAGGTTTGCCACGTCGGGGCGTGTCCCCTCCCCTTTCCTTTACCGCCCGGCCAACTTGAAATATCACCGACGGGGGTGTCGCAGTAAATACAGGCGACGCGTTCAGGCCATCGGGACGCAAATTGGTAAACGAATAAGCCTCCTCTGCTAACGCCCTCGAGAACGCATTCCTTGGCTAGTCCATTGGTTGTTAAATGTTGGTAAAAATTGTTCCAAGCTTCCATCGCGCTTGGACTGCCGAGCAAGCCATTGGTATTGATGTGGGCGATGTGAAAGCCGCGGGCCAAGAGAATGAGGTCGGCCTCGGCGTGAAACCCCGGGAATCTGGCTCGCCAGACCCATGGATTTCCTGGAGCCGGCGTTTTAGGAGAGACGACATAGGCGTCTCGGTTTTCGAACTTAAAATCAGTCTTATCGAATCCATTCCACTCGCTGACTTGGCCTTCCCAGACCGGAGCAACGAGGCGTTTTTCTTCGGTTTGTGCGAAGCAGGAAGAGTGCGTCGTCAGCCCCAAAAACAGAACAACGGAAACCGCGATCGTAATGCGTTTGATAAAATTCGATTTCATAATTTACCGACTCGATTTGTTTTATTTAGCGGGGGAAGTTGTGGTTTGGGGGGCGAGAACAATATTTTAGTTGAATCAAATGGTGCCGTGCAATGGAAGCAGTTCTTGTGGTTCCATTGCGTAGAACTTAATCGTCGAGAATCTTTTTTGCTTTTTGCAGGAACTCAATTTCCTGTTTGAGGCCGTGCCTCTGAGAAAAGCTGATTAAATTATCGATTCGTTTGACCGGATCTGCTTGAGTCGCAAAGATGATTTTTGCGTGGCATTCAGGGCACAGATGAACCGGTTGGCTGTCGGATTCTTGGAGGCTGTTGCTGCCCTGCATATTACAGGCATATCGCGTGCAGTGCTTGATCGAGAACATGTGCCCCGTTTCGTGAGTGGCTAGTTTGCACGTCCGCTCAAGGCAGCGACGAAATGATTCGGGGTCGCTTGCAGGGTCCCCAAACCGGGACAAGGACCAGACTCCGACTCGCTCTCGGAAAGACGCGTAGCCAAACACAAAATTCCAGCCATCTCCCGGCCACAAATCGGATGCCGTGAAGGCAATTAAGGCAAACGCATCGGAAGGTAGTTGGGGGGCCAGTTGTTTCTCCAGCAAGTGGGAGGTCAATAACTGGTGGTTACCCTGTGTAGGGTGAGTTCTTTTTGCCGTTGCGGGGATCTCATTTTCAGATTGAGGATCGAGTATCTTGACTGGGCAGCTGAAATAAATGGAAAGGTATTCCGAACTGAGTTTAATGATCTCTTGCTGGCTTGGATTAAAATTACCAATCGGCTGAACGTAGAGCGTGTGTCTAGCGGGTGTGAGGGTGAGCGGGCGGCTGCGAAGATATTCCGAAAATGACTGGCCAGATTCTTTTTGATGGGCCAGCCACTGACCCGGTTGAGGTTCACCAAGCAGCTTGTTGATTGGCTTAAGCTGTTTGGTTGTCTTTTTTAACGAAGGAACGCTCAGCGGACGAAACTGCCGCGACGATTGCTGCTGGCAAACGCCGAGCGAAAACGAAGTGCTTGCGAGCCAGATAAACGACACGCAGAATAATTGGAGAATGAATTTTAGCTGAAGGAAGAAGGGCTGCATGTTTTCTCGATTGCTAAAATCAGAAAATAGGCGAATCTCCGTTTGAATCGGCTCCTGCCGAATTCAAGTAAATCTGTAACGTTTTCTATCTTAGCAAATCGCTCGACTAACGTCGAAAATAGCCCTTCGCATTCTTCCTTCCGGGCAAAAAAAAACACCGTGGCAAAAGCCAACGGTGTTTTGTAATCTTAATTCACTCAGAATTAGGCGTTTTGCAACGCTTCTTTCATTTTTCGTCGTTCATCAATGATGTCTTCTTGAACGTTACGCGGCACCGGTCGGTATCCTCGCAATTCCATGGTGAACGTCGCTTGTCCCTGTGACATGGACCGCAGATCAGTCGCGTATCCAAAGGTCTCGCTCAGAGGAATTTCACAGCAGATTAAAACTGAACCATCAGGTTTAATATCAGTCGATTCCATGATGCCTCGACGGGAGGTGAGGTCTCCTACGATCGAGCCTTGTGCTGGCTCGGGGCACTCAATTTCGCAGAACATTACCGGTTCCAAGATCTGTGGCTTGGTCTTGGTCATGTACTCGCGGAACATACCACGGGCAGCAGCTTGGAATGCCATCTCCGAACTATCAACGTCGTGATAGGAGCCGTCTGCAAGCATCATTCGCATCCCAACGACTGGGTACTCTGCAAGAACGCCTTTGACGATTGACTGACGCATTCCCTTTTCGACGGCAGGAATGAATTGTTTTGGAATTCGACCGCTGACGATTTTGTCTTGGAAAAGGAAGTTGTCGACGACGTCAGGATTGCTTTCATCCTTTGCGAACTCTTCCTCATCGAGTGGCTCGAGCCATCCCTTGATATGAGCAAACTGACCTGATCCACCGGACTGTTTCTTGTGTTTGTAGTCGAATTCTGCTTTAAGCGTCGGTTGTTCACGGTAGCTAACTTTCGGAGCACCGACTTCGACTTCAAGGCCGTATTCACGTCGAATTCGCTCAACGTAAACGTCTAGGTGCAGTTCGCCCATTCCGGAAATGATAACTTCTGCAGTTTCTTCATCGGTTGAAACGCGGAAGGTTGGGTCTTCTTTTCGGAAACGCTGAAGAGCCTTGCCAAGTTTTTCGCTGGCTCCACGGTCAGCCGGTGCAATCGCAACCGAAATAACGGGATCTGGAACAAACATGTTCTCCAACGAACAATACTTGGGAGTTTCCGAGTACGTGTCACCCGAAGCACAGTCGATTCCCATAACCGCCACAATGTCACCGGCAAATGCCTGATCAATTTCTTCTCGCTTATCCGAGTGCATGCGAACGATTCGGCTGAAGCGTTCCTTGCGACTGGTGCGTTGGTTGTAATACGTTCCGCCTTTTTTGACAGTACCTTGATAGATTCTCATAAAGGTAAGCTGACCGAACGGGTCTTCAACGATTTTGAATGCCATCCCAACGAGCGGCTTCGATTTATCAGGCTCAAGCGGGAAGTCTTCGTCTGGATTGTCCCATTGCTTGGCCGCGATTACTCTCTCTAAAGGATTGGGGAGGTAGCGAACGACCGCATCGACAAGCGGCTGAACGGCTTTGTTCTTGAACGCGGTTCCCATGAATAGAGGAGTAAAGCTTTGAGCTTTAATTGCCGCTGCGGCGACCTCGTAGATCAAATCTTTGGAAACTTCTTCTTCCGAAAGAAGCAATTCCATCATTTCATCGCTGTACATCGACAGACCTTCCAGAAGTTCCTGACGGTACTTCTTCGCTTCGTCGACCATGTCTTCTGGAACTTCTTCTACGAGAATCGTCTCACCTTTGTCTCCGTCGTTTCGGTAAGCCTTCATCTCAATCAAATCAACAACGCCATCAAAGTTTTCGCCAAGACCAATGGGTAGTTGGAAAAGGATAACTTCTACGCCGAGCTTCTCACGCATTTGATCGGCAACCTTAAACGGGTCAGCACCCGTTCGGTCCATCTTGTTGACGAAGGCGAGACGAGGAATTCCGTATCGCTTCATTTGGCGGTCAACGGTAAGCGATTGGGCTTGAACACCACCGACCGCACACAGCACCAATACCGCTCCGTCGAGAACACGCAGGGATCGTTCAACTTCGACGGTAAAGTCAACGTGACCAGGCGTGTCGATCAAGTTAATTGTGTGGTCATCCCAAGTCACCTGAGTTGCGGCACTGGTAATCGTAATACCGCGCTCTTTCTCAAGTTCCATGTGGTCCATCGTCGCGCCGTCACCACCGCCACGTACGTCTTCAATTTTGTGAATTCGTCCGCAATAAAAAAGGATTCGCTCACTGAGAGTCGTTTTTCCCGAATCAATGTGGGCTGAAATTCCGATGTTCCGATAGTTCTTCAGGTTCATCAATGCACCGTCAACAATTAACTTTATTCTTTGAATGAAACAGTTTGGCCGGTTCCGATATTCGGACCCACCGGCCGTTCTGAGGCAACGCACCTCGGTGTCGTGTGTAGAGCAAATCGCAGGTTTGCGAACAAGCTATACAAAAAATCTAGTTGGTGGGGTATAGGTTAAATCGGCCTAATCCACCGCAAACTCCAACTAGACCGGCACACAGTTAATCTTCTGTGAAACAATCCGATTGGATGATTGGCGTTCAATCCAGCGTGCAACTTTTTGCAGAGATTCCATAAAACTCCCAACAAAACAACTGCCGGTCGACTTTATGGCTCAAAGGCAGAAATTCTGCCAGCGCGTAATCTTAGTTAATCCAGTTTTGTCGGAAAGCCCAGTTTGCGGTTTTTTGCCGTTAAATTTGGGAGAGCAGCGGTCACGGAATGATTGATAACTAATTCTTATCGCATGGGTTGGTGTGCCGGCTTCGCGTTATGTCAATGGGTTGATTCGCGACAAGGTGAGTTTAGTGTTCTTTATTGGCTGGTTAGCGGTGTCGTTAGTTGATTTAGGTGGGGTGTGGCTAAGTGTTGTCATGTGAAGTGCAAAGCTGGCTTTGAGCATTGATATAGAAGTCTGGCAGTTTGGCACTTTAAATAAAGTAGAGCGTTTCGGGCGAGCTTTGCTTTCTCTCTGTTTCGACTAGCAGTAAACCAACTTGTTTTCCCGTTTCATTTTCGTCTGGCAATCAATTCGTTCCACCTCGGTCTGGTAATTGCCCAGTTTTGTAATTGCCCAGTTTCTAATTGACCGTTTTTATTGGTCCCAATCGGTTGTTTACAGAGTCGATGGTTAGCGGTTCAAAAAAGGGTGGGTAAATTTTATGGACGTGTTTTTAAAGAGGGTTTGCCAATTCTCAAAGCTTAGCGACAATAAAGCGTCCTCCGCGTCCAGTTTGTGGAAATGATCGATGTTGGTCAGTGGGGAGTGGTCGGGCGTTCCAGAAGATCTTTGGTTTTTGGCGGTAACGAATTAACGGGTGACATTGTGCAGCAGATCAGATTTGATGAACCTAGAGGTAACGGACACATTCGGTTGAGTGTGGCAGCACTCATGCTGTTTTTTGTCTTTGGTTTCACCTCCGTTGCGAGATCGCAGTCGGAACAAGCGGAGCAAACTCCGGTTCCTGAAGCTCCCGTCATTCAGCCGGCCAGCGACGAAGGAGAAGCGGCGATACCGCAATTTAAATTTCCTGAAAATCTTCAGTGTGAAATGATCGCGGCCGAACCGGATGTCGCGAACATCGTTGCCTTCCATCGTGACTATCAGGGCAACATCTACGTTTGCGAGACTTTCCGTCAAGGCAAAGGCGTTGAGGACAACCGCAATCATGCTCATTGGATGGATGAAGAGTTGGCGGCTCAGACGGTTCAAGATCGAATCGATTACGTTAGAAAATACATTCCGGATGCGGATCAGACTTACACCGCCAAGGATGATCGAATCCGTTTATTAAAGGACACCAACGGAAATGGAAAGCCGGATTCGATAACGGTATTCTCGGACCGTTACAACAAACTAGAGATGGGCACTGGAGCAGGTGTTCTGTCCTATCGGGGGAAAGTCTATTACACGTGTATCCCTGACTTATTTGAATTGCAGGATGCCGATGGTGACGGTGTCGCGGAAATTCGAAAATCATTGCATACCGGTTATGGCGTCCGCTATGCGTTCCGCGGCCATGACATGCATGGTTTAATTGTCGGTCCTGATGGGAGACTTTATTTTAGCATCGGTGACCGGGGTTATAACCTTTCACCCACGATAAAAGATCCAGCCTCCGGTGCAGTATTTAGGTGCGAGCTGGACGGTAGTAACTTAGAAGTTGTTGCGACTGGGCTCCGCAATCCGCAAGAGTTGGCGTTTGATGATTTCGGAAATCTGTTCTCGGGCGATAACAATTCGGATAGTGGTGACAAAGCCCGCTGGGTTGAAATTATTGAGGGTGGTGATACTGGTTGGAGGATGTACTACCAGTATCAGCAAGACCGTGGTCCCTTTAATCGCGAGAAGATTTGGTATCCCTACAATGAGGATACGCCCGCCTATATCATCCCGCCTATTGCGAATATTTCAGATGGCCCTTCGGGCTTGGAGTATTATCCCGGAACAGGTTTCGGTGAAGATTTTCGCGGTCGATTCTTCCTCTGTGATTTCCGAGGGGATGCGGCGCGAAGTGGCATTCGTTCTTGGCGCAACAAAGCCAAGGGGGCGTACTGGGAAGTCGTTGAAGATGAAAAACCATTCTGGAACATGCTGGTTACGGATCTCGATTTTGGTTCGGATGGCAAGTTGTATACTTCCGATTGGGTATTCGGTTGGAATGGAGAAAACAAAGGCCGGATTTATTCATTCGCTGATCCTGAGATTCAGAAGTCAGCCATCGTCAAGCAGGTCGAGTCGTTGCTTAAACAGGGGCTGCAAAATCAACCACTGGAGAACCTGCGGGTTTTAATATCGCATCCCGATCAGCGAGTTCGAACGGAGTCGCAGTTCGAGTTGGTGGCGCGGAAGGATTTAGCAACACTGAAGACACTGGCGTTAAATGCGAAAGTTGGCACTCTCGGACGCCTGCATGCAATTTGGGGTGTCGGCCAGCTGGCACGGTCCGCTGATGCCAACATGCCGGCGATCAAAGATGGCTTTCTTGGGGCACTGCTACAGGATCAAGATGCGGAGGTCGTTGGCGCGGCCTGTGGAATCGTTTCCGATTGTGGTTACTCAGGCAATGCCGCGCTCACACGCCTTTTAACGCACGATAACTTGCGAGTCAGGTACCGAGCGGCGATGGCGTTATCCAAAATCGGGACGGGCGATGATGTCGATGCTGTTGTGAAAATGTTAATTGAAAATGCCGATTCCGACCCCATCGTGAGGCATGGGGGAATTATGGCACTCAACGGAATTTATCTTCGGAATGCCGCCAATGGTGCTGATCAGGTTGCCAATTTAGTTGGGAATGATTCGTCAAGTGTTCGTGTTGCGTTGTGCGTGGCAATGAGGAAGTTACTCCTTTCGAACGACCCCCAATCTGAGGAAGGGAAATCACAGGCCGCCGAATTAGTTGGGCGTTTGCTAATGGATCGGGATTTAAAAATCGTTCTCGAGTCCGCGCGGGTGGTGCATGATGTTGACGTTCAGTCGCAAATGGACAAGCTGGCAGGTTTAGCGAACAACATTGACGAATTTGTGACCTCCGATGCACTGGTTCGCCGAATCATTAGCGCGAATTCCCGCGTTGGTGGCGCAGCTAATGCAAGAATGCTGGCTGGAATAGCCCGCAATGCTGAGATTGAAGAGGCTCGCCGGATTGAAGCGATCGAGGCGTTGGGTGATTGGGCTGCTCCCCCCGCGCGAGACTTGGTGCTGCACGATTGGCGTCCCTTGGATCCCGGGCAACGAAATGTGAACGATGCAAAAAATGCGTTGGAGCCGGAGTTTGCGTACTTTGCCAGTGGCGTTGGTGGAGTGCCAAGTGCGGCGATTACCGCCGCCGGTAACCTCAATCTTTCGTCAATTGGAAAGGCCCTCGAAAAAGTTACGCTCAACGACGATAGCCGAGTTGAAGAACGCGTTGCGTCGCTGTTAAGTCTGGCGAAATTGAAGTATGAGCGAATGAGTGAAGTCTTGGCAAAATTGGAAACCCGTTTTGTTGAGTTACCTGCCGAGCTTGGAGGCCCTGTGATCCAATTGCTTGCTGAGGCTGATGAAGGTCGGGCAATCGATTTAGTTGAAAAAACACTTGCCAGTGGCCAACAAGTGACTCAGCAGGCGGCGATTTCGACGTTAGGTAAAATGAAATCGAAACGTGCTGCAGATTTGATCACTGAGCTATTGGTAAAAATGAATAAGGATGATTTTCAGGCAAATCTCCGCCTCGATGTGAGTTTAGCGGCGGCAGAGCGAACCGAAGAAACCGTGAAAGAACAGCTGGCCGCCTACGTGGCGGCAACGGTGAATCTAGCAGACTTGGCGACGTCCTACGCCGATGCGAAAATCGGTGGTAATGACGCCAAGGGAGCGAGCGTGTTTTATGGGAAAACCGAAGTGTCCTGCGTTCGCTGTCATCGAATTGATGGGACGGGTGGGCAGGTTGGTCCGGAGCTTTCAGCGATTGGCAAAACCAAAGACCGTCAGTATTTGCTAGAGTCGATCGTGCACCCAAATAAGGTAGTTGCCGAAGGGTACACGCAGGTTAAGGTCACCACCGATGAGGGCGAGTTGTTGGTGGGGATCGTAAAACGCGAAACCGACGATTCACTGGTTTTGTTAGATGCTGATGGCAAGGAGATCGTCATTGACCAGGAAGCGATTGACGATCGCCGACCAGGCAAGTCATCGATGCCGGCTGATTTGATTAACCAACTCACCAAAAAAGAAGTTCGTGATTTAGTCGAATTTCTCTCCAATCGGAAAACGGAGCCGAGCGGTGGCGAGCACGAATAGGAAGTGCGTCGATCCAAATTGACAAGGTTTTTAAACCGTGTTGGGTGGCGTGGCCAATCATGGTGAACTGTTTGGCTCTTCGTCTTTTCGATCGACTTTTTGGTCGACTTTTTGGTCGACTTGGGTCACACGGATGATGCTGCCTTGGATCTCTATGACGCGGACGGAAACTCCGGCTTCCACGAACGCTCCATCGCTAACAACGTCGATGGAGCGGTTGTCGAATTTAGCCCTGCCGGCTGGTCGCAGAAGCGATTCTGATTCTCCCCAGTCTCCGACCGAGACGAGCGGGTGAGGGGTTGGGATTGGTTTGCCAGAAGCGTCGGTAGTCGGTTTTGGCGATGCGAACGGTTCGGTGGATAGGATCATTTTATTGAGGATTGGAATGGAGCCCATTTTCTTGGTAATGAACATTGCGGCCAGTAAAAAGGCAACGCAAGAGATCATTAGTGTGAAACTCGCTCCGATTGATTGGTCCCACTGTTCAGGGGTTGCGGGAAGAACAAAGTTTTGACCGGCCAGGACGACGCTTACAAAAAGTAAGGCAATTCCGGTCAGTCCTGAGACTCCAAATCCCGGGATAATAAACAATTCCGCAAAGATAAACGCGACACCGCCGAGAAAGAGGATGACCTCAAGCCAGCCTGAGGTGCCTGCAAGAAATCTGCTCCAAAAGAACAGTAACGCTGCCAATCCACTTAGGAGACCGCCAACGCCCAGGCCGGGTGCGCTGAACTCAATATATAACGCGACCATCCCGAATAGAATTAGCAGCACGGTAACGATTGGGTTGTTTAAAAAGTGAGCGACTTTGTCCGTCAACTTGAGAGAGTAGACCTTAATCGAGTCTTTGGGGAAATTAAACTCATTTGCCAAAGCGTCCGGTGTTGTCGCCATTCCCTGGGCAAGCCCCAACTGCAGTGTTCGTTGCCCACTGAGCGTGAGGAATCGTTCGGGGCCTGATTCA
Source organism: Mariniblastus sp. (assembly GCA_029251085.1). Taxonomy (GTDB): domain Bacteria; phylum Planctomycetota; class Planctomycetia; order Pirellulales; family Pirellulaceae; genus Mariniblastus. The sequence continues at coordinate 50,805 of JAQXDZ010000031.1, forward strand.
GGAATCAGTTGCCAAGGAGCGACTGGTTTCTCGGCCGAGTCGGAACGGACAGATTGGAAAAGTGGAGTGCCGTCGGGGTTCTCGGGGTCGGGTTTTTGGTATACCAAAACGTCCTTGTCAATTAGTGCTTCAGCAAGGTCTGGTGACCGTCCTTTGGATTCCGCCAAGTCGCGTGCGTCCCGCGATAGGTACGATTCGAGTTTTGGCTCGATGAGTCGGAACGCCCCTTGTTCTAAGTCGAATCCGATCTCGCCAATGTCACCGAATTTCGCATTGGGATCGATCAGGATTTCATCACAACCTAGTGCGACGAGTGCACCGCCTGAGATGGCTTCGTTGGAAATAATGGCAACCGTGTAGGCCCATTGGCAGTCCCTAAGTTTTCTTGCCATTTCGAGGCTTTCCTGTTTAAGGCCTCCCGGACTGTCAATTTCGATAATCAACAGATCGACGCCGGCGCGGCGAGCCATTTCAAAACGATTGTCAAAATACATTTTGAGTTGTGGCTGGATTTCGCCTTTGAATTCAATAACTGCCGGTTTAATAATCTTGGCTGGTCGAGGTCGGGTCGCATCTGGGACCGAAGACGCTTGGTAGTAGGTCGCCATCGCGTCTACGCTGACAGCAAGGCAAAATGCTATCGCGAAAATTTTACACAGCTTGAATCTTAGTTTTGTATCTTTTTCAACCATAATTGGTTTGTCCTGGCACTCGTGCACTTTGTTTTTCTTGCCTGCTAGCTCTCGTTTAACAACAAATTGTCGGGGAAATATTTCGAGCTTGGAGCGTTTCGGCAATTACATTCTAATGCTTTAATGATTCGGCACGAAAGGTGCAAAAAAACTAATGAAGGGTTTCGGCATCGCTGAAACTCGAGCTACGTCTCAGTTGATTTAGGTTAGTTGCTTCAAGGATGAAGCCGTCGTGAAATTAGTTGAGGTTGGTAGTTAGAGGACTTATCTTTAGATCGACCATTCCAAGGAGGGAACGGATGAGGGTTAAATTTTCACCAGAGTTGCCGCTGATTTTCGCGCTCGTTAGTTGTGTCTTCTTATTGCCAGCCGACGTAAGCGGTCAATCCTCTCAAAATTCGTCTCCTGCCTGCCTGTATTTTGTGACTCAGCAAAGCTGTCCGCCATGCCGACAGATGGATCCAGTGATTGAACGCCTGGTTAGTCAGGGGTATCCGGTAAAGACCGTGCATCTTGAGACTAATCGTGCCTGGGCACAGTGGGCGAACGTTCAAAGGACTCCGACTGTAATTATGTTGGACAGCGACGACCGGATCATGAAGCGTTTTTCCGGGGTTATTGGTGGCGATGTATTGCAGGGTTGGTTCGCAAATGCAGGTATAAGCCCTGTGGCTCAGAAGCAGAATCGGTTACCAAAAGACTGGGAGCGGCATTTTGATGAACCAGGCGAATCAGCTCCTCCATCGGGTGTTGGGGAATCATCTAATGCCAATCCGGAGAGTTCCAATCCAAAAGATTCTTATGAAAGACTGGCGCTTAGGTCTACGGTCAAGATTAGCTTAAACGTCGCTTCGCAGGCTTATGTTGATTATGCGAGCGGAACTTCCATTTACAGTAATGGCAATACCAGCCTTATTTTGACCTGTGGTCATTTGTTTCGAGAGTCCAACGGTACGGGAAAAATATCCGTGATCGCAAGTGCCGAAGATGGCGGCGTTCGCGAGTTTGATGGTGCTTTGCTTGCGTGGGATGCCAAAAATCGAGATGTCGCTTTGGTGAGGGTTGATCATCCTGGATTTCAGTTGCCCGTTAATCCCATCGCTCCACGAGCAACGAGCGATTTCGAGTCTGACAACCTGTTCACGCTTGGTTGTGACTACACTAACGCCGCGACCCTTGGGGAAACCTATAGTGGGATCCGTCAGACTGGACCAACGATTAGGCAAACAGAAATTTTAAGACAATCGAACTACAGCGGGATCTATAAATTTGACACTGCCGGGAGCCCAGTTCAGGGGCGCAGTGGCGGTGGTTTGTTTACCCGAAACGGAGAGTTGATTGGCGTTTGTAACGCTCGCATTTGTAACGCAGACGAAGGTATCTACACGGGCTTGGACTCGGTCTACTGGGTGATTGATAAAGCGGGATGTGGCGGTTTATTCGATTCGAAAGAAAACTTGGCGTTAGTAGAGCCGCGTACCCAGGAGGCTCCGATTGCGTTTAGGTTTCGTGAGATTCCCAACGTCGATCAACGGGAATTGTTTGTTCCCAATCAAACTGAGCGTAATCTGGTTTCGGATGGACGCCGAAGTAGGGTCATCATTATTATTGAAAATGAGTCGGGTGAATCAGAGTTAATCAGGGTTGAGAACCCAACTTCGGAATTGCTTGGAAGTGTCCGTGCCTTCAAGGAGAGTCGGCAGAATTCGGTGAAGCAGTTGGAGATTACCTCGGTTCGTACGAACGAACGTCGCTAAACCGTTGGCACGATTCGTCCAAAATGGAAATATCCAAATGCGATCGTATGGGGTGGCAATCCGTGAGATGGCTTGGTTGGCGATGGAAACAACCAAAAAAATTCAAAAAAACAAGAAAACGACTGTGCTGAACAGGTAGTTTGGGTTCTCGGTAGCCCCGAGGATTTGGAGGTTGGGGCTGAATAACCGCAAAAAATCGGCATTTTTCCATTGGTCCTTGGATTGTGCCGGGTTAAATAACGGGTCAAAATAAAGTCCCGCTTTTATTTTTGATTCGGAACCTGGAAGGGTTTGAGTGGTTAAATTAACCAGAAGCCCGCATCGATCCGAGGAAGAGTGGTCGTCGCAGGGCGTTTGAATCAAAAATAGATTTGTCCCACATATCAATTTCAGGAGATGGTGATGGTTTTTCGAGGCAGATTTCAGGTCCTCGCACTCGCAGTGTTGTGTGCGTTTTTAGTAGCGGCAGACTTTGCGATGGCTCAACCTGGTGGTCGAACTCGCGGTACTGGTGGATCGATGTGGGGGCAAGTTTCTCAATTGAATCTGCTTGGGCAAGAAGCCGTTCAGAAAGAACTTGAATTAGTTTCTGATCAGGTAGACGCGATTAAGGAAGCGCAAGACCGTCAGCGTGAAATGATGCGAGAGGTTTTCATGGGCGCGAGAGACCGGATGCAGGGACTCGACAATGACGAGCGACAGGAGCTCTTCAAGGAAATCCAGGAAGAGATGAAGGAAGCCAATTCTGGACTTGAAAACGAGGTAATGGAAGAATTGTTGCCTCACCAGATTTCACGACTGAAGCAGCTTTATAATCAGGCTCAAACTAACCGCAGCGGCGGTGCGCAGAGCGGAAGTATGCCCAACAGTTTGGTTGAAGACTTGGGGCTCACTGAAGAGCAGCTCAAGGAGTTGAAAGAAAAAGCGGCTGAAGTAAGCCAAAGGCTGAAGGAAAAAGTCGCTAAGCTGCAGGCTCAGGCTCAGGATGAGATTTTCTCGTCTGTGTTGACTAAAGAGCAACTCGGCAAGTATGAAGAGTTGATGGGAGACAAGTTCGAGTTCCCGGCACCGACCCGCGGAAATTGGGGACGGAGCAGTGATCGAGGCAGTGATCGGGGTGGCGATCGAGGTAGTGATCGAGGTGGCGATCGGGGTAGCAGCCGAGGTAGTGATTTCTAGTCATTCTCGCTGCGGGATAACCAAGAAGATAAACAAACGGTTCGGGCTTTCCCGAGCCGTTTTTTTTATTGGTCATCAGTGGCGTGAATTGGGCTGGAAATGCCTGGTCAGAAATCGCTAAATTCACAGCCAGGAACTAGAATAGACGAAACTTGCCGAGTTAAATGGGGTTTTATTGAGGACGGAGAGTGTGGGAAAGCGGGTAACGCTGGAAAACTGTTCCGTCTTGGTTGATCCTGTGTTAACCGTCTTGGCCAGTTCGGGTTGGGACTGTTATTACGGTTGCTCAGCGGTTCTGGTCGGGATCCTGAGGAAATGGAATCGAATCATGTGTTGGACGCAATTTTGTGCTCTTAGAGTCCGAATTCGTCACGCATAATGTCGCATTACTTTCGGCGTGGCCTTGGTAGAGTTGAGTTTTTTGAAAACGAAATGGTGTCGTGGTTAACTTGGTCAGCGATAGTTTCAAACCCAATTTTGATTTGTAGAGTCTGAAATGCAATTAGTGGAAACTTTAGTTCGGCGTGGATTGGTATCTGACGCTCAGTTTAACCATGCTGAGAGTCTTGGCGGTGATGTACTGGCATCGCTAGTTGGGGCGGGCGCGGTTTCTCATGAAGCGGCTTTAGAGGCGATGGCGGACGAAGTCGGTGTAAAGTTTTTAGACTTGCGAACAGCCGACATTGATTTGTCCTTGCTCGAAGATTTTCCACTGAAAATTATCTATCGCCAGGTCTTGTTTCCCGTCAGTCGCGAAAACGGCACGATCGTCGTTGCAACCAGTGATCCGCTCGATTTTTACCCGCTGGACGAAATCAGCGCGGCGATGGGTTTGGCAGTTGAACCTGTTCTGGCCGAGCAATCAGAAATTGCCAAATTGATCAAAACCCACCTCGGTGTTGGTGGTGAGACGATTGGCGGTTTGATCGAGCAAAGAACCGAAGACGGGATTGAGTTGCTGACCGAAATTGAGACGGACGGTAGCGAGCTTTCCGAGATGGCGCAGGAAGCAAGCGTTGTTCGTTTGGTCAATGAAATTTTGCTTGAAGCTGTTGAGTCGCGAACCAGTGACGTTCACATTGAATCGCAGCAAGACGGAATTGTGATTCGAAACCGAATTGACGGCATTCTTCATACCCAACCGGTTCCACCTGAGATCAATCATTTTCGCGCTGCGATCATCAGTCGACTGAAGATCATGGCGAAGTTAAATATCGCCGAGAAACGGTTGCCGCAGGACGGCCGAATTAAGATTCGGGTCAAAGGCCGAGAAGTGGACGTGCGTGTTTCGGTGATTCCGATGATTCACGGCGAGAGTCTCGTGATGAGGATTCTGGATAAAGGCGCGATGGTTTTTGAGTTGAAGGGCCTCGGAATGTCTGAGGAAACTTATGATGAATTTAGGAAATTGATTTCGTTGCCACACGGGATTATTTTGGTTACGGGGCCTACCGGTTCTGGTAAGACGACGACGTTGTACAGTTCGTTGATTGAAATTAACGATCCAAAAACAAAGATCATTACTACCGAGGATCCGGTTGAGTACCAGTTAAAAGGTATTAATCAGATTCAGGTGCATCCGAAGATCGGATTGACCTTTGCCCACTCGCTTCGAAGTATTTTGCGGCACGATCCTGACGTCGTTCTGGTTGGTGAAATTCGCGATTTAGAGACTGCGGAAAACGCCATCCAGGCGTCGCTCACCGGTCACCTTGTGTTCAGCACGCTTCACACGAATGATGCAGCCGGTGCGTTTACGCGGATGGGTGATATGGGCGTCGAGCCGTTTTTGGTTGCCAGCACCGTTGAGGCAATTATGGCACAACGACTTGTTCGTCGGCTTTGTAGTTGTCGCCGCGAGGTAAAACCCGCAACGGCGGATCTGCCTGATGATTTTCCGATGGAAATGCTGGATCACGGGCCAATTTACGAAGCTGTTGGTTGCCGGGAGTGCCGGGATGTTGGGTATCGAGGAAGGCTCGGTATTTACGAATTGCTCGTCACGACGGATGATCTGCGACAAATGGCTCACGATCGCATGAGCACTTGGGAAATCAAGAAAGCTGCCATTGCCGGCGGAATGAAAACGCTTCGCGATGATGGCTGGCGAAAAGTAATTCAAGGAGATACTTCGGTGGAAGAAGTGCTTCGAATAACCAAGGGTGACCGGCGAAGTTAGAGAGGGTTTTCTTTTCTTTTTAGTCCAAGTTTGATGGTGGCCCGGAAAACGAAACGCGTAGAAGTTCTTAAGCGGAATTAAAATCGAATGCCTGAATACAATTATAAAGCAAGAAATCTGCAGGGTGAAATCACCTCGGGTTCGATGTTCGCCAATACTGAAAAAGATATGGTTGGGGCGTTGTCGGCCAAAGGGTTGTTCCCTGTTTCAGTTTCCACGGAAGTTGAGAAAAAACAAATTAGTTTTGGTGGCGGCCGAGTTAGCGATCAAAAGATTGCTGCGTTTTACGAACAGCTTGCCTCGTTGATAACCAACGGCGTGCCGATGATGAGATCTCTCAGGATTCTTAAAGAGCAGGCCCAGATTCCCGTTTTTCGAAATGCCTTAGAGGATGTGATTGAGCGGGTTGAGGATGGTGAGACGCTTTCCGATGCGTTTGCCAAGCATCCCAAGGTCTTCAGTGAGATGGCCGTTAATATGTCGCGGGCGGGAGCTGAGGGCGGATTTCTCGAAGACGCACTATTGAGAGTGGCAAAGTTTACTGAACAGCAGTCTGAACTAAAATCGAGGACCACCGGAGCGTTAATCTACCCAGCGGTTCTGGCCACGATTGGTACGATCGTGGTTTCGGTTTTGATCATATTCTTTGTACCCAAGTTTGGTTCAATGTTCGACCAGCTGCGGGCAATGGGCGAACTGCCTCTGGTGACCGAATGGTTGTTGTGGTTTAGCGATTTTGTTCGGGGCTACGGAATCTTTTTCGCTGGAATCGCTGTGGTTGGAATCGTGATTCTGAAATATCAGTTGGCGACGGAGTCTGGTAGGCGTTGGGCGGATCGTTGGAAAATTAAATTGCCAATACTGGGGCCAATCTTCCTCTCGTTGGCCGTTGGAAGATTCTGCCGAGTATTGGGGACCCTGCTGCGTAATGGTGTGCCGATCCTTCGCGCTCTCGACATCAGTAAAGACGCAACGGGCAATAAGATTTTGTCCGAGGCCATTGCCGACGCCGCCGAGAATATTACTTCGGGCGATTCGCTTTCGAAACCCTTGGGTCAATCGGGGCATTTTCCGCGGAACGTCACGGAGATGCTGAGTGTTGCAGAAGAATCAAATACGCTTGACGACGTGTTAATCAACATTTCCGATGGCTTAGAAAAACAAACGGTTCGGCGTCTTGATATCATGGTTAAGCTTATCGAGCCGCTGATGTTAATGGTGATGGCTTTCATTATTTTGATTGTTGTCGTGGCGTTGCTTTTACCAATTATGAAGATGGGGAGTGTGATGCAATAAAACGAAACTTGGATGCGTTTTTCACCCCTGTTTTTATTCAAACCTATAAAAAACTGTTTAAGAGGAATTGAGATGAAATTAAGAAGACAAAGTCGGCGGAACTCTGGTTTTACATTGCTTGAACTGCTTTTGGTGATGGCTATTTTGGTTGTTTTGGCCGGTCTTGGAACCGTCGCGGTAGTCAACCTGCAAAGAGGTGCGTTGACGAGCACTGCGACGATTGAGATCGAGACAATGAAAAGAGCCTGCAAGATGTTCAAGCTAAATGTAGGTTCTTACCCTGCGACGCTGGATGACCTGTACACCAACCCGACAGGCATGAGTCGTGCTCAATGGGGCGGTCCTTATCTGGATGAGCCAGTTGGTAACGATCCATGGCAAAATCCGTACTCGTACACGAAGGACGAATTGAATGATGTCGTTACGGTTCGGTCTTCTGGGCCTGACAAGCAGAGCGGCACTGAAGACGACGTTCCAGCAGCCGACAGTAAATAGTTCGCAAGGTTATTGGCCCCGTCTGGATCTTTTGACTCGGTCCCGGACGGGCGGTCGCAAAGCTGATTTAGTGGATTCCGCATGAAGAAGAAATTGCAAAACGTTGCTTTCATTCAACTGCGGAACCGGTGCGCTGGAATGACCTTGATGGAGTTGCTTTTGGTCGTCGCAATCATGGTCGTTGTCACTGCCGTCGCGGCACCAACGGTACAACAAACGCTGGCCAATCAGTCTCTCAAGAAGAGTGCTGATCGTGTGCGTGTTGCGATGGGGCAGGCGCGGGTGAAGGCAATAAAGAACGGCGAAGAGTACGCAGTGTTCTTTTCTCCGGGAGGTTCTTTTTTTAACGTGGCTCCGTTTAGAACGTTTGAACAGCAAGGGGCACTTGCAGATCAGCGAGAGCGAGAACTGTCGGAGGGCCGGGCTACGAGTTATGAAGATGATCTGTTGCCAAGGGGAGTTGTGTTTGTTGCAGCAGAGGCGGCAATGGACGCCCGGGGTGCTGATGTCCTGGCAACCTCTGGTTCTAAAGGATCACTTGAGCCAATCTTTTTTTATCCAGACGGAACTTCGCAAGATGCAATTATCACCCTCCAAAACCAAAAGCAGGCAACGATCGAAGTTCATCTTCGAGGACTGACGGGGATCGCTAAGACCGTTCGCCCTGACTTCGTGGAAACGGAAGGGAGCCAATGATATCTCGGGGCTCACATGCTGCGAACTTCACTCAGCGTAACCGTCGGCCTTCAGGGCCGCGGTCTCGACGTGGGTTGTCGCTGTTAGAGGTTATTCTCTCGGTTGCCATTCTTGGTGGTTCGATGGCAGTGATTGGCAATTTGTATCACCTTGGGTATCGAAGTGGTCTCAAGTCTCAGCTGCTCAATGATGCCAACATGATCGCGGGTTCGACGATGGCCGAGTTGGTGGTGGGTGCGATTCCCTTAGAGTCCACCGGCAATGCCGAGGTTCCAAACAAGCCGAATTGGTTTTATTCGGTCGATATCCAGGACTCGATGCAGGCGGGATTGTTTTTGGCAACCGTGGTTGTGCGTCGCGGAGACGAAGAATCTGCGGTCCCGGCATCGATCTCGATCGTCCGTTTAATCCCTGATCCGGATTATGAACCGGAAGAGGATATGGAATAACATGGCATCCATTAACAAACTAGGATCCGGAATCCCTCACGGTAGCCGGTTTGAATCGAAACGTGCTCGGGCGGGCTACACTTTGCTTGAGCTTCTGCTCGCACTGGGTTTGTCCGTGGTAGTGTTTTCTGCCGTGGGAGCTGGGGTTCAGATCTATTTGGTTGCTTTGACAAAGCAGCAGGCAATGGTCGAGCAAAAGCAAGTTGCCCGAGCTTTGTTGGCGATGATTGGGAATGATTTGAGGGCTGGTATTCAGTACAAGGCGACTGATTATTCAGGCTTAGATAATCTCATTCAAACTCAGACAATGATGCTCACTGGTGGTGCCGCAGCGGAAGAAGAAGAGGAGGAGCCAGAATCTCTAATCGTGGAAGAGGAAGTTTCCTTTAGGCCAACGATGTTGGGGAGTTCGAATGTCCTGATGATTGACATTAGTCGGCTTCCTCGATTGGACCAGTACAATCCTTTGGTTGCATCAGCGGAAGATGAGGTGCAGTCGCCGTCTGATATTAAATCGCTCTCTTATTTTGTTTCATTGAGTGAGGGCGGCGTAGAGTCGGCAATCGAGTTTCAACCGAACAAAGCGCCGGGTGGTCTTTATCGCCGGGAGATTGATCGAGCGGTTGCCGAATACAGAGGCGAAACAGACCTCATGCTGGCGCCCGATGAATTTACCCGGTTAATCGCCAATGAGGTTGTGGATATTAGTTTCCAATACTTTGATGGCGAAGATTGGCAGTCTGAATGGGACTCGGTTGAAAACGGTGGTTTCCCAGTGGCAATCGAGGTCAATATTATGATTGATCCAGCGCGGTCAGCCGCCGGTTCTCAGGACTACACCATAGATCAATCTGATCCTGAGCAGATGCAAATCTTCCGGACGGTGGTTGATTTGCCCGTTGCCGAACCGATTGAAAGTGAAGGCAATTAGATGAAGAAACTGAAGTCTTTCGTTCAACACGGTTTTAAGCTTGATCGACATCGTGCCGGTGGTCATGGTCGACGGCAAGGTATGCTGTTGGTCATCGTGCTGGTGACGGTTGTGATTCTTTCCTTGTCGGTTTACACATTCACCGCGTTGATGCAAACGGAAGAAGAGGCATCGAGGTTAGGCACGCGGCAATTACAGTCGAAGAATCTAGTTGATTCAGGAATGGATTTCGTGCGTCTCTATCTCTCCAATAGTGAAGCTACGATTCGGGAAAAAGGTGGGCGCTGGGATAATCCAACCTACTTCCAGGCCGTTCCAGTGGCTGTGTCAAATTCCAACGCCGCTCTGGTTGGTTATTTTTCTGTGGCCACGTCGAGTCTTGATGAAGAGGGTGCTCCCGAAGGTCAGCGTTTTGGTTTGATTGATGAGAGCAGTAAAATTAACTTGAACACGATGCCCTATGCGGAGGCAACTCTTTCGTTGAGTGGCGGAAACGTTCGAGATTTGCTGATGGGTTTGCCGGAGATGACAGAAGAAATAGCCGACTCGATTCTGGATTGGATGGACGCGGACGACGAAGCGAGAGATTACGGTGTTGAGTCATCTTATTACGAAGGCTTGTCGCCACCTTATTCCGCAAAGAATGGCCCGATGGATAGTCTGGACGAACTGCTTCTTGTTTACGGAGTAACACCGCAGCTTCTGTTTGGCCTCGATTCAAATCGAAATGGTGTTCTGGATCCCGCCGAGATGGTTGGGACAAACGTGTCATCCGTCGATGCAGAAATGTACCTTGGCTGGGCGAATTATCTGACGTTGTATAGCAACGAAAGTAATTTGACGGCAGAGGGACTGCCTCGAATCAATGTCAATGCTGACGATCTTGAACAGTTGTATGACGATTTGAAAAGTGCTTTTGATGATGAGTGGGCCAACTTTATAATCTACTATCGCTGTTCTTCGGCCGAGCCATCGACTGAACCACCTTCAGAGACAGCGGTCGTGCAGAGCGCGGCATTGCTGCCTCCGGATTTTGCAGTCCTTGAGAGCAAACGGAAACTCAATTCGATTGTCGACCTCGTATTGGCTTACGTTGATACGAGTGAGTGGGACGAATTGAACCTCACCAGTTTTGCGGAGTCACCGGTAAAAGCAGGCAACATTCCTTTCGCGATGCCGCGTTTGATGGCAAGTCTGACGACGTTTGAGGGGGCAACCATACCGGGCCGGATCAATATTATGCAGGCTCCCAGAGTCGTCTTGATGGGAATTCCCGGACTTGATGAGACGACCGTCGATCAGATCATTAGCCAACGCGGTACCGATTTTGAGCTAGATGATCCAACTGGTGCAGATATGAACCGAAAATATGAGACTTGGTTGTTTGTAGAAGGCGTGGTTGATCTGGCGACGATGAAAAGCCTGATGTCCTACGTTTGTACCGGTGGTGACGTTTTTGGGGCTGAAATCATCGGATATTTTGCCGACGGGGTCGGAACCTCTCGGGCGGAGGTAGTGTTAGATACTACGGTTGGTGTCCCCCGTGTTATTTCTTGGAGAAATAAGAGCCATTTAAGGTCTAGTTTCTCGATTGAAGCCCTCGGTACAAACATAATTGAATAGAGTTCGACTCGCGTTTTTTTCGAGTTAATTGATTAATCTGAAAGTTAGCCATGGCATTCGTTGCTATCCAAATCCAAGATGACCAGATCCTTGTCGCTGCCGCGAGAATTGCGCAGCGGTCGGTAAAGATAACCCACATGTTCTCCGTCGATCTGGCTGGCGATGCGGAGTTAGCTGCCGAAGCGTTGAAATCCAGTTTGGCAAAGCATGGGTTGTCGCGAGCTGATGCGGCGGTCATCGTGAGTCGGGCTGACGCGGAAATCAGGGAAGTGACCATTCCGCCTGCACCGGATAATGAAGTCCCAGACATGGTTCGGTTTATTGCCAACAATGAGTTTGTCTCACTCAGTGAGGCCTGGGCTTTGGATTACCTTCCTTTGCGCGGAGATGAGACTCAATCGCGGGACGTGTTGGCCGTTGGTATTTCGCCTGAGCTTCAGCAGCGGGTGATGTCAATTACTGGCGCTGCAGGGCTTAAGGTGAAGCACCTTTTGTTGCGGCCGCTGGCGACAATTGACTTGCTGGGTGAAGAATTGAACGATGGGAAGTGTCGTTTGATTGTTGATCCCAATGGAGATCAAGCAGACATCTCTGTCGTTGATGGTAGTCTGTTGTTAACCACGCGAACGATTCGGCTTGCGGCTTCAAGCGATTTGAACGAGAGAACATCAACACTGCTAGCCGAATCCCGAAGGACGCTTGCTTCAGCCAAGACGACGCTTGGCGAACGCCCGGTAGCCGAAGCCATCGTATTCGGAGAGTCAGAGAATTATCAGAATCTGGCGAGTGAACTTGAAACGAAATTAGAACTGAGTGTCAGGCTAGTTTTGCCGAGCCAGTTCACTTCGATTGCCAGTGGTTGTGATACGCCGGAATTTCCGGAACGTTTTGCAGCCGTTCTTGGAGCACTGGAGAAGCAAGCGGCAAAGGAAAAGTATCGTTTGGACTTCGTCAATCCAAGAAAGCCAATCGTGGTCAAGCAAGATCACTCACGCTGGTACCAAATCGGTGCTGCGGTTGCGGCTGTCTTTGTGATTGCGGTTGCCTCGGGCTGGTGGGTGCTGCGACAACAAAATTCGGAGATAAATCGCCTGAAGGATGATTTAGCGTACCTGGAGCGGCTGAACGAAGGTGTTGATGACAACCCCAGTGTCAAACAGATTACGAGCGAGGTCGACAAAATTGATGTCTGGAAAGTGGCTGATATCAACTGGCTCGAAGAGCTTGGCGAATACAGCGAGCGGTCGTTGACTCCTGACGATAACATCGTCGATGTTTTCGATGCGGTTACAGGCCTCAAAGCTGGAGGAAATGCCCGCATCGTCGTTAACATGCGAACGACCGCCGTCGGAAAAGAAGCCGAATTGATTGGTGAGCTCAGCGAAGCTCGTTTTTCGGTGAAACCAACCCGAGGCGCTGTCGACCCAACCGACAAAAGTTACCCGCTAAGTACAAGCTTGCGAGTCGAATTTTCGCCGGACAAGGGTGCGTTAATAGAAGAGTTTAACAAGCGAGCAACCGAGTACCGCGATTCAACAATGGCGGCCGTTAGTCAAGCGAGCGATGCCATTCAAGGCGAAGTTAAAGAGGACGAAGTTAAAGAGGACGAAGCGAAAGAGGACGAAGTTAAAGAGGACGAAGCTAAAGAGGACGAAGCTAAAGAGGGCGACGCGAAAGAGGGCGACGCGAAAGAGGGCGACGCGAAAGAGGGCGACGCGAAAGAGGACGACGCGAAAGAGGACGACGCGAAAGAGGACGACGCGAAAGAGGACGGAAAAGTGAAGGAAGATGCGGGCGAAGGTGAAGGCAGTGAAACAAATCCGGAATCATCGGAAGTTGCGGTCGCGAAGTGAACGTCCGGTGGTTAGCCATCCACGACATCAGCAAAAGATACACAAACAAACCAATTGAAGAAGTTTAAGCATGTTTGAAAAATTGACACCCCGAGAAAGAGTGCTGGTCTATGTGGTAGGTACAATTGTGCCTGTCGCGTTGGTCGTGGTAGTTGGCTTATGGTTTTTCAACTCACTGAATCAAAATAAGATCGACCGGGCTGCTCTTACTACACAAATCGGTGACGCAGAGTACGAGATGGGGGTTGGGAAAAAGGCCGATCGTCGCCGGGCGTACTACGAAAGCATCAGCCTGCCGTCCGACATCGAAGGAGCCAGTAACAAATATCTGGCCTGGATGAAGGGTTTAGTTCGGGACGACTTGAAGCTGAAGCTGAAAATGTTGACGCCGAACGACAGCACGCCTCTTAAAGTTGATTCGAAGGTGGTGGGAGAGCGTAAGTCGTACACGTTGGCAATGGATGGAACATTGGATGATCTGACGAAGTTCCTCAGCCGTTTTTATCGAGTTGAGTTGCTTCATCGAATCAACTCGCTGAAGATCACACCGCAAAACGAAACCGTTGGAAGCAAGCGAAAGATTCGCAATGGAACACTTAGCATCGTTGCAAAAATTGAGGTCTTGTCGTTGACTTCTTCCACGGCAAGCGACGACTTTATTGATGAACTCAGGCGTGAGATCGAAGTGGAAAGCGAATGGTCCAAAGAACTGGATGCCATGGCCGGTGCGGTGGTGCATCGTGATATTTTTGGCCCGCCCAACAATGAACCAACAGTCACGGCGAGGCCATCCCGCTCTTACACGTCGATGAAAGATGTTTCCGTAACTCTTTCGGCAAAGGATGCGGATGACGAGGATTTGCTAAAATTTGAGTTTTCGGGTGATCTGCCAATTGATGGTATGAAAATTGTTGCCGATAAGGGAAAGCGTTCTGGCAGGTTGCTAATTCCCGGACAAGAGGCAGGATCCTACAGTTTTGATGTGATGGTCTCCGACAATGGTTTCCCGGCAAAGTGGACAAAAGAGACGGTTAAGGTCATTTTTAAAGATGATGAGCCCCGAGTTGTCAAACCAGTCGAGAAACCTGCTCCCGCGTTCTTGAATGCCAAAGAGACACGGATTACGGCCATCGTTCGAGACCGACTGGGTGATTGGCAAGTTTGGGTCAATGTCAGAACGACCGGCGAACGTCTCAAGCTAAAGCAGGGCGACTCCTTTGAGTTGGATAAGAAAAAATGGGTCGTTGATGAAATCCGTGCGGATCAGGCTGTTTTCCGAGTTGAAAATAACCAATTGACCGTCGGGCCTTCTGAAGTTTTCTTTAGTGCTGAGCAGATTCCGCTCGCTCCACCGACCGAGGATGTGAAAAAGCAGGCTCCCGAGGCGGAGCTAGAATCCGGTGATGCTAAAAAAAATGATGTCTCCTAAGCTGTGCTAGCAAGCATCTTTGGCCTTTGAGTTTTTGATTTTTGGAGAGCATTGTCTGGCTACGACTCCGGGTGTAATGCGGTCTAGGCGGTAAACCCGTGCGTAGTTACCCAGCTTCTCTTTGCGTGTGAAAAGATTCTGAATTTTCCGCGTCTATTGATTGTTTTTGTTCTAACGAGCGGTCAACTGTTGCCGATGTTTACGAATGTCCGACGTCGGCAACCCGTACGCCGTCCCGGATGTGTTTCAATCAGGACCCAGCCTTTCATTCTTGTAATGGTCGAGATTCGAAAGGTTAAATTGAGGGTGGCTCTTGTAAGTGCCAAGTCATTTACGAGACCAATGCGGAGCCCCTTTTTGCCTCGGTCCTTGGTTGAGAGTAAATCTTTAGACCCTAACAGGACGAGAAAATGGCTAAATTTTTTAGAAAGCCCTCTGGCAATCTTCGCACCCCTTTTTATTGTTTCGGCGCAATGGCGGTTGGCTGCTTGATGGGCGGCTCGCTATCGGCTGATGAAAACGATAAAGATAAATTCCAGGGCAGCGCGGCGGCACCGACGATTCAAACATCTCCGGCTCAATTTGTACCGATGCCTTCGGCTCGAACGGCGATTCCCGCTGTGCAAATACCGATGCCCTTGAGCGGCTTAACTCCTTCGTCGGACTCTGCGGCCACCGGCGGATTTGTACCAGCCTCTAAGGCCGCCCTCTCTCCGGTGTTTACTGAACCTACGGTTCCGGTTGCGAAGGCTGCGAGTGCAATCCAGCTAAATAACTTTGGCGTGTCCAACGAGATGGCAGTTAGTACTGCCGAAGGCCAATTTAGGCGGATGCCATTGACTCGAAACATTGCTGGTGAGAACGGACGTGCGTTCCCAAAATATATAGCACCGAAAGTCAGAAACGGTGTACATCAGCTGAACGCTATTTCGATCGAAGAGTTTGAAACTACCGTCGTGAGGACTTGGGGACGGCGACTTGGCACGGCTACTTCTCCTGATGGGCGATACGTTCGTGTCGAGATTCCGACCCGTGTTTCTCAGCGAATGGCGATGATTGTCGATCGTCAACACGGATCATTGAAATTTGAAGGTGACGATTCGTTGCGTGAGAATTGGCATCAATTAATGGAGTCAATCGATTGTTCACCGGAAGTGACCGAGCGTGGGGCCGTACTCAAGACGGTTCTTGTGGATGCCAATCAGGATGAACTGAAGACCATCCAGCAAGCGGCGTTTTTAATGGGTTTGACTCAGGATATCACTCAGCCTGAAAAAGGCGGTCAAGAGGATAGTACCAAGCCAGAAGCATCGATTACGTTACCTCCCGGCACGACGTTGCCACAAAACATGAATCAAGATGTTGATGATAACGTCAAGGATGAGGTGAAAATTATTCAGGATCCCGTTACCGGAATCATCACACTCGTCGGATCTGCGGCTGACGTTGAAATCGTGAGAAAAGTGATTGCGGAAATCTCTGCAAAATCTAAGGCCCGACAGGCGTTAGTTGAGCGGATTCCTTTAGAGTATTTGCTGAGCTCCGAAATCGCCGAGCAAATTCAGGAGATTTACGACGCGAGTTACGCACCCTCCACAGGAGCTGCAAAAATTCAGGCTTTGAGTTCGCCGAATGCCATCGTGGTTGTAGGGCAGCCAGCTGGTATCAAAGCGGTTCAGCAGCTAGTCGGCTCAATGGATGTGGTTGCAACTGCCTCTGAGTTAGGTGGCTTCGAAGCAATTCCTTTGAAATATTTGTCGGCGGCTGACGCAAAAACCCGCCTAGACAGCTACTTTAATCAGGCCAACGCAGGCCAGGGAACGCAGTTGGCAAGCACGCCTATTGCAATCATTGCGGACTTTAGAAGTAACAGCATCATTGTGAAAGGCCCCAAAGAGGTCATCGCCCAGGCGCTTCAGGTGCTTGAAACGATTGATGTGGCTGAAGTTGATGGGAAAACGAATACCGTCAAGGTCTTTCCACTTCGAAACACGCTTGCTGAAGAGATGGCAATCGTTCTCCAGGATGCAATTAGCGGGCAGCAGCCGAACGCCGGTCAGGGTTACAATCCTAACCAGCAGGCTCAGCAGAACCAGCAGAATGCCAATCAGCAAATTCAACCAACCCAGTCATCACTTGGTGCTGCCCAGTTGAGCTTGCGAACGATCGATAAAAAAGGGAAGGAAGTCAAAAGTGGCATCATGTTTGATGTCCGCGTGACTGCCGATCGAAATAGTAACTCGCTGGTCGTAACTGGACCGGCTGAGAGCATGGAGTTAATCGGTGCATTGATTGATAAGCTGGATCGAATTCCAGATGCCGAGACCCAGATCAAGGTATTTGAAATTATCAACGGTGATGCCGAGGGATTGTTGACGATGCTCGAAAATCTGTTCGGCTCTGACACGGCACAGCAGGGTGGGCAGAACGGAACTTCGAATCTTAGCCAATTGCCGCTTCAAGGCTTGTCGGCGACCGAAGGGTCTACATTGATCAACTTGCGTTTCTCCTCGGATACTCGAACGAATACGATTATCGCATCTGGCCCGGCGGGCGATTTGCAAGTCGTTGAGGATTTGCTGAATCGACTTGATACGCGTGACGTTACGGACCGTAAGCCTCGCGTCTACCGCTTGAGCAACGCACCGGCACTGGATGTGGTTGAGGCGATCAACTCTTACCTTGGTTCGCGGAATGACATTGTCGCGGACGACCCGCGAACGGGTGGTGCGTTTATTCAAGCGGATCGTTCAGTCGTGGTAGTTGCGGAAACGGTAAGCAATAGCGTTATCGTCAGTGCAACCCCATCACAACGAGCGGAGATTGAAGAGTTGATTCGCGGGCTTGATCGACGGCCACCGATGGTGAAGGTGAAATGCCTGATTGCCGAAGTCGATCTGGGGCAGACGGAAGAGTTTGGCGTTGATATTGGAATCCAAGATTCCCTTGTATTTGACCGGGGAACTTCAATTGCATCAGACGGTTCGATTGGTGGGATTGGTTTTCCATTCAATACCTCGCCACTGCCTGTCGCGAATCTGATCGGGGCCTTCCCTGAGACGATGGCTGGCCAGGCTGTGTCAAATCTCGCCACGGGAACGGTTAACTCCAGACTCGGTTACGGTGGTTTGGTGCTTTCGGGTGGAAACGAATCGATTAACGTTTTGATGCGTGCCCTCAAGGATAAGAGCTCGACACGGATTCTGAGTCGTCCGCAAATCACCACGGTGGAAAATAATCAGGGTCGTGCTTCGATTGGTGCGTCGGTTGCTCGTATTGCGGGAACGACAGTCACCAACGGTCTGTCGCAGCAAAATATTGAGTTTGTAGATGTCGGTGTGATTCTCGAAGTGACTCCCCGAGTGAGTCCGGACGGAATGATCGTGATGGCGGTTAACGCGACTAAGTCGTCGGTTGGTCCTGATTCTGATGGAATTGTGATCGGCTACAGTGACGGTGGAGTTAACTCGACACCGCTGCCGATTATCTCTCCAAATATCGAAGAGACAATTGCTCAGACAACGCTAATGGCACGTTCTGGCCAGACAGTTGTGTTCTCAGGTCTAATCACCGAAGAAAAGCAGCACGTAAAACGTGGGGCACCTATTCTGTCTGATTTACCCTGGATCGGTCCACTCTTTAGCTTTGAGTCGGATGTCGCGAAAAGGACTGAGTTGTTAATTATCATGACGCCGTACCTGATTACAGATGATCAAGAATTGACGGCTCAAAATAATGACGAAATGGATCGAATGCACTGGTGTCTGTGCGATGTTGCTGAGGTCTACGGCAATACAGATTACAAAGGCATGGAAGGAACGGAAGCTGGGGTCGAGACGATTTATCCAGATGCTGATCCTTCTGGAATGCAGGGTGCTCCGCTGTATAAGGTGATCAGTGGGAATGAGGCAGAGGCTGGCAACCGGTTGGCTCCGACGACCAATCGGTAATAGGTCGATGTCAGTGGCGGAATTGAGGCAGCAGAGTCTTTGCAAATTGGCGAATAAGAGACAACGTTATAGAGTTCAGGAGTTTTTATGATTACTAAGGTGCTTTATTCTGTTTGTCTCTGTTCCATCATTTTCACTTTGGGTTGCAGTGGCATTAAAAACTCGATGCGAGCCAGTGAGAAGAATTCGCTTTGGAATCCAATTCAAAAGGTTTCAAACGACTCCAAAGAGAAGAAGAGCAAATCGGACATCGAATCAACCCCTGTCACCATGACTGCTATCTGGACTGACTCAGTCTATGAGAAGGCTGGTGAGGCCTCGGTTAAGGGGTTTGGTGGCCGGATCTTTTTCTACAACGCCAATGAAAAACTGGTAAAAGCAGATGGTGAGTTGATTATCTACGGATTTGATGATTCTTCGAAAAATTCAACGGATCGAACTGCAGATAAAAAGTTTGTCTACCCGCAGGATAAATTTCAGAGTCATTACAGCGAGAACAAACTGGGCGCGTCTTACAGCGTGTGGGTTCCCTGGGAACCAATGGGCGGATATCGAAAAGCGATTACGCTCATTCCCATGTTCCGCACTGCTGATGGTGATCTAATTAAGTGTACTCAAACGATCGCTATATTGCCTGGCAAAATTCGCCCGGACACGGAAGTCGCCGATTCAGAAGGTGACCAGCCCTACAAGGTGTTGGGATCGAGTTCAGCGGTGATCCGGCGTGCGGGTTATCATTCCGGGATGGCGATTGCGGGAGATACGAAAGACGTTTCTCAAGTCGGTTTCCAAGGTAAACCTGCCGAGAGCAATGAAATCAAGACGTCCACCATTTTAATGCCGCCTTCGATGTCACGGCGAATGGCATTAGCGAATCAGAATCGCGCGAGTGAGCCACGTGGTGCTGATGGATTCGTTTCACCAGAGACTAGTCACAGGGACAGCGTGGGCAGTGAAACTGACGGAATCGTTACGACGGCACTTCCCGGTTTACCGAGTCGCGAGGTTGAACCGGCAAAGGAAAGTACCGAAATGCCGCGAAACGCACGGGCCTTCGGGATGCCTGGTGCATTCTAGTTGAGTTTGCTGCAAACTTTGCTTGTTAATTGTAATCAGCTTGTTACCCGTCAGGTGGCCTATGTCTCTCTCAAGTAGTCTAACGCGTGCCGCAGTTGTGGTGAACAGTTTATCGACTGACCATGCGGCACGAGTTTTATCTAGGCTAGAGCCAGACGACATTAAGTCGGTTCTAGCGGCCATTTCACAGCTAAAACACTCTACGCCGCTGGAGGTCCGGAATTCTATCGAGCGGTTCGCATCAGAGACCGGGACGGAGATTAATCGCCGAGACCACGTGAGCAGTAATGACTCGGCCAACTCGGATCCTCTTGAATCCAACACGCTGGGTTACCGTTCAGTGAGCACTACTTGTGAGTCGGAGTTGCCATTTTCATTTCTGAAGACGGTCGATCACGCGATCAAACTCCAGTTGCTGCAGGATGAACATCCGAGAAATATCGCACTGGTGCTGTCTTGCGTACAGCCCGAAGCAGCGTCTGACTTGATTTCCTCACTCGATCCAATTCTTCGTGTCACGGTTTTAAAGAGGATCTGTGAGCTAGAAGAGCTCGACCCGGAAGAAATTGCGTATCTTGGTTTCGAGTTAAAATCACGCCTTGAGAAATTGAGCGGATTGGAACAAGAGCCAGCCCTTGGGATCGACGTTGCTTCCCGAGTATTGAGTGGTGTGGATGAAACAGTACAGTACTCACTGTTAGCTGAGATTGATCAAGCTGATCCGGATATGGCGCGGTTTTTGAAGAACTCAGTCCTTGTGTTTGAGGATTTGGAGCGTTTGGATTCAGGTGATCTGAAACTGGTTCTATCGCAGTTAGACACATCAGTCTGGGCACCGGCGCTCAAAAATGCCAACTCCTCACTGCAAGTTCGCATATTCGATGTCTTAGCCGAGAAGCCAGCAGAGTTACTCGCCTTGGAAATGGATCAACTGGCAACCGTCGATCAGACTAGCCAGCAGTCAGCGCGAAAGACAGTAGTCAAAGCGATGCTGGATTTATCGCTGAGCGGTTCCATAGAGTTTCGGAAGCAACTCGCAGGTTAGGAAAAATAAATAGAGTTCCGGGATATGATTTATCCCTCGACGACTTTTCCAATCATTTTTCCAGCGAGCTTGATCGCATTCATAGGGATCGAGTGTGGCCCGTGGAACTCGATAAATTCAACTTGATGTTCAGTTGATTCGAGCATTTCCTTCAAAGCTCTCGCTCCGTCGATGGGCAGAATAGGGTCGATGATCCCGTGAGACTGAGCAATATTCAGTGGAGCTTGCCTCGCCGCCTCGGTAGTCCATCGTTCTGAATCAATCAGGGCGCCTGACCAGACTATCAGACCGCCTAAGGCTTCTGGGTAGTGAAGCGCGACGTCGGTGGCCAGCATCGAACCTTGGGAAAAACCACCCACGATTATCTTTGTCGGGGGAAGTGAGAATTCATGACGACAGTGATCAATCACGTAGGTCAAATCAATTCTTCTCTGCGGGAGAAGGTCGGGTGACTCATCCTGCATTTCTCGCGTCTCTCCGTTCATCATGAGGGATTGAATTTTCTCAATATCGATCATCCACCAGGCTCGGGAATCAAACAAAGGGTCTAACTCGATCGGAGCAGCTGGGAAAATGTAAACTGCATCTTGTTGAGCCTTCCCCATCTTGATCACTTTTTCAGCAAGGCTCACTAAGTCGGTGCCAGGAGCTCCGAAACCATGACAAAGAATTACCGCGGCAGTAGGAGTTTGGCAGGTCTCGTTTTTCACGAGGATACAATCCAACTCGCCAATTTTGACTTCCGTTTTTTGAATCATGTTGTGGTGGTAGTTAGTTGAATCTAAAGAGTGTGGAAAGACTTGGTCGAGTCGATAACCGTTGCGTGAGGTTATTGGGAGTGGTTTTTAAAACCACCATTTACCGGAAAAATCTGACCGGAGACAAAACTTGCCGCTGAGGAGCAGAGAAAAACGGCAACCGCGGCAACGTCGTCTGGCGTACCCCAGCGTTGCATCAGCGAATCTTGCGTGGCTCGGTTAGACCAGTAATCGGAAGTTTGCTCTCCCCATTCGGTTTTAATCCAACCCGGAGCGATACAATTGACCCTTACTTCGGGTGAAAGAGATTGAGCAAGGCTCTTGGTCATCGCCATGATGGCGCCTTTGGTAGTTGCGAATAGTTCTCCGCTATCACCTTCCATGCCCTGCGCTGCCTGATCCCAACCCATATTTAAAATTACGCTCTGCCCTGCCCCGTTGGATTGCTCCCGCATTTTCTTACCGGCTCGTCTGGAAAGCATCAAAGTAGAATTCACATCGACTTGCCATAGGAATTTTAGTTTGTCTTCGAGTGTTTGCTCAGCAGGATTCCCTGTCAAAACATCTCCTCCCGCGTTGTTGATCCAAAAATCAACACTCCCCTTCCAGTCCCAAGCTTTGGAAATCATGGCATCCCAGTCGGGGGATTCGAGAAAGTCTTGAAAAATGATTTGGCAGTCGACACCCAGATTTAGAATTTCAGCCTCGACTTTCCGGATTTTTTCAGATTCGCGCCGGCAATGAATCAAAGTATTCACTCCCTGTTTAGCAAGGGAAATTGCGATGGCGCGACCGATGCCGGAGGATGAACCCGTTACCATCGCAGTTTTACCAGTCAGTGAATTGATCGAGGCTTGGGGACCTGAGCTCATGTTTGCCTCCTGTGATGACTGGAACTTTTGGGAAGTAAAACTTATGAATAGTAAACTGTTCGAAGCCGATTGGTTCAAACTATCATCGCACTGATTGGACTGGGAACCAAGACCACACGACAACCGGTTCCCATTTTAGATTAAGCTGTCGCGGATCGAATTGGCGAAATGTCTTAATCAAGTAGCAGTTTAATCCAAGTGAGGGTCATTCTGTTTCGTCAAGCAACGGGAGTGAAAAACACGCGGCTTCACGTTCACTTCGCAGCAGCACTAGATTTCCAGAAATTGCAATTGTGTTCCAGCAAATTCCCGAAATCGTTTTGAATTTTCCAAGTTCTTCATAACCGTCAGGCGTCGCTTGAACCAAATGTAAAGTACCGGTTTCTGAATGGACAAGTAGTTTGTTTCCAACAAGAAAAATCTGCCCATTACCAAATCGACCTCTTTGCTTCCAAATGCGCTCGAGGGTATCGACCTTGGTGCATTCGAGGTATCCATCGGAGAGTGTGTAAACGTATCCGTCGTGAACAATTGGATTGGTGAGTTTTGTTTTCATCACTCGCGGGTTTTTATAGAGCGGGGTGGCAACCCATTTGTCCCCTTCCTGTTTGACTTGAATTAACTCACCGCCAAGGCTGTACCCTTTCGATAAAATCAGCCGCTCTTCGTCGACAATGGTAACCTGCGAGCAGTTCGCATCGGCATTGCTATTTCCAGGTCTGTCGAAGTTCCACAGTTCTTTACCGGTTTCGATGTCGTGGCCGACCGCGCAGTCTTCCGCCATGAAAAGAATCTGCTTTTTTCCTCCGAGAGTCGCCAAAGAAGGCGAACCGTAAGAGGGCATTCGGTTTCCACCTCGCCACTTTTCCTCGCCCGTTTCTTTGTCGAACGCAATCAGTGTGCAGGTGGTTTCCGGTTGACCATCGGCACCGCCCGCAGGAACGATAACTAGATCGTCGACGATTAATGGCGAGCCACTTCGCCCCCACATCAATCTCGAGTTTTCCATGGTGTAATCCAGGCCCATGCTATTTTGAGATTTGAGTTGCTCAATACCGACGAGTCCCGGAACATCGGCCGACCATATTAACTCACCGGTTCCGCCATCAAGGCAGTCAAGCACGCCAGTTCCACTGGTGATGTAGACCTTTCCTTGATCGATCGTGGGGGTCGCCCGTGGGCCTACTTTTCCCATTGCGGCCAAGTCTTCATGTCGCCGAGTGACTCGATTGATCCACTTTAGTTCACCCGTGTTGATTTCATAACAGGTGACGCATTCTTCAGCACCCCGCTGTTCCTGCGTAATGGCAAAACCATTGACAACGGCAAACCCAGACCAGCCTTCACCGACGTCAATTTTCCAAAGACTCTGCGGAGAGTCGGCCCAGTCCTCTGAAAGTTTGATATCAGTAATCTTTCCATTTCGATTTGGCCCCATGAACTGGGGGAAATCAGCCGGGCCTGAGGTTTTCAAATCAATTGAAGAAACGGAGGCGGTTGCCGGTTCAACGTAATCGCCTGCATCAGACCAGAATCTTGGCTTGAAGCCTCGGAAAGCGACGTCGCCACCAAGATTGGGATAATAGAGGGTGAAAAATATCGTGGGGACTGCGAAAATCAGAACCCCGAGTTTCCAGCGGCGTGCGGAAAAAAATGCCCAGAGGCCCCAGCCAATGATTCCCAGCATGCCGAACAGCATGGTTAACAGCCAGGCAATTGCCGGATCGACTCCATACTGTTCGTTTAAATAAAACGCTTGCCAATGGAGAAAAAACAAGCATAACGTGACGATGCCGGTCAGGGTCAGCATCAAGCGTGGGTAGCGGGTCGCTCGTCCAGAGTTTTCAGAATTCATTTTAAACGGGGGAGTAGACTTTTGTTAATGGCTGACTGAGAACACGTATTATCGTAACGGTCCTTTGATTTATTGTCACTAGCTTCGCAAATTCAGCCTTTGAACGATCGCGTGCTGTTCAATTACCAACAGATTTTTAGCTCACTCCTTCAAAAGAGTTCCGTACAGCACAAATCGGCACAAACAGTTCGACAAACAAGGGTGCCGATTAACTCAATTTCATTCGGAGAAAGGCCAGTCGATGAGACCACTCGTTACTTAGAACCGGCATCTTACCTGCAATCTAGTCGAGATAGACTAACTGAAGTTTATGACTGAGGGGAATAACTCTAACGATTGAAAGGCGTGGTTTCCCAAAGTTGTCTCTGAGATGCTTCTCATTGAGGGAAGCAGCCAGCGTTAAAGCAATCGGTCAAACCGCACTAATGCGTTGGGTTCAAGAGGTCGCCATTGCCGCAAGTCATGCTAGCAGTTTGTTGGGTGGTTGAGTGCAATTCGGTCGACTGGAAACTCCGTAGAAACCACTAAATAACAGGCTAATCGGTTCTCTGAGTAGTTTAGGAATCGAGCTTAAAGAGCAGTCGTCAAAGAGTACTTTGAATCGCGTTGACTTATTTTTGCTAATGTTTTAGCTTGCACGGTTCGGACAAGTCGGATGGATCCGCGGAGTCGAATATTTCAATCTACATCGCCAGTTGCACTAGCGCAAATTCGGCGAGAAAGACAACAGACAAACTGATGAAACAACCGCTATCAGTAATCGTTCCCTGCAAAAACGAGCAGTTGAACATTCGGGCGTGCATCGAAAGTTTTTACTCGATCGCAGATGAGATAATCATTGCTGATTCGGGGTCGACTGATGACACAATGAAAATTGCAAGCGAATATGACAAGGTTCGCATCATTGAGCGAGCCTATATCACATCAGGTGATTTCAAGAATTGGGCGATTCCTCAGGCCGCGCACGAGTGGGTGTTGATCGTCGATGCAGACGAAAGAATTAAGCCTGAGCTAGGTGATGAAATCGTGATGGAGTTGAGTCGGGGCCCGTCTTTCGACGGTTACTGGATTTATCGAGAGAATCACTTCATGGGTAAGCGTCTCCATTTTGGCGATGCAAAATCGGATGCTGTGATCAGGTTGTTTCGCCGTGACCGGGGACGTTACACGGGGCCTAGCGACCATGGCGAAGTGCAGATCTCGAGTAAGAAGGTTGGCAAACTGCGTGAAAAAATGACCCATTATTCAGTTTGGGATTACGATCAACTGTATGGCAAGATTCAGCGTTACACGACCCTTCAGGCCGAGCAGTGGAGCGAGCAAGGAAAAGACACATCGTATTTTAAATTGATGGTGCGCCCGATGCTTCGGTTCATCCGGGAGTATATTTTTCAGGGTTCAATTTTGGATGGTAAAGCGGGGGTTCAGACGGCTTGGATCGCTGCGTTCTATACGTTTAATAAGCAAGCGAGGTTGTGGGCCATCAATCACGGCGTGCCTCAATGGGATCCCGATGCTATTCACTATTCTGCCATCGAACGGGAAGCGGAAGCGAATTCCGTAGACGACGACGTTGACCGCCGAGCTGCTTAGAATTTGGGAAATCCGTTCGAGTTAGCGTCTACTATCGTTCAATTAAAAATTGAAATAGCGGTACTCACGCAATGGATAACGTTTCAAATGGCTACTTGATTAATTCAACGCCCAAGCGGTAGGTTTCCTCAGTCTCGAGGGTTAAGTCGTTGGTATGAAATAGATTTTTGATGGCCTGTTTGTGTATTTTCATTTTCAGGCCTCCGACTCCAATCGCGCCATAGCAAACGGTATTGTTTCGTTTTTCGCCCTGGTCGGTGACCGATACGCCGAATATTCCTGCAGGCGGGACGGCATTTAGATCGATCGCGACCGCCGGTGCCGGGGCGTTTGAGATCCAGCCCTTCGTCATCAATTCAATTCCTGCCGCTCCAGCGGCGAAGACAATATCGGCATCCCGGATTGACTCGCGAGTCGATTCGTCCGAACTGGTTTCGGAGGGAGAGAATTTATATCCTGTGAGTTCAGCTAACGAGTCACAGACGCCTTCTGATTTTTTTAGCGATCGCGATCCAAGCCGGATGGCAGCGGGTGGGTTGGCTGCCGAGGCAACTCCGCCGATGAGTCGTGCGATCCGTTGCCCAACGGGGCCCGTGCCTCCGAGGATGGTGATGTTCTTGCCACCTAGATCCGTTTCATTTTGTGCACACAGAACGGCTGCCGCTGCAGTTGTATTACTGCCATTGGGATCTGAAAGAAGTGATACCCTTAGGTTTCCGAAAAAACACTTTTTGGTTGCCCGGACTAGTTCTTCCGTTGCCGCTACATTGTTGCCGCCAAAAAATAAAGCTGTATGGCAAAGGTCCTTAGAGCCGCGGGTAAACATTGCGCCATGAACGAGAGATTCGATGTCTTCCGGTTTAACATTTGCATGGGTCAGGAGGTGGTCAATTCCCGAATCAATGGCAACAACAGAATCAAACACACTTGCATGTCGATCTGAATCAAACTGGATTAGGATCTTTGATTTCTGACTCATGGTTTAACTGGCTGGGATTAAATTTGGAGGTAGATGTTTTGCGGGTTAACTTCCGCCAATCCATAAAAAAAGCCCGCACGAGATCATGCGGGCTCTGTTTCGGCAGTGCCGCTTAGAATCCGCGGTATGGATGAGCAGCTTCTTCTTTTTGAGCTACCATTTCGTCCGCTGAAGGCGAGTTATTCATGGCGTTTGCGATTGCCATTTTGGTGGCTTCGTAGTTGTAGTCATAAATCTTTTTATCGTCTTCCGCTTGCGGGTGGATGAATACGCCGCAAACACAGACAAGATCTTCGCACTGGTCTTTTGGAATGACGCCGTCGGCGACACTGTCGGCAACAGCCTTAGCGACAGCAGCTTGTGCAGGACCGAACATTTGGACTGCTTGCTTCATGCCTTTGATGGTGACTTTGGTGACCATAACGGTCGATGGCTTGACTGCCACGTTGGGTGTCAAAACTGCTAGAAGGTTATTATGACCTTCGCTTTGTGTTGACAGTGCGTTTGCAAACGCGATGCCCACGGGACCTGATTTGCTACCGATCATCAAATCGATATGTGCAATTTCGTTATCTGCTCCCGCGAGTGCTTCACCAATGTGCATCGACATGGGATTCTCCTGTTCAAATTTTGAGTTATTGTGATCTGATGTCCGAGCGTACCAAAGACGACGTCGATGAACGTTTCGAGTCCAATAAGTTATCAAACGGTGCGCCCGTTGCCAACTAGCCAACGAAGGACCTGTTAAAAATAGATAAGGTAATTTGCGAACCTTTTCCGTACGTAATGTAGCTAAAACTGATGGATAATCCCCAAAAATTTCGACTACTGATTGTCGCTGCGAGCGCACGTGCATGGATTCACAGCGCAGAAATCGCGGGATTCGACGTAACGGCGTTTGATTTTTTCAGTGATTGGGATTCCCGAGGTGATGGGGAGTCGTGCGGTTGTTCGTCTCAGGTAAGTTGGAGGCAGGATCCGACAAGGACTGTCGTTCGCCTAGAGTGTTTTGAAGATCTGTTACTGCAAAAAAATTTAGATTTAATTTCGGGCTGCGACTACGCGATTTTTGCGGGAGGGCTTGAGAATAACCCTTCCATTATCGAGGCCTTGGCCTCTCACGTGTCTGTATTGGGACCGGATGCAAGGCAGCACGCTCGATTGAGTGACACAGTCAAAGTTCTTACTTGGTTGAAGACAATGGGATACCAGGTCCCAGAGTCGAGCTGTCAATTAGGGGCGGATGCCTCTCCGAGAGAGTGGTTGAAAAAATCGTTCCGATCGTCAAGTGGTTTAGGCATCCAACGCGCCACCGAAGAGGATGCCGGTTCGGAGAGCCGGTTGCACTACTTTCAGAGAGAGGTTCAGGGCGAAAATTTTTCTGGGGTTTTCATTTCCATGCCTCAAATTGGAGCGGACGGAGGTACAGCACTTGTGGGCTGGACTCGCCAGCTGGTTAATGAGCAATGGTGTGGCGCTGGCGAGTTTCGGTATTGTGGTTCGATTGGTCCTTTGCCGATTCAGGAAAGTCTAAAAGAACAAATAGAGACGATAGGCTGCGCGATCGCCGAGCAATACGGAATTGTCGGTGCGTGGGGAATAGATTTTCTAGTCGATGGCAGCACCGCCTGGCCGGTTGATTTAAATATTCGCTTAACCGCATCGATGGAAATTATTGATGGTGGCAACCGAGACACCAGTACCCTTTACCGTAGTGTTGTCGATCTCCACGTTCTCGCCTGTCTTGGGAACTTGGATATGCAGCGACTGAGGCGGTCAACTGATTTGACTGGATTAGAAAGCGATGCTTGTTTTGGCAAGTCGATTGTGTTTTATGATGGAGAAGATCCGGTCCGAATCACGGAAGCTGTCCATCGGCAATTAGTTTCTCAATGGCGTCTAATTGGCGAGCTGGAGCCTGGTCAAATTGGGGTGGCTGATATTCCGAACGAAGGAGAGTTGATTAGACCGGGGCAACCGATCTGCACAATTCTCGTCAAGCAAGACTCACGCCGTGTGGTAGATATTCTCAAATTAGCAACAGAGGGGATTCGCCAAACGTTGTTGCAATTGGGGTCGGAACAATAAAAAAAGCTGTCCATTGGGACAGCTTTCTTGAGGTAATTTGATTCAGCGTTGCCTTAGCCAGCCATTCGTCGAATTCGATTGACAGGTTCGAGTGGCTGCGAAGTTTCGCTTTTGAAACGATATTGCATGACGTAGGCGTCTTCGACGGTGTCGTCATAATAATCTCGCAATAGCGAGATTGCTCGGAAGTCGAGGTTTTTGAAGAACATTTGGGCCGCGAGATTTGTTTCTCGGATCTCAAGAATGATTCGGTTTCTGCGCTGTTGGGATAGCTTTCCAACAAGTTTGTTGACCATTTGCATGCCAACTCCTCGTCGCCGAATGTCGGGACGAACTGAAAAATTAAGCACGTGCAGTTGATCTTTGTGTAACTCGTAAATCATAAAGCCGACGACGCGTTCATCGTATTCGGCAACCATGCCGATGCAGTTTCGTTGTCGTAGGCAGCGGATGAAATCTTCTTCAGACCATGGGAATTCGAAGCTTGACTTCTCGATGCTTAGGACTTCTGGCATATCCCTTCGGATCATCCAGCGGATATGCACGTTTATCTCAAAATTATTATTCGAATCCATCAACTGACGTCCTTTGTCATAACTGAACAACTGCCCTGTTCTTCAGTTTGTGGTTGGCTTCCTATCCATTTCCTAGCGATTTGGTCGACCGCTACGCTCTTCAGGTAACCCAATAGAACAACCACGCACCGAAACCGTGTTTTAATCATCGGCTTCTTGGCACGTCTTTGTGCACTTCGGAACCCTGATCTTCAAAACGAATCAGGTACTCGCTTGTCGATCGCAGAACTAAAGAGTAGCAGATCGAAAAAATACTGCCTAGATTGATACTGTTCGGTAAAAAGCGTGTTTTTGAGCAATGTGCTTCGATATTTAATATCGCTTTTTTGATTTCAGTTTGGTACTGGCAATGCAGTGTCCGCTAGCGAATTGGCCAATGGTTGGTAGCGGCCAAAAGGACCGATGAACTTGTTGGATTTATTGGTAGGGAGAGTCGAGTGGTTCCGCGTGGTGCTGATGCCAGCCAATTTCTGGTTGACGGGACAGCCGTCGGAAAAGGTAGTTCGACAGAGTGGGAACAGGGCTGTTTTTCGAACTGGATAACTTCGTTTGTCAGCAGTTTGATGGACTTAGAGAAAATTCTCTTCCGACGTTTTTTGACACGGGAAATGGGAGAATGCCAGGGATTTGATGGCTTAGCCGGTGCGAGAAAAACACTAAATTGGTAAAACAGGTGGCGAGACGTTGGGGTATGAGTTGCTAGTACATTAAAAAAATTGAAAAGTTCGTTAGGGCGTAATGATTAATAAGACAGACAGGTTTGCCAATTTGGCAAAAACGATGATCATTTTCTCAATGGTCTTGATGATTAGTGGTTGTGGTGGTCCCGATGTCGTTGAAGGAGTCCCACGGGGGAATTCCAATCCTGCGAAGTTCAATGTTGGCCCTAGCGACACAGAACCTCGGTCGGAAATAGGCAAGGAATTGGCTTTTATTCCGGCGAACTTTAGCGGCCTATTAAGGGTTAACGCAGCGGGGGTTCTTCTTGATCCAGCGTTAGCGGAGTTACCCTGGGATTCCGTGCAAAAGGAGCTTGGCTCGGTCGTTGGCGAGCAAAACGCAGACCTTAAGAATTTACGTTACCTTTGGGTTTTTCTGGACAAAGAGTTGCCGTTCCTTGGGGGCGATTCAGGCGGAGGCTTGCCCTTGGTTGTCGTTCTGGAATTTATCCAACCGCCGGAACTGTCTGCCATTCCAGACAAATTCGAGCTTGCGGTGGCGGAGCCGAATTTTTCTGAAACTGAAAATGGTAAAAAACCGCCTCGAGACGGTGCACCTGAAATTGTTGTCAAGGCGATCGATGCGAACCGGATTGCCATTGGTAGTTCAGCGCTCGTTGGCAAATTTAATGGAAAGCAAAATCGGTCTCTGATCGCGTCCGAGCTAGAGGCGATGGAATCCAGTAATGACATTCAGGGAATCGTGGATGTTACCGCTTACCGGAGCATGTTTGAAATGGTGACAGGGATGGCGAACGCGTTTGGCGCGCCAAGTCTTGGTCCGATAGCTCGTTTGCCAGAAGAGCTGCGGAAAATTGAATTGTCTGCCTCCATTTCCGGAGAAGAAATGGTGGAGCTTACCGCCGCTTTTGAGGACGAGGAATTTGTCCAGGAAATCGCAGTGATTCTTAATGATCAATTAGAGCAGATGCTTTCAGCCAACCAGGGAAACGGTTCTAAAGGTGGTTCGCCGATTGGTCGTTTGGGTGGCTTTCCGGGAAGAGATGGGGAGCCGATGCTCGTGCCGACAATGATGGAACCGTTGGCTGCCGTTGCCGCGGAAATCAGCGACTCTGATTTGGTGTCGTTGGCGATGGCATCCGATCAGTTGACTTTAAAAATGAAACGACCAAAAAATCTAAATCAATTGATCAAAGCAATTGTCGAGGATGGTGTGAAGCAATCGGAACTTTCCAACCGTCAGCAGAGCCTCCAAGCAATTGCAGCAGCACTCAAAACCTATCATTCAGAGAATGGTTTTCTTCCACCAGCGGGTTGGGTTTCCGATCCAGAAAGCAAGGCGAGGCCGCAGTTTAATTGGCGAGTCGGTTTGCTGCCTGAGTTGGGTGAACAGGAGTTATATGACCAGTTCGATTTTTCACTCCCGTGGGATGCGCCGGAAAATCAAAAGGTCGCTCAGAAAATGCCGGCTGTCTTTGCAGGGACTTCATCGCTTGATGGTGATGACGGAGCGAAGGGGACGACTACCAATCTGAGGGTGATTGGTGGAAAGTTAGGCGTTTACAAAAGCGATGAACCGCCTGTCTTAGAGGATGTCTCTGACAAAGCCATATGGACCTCGGTCGTGATTGAATGTGCCGCTGGAGATGCCGTGCAATGGACGAAACCCGGCTCACTGGCATTGGCTGAAATTACGCCCAGTCGGTTCGGTCGGTCGGGTGAAAATGGCGTGATGTTTATTGACGGCCGGTTTTCTGTAAGAGTCGTGCGAAAAGATGACGATTTGATATCAGCCGTGATCACAACCGACGGTGGTGAGAAGCTGAAATCGAAGGACTTTATCAAACTAAAGTAAGTTCGAATAGAATTGCGCAAAGTGAATTCTGCAAAGTGAATTCTGCAAAGTGAATAGCACGAAGAGTTAGCTCAGGCTTGACGGGGGCGGCGAGCGTTGGCTGCCGAAAAAGCCTGCTGATTCATTTGATTTCAATTGCGATTGTTGGCTTGGCGTTGGCCGAACGCGTTAATTCAAACTTTCTTATATTCCGTGATTTACTGAGGTTTGAATATGCTCGAACGAACGCATGTTTTATTCCACTCAACGCCAAGCATCATGCAATTGATGCCGGATCCGATGCCGAGCATGGCAACGCGCTGACCGGGGGTTATGAATTCTTTCTCGCAGGCGACGGCCATCGTAATCGGCAGAGCTGCAGCTCCAGTGTTACCGAGCCACGGAAATGTGGAGTAATCGAGGTCTGGGTTGATTCCGAGAGATTGCAGCATCAGTTTCTGATGAGCCACGCCAACTTGATGACAAATGACGCGATCGATATCTGGAATACTCCATTGACTTTGTTCGAGGAAATCGGGCAGCGTCGCGACACCGGTCTCTACACCGTGATGCATTAATTTTTCAGAATCAGTTTTCATCAAGGGCTGCATTTCAACGCCAGCCTGATCGTTGTGGCTTTGGCAAAGGTCGTGGAATTGCGTATTTGCATTCACGGCTGCCGCGACAAGGCGATTTTGAGTTTGGCTGATCGAAGCGTGGGTAAGAAGCACGGCACAGCTTGCCGATCCAATGGTGAGGCTGGCAACGGCAGATTTAATCGATTTACGTGTCAGCGAAGTGTCTCGATTTAAGGTATTGATCGTGGTTTCCACTAATTGACGGCCACCTTCAGAGCCGACCACGAGAGCCGCTTCGATCTGGCCGAGTTGGATCATGTTAGCCGCTTGCACAACGCCGGTGAGAATTCCAAGGCACGCATTTGAAACATCAAAAATCAGGCATTTACGGGGAAGTCCGAGTTGGTTGTGAACAGTACACGCGGTAGCCGGTTCGAGAAAATCCCTGCAAACGGATCCGTGAATGAGGCTGCCGACCCGTGAGGGGTCGAAATCAGCGGCCTCAAGAGCCAAACGAGCACTGTTTTGACTCAATTCACTAGGTTTTGTTTCGCGGGGCCAGAATCGCCTCTCCTTGATTCCCGTCATTAATTCCAGCCGTCCTTCGGGAAGTCTTAGACGCTTGTAAATGGGCTCCAATTTCGCTTCTAAAGTGGCTGAATCCCAAATTTCTTCGGGAATTGTATAGCCAAATGACTCAATGCAGACGTCGGTGTATTGCATGTTTTTTGCGTGGTTGAGTTGAAACGTAAGAAAAACAGGGTTTTGACGGTAGATATCACGATTTTTGCAGGTCGTGTCGCTGCGTCGAGTACCCCGTTAGTCAGTTGTGGTAAATCATACGCAATACCAGTTGTGCTAGCAAAGCCCTGCTGCTTGCACAATATCTTGGCGATTGTGGGCGGGCAATCCCAAAATCCGGCGACTTGCTTGACCATTTTTTTGACCACCTCAGAATAGCACCCATGTCGCAGACGACCTGCGGCAGTTGGTTAAAACGGAAAGGAACTTCCGACGCAAGCTTAGGATGGGCAAGACGTCGGTGAAAACGAATCTGGGTAATGTGAAAGTTGCTGCTCCAGATTTAATTCGCCTCTACAGATGGTGCTCGACCCAGGACGGAACGCAAATTGGTCATTCTTGAACCATCATTTTTGATTTCTATCTCTTAAGCTAGTTTCGAAGTCTGACTCGCTGACGCTAACAGTTTCTGCTTAACCGGATTCAGTTGATCGACAACTTGGCTGAATCTGAACAGACCGAACTCATGACGAGTTCTTTACCTAACTTCAGGAGATAACAGGATGCAAGCAAAACCGTTAATTGGGATCAACGCGGACTTCAGAACCGCTCAGGGTAACCAGCCATCGTTTTCGGTAGTAACCGCAGGTTATTACGACAGTATTTTGCGAGCTGGAGGGGTGCCAGTCATCATCCCACCGATGGAAGAAGAAGATGATATCAATGCGGTTTTGGACAGTTTAGACGGATTTGTGTTCATTGGCGGAGCTGATTTAGATCCTCGACGGGATGGTTTTATGTTGCATCCGACGGTTCGCCCCATGGACCGACGTCGGGAAGCATTTGATCGTAAGCTAATGCAGTTGATTGCCGATCGAAGAATGCCTGTATTTGGAATTGGCGTTGGAATGCAACTGATCAATGTCACCATGGGTGGAAATCTATTCCTTCACATTCCTGAAGACCTGCCAACAGCGATCCCTCACCGAGACCCACAGGATCCTGGTCACCGCCACAGCCTTGAAATTCAGCCGGGCTCCCTGATGGAGCGTGTTTATGGTGATGGAGAAATTCGTGTTAGCAGTCGTCACCACATGGCCGTTGACGAAGTTGCCCCTGGGTTTCAGGTCACTGCCAGATGCCCTGATGGCGTAATCGAGGCAATTGAGAGCGAAAGAGAAGACTGGATTGCGATTGGAACTCAATTCCATCCAGAAAACGAAGCCGCATCCGCACTAGACGTTCGAGTTTTTGAAGAATTCCTAGATCTAGTACGCGAGCCAGTTCCGCAAATGCTCAGATTGGTTGCTTAAGGCTGCCAGCAAGACTTCAGAGCGTGATTGGAAAGCAAAGGATTGCTAGCGTTTTTGCGGTCGTTCGTTGAAACTGAATATCCAAGCGAGATGATTAAGGGTGGTATGCCGATAACAAGGCTACCCCCTTTTTTTTTGGATGGCGTAAACACCATAGTAACAACTTTGGTTTTGACGTGCCCAAACACTTCGGGGCTGGTTGGCCCGTGATGTCATCAATATCTTGCTGGTGCAGTTACGAATGAAATTCCCAATTTTCCAAAATCGATCTTCTCAAGATCCGGAAGATGCTTTGGGAAGAATGGATCGTGCGGTCCACGACCGGAATCACCGGTTGTCAGCTGGATTGTCAGTATCAGCCGAGTTTAAAGTCGTTCAAGGCGCTTTGGTTTTAACTCAAGGCAATGGAAAGTTTTTGCGAATCAAACATGTAGCCGAGTCTTCGCTGCCGATTCCCGAAAGTGTGGCAACCGGCTGTCGCGAGGTCGTCGAGGGGAATGTCAAAGAGGTAGGAGCGATCTCCCAGTTAGCGTCCGATCTCGCAGAAATTCAAGCGAACGTAATCGAGCGTTTGAAGTGCCAGGCTGGCCGCTATGTCGATCGAGTACTTGCCGTCTCACTGGCGGATCCAGGAGTTTGGGATCGTGATTTCGATGGAAAGATTAGTTACTCTTCTTTTAGTGACGCGGCCAAGTTAGCTGAGATTTGCGGGGTCAGTGTAATCGATTCCTATCCTTCGCGGGACCTCGCTGTTGGCGGCACTGGCAAGACATTGGAATCACTTCCGTACTGGATGATGCTGGCTGACCGAAACTCGAAAATTGCATCTCAATCGCGATTTCTTGTCTCCGTTGGGAGTGTTTGCCATAGTTATTTTTTGCCGGCGTCTGATGGACTTGACGCCGACGTGCCCCTGATTCAACGTTACCCTACGGTTGGTGTTTCTTTTTTAGAGAGCTGTTTTGAGCAGCAATTTCCCGAAGTCGATTGGAACGCTCGCTGGAATCAGATGTATGTTGATGGATTACTCGTTGACGAATTGCTGCGAGATTGGCAGCAGGCGGTCAGCCAATCACCGGACGATCCTACCGAACTAGAAATTCAATTGACGGAGGTGACTGCAGGTTACCTACAAAAAAATCCTGATCAAATATGCAATGTCGTGAAGACGGGAATTCGATTTATCTCGGAGCAGTGTGTTGGGAAACTAGTTCCAAACGAAACGAGAGATTTAACTCCTGACTCTCCAACTCAAGTTGTTCGTCAATTCCGGATTCACGACCAAGTTGATCCGCCTGCATTGCAGAGTCGGTTTTTGGTTGATGCCCCTAAGCAATTTGAGCCAGCGTTTCTAAATCAATTTTCACAGTTGCTTGGCGAACCTCAAGTCGCTGCAGCCAGAGAAGTCATTGACGGAATGGGAGATTTACAGCCTGTGGTTGCAGCTGTGTTGGGGTTGCTTCACATCGATCAGATGCCGGCTAATGTGCCTTGGCTTTCTGGTGCAGACTGTCAAAGGATTCTTGGAAGAGTAAATCCAGGACGTCCGTCCAATTGGCGGCAGTTGATTCGCGCGATGGCAGATTTTCAACCCGCGCCCATGAAGTTAAAAGATGCCATTTGAGCTTTGGTTCTGAAGTGAAAACCAATCGGGTTTAATCAATTCGAATCAATTCTTACTGGTCCGAAGAAAACTTGATGGCCTGACCTGAAGCGGTAGGCGGAGGGGAAGGCAATTCTCTTGAAGTGAAGTATCTCGCAGTCTGGGGTGGAAGATCCTGCACTTTATGATCAAGCGGAACCGACTGGCGGGTGTACTGGGGACAGGAAGGTTTCCCTACATTTACATCGGTGCCACTTGAACTAATCTGCTGTGGATGCGTGAACAACTTTCCGCATGTTTTGGTCAGGTTTGTTGGAGTGGTTTTTCAATGCTAGAAGCGATCAACGGTCAGATTTTGATCATCGTGGCAGTTTGCCTTGGTGTTTGTGGCCTGTACTACTTCGGAAAATACTTGACGAACTTTGAGTCGAGTTTCGTTAGTAAAAAGCTTTCCGAATATTCTTCTCGAGAAGAAACAAGCTGGTTAGAAATAACGCGTCAAAAATATTCGGATGCGCTCGGTAAATACGCGACAGCACCATCGGACGAGCGCGCGTTAGAGCGGGTGCTAAAGCATGGTCGGAATTACTCCCGAATTTGTGCCGAGCAGAATAACGATAAACTCTTCAATGAAACCGCCCTGCAAGATGATTTGGCAGCCGCGAGAGCAGCAAATGAATTCACTAATCGTCTAAATTCAGTGTGACGATTGGATCATGCCAGACGCACTAATCAGTGTTGATTGATTTCTAAGCCTTTACGACTGCGAATCGATTACGGTTGGTTCGGTTTCTTTGCCTTCAGGTCGTACAGTGGTAGCGAAGGTTGCTTGACCCAGTTTGTTCCATAGGCGTGTAGGTGTGTCGGGAAAAGTCGCTCTGACGGTGTATCAGGGTCAGCTAACGTGAAATACCAGCCAATTGAGCGAGAGTCCGCATTGCTATCGACTTTGTCCGGGGAATTAAAAATTCGACCTTTTGCCACAAGCTCGAATTTATCGAACCTCTTCTGGGAGGAGTTAAAAGAGAGCGAACCGATAAGTTTGATTTTAATTTGCTTGGCTGGCGAAAGGCCGCGGTACTCTTTTCGTTGAGATAAAGAATGGCAGTCTCCATTGATTTTAATTTTTAAAGATCCGGGTTGGACATCAATCACTTCCCCTTGGAGTTTGCCGCTTACTTCGTGTTGGTGAAAGATTCCGCTTTCACCATGGGCTGTTTCAATCAGATGGAAGCGCGCGAACCGGTCAAACAGCGTTTGAGGTAGATCGAACTTCATTCCCATTTCTGGTTGTCTGGGAACAAACATCATTACCTCGCTTGGATTAAACCAAACAAAATCGAAATTGAATCGTTTGTCCCGTTCCAATAAAGGTTGTGGCGAGTCCGAGAGGTAGCGCGTTGTCTGCTTTAATACCAATCCACCTTCTGGATAGCTCCATTCCCAGCGGTGGGTCGGGGTTGATTTTGCCATGGGTTTTGCAGCAGCGTTTGGCAATTTTTCTTTCCACTGAGCGATTGCTTGTTTGAGAGTGTTGGCAACAGCGTTCCCCGACAGAGAGTTGATCGAGGCGATAAATTCTCCCTCGGGCGTACAAACATAAATGCCCTGCTTGGTTCCGCCGCCAGATCCATAATGCCCTTGGGACGCCATCTTTTGAAAGCAGAGGCACTCGGGGTCACTGCCTCCGGATTTTTGATATTCATTGAAATCACTTCCTCCCTGAAGCCGCCAAACTTCATCCGTCGCCAATACAAAATTATCCAACAGCTCAAGGACTTTGGAATTAGACCAGACAGACTGCCGGCCAACGTTTCCATTCCCTCATGTGCATCCGAGTGGATGGCCATTCATAGCCCAGAGGAGTATTGGCTTATTTAATTTGGCTCCTTCTTTTAAGCCTTCATGGAAACTAAGTTTCCAAGGCAGATTTTGCCAATCGAGTTCGCTATCGCTGGTTCGGATGTAGTTCCGCCAGAAATCGAAATTAGCTGCCGACAGAGCAGATGATGTCGTGATCGCTTTCGTGTTTTGGGCGAGGGTGCTGTTTTGTAAAATAGCAAGCTGGCAACTCAAAATTACTAAGCTGATGTAAACTGGTTTTAATAAAGTCATCTTTGTCATTTCCCTGCTTTAGCAACTGAAAGTCAGTGCGTTCAGTGTAGCAAAGAACCTGGCTCCGTAGGGGTAGGCATTTAGCAAGCCGATTGAAACCTGGGTTCGTGCGTACGCCCCTGGTGTTTAGCTGGAGGGAGCGTGTTCTGTGTTGGGTGATGAGAATTTTTTGATTATCAAAATGACGGAAAAGATGCGTTGGGCCACCGCGGAACCATTGGTTTTCGTGTGAGAATCTGTGATTGATCTTTGTGGTGGTTGGTTTGCCAATGCGTGGGCGACGATCAGAACTAGACTCTGTTGCTAAGTAGCGTGTGAGGCTTGATAGGATGGAAAGTCGAAAGCATGCTTCCGACAGGAATAGAAAAATCTAATTGTTGGATTCACCAAAAAGTGGGGTATCGACGAGTATCCGAGTACGCACTTGATGGCCAAATTACGTGGGCAACTGTTCAGCTTGGATTGGAACGGACTCGTGATTGGAAAGTCACCGCTGTTTGCGCAGAAAAATAGGCGGCCGGAGAAAACCAGCCGCCTATTGGATAGGGCAGGATGAGCGAGAGTCCTTGAAGACGACGGAGAGAGGAGATGGGATAGGACTTTCACTCGCTCACGATCAAACACAGTTGCAATTGCTATGCCAATGGTCTCGTTTTTTGAAAATGCCGCAAAAACGCGTGTTTTCTTAACTGGCAGATTTTCAAATCGTCTCAAAATGAGAAATGTATCTCGAAGTGAGACGATTTTGCTTTCGTGGGGGAGCTTTTCGAGAGCCATCCTGCGGTGTCGCTACTTTTTCGGGGCCGATTAAAACGTGTCCGATGGAAGCTAGTCCGGTGGTTGTCTTGCAGCCCAGATTTTAAAGTTCGATGAAGCAGTGGTAGAAGTGGCCGGCGACGGGCTTAGGCTGTGCTGCCGGAGGTCGAATCTATCACGATCGATTGAGGAACCAGAAATCAATGCTCGCTTAATTGGGAACCTTCAGAATGGGACGTTTCCCAACGCTCGTTTTTTTGGCAGACATGGAGAATAGTACGTTAGAGTGTGGCACGTTTTCGAATAGCACGTGGGCCAATGTTACGTTTAGCGGATATCGAAAATTCGGAGGATACTCACTCCCAAGACCTGTTATTTGGCCAGTGAATAGCAAACGATTTCTTTATCATTTCTCGCGAAGACGCAACGATTGGCAAATGCGGGGTGACTCCAAACGATCTTGCGTCCCCAGTTTTCAGAGGTTGGTTCGATCATCGACGTTCGCCCAAGTTCTTGATATCCATCGGGAGACAGTTTGGCAATAATCAGCTCACCCTGCTCAGTGGTGAGATACCAGTGCTTACCATTCCGCACAACGAAGCCAGTTGTGCTTGCTGCTGGCCTTCCATTGGGGGTGGTGGCAAGGTCTTCCCAAATCCGTTTGCCCGATACTAATTCGATACAGCGGAGATGTCCTTTTACATCAACGCCATAAATATGGTCTTCAAAAACAACGGGCGGATTATGGTCTGGTTGGACTCCCCTACCCCGCCAGACTTCTGTCACGCCTGGTTGGTCAGGGTTAAGTTTGAGCAAGGTTGAGGATCCCTGGAGGCCTGTCACCAGTAGGTGATCTTTGTGTTTAATCGGAGCCACGATTGACATGAAATAGGCTGGAGCGATCTTTACTGACCAGTACGTACTCCCCGTCGCCGGGTTGAGGCTGTTGAGTGAGGCGGCGTGCCAAATCAGTAATTGGTCTTTGCCTCCTGCTCGGATCATCGTTGGAGGGCAGTATCCGATATTTTCTTCGTCGAGTGCTCGCCAAATTTCGTCGCCCGTGTCTTTATTAAAAGCAACTGCGACACTCCCTTTGCCGCCAACGAGACAAAATAGTTTATCGCCAACGACCAGAGGATGGGCCGCGTAGCCCCACATCGGAGCTTCTTTGACTTCGTACTCCTGCTTTAAATCCTTCATCCATTTCACGCGGCCATCCGCAGCATTGAAGCAGTGCAAGTGTCCTTCGGCGCCGAGCGTATAGACGTTTTCGCCATCAACCGTCGGCGTTGCGCGTGGCCCAAGGCCGTAAGAAATGCTGTACTGACAGGGATGGGCATGGGTCCAGATGACCTTGCCAGTTTTAATATCGAGACAGTGAACTCGTTCGGTACCTGTAAGTTCATTGCGTTTACCAGGATCAAATGCCTGATCACCCTTTTCCACCACATAATCCGTCACGAACACGCGATCACCGGCGACGGCAGGTCCGGAAAAACCCTGAGCAATTGGCGTTCGCCACTTTGCCTTGAGTCCGCCTTCGGGGATGGAAGTGATGATCCCTGTTTCGCTCCAGACGCTATCGCGGTTAGGGCCAAGCCACTGATTCCAATCATCCGCCGCTGCGGAAGTAAGGACAGCAAAGGGAATTGCAAAAATAAATCCAAACAATCTCCACACCATCTCTAGCTCCTTGTGAAAACACCGCAGACTTCGTCCTGCCACCCAATGATTACTGATCGCGTGTGACGATAGCAGTTCTCGCAGCACCTTTACAAATCAGTTTAAGTGCCCCGTTAACAGCTCCACCGCGATTAAGCGCTTGTTCGTTGTAGCTGAGTGAGTAGCCAACGACGTTGCCGGTGTTAGCATCGCCGATATAGCAAATGGAATTGGCAGGCTTAGCGGTACCTGTTGAACCCCCTCGGAAGAAAAAGTTTCCGGTGGTCATGATGTATTCTGGAGTTCCTGACTTTCCGGCTACCGCTAAATCGGTCGCTGCACTGGCACGATAAATGCCGCCGACGTTTCCTGTTTTCGTATTCAGTAACCAGCACTGAAGGTTTCCCGTTAGGTGATCAAGAACGAACAGTGCCTCGACGTTGTTATCGATAAGGCCTGTTGCCATCGATAACGACTTGGTTCGAGCAGCGGTGCCCGCCGTTAGTTCCAGCGGCGGTAGCTGCGCGAACTGGCGATCCTGAGCAAGTCGGTTTCCAACGTAGACCCCGATTCCAGTGGTTAAGCCGATCAGCAAGGCGAAGCCAACGCCGACACTAATGACAATTGAGTATTTTTTGCTCTTCATGCTATTCTCCGTTTTCTAATAATCGCGGATCAAATCGATCCGGTCGTTACCTCGATTTTATCTTTATCGAGCCGCTGGACAAACATCAGCTGACAAAAAATATAAAAACGGCGTTATTATTCACGGTGAGTTTTCCGGATAAACGTCACATCAAATAAACAAGCGCGGGTTGTGCGGTTTCAATTGGGGGTGAAATTCCGCTATTCCCCTTGTTTCACAGTTTTTGGAACCACAAACCGCTGTTTTCTGTTGATGGTCCGGTTATGCGGACTTTCGCCGGTTAGGGTGAGGAATTGTATCAACCGCGGTTATTTTTCGTTATGATTTTTACTGCCGACCGAGAGCGTGATTGGCGTGTTGTTCCTGTTAGCAAACGTAAAGTGACGCTCGGCCTGGTTGGAAGGTTCTCTTTTTAGATAGGTATTGAAATGTTGAGTCGGCTCGGAGTAATTGTTCTCGCAGTCTTGATTGGTTCGGCGTCTTATGCGGTCGCCGACGGGAGTGGTGAGGCAAAATCAGCCCACGGCAATGCCCCCGTAAAGGTGCTGATTATCGATGGGCAAAATAATCATGACGCGTGGCCTAAATC
Source organism: Mariniblastus sp. (assembly GCA_029251085.1). Taxonomy (GTDB): domain Bacteria; phylum Planctomycetota; class Planctomycetia; order Pirellulales; family Pirellulaceae; genus Mariniblastus. Next base: position 92,693 of record JAQXDZ010000031.1, read on the forward strand.
AACCATCATGATGAAGAAGTATTTGGAGGCGACGGGTAAGTTTTCGGTGGATGTGGCCCGCACGCAATTTACGTGGAAAGGTGGCAAATACTCGGCTGATTACCCATTAAATGATGGTAAGAAGTATGAAGATCTTCCCAAGCCAAAAGCGGATCCGAATTTTGCCCCAAAATTTTCAGATTACGATGTCGTGATTTCAAATTTCGGATTTGGGGCGGCTGACTGGCCTTTGGCGACTCAAAAGGCGTTCGTTGAGTTCGTCAAGTCGGGAGGCGGTTTTGTCTCAATCCATGCGGCGGATAATTCATTTCCGCAATGGCGCGAGTACAACGAAATGATCGGCCTTGGAGGTTGGGGCGGTCGCGATCAGAAAAGCGGTCCGTACGTCTATTTTGACGACAACGGTAAGGTAATCAGGGATAAAACGGATGGTCGTGGCGGCGGACATGGGCCGCAGCATGAGTTTCCAATCGTGATTCGTGATGCAAGCCACCCGATCACTGAAGGTGTTCCAGCTCAATTTATGCACACCAAGGATGAGCTTTACGAACGACTGCGCGGTCCAGCAATCAACATGAATATTCTCGCGACCGCTTTTGCTGCTCCCGCCAAAAAAGGCTCAGGGCGGCATGAGCCAACCATGATGACGATTGATTTCGGAAAAGGCCGAGTGTTTCATTCGACACTTGGGCATGCTGATTACTCTTTTGAGTGCGTTGGATTTCAAACACTGTTTCTTCGAGGAACCGAGTGGGCCGCAACTGGTAAGGTTACGATTGCTGTGCCCGAAGATTTTCCGACAGCAACAAAGCCCACCTCGAAAAAGTTTGAGTAATTTGATTTTTAGAATCAATCATCAATTTTGTTCCATTGGAAGAATAATTAGCCAATTAAACAGGCTTCGAATTCAACAATGAGTTCAATCGAAATGCGGATGTACCCTCTCTTCGATTCAAAGTTTTAATAACGGAGTACCGTTCTGGCCAAATTACATTGCTTTATCCCAGTCTTAATGGTGATTGTTTTCGGACTGTTTTCCAGCAAGGAAATCGCCGCTTACCAAGATTGCTCTAATCCGCCCTCTGTGATTGCCCAACTGACGCAGGTTTCCTCGGAAGGCTCCGAAAGTCAGGTTGAAGACACGTTCGCTGAAATGCGTAAGCGTGTTTTGGAACTTGCCGATCTTGATGCGGCTCCAAAAATATTTGAAGACGCCGGCGCGCCATTAGCAGATGGCGTCAGGTCGATTTATTTTGAAGGACTTCCGTGGCAAGGGAAACAAACACGCGTCTTTGCGTTGCTTGGTTTGCCAAAAACCAAGGCAGGGCAATCAGGTAACGCTCCCGTACCAGGGGTGGTGTTAGTTCACGGCGGTGGTGGCACCGCGTTTCTGCCGTGGGTGAAGAAATGGAATGAAAGAGGGTTTGCGGCAATTAGTATTGCGGTTGAGGGGCAGACAGATCAGCGAGATCAAGGCAGTCAAAAGTGGGTTCGGCACAAGTGGGCGGGGCCACAGAGGAAAGGGATTTACGGCGATAGCGATTTGCCCCTGAAGGAGCAGTGGATGTATCACGGCGTTGCGGATACCATTCTTGCGAATTCTCTGCTGCGAAGTTTACCCGAAGTTGATTCAAAAAGGATTGGTTTGGTTGGTATTTCATGGGGTGGTGTTATCGCGAGTACCGTGATCGGAATTGACCAGCGATTCTCATTCGCAGTGCCGACGTATGGGTGTGGTGACCTCGCAGAATCAGCCAATCAATATGGCAGAGCTTTGGGACAGAACCAGGTCTATCGCAAGGTTTGGGATCCTATGGTTCGAATGGATCGAGTTTCGATACCGGTGCTGTGGCTGACATGGCCTCGAGACCTGCACTTCCCTTTGGATTCCGTCAAACGCTGTTATGACAAAGCGCCAGGCCCTCATATGGTCGCGATGATTCCGGGAATGAAGCATAGTCATGGCGCTGGCTGGAATCCACCAGATAGTTATGCGTTTGCCGAATCAATCGTTCGCTCCGGGAAACCGTGGTGTCAGCAGCGTGGTATTCTCGTCGATGGGATGAGCAGTCAAGTTAGTTTTGAAACAACAAAAAATATTTCTAGAGCAAGCTTAATTTGTACGTCTGACTCGGGATTCACGGGGACGAGGAAATGGGAGGAAATCCCTGTGGAATTTACCCAGAACGAAGCTGGAGTTGTAGTAAACGCTGCTTTGCCACATGGAACTACCGCTTGGTTTGTCAATGTTCTCAGCGATGGATTAGTTGCATCTTCGGATTATCAGATAGCCAAATAAATTCGCGTGGCTGGCGGAGTGTGCATAGGAAGTGTGTAGGTGATTGTTTTTTAATTCGATTCAATTTTTGAAATGGGATGAATATGTTTTCAGGGGTTGCGCGAGATGCCTTTCAAAATTCGGGAAGACAACGAACGTCTTCGATCGGGTTAAGTTTGCTTTGTAAATGTGTTGGGGAGCGAAAATCCCGTTTGTGTTTCCTTGTTTTCGTTTGCCTAACGAGTTTTTCAGTGGTCGCGCGAGCCGATATTGCCCCGAGAAGTTTCGCTGATCTGAACGAAGCTAAAACAATTATCGTTGGAACGATTAAGGAAATACGGATCGAGATTGAACGATCGTCGGTAGAACGAGGTTTTGGCAACACTGATTGGGCTATTTACGTTACGATTTTGATTGATGAGGTGGAAAAGGGAAGCCTTGACGGTTCGGAAGTCGAAGTTCGCTGTTTTCGAAAAAATGCCCGTCGTAGTGCGATTGAGAATTTGTCTCTGGCTGGGCACAGTCCGATTCCTAAGGTGGGAACAAAGGTGCGAGTTTATTTGGAGGGGCTTGATGAGTTAAGACCAATGCTTCCTAACGGAATCACTCTGGCGACGGCCAATGATGACTCCAGTGTTTGGCCAAAGCCCGGGGTAGAAGATGCTGCTGAGGTGAGCGGACTGCGCACGGGGCAGTACACCTATTTTTTGCCTTTAGAAATGTATCCAGTCCTGCTGGTGAGCCTGTTGATCGGCTATGGGATTTTAAGGTTTAGTAAAAATCGGACGAACGGTTACAAGCCAATAATTACCGTTATTTCTCGTTCTTGAAATTGGTTGCTTGTGCTCTTTTGACGCAGCCAGCGCAGAATTGAACCGCAGAGTTTTGGTTGGCTTTTGTGATTCAGTCATTGAGCCAAATTTGTTGTGGCACCAGCCCTACTTTTCATTTGGCATCTCGCAGTACACCGTCAGTTCGGCAATGTGCATTTTCTACCTTGAAACGTGTGCAGTCGGGGTTGCCCTGATGGCTCATGGATGGATTCTGAAATGGTTAGGAAATTAGATGGATTTAAGTCATTGATGAGGCGGGCGAAATCGAAGTTCTCACCGGTGTGTTAATTGTTCAGCTCTATTTGCTGTCGTCCCTGTTGTTTGACCGCTCTGCTTTTATCCCCCGGGGCGACAGGCTTCAGCTTAAGGGTAGTCCGTGGGCTGGAATGATTTTGCAATGCTTTGGTAAAAAATTACTGAGAATTATTGCCAAATCTGATTTCAAGCGTGTTTTAAAATTTGGGTCTGATTACGCTGAATACTACTAGCTTTGCTCAAACTTAAGAATGTTCTTATTTTCAGTCATTCTGTGGAGAGGCAGATGTAAAGCGGATTCGATTGAATTTTTTGACGTGTCTAGCCCATTGGGGAGAGAAGAGATGGTTCTCAACCTAAATCCTAACACAGTTTTAAAGCTTCTGGTTGCAATAGCGATCTGTCTCATCGGAGCGAATCTAATCGGCTTGATTTCCTATTTTGGTTTCGACGCAAGTCGTTTAGGAATGTTTGATTTAGATCAAGAGGGGAATGTTCCGACGTTCTATGCTTCGGCTTCGTTGTTGTTTTGCGGCGCCCTTTTGGGAGAAATTGCTGCCGCAAAGAAAAAGCAACAGTCGAAAGATTTTGTGTACTGGTTGTTCTTGTCAATGATATTTGTCTTTCTATCAGTTGATGAATCAGCGTCACCGCACGAGCGTCTAATTACTCCCGTTCGTGAGGCTTTCAGTACGACTGGCATTTTCTATTACGCGTGGGTCATTCCGTACGGGTGTTTCGTGATTTCGATGATGGCTGTCTATGTCCGTTTCGTATTCGCCTTGCCTAAAAAAATTCGATTCATGTTTCTGCTGTCCGGTGCCATTTTTGTAGCGGGCGCCATCGGGGGTGAATTTGTTGGCGGCTATTGGTACGAATCCTACGGGGTTGATAATCTGACTTACGCGGTAATTACGATGTTTGAAGAGAGTCTTGAGATGATTGGTGTCGTAATTTTTATCTATGCTCTGTTGAGTTATTTATGCAGCGAACTAAGTGATGTTTCTCTTGGGGTTTGCGACTAATTTGCTAAGCCTTGGTTTCAATACGGTTGGCGTGAACCTCGGCAATCTGGAGAAAAGGTCGAAACCACATTTCTCTGTTGACGGGTTTTAATTGGGGGAGATTCAGTTGAGGGAGATTCAGTTGAGCGCTTAAGTCCGTTCGCCAGGTTTTCAAGATGTAGACTCGGTTATTTATTTGTTTTGGATTTTTATTTGGAAATATGTCTTAGTAAATCAATAAATACCTACAGGCACCGAATAGAGACGGAGCAAGTCTATCTTGTGCGGCTGAAATCTCAGATGAGGCTTTTCGGCGTCACGATGGCTTGGTTGAATTAGTTCTTGGAAAAAATAATGGGAATCTGCACTGTGAAGAACGTGACCGTCGATTCAGACGTAAAAAATTGGATGATCATCTGCCATCTCGCAAGTTTTGCTGGCGCATTTGGAATGCCGATTGGAAATGTTATCGGCCCTTTGGTTGTTTGGTTAATCAAAAAAGATGAGTCTGAGGAAATTGATTATCACGGAAAAGAGTCGATCAATTTTCAGATCACCTTGACCATCTATATGCTGATTTCAATCGTGTTATGCTTTTTGTTTATTGGTTTTGCACTGGTGCCGGCAGTTTTGATGTTCGGCACAGTGTTCACAATTATTGCCACGGTGAAAACCAACGACGGTGATCGATACAGGTACCCTCTGTCTATTCGCTTTCTGCGATAATTTGGAATTACTTCGTGAGTTTTCATGACCAGTTTGTCTCGCTGACATGTGTGTTTCCTGGGAGAGCGGGAACTGCTGTTAGTTCTCTCTGTCAGAACCCGACAAAGCGAACCAAGCTTGGTTGCTTACCGGTGGCCGAGCTTGGTTGCTTGATGGTTCGCTTGAATTCTTAGGCAAAAGTGTCCCACACCCCTCCCTTCACCGATGGCGTCAAGATAAAACAGAACGATCGTTTAATGACTTTATTCTGTTGGCAAAGATATGAATCAAAATAATGAGCTTCGTCCTAATACCCTGTTTATTGAAGTTTCAAAATCGGGTTTGCCAGAGGTCGATGGATTGTTTGTCCCCTCGACTGCGCCACCAGTGAAATCCGAATCGGGAACTGAGTCGAGCGCTGGTTATTGGAATGGCAAAATGGCCTGGGATCGTGCGGATGGAAAATCGGCACGCAGTCCATCCATCTCTTATTCCAACACCTATCGATCTTGGCGAATTTCTCGTCTCGATGGCCATCTCGCTTATGATATGGTCTGTGAGGAAGAACTACCGCCGATTGAGGAACCGTGGCACGTCTACAAAAAGGGAGTTGCTCCAGCTCCAGAAATCGTAATTCATTATTGCGATCCTAGATTGCCCTGCCCCCCTGCAACTATTGTTTTTGTGCTTGGGGGGCCCGGGACTGGCAAGGGAACTATGTGTGAATTGGCGGAGCTTCAGTTAGGCTGGACCCATCTTTCAACCGGTGTGCTTTTAAGGGATGAAATTGAGGCGGGGGGGCCGAATGCCAAAGTGATCGAACAATCGTTGGCTGACGGTCAATTGGTTGCAAATGAAATCGTGCTCAAGCTCTTACAACAGGCAATCGAGAACACCATCAGGACCACTGGTAAAACTAATTTTCTATTGGACGGCTTCCCGCGTTCTTTAGGAAATCTTGATGGATGGTATGACCTATTTGGTCGCGAAACTGAACTCCCCAAAATGTTGTATTTAGATTGTCCTTACGAAGTTCTTGAAAAGCGGATCATGGGGCGGTCGAAATATACGGGCCGAAATGACGACAATCTTGAAAGCATGAAACTTCGATTTGACACGTTTCGGCAGGAAACGCTACCCACCGTCGAGCTGTTTCGAAGTAAAGATAAGTGTATTGAGATTGACACAAGTTTGGACCGCGGGTCTGTCTACAATAAATTTGCGGAACAGCTTTCCGAATACACGGATGAGAGTTTGGTTGGCCAGCCGCTTTCGGAACGGGCTGAGATGCTGTTAGGAATTCGGCCTTTTCCAAAATTGGGGAATTAGATTTACGCAAAGTAGATTTACCCAAGGTAGGTTTACCCAAGGTAGGTTTACCCAAGGCATTTCTAAATTTTTCCTTTGCTTGTTTTGGAGAACGGCCTCGCCTATCTTAAATCGAATTCGCCGGCGAATGTTTGAGCGCGGCCGAGTGCGGATTCGAGGTTTCAATTTTGATTTGGGCGGTCATGCGAAATAATTCAATATCTAGTTGTGTCGAGGGCGGTTACGGTTATCGCCCTAGTTTGCTTGTCCTTGCGATGTTGACTCTTGGATTTGTCTCACAAGTATGCGCTCAAGGCTCAGGCCAGACGAGCAAGAGGCTTAGTGTTACGGGGAAGCACCGTCCTAACCTAGTCGCGTTGGACGATTTGATGGGCTCGTTCATGCGTGAGCATAAGGTGCCAGGCGCGAGTCTTGCAGTTTCGAAGGATGGAGTTCTTGTTTATTCTCGGGGCTTTGGATTACGGGATGTTCGGCAGGAATTGCCGGTAATGCCGTCCACGCGATTTCGAATTGCAAGTCTTTCAAAACCAATCACATCAGCCGCAATTGCCGCCTTGGTGAAATCTGGCAAAATGACCTTTGATGACACTTTGGTTTCATTTTTAGATGCCAAGGAACGTTCCTTACTCCATCCACAACTGCGTTCGGTCACAATTAAACAAATTCTGCTTCACCGCGGCGGTTGGGATCGTTCCATCTCTGGCGATCCAATGTTTGAGACGGTTAAGATTGGGGAAGCACTTCGTCTTGGACGGCCTGCGAACCAAGCCGAACTGATCCAGTTTGTGCTGCAGCGGGCGCCCGATTTTGAGCCGGGAGCGAAATATGCCTATTCCAATTTTGGCTATTGTTTACTGGGACGCGTTATTGAACGGGTGTCGAAACAGTCCTACGGCGAGTTTGTGAAAGGGGCGCTTTTTAAAAGTGCATCCGGAACGTCATTGGATTTAGGGAAGACCTTAACTGCTCAAACTAATGAATCGAAATATTATGTGCCGTCGCAACGAAGAGTGCCCGGAGTTGTGACTGGAGTCATTGGGAAACAAGTGCCTACGCAGTACGGCGGATGGTGTATTGAAAATATGGATTCGCATGGCGGCTGGATCGCGTCCGCTGAGGATCTCGTTGCGTTCGCCAATTGTTTCAATCAACCAGAATCCTCCGTGTTTTTGACAAAGACAATTGCTTCGGAGGTTTTTCAAAATCCTCTGGGCGATGATAAAGATGTGTTTTACGGTTACGGCTGGTTGGTTCGTCGTGTTGGTGGTGGCAATCGATTGAACACGTGGCATAACGGATCCTTGCCCGGAACTTCTACTTTATTGGTGCGTCGGCACGACGGATTCAATTGGGCTGTCCTGTTTAATTCAAGAGATGGACGTGACGGGAAAAGTTTATCAACGTTGATCGATCCACTCATTCATCAAGCGGTGAACCGTGTTGAGAAATGGTCTGATTAAATTCCTGAAAGATTGAGAATTCTCTCGGCGATGAGTCGATTCATTCACTGTCGTTCGCTTGACCGTGCGTCGCTGTTTCAAATGATAAATTTGGTTAAAACCTTTGTAACAATAAGCAACTCGAACCGAGTGCTGTTTTGTGAATTGCCGCAGCACATTTCTATTAAATACAAGAGTCAGTGTTTAGTTTGATCGACCGGTGTCGAGTGTGTTAAACTCACGCCGGTGGAGCATGATCTGCAATAAGTACTATCACGATGAGAGAGTTTTACATGAAGCGTTGTTTTTCGATTTTGGCAATGATGGTGCTGCTTTGTTTCGCCCGAGGAGCGAATGTAAGTGGGAATGAAGATAATATAAATCCTTCTGATGAAATTTATGGAAATTGGGCGATTGAAATGCCCTCCGGTGCCACGGGTTGGTTAACACTTAAGAAAGTTGATGGAGTCCCTCAAGGAGAATTGTGGACTGTGGGTGGCGGAAAGAAATTGCTGGACCTAGCTGTCGTGGACGGTTCAGGATGCTCTTTTAAGCGAATGATACGAGTCGGGGCTCCTGAATACGTTGGCGGTCCACCAACGGGAGAGCGATTGAAGATTCACCACGAGGGTAAACTTTTAGAAGACCGCCTGGTGATTAAGTATTCTCTGCCCGGTGGAGCGGTTAACGGATACGAGGGAAAACGAATTGAGCGACTACCGACGCGACCGAACTTAGATTTGCTTAAATTTGGAAAACCCGTCACCCTTTTCAATGGAACCGATCTGAAAGGGTGGAAGCCCGTGAATTCTGAGCAAAAGAATGGTTGGGAAGCGCTAGATGGCGTGCTTCGCAACACAACACCCAAGACCGATTTTTCGCAGTATTCGAGGTTCGGTAACCTTCAAACAACTACGGATTTTACCGACTTCAATTTGAAGATTGATTTTAAGGTGCCTCAAGGTGGAAACAGTGGAATCTACCTGCGTGGCCTTTATGAGATTCAAGTAGTTGACCGCGATAGCAGAATGCAGGGCATTCAAGGTGTCGGGTCCGTCTTTGGTCGAATTTCAGCGTCGAAAAATTCTGGAAAGGCTGGCGGCGAGTGGAATACTTACGACATCACGCTTGTGGATCGGCATGTGACGGTCGTTCTGAACGACGAAAAAGTCATTGATAACCAACCCATCGAGGGTTGTACCAATGGAGCTCTTCAGCCATTTGATGATTTGCCGGGTCCGATTTACCTCCAGGGAGACCACACCTCAGTGGCTTATCGCAATATCGTATTGACACCAATTATTTCTACCGACCTAGACGATTCTAAGATTGCAGTGATGGAAACCGCATTTAACAAACGGGCTGACGCCTCGAGTTTCGAGGATGCTCGAAAGGCTGGATATAACGCAATTCAAATGCATTCCGGAATGCCCGCAGGAAAGAGAATTAAAAAAATTGACCCAAGCTTTAATTTAGAGCTTGCGACTGATGCGAAGGTGATTGAACGCTGGAAAGAAGAATCTTTGAAACACCAGGTAAAGGTCATATCCCTGTGTGCGGGTAGTTTGAATAAATGTGAAATTTGGGGAGCGGATCGGGAACTGGCAATGAGGATTGCAAAACAGACGATTGATGCCTGTGAAGAACTTGGTGTTGAAGTCATGCTATTCCCCTTCTTTGGGCCGTCGAAGTTTCAAACGGGCGATGAAACGATAAGCGGAGTCGCTGATTTTATGACAGAGTTGCTTCCTTACGCAAAATCTAAAAAGGTCGTGATCGGAATTGAAGCTCCCGTTACAACGAAGCGAGTCGTTGAGCTTCTCTCTCGACTCGATTTTCCGGAGCATCTTAAGATCTATTACGACACGGGAAATCTCTATCCGCTTGAAGATATCTACGAATCAATTTCGATGTATGGCCGACAACACTTTTGTCAGGTTCACATCAAGCCATGCGAAGCGGCAGTTGTAGGAGACGGAAAGATCGACCTCGCTAAACTGGCTGCCGCGCTCGACGAGGCCCAATACGATGGCTGGTTGGTTTATGAAGCGGGCAAGGGCGGTAAGGAGCCTGTCCGAAATCGGAAAAAAATCCAGAAGATTGATTCCTTACGGGCTCGCCTGAAGGTCACCGAGTAGAGGTCGCCTTGTTTACTAGCGATAAAGGGGATTTGTTGCGCTGAAGATCTTAGTTGCTTGAATCAAGAGGGATTGCATCGGCGAATGATTTGCCGATCTTGGCCAAAATCTTTCCACTGCCTAGATAGTGATATTCTGCATTTGATTTGCCGATTTTTAAAATTACGTATTCGCTAGGTGTGAAGGTCTGGGTTCGAAGACTTTCTAGAATGGTAGATTCGAGTTTGTTTTGTTGCTGTAAGGTTTTGAATACTTCTAAATCAGCTGAATTCAGTTCTTTGCCTTGATTTAATTGTTTTGCCAATTCGAGTAACGAATCATTTTTCTTGGCTTGATTAATCTTATTTCGGATGGCGTTGTCGCGTTTGAGGATCGAATCTAATTCAGGGTCCCAGGAGTCTTCTGTGAGGACGGCAACGACGTTTTCTTTGAATTCAGGTTGAGCAGCTGGGGCAGCCATTGCGTCTCGAAAGTTTTGATGGATGCCGGCGTATCTTTGTTGGTCTTTGGTGTATTTGGCAACCGGGCCTCCGGCACCCATTACTCCGATAACAAAAGGGCAATCGGGGGCGGAAAGATCTTTCCGAATGTCTCGAATGAAATTCACCAATACAGAGCTGTAGGCATCGTAACCGCCAGGTTGATCACGGGTTGGATAGGTTGAGCGGTCAACCATGTCGTTCCATCCCTGAAACCAGACGATTCCTGAGAGCTCATAGCCAAGTGAGGCGTCGTAATTTGGATAGACGGCCTTGATATCCTTTAGCACAGATTTGACGTGATCGATAGTTTGCCGGTAGTAGAATCCAGTGGCTTTAACTTTGTCTCGCTTGATCGCTTCAATATCTTTCCCTTGCTCTTTTAGGCGATCGAGGGTGTCTCGATCGAATGGGTATGGTCCGGCGCTGGGAGAACGGAAATCAGTGTTGATGCTCTTACCGCCCCAGGCCGTTTTGATAATTAGAACTGGCTCGTTTAGCCGTTTCTGCATGTAAATGCCGAAGGTTAATTCAGGACCAATTTTATTATCGTCAGCACCGAAACCAGTTGTTAACTGCCCGGATTTGACTCCTTTCGTTGAAAGATAGGAAATCCAAACGTCGTCAATCACGTTGGGAGTGCCGTCGTCCCCCAGGATTTCACTCATCATGGCTTTGCCGTTAGGGTCCATCCCAATATGAGGAATCGTGCTCAGTTTTGCGTGTCCCTCCATGTTGGATTGGCCAACCAAGACAAACACTTTGAGTGGAGTTTGAGCGTGAAGTGTGGAGTTGCTATAGCCAACCGCTAATAGAAAACAGATGGTCGTCAATCGTGATGCAAATTTATTCATTTGAAATTTATGCCCAATAGCGGAGTATAAAGTAGACTCAGATTCTCTTTGCCGACGACTGTCGACGCGAAGACTTTTTAATTGGCGTGAGCGGTCAGAGGAAGTACAAACTCATGCGGATTTAACTAGGAAGCGTGTGGGATTGTGGTCAAGTCGGCTGACAATCGTTTGAGAGAACAATTGAAGCAGAGCTTGAGATGATTTCGGTAATCTGGTGGAAGCCAAAGCAACGATCAAACCGGAATCGAATTAAATAAAGGGTGTCTCACTTGCCTCGTTACAACAATTTAGCGCGTTTATCTTAACGGTTCATGTTCTTAAAACAAGTTATCGATGAGTTGTCGCATAATCTCTTCCTGTCATTATATGCTTGTGTTGGAGCCCAGCCTTTCGTGGTGTAGCTCTCAAGGGAGCGGTTGCTGTTATGGAGCGGTCAAACGGTTTTCGAAACCTAGAGGCGGTGATGGCCGTTTAGAATCGCAATCGGCATTTGATTTTCAGTTGGAGTGTCGGTTTGGGAACAGTTTAGGCAACCGTGATATCGGCTGAAAAATATATGCTGTAAACTGGTAGGGTCAGCCATAGTTACTGTTAGGGATTTTCCAATTTCATGAAAACCATTGCCAATAATTCTCTGCCGTTGTGCTTCACTCTCTATGTGTTTTTTGCAATTGTCAGCGTGGCCAATGGCCAGCAGCCGACTTCGCCATTGGTTCAGAGCTTTTCTAATTATCAAAAATTGCGAGCTGCGACAGAGTTTGGATTCGATTGGATCAATGTGAGTCCCGTCGTCAATTCAGCACGGGTTGAGGCGGTGCAACTCGACCCGTCGCGACCGGGGCATATGTACGTTGCGTTTGGTTCAGGGAACTTATGGAAAACGACCAACAATGGGATCAACTGGCGTCCTATTTTTAACGATCAAGCCTCGTATGGAATTGGAGATTTTGCGCTCGCGCCTTCCAATCCTGAGATCATCTATTTAGGGACAGGGGAAAGTCTTAAAAAGGCGAGGAATTTCACGATTCCCGGAACTGGAATCTACCGATCTGACGATGGTGGTGAGCACTGGCGACACCTCGGTTTGTCTGATTCTTGGCATATTGGCGAGATTGCTGTGCATCCGACGAATCCGGAGATTGTCGTTGTTTCAGTACTCGGACATTTATGGTCAAAAAACTCTAATCGTGGGATCTACAGAACCGAAGACGGCGGCAAAACCTGGGATCACGTCTTATTCGTGAATGAGCGAACCGGTGCCAACGATATTGTTTGGGCAAAAAATAATTCCAACGTTTTATATGCCTCCATGTGGGAAAACTATCCGAGCGTAAATGGGACTGGGAGTGGGGTTTATCGCAGTGTAGACGCGGGTGTTACTTGGAGTCGCTGTGACGGAGGATTGCCCAGTGGTGAATCGATCGGACGCATCGGTGTTGCTGTATCGCAAACGGATGCCAACAAGGTGTATGCGTTAATAGACAATCGTGAGCGGATCAAAGAGGGAGCTGCTCAGGTTTTTAAAAGTACAGACGGGGGGACAACCTGGTCTCGGACGCATCAAGAAGAATTGATGATCTTCTCGCGAATTGGTTGGTATTTTGCTGATATCTACGTAGACCCTCAAAATGATGACGAAATCTTTTGTCTTGGTGTTCGTGTTGCTCACAGTAGTGACGGTGGAAAGTCTTTTAAATTATTAAGCGGGGAAGTTGAACATTTGACGCCAAGTGCTGCCAGCGGCCTGCACCTCGATCATTGCGAACTGTGGATCAATCCAATGAATGCCGACCATCTTGTACTTGGAAACGATGGTGGACTGTATCAAAGCTACGACAAAGGCGATTCCTGGTTGCATCTAAATAATCTGCCCACGGGCGAGTTTTATGATGTCGCGGTTGATCAATCAGAACCCTATCAAATTTTCGCAGGAGCACAGGATAATGCCACCGTTTATGGTTCTGCGATTGAGTGGGATCAATCAAGAAAGGAAAATTGGAAATATCTCTGGATCGATCCTTGGAATGGAGGAGATGGGTGTATTACACAGGTCGATCCCAATGACTCCAATACCGTCTACTTTAGCGCTCAGGAAGGTGCATTCCGGCGAAAAGATATGAAGCGGAATCGGTCGAAGTGGATTCGCCCTTCATTGCCGAAAGAGCACGGCGGCGAACTAAAATTCAATTTCGTTGCCCCGATGATTATTTCGCCGCACGATTCGAACGTGCTTTACCTTGGTGGGAATTATTTATTCAAGAGTACGAACCAGGGAGATGCTTGGGAGGTTATTAGCGGTGACCTCTCCAAAACGAAGGATGGAGAGCGAGTTTCTACTGCGATTGCGTCCATTGCTCAATCCGGACAAGAGGCAAGCCTGATTTACGCGGGAACCGATAAAGGTGGCTTTTGGGTTAGTCAGGACGCTGGCGTGACATGGGAAGAACATGATGAGGGATTTCCGAAGGGATATATCCGAAGCATCGTTCCGTCCAAATTTTCAGTGAATCGAGTTTATGCAGCGCTCTCCGGCTTGAATGACGATGACTTAAAAACTTATTTAATGTGCAGCGAAGACCGGGGTCAAACTTGGAAATCGATTGCTGGAAATCTATTCGATGAACCGGCTAATGTAATTTTAGAAGATCCCGTCAATGAGAATTTGTTGTACGCCGGAACATTTCGAGGGGTTTACTGTTCGGTTAATCGAGGAAAGTCATGGCAGTTGCTCGGGAGGAATTTGCCTGCTTGTAGTGTTGCGGACTTAGTGATTCAGGAGCGGGAGAATGATTTGATTGTGGCGACTCATGGTCGAGGTGTGTTTAAATTGAATTTGGATGTGCTGCACGAGACGCTGACGCGTGGTTTGGTCGATGGTGACGCTGATTTTCTTTTCGAGATTCCGGATGTGGCAATCCCCTATTTAAGTGATGTTCGACCGGGGATGAATTTTCGAGATGGAGAAAAAGCAACCATGTCATTTTGGTCGCACCAAGCGGCGAAGGTTGAAATAACGATCTGCGATGAGGCAGGTCAATCGCTTGCAACGTTTGTTCGAAACGCCACTCGAGGAGTCAATCAGTACCGCTGGAATTTAGTCACCGAATCGACGAATAGCCCGCTTCCCTATTTCATTAACTATAAATCGTTTTTAAAACCAGGCGAGTACCAAGTTCAAATCAAACCAGCGGAACATTCCCGTTTGGAGACCGCATTGAAAGTGCGAGAGAAATAGACCGAGCCGCATTTAAGCAGCTCAAACGGGAAATTGCGTGGTGGATTGCGACTTGCTGGTAGTGCCATTTAGGCCGCCAGGTTTTGGGGAATTGCGGAACAGACTTTCCCCACGATTGGATTACGTGCGCAGTAATTGCTTGATTGCGCCTTGTTGATCAAGTTTTTTTCGCGACATTTCCAAATCGAGGTCGCCGTAATGTTTGATGGGGTTGCCGTGAGCGTTTAGCAGTGTGGTGTACCAGTTACCGATGGTTTTATGTCCTGCAGTCCCATGGTACGGCAATCGCAGGTAGCGGCCCCCAATCTCTAGATTGCAATTTTGTCCTGCGAGGGTGATCACAGGAGCTTGGGTGCCGTGGCTGTGGTGTCCCTCTCCATTTTCGGGGAAGTACATGATCATGGTGTTGTCGAACATGGAGCCGTCGCCTTCGGGGGTGGCTTTGAGTTGGTCGACAATTTTTGCCACCTGATTCATATGTCCCACTCGAATTTTCTCGCGGATTTTGTCGGCGGCGACGCCACTGTACCCTCCGTTGTGACCGAGTTCGTGAATGGAAATTCGATCTCCTTCATTCCCTGGCAGGCCTTTGATCGGTGTCGATAACTCGTCGATGGTATACGTGACGACGTTGGTCAGGCCGGTTACCAAGGCAGCAATCAGAATGTCTGTCATTGCTTCTTGCTTCTCGGGGGTGTTGGCGTTGGGGCCACCCTTGGCGTGAACTTCACTCAATGTGGGTAGGCGATCAGCAATGGTGTCCGATTTAAGTGAAACCTTTTGGTTGCGTTTTTGAATTGCCTCAATGGAACGGATGTGATTGCTCAGTTTTAATTTTTCGTAGCCATTGAGTGCTTTTGCTTTATAGGACTCTTCATTCTCAAGGAATTTTAACATCGCATTGTCAGATTCAACCGCACCCGGATTTGTCACTGACTTAAATAGTTCATCGTAGGCCGTTTGCGGATCTGCGTAACAGTAGTTCCTTTGGTGTGGGGCGGGGGCAGAATATCCAGCGACGATTCCAGTGCGGAAGGTGTTGTAGTTTCCCGTCAGTGAAAGTTCGACGTGTCCAAAAGGAGACGGAAAAAGATTAGCAAGTTCAAAATCGATGGTAGCTCGTTTGATCCCACTGAGCGAGTTGCGACCCGATTTGAAGGCACCCATCACAGATGAATACGACCAGTGTCCATTTTCGCTCATCTTGCAAGACAAACCCTGAAGGATAGTCATGTCCTTCTTGTGAGCGGTCAATGGTTGTAACCAAACGGGTAGTTCATGGTTTTCAAGATCAGCTTCAAAAGGCTGTCCCTGTTTATCCAAACTTTTCTCTTGATCCGAGAAGGTCAGGGGTGTGACTTCGTTCGGTCGGATACCGTTCGATTTTCGGATGAAGATGAACCGCTTTGGTTGTCCTTTTGAAAAACTATGGGCGAATAGCGAGGATGGCATCGCGATCGCACCGGTACCGAGAGCAGAGGTTTTCAGAAAGTTTCGTCTAGTCGTCATCGGAAATGCCCTCAAGTGGCTTACGGTAAATGAATGAATCAGATGTCAAAAGAGAAACAATGACAGCGTCGAAACTTCCGTCGTTGTCCAAGTATGCCTTTTCAGCGTTGATCAATGTGCTGGAATCCGAGAGCTTTTCGTTACGGCCTAAGTAATACCGGAAAGCGTAACGGATAATTGATTGACGCACGCGTTGAGATTGACCAAGTCGATCTGCTAAATCGATTGCATCTTCGAGTGGTCCATCCAGCTTTTGATCATCAGTTCCTGAAAGATACCCACGCGAATCGACAGGAAGAGTTTTATAGATGTCTCTTAAATCCATATAAACTCCCCCTTTGTCAGGCGATTTTTGGATTAGATTGTCTGGGTGCTCAAGTGATTCTTGGCGACGGTATCGCCCAAAGTCATCATAAACTTCAAACGCATAACCGAGGGGGTTCATGCGTTCGTGGCATTTCCAACAAGCTTCCGTTTCAGTAACCGCGACCAATCGGTCGCGTAGCGTCTTGTGATGGTTTTCGGGAATGACGGCATCGACGGTGATGGGGACATCAGGGACGGTACCAGCAAGAAGTTTTTCACGGACCCATTTGCCACGCTTAACTGGGTCGGTTTCAGTATTTTGAGCATGGGCAATCAACCAGGCGGGATGAGTCAGCATCCCTTTGCGATTTGAGACGAACGCAGGTTGAACCCCCGGATAGTTCCAATTATCCAACGCAATATTAAAAAACCTTGCCACCTCGGGCGACCTGAGTTGTAACCCCGTTCTGGTAGAAGCATTATAAAGGCCATGGGCTGGGAACGATACGAACGGAGCTGCCCCAGTTTGCCCTTTATCGAACCGAGCTGAAAAACTAGTCATGGCGGTTTTGAATTCTCTGATTGAATTTCGACGACCCTGAGTTGCAATTCTTTCAGCATCAACCCCACGCATTTTCACTTCGCTTAAGAAATCTTTGTGAGCGACCAGATCTGTCACCTCAAAATTTTGCCAATCGAGATCCTTGAAGTAATCATAGATTTTCTTAATTCGCTCAGATGACGCTTGCATCGCATCATTGTCTCCCGAATGAAATACGTAAAAATCTTCCGTCGTTAGAAGTTTCTCAATGACATTGGTGTCGCATTCAATAATGTGATCGACCAGTCGATCCGCTTCGCCAACTAGGCGACCTTTGGCGTTGTCATAATGAGACCCAAAACGTTTGTTGTCTTTAAAAATTGCGAGCATTTTTGGGTATCCAAAAAAATCGCGAAAGAAACGCAATTTTCTAATGGGTGTGTTGGTCACACTCGCGGTCAGTTGAAGCCTTTCAACGGCCTCGTCGATGACGTAGTACTGGTCCCTGTTGTCTAGCAGCCTCAGAACTTCTCGTTTGTAATCGTCTCTTGTCTTAAGATTGCCACTTGCAGCGGCCTCCGATAACGTTTTGTCAGGACTGCTATCGGTCAAGGCGTAGGCAATTGCGTAGCTGGCATCTCGGGGAGAGAGCATCCGCCGGCCGGATGGGTCAGTTGGCCCTGATCCGAATTCATCTCGGTAGACAAA
Source organism: Mariniblastus sp. (assembly GCA_029251085.1). Classification (GTDB taxonomy): domain Bacteria; phylum Planctomycetota; class Planctomycetia; order Pirellulales; family Pirellulaceae; genus Mariniblastus. The sequence continues at coordinate 110,306 of JAQXDZ010000031.1, forward strand.
CTCAGATCTTAAGATCAATGTTTGAATTAGTTTTTCAATTGCCTTGATATTGCCCATGCTACTGATGTAGGTCTGGGTAAGTGAAACGTATTTCTCGTTTTCTTCAGACGTTGGCGTCCTCTCGGAAATCTTCAGAAATAGCTGCTCTACAAGATCCTGAAGTTTACTAGTCTCGGGTGGGCCGGCATTATTCAGAAGCGTTGAATACTCAAGCTGCCACTGCCGGAGACACTTTTCAATGACGTCGTTATAGCGATCGCCACGTTTTCGATTTTTTAAAATCGCTTCATTGACGATTACCATCTCATCGTCGGTACGGGGTTTGTAAATTGGCAATTTGTGTTTCTGGTCATATCGATGATTCAATATCTGCGCTCGAAATTCGTCGAGGTAGCCAGCTAAAAACGTCAACCTCGCTTCAATCGTTCGTTGATTGTGACCGTGATTAAACCACTCAATTTCGCAGCGCTCAATTAATTGTTTGTCTGTACCACCAGCCGTTTTATTTCGCTGCATCGTTTTATAGATCAGAGCAAGTTCTTGCTGACCGGGCTGGGCAGCATGAAACGGCGATTTTTTAATCTCCGTACCTTCAGTGTTTTTTGGCGGTTGGATGTTCACCGGTTGGAAGGTCGGTAAGAAGTCCGCGTTTTTATCGCCATAGAGGTCAATCGAAATCTTCTCGATGAATGTCTCAAGGAAAGCTCTACGCGATTGGAGTAAAGCAGCTTGACCCCACTCGAGACGCATGATTTCTTCAATTGCAGGAAGGTAACGCTTGTCACGGCCAGTGAGGTAAATCATTTGGCTGGCCGCTTCTTTAGCGTTGGTGATCATCGTCAGCAGGTGGCCACCGTTAAGCGTGGTGTTGGCGTAATAGCGGACGCCGGTGTTGGTCGGCAATAAGAAAGGGTTGGTAAGGTTGATTCGGCGTCCGTTACTGCCCAAGACGTACTGACGTTTCCCATCAATTGTTTTATGGGGTCGATGATTTAGAATTCGATTGAATTTGGCATCGAAGATATATTCGCTGATCAACCACCTGCGGTCATAAGTGAAGCCTGGGAGGTTGGCGAACTGCCCAGAAAATAGATCTCGATGGTCGATCAAGTTGCCGTAATCGGGTGTCTTGAGTTTTTCAGCAAGCTTATCTGCACCTAACTTGCCTAGTTGGTTCTGTAACCAGACCGTAATCAAATTTTTATCTTCATTAGAGAGTTCAGTAGAATTTGCCGGCGGCATCAAACCAAATAGCAATTGCTCCTGAATCTGATTGAGAAGATGGAGTTTTTCGTTAACTGGAAGCTGACCTAAGTCATCCAGACGAATACCACCCTCTTGGTTCCCGTCCGTGTGGCAAGCACCGCACGAGTTTTCAATAATTGTTTTTGCCACTGATGGGAAAGCGAGAGTCTTAGCGGATGTGGGGTATTCCGTTACCTGTGCAAATCCCATTGAGTGCAATAAGACAAAAAACAGAGTGCATGCCAATTTAAGAGCTGTAGCCAGCATCCACGAACCTTTAAAGATTTTGTTTTATCCCGAATAGAGTTTCACTCAGTGATCCATCATAGCACTCTCATTACTCGATGTCGCTATTAATTTCATTCGTTGCGGCCTCGGAGGATTCGCGTGGAAGACGCTGAGGAATGGTTCAGGATTGTCTGCGCTAGCGATGGGGACTTGGCGTGACGTTTGCGGGTTTCAATCGCGAACAGCTCTTCAAAGTTTTTTGGCAAATAATGAAAAGTTGTGAGACACGCCCAGCCTGAATGGTTACATGATCTTTTCGATGCGGATTGGGCGATTGGCAAGAAGGTTCCCGGCTTCGATTGCCGCAGAAGAGATTTGGATCTGATCAACTTCTCCTTGAATCGCTTCCATTCGAAGTGAGCGAAAGCCGCCCAACCACCAGCGTGAGTCGCTGACGTACATTAAATCGCCAGGATCGGCATGGAGTTCACTCATCATTGACGTTGGAATAATAATCCGTTGCTGGTCGTATGCGTGAATTTCCCAAACCAAATCCCGAGAAAAACAGTTCGGATGAAGTAGAACTGGATAACAATCCAGTCTGCTGCCGAGGATGTGCCTCCTACTGCGGATAGGATCTGAGACGAGTGAGTAAAGGCGGACAAATCAGGCATCGACTCACCTCGCAAGATAGAATGTCCATGCCGCGTGAGTAGCGGCGAAGAGCAGTAAGCCAGCCGTCATGCTTACCACGAGAATCCGATTTTTTAAGTTGTCCCAACGAATGGCACCTGATTGAAAAGCCAGAAAGAGGCTGGCGAAAAACAACGTGCCTCCAATACCGTACTGGTAGAGTAGTGCTAGAGTCGGCTGGTCCATTGATTCCCCTTTTTTTCAAAGTGCCAAGGCTGGATCGAACGGCCGCGTAATCTCTTTACTGCGTTGAGAACTCTTTTGGGCGTCTTGCGCACGGCAAGCTTCAACGTGTGGACAAAAAATTACTAGTCTCGAAATGACAGGCCGTTACACGGTGCGTGCCGAAGTCTGCCAGAAATCAACCTAACTACGTAGGTGCTAAATGCCGCAGCCTTTTGTTCAAACTTGTCTGCAATTCAAGTTGTCGTTCTGGCGTGTGCAACATGCGGGGGATGGAATGAACCAAGGCGACATCAAAGGCAAAGTCGCCGAGCCATATTTC
>JAQXDZ010000083.1 GCA_029251085.1 Mariniblastus sp.
TGCCGCAGCCTTTTGTTCAAACTTGTCTGCAATTCAAGTTGTCGTTCTGGCGTGTGCAACATGCGGGGGATGGAATGAACCAAGGCGACATCAAAGGCAAAGTCGCCGAGCCATATTTCGAATTATGAATCCATGCCGCCTCTCTATCCGAAGGAATCTTCTTCGAATCAAATGAAGAATTAAATATAAAGTTATGTAGGTAATTCGTTGCCAACTAGAATCATTGATGCCTACTAAAAAGCTGGCGTGAACAACACTCAAAAAGCAATTTGAGTTCCCAGGGCGGTTTTGAATCTGCACCAATGTCAGTAGCACAACAATCGAATAATTAAGGTGTGGGCTGCGTCTTATTTTTTTGATTCGAACGCAGTGTAAATAATCCTAGTTCGGGGGGACTGCCCCAGCGAATCGTTTCATCTCCGGATAGTCCACGGCTGACATGCATCGTTAATTTTCCAAATTTGAAAGTGCCCGCACTGTAACCCACACCGTATTTGCTTGGCGCGACGACTGGCCCGATAATTGGGAACGCAATCTGTCCTCCGTGTGTATGTCCGGCAAACATTAATTGAAAATCTCGCTGCCGCGCCCACGCGAGCTGGTCCGGGCTATGGCTAAGCAGGATATTTAATCCCGATTTGTTATCGGGTTGATCTGGGAGTTGCTCAGCATCCCGGTACCAGGGTAAGGCGTTCCCCGTGATTTGAATGGTGGCACCTTTGTGTTCAATTTCGTGCCATCTTGAGGAGGCTTGGATCAAGCCTGAGTCATGAATGTTTTTTCTTAGGAAGGTTTCGGATTGAATCCGTCGATCATGATTTCCCAGGACATAATATACGCCGAGCGGTGCGTTTAGTTTTCCGAATGTTTTTGGAATCCACTCGATGCACTTGGCGTGATCGACTAAATCGCCGGTAATCACAACGAGATCTGGTTCGAACTGATTAGCCTCCTCGACCACTCGCTCAAAATATCGAATGTCGACTTCGCCCGTGAAATGCAAATCTGACAATTGACAAATCTTGAGGCCGTCGAGTTCGGCTGGCATTTCAAGTTCGATTGTCATCCGTTGCAGGGTTAATAATAGAGCTTCATTGAACGGGAAAAGTCCGAGAAGTTTGGGTAGCGTCCCATGTAGCAAAGGCCCCTTCAATTCTCTTTTTAGATTTAATCGTTTGGTTTCAGAGGCCAGTACATTGGGTGGCAGTTTTAAAAACAACTTGCGATACAGCCAGCGAATAACGAATAGGCCACCAAGCCCGACAGATCCGTAAAAGTAATAGGTGATAAAGGGTAATGAGATTACGTCGGCGAAGGTATTGCCGGGAATTCGAATCCGCAGATAAAACGCCCAGAACAAAGGGGCAAAGACGATGACGAGAATGGCTTTTTCAGAAAATTTTCTGAACTTTCGTGGAAACGCCGTGGCATGCACGCGATTAAAAACAACACACCATAACCCGACGTGACCGATGGTTCCCAAGATCAGGATGATCCATTCCATGTTCGTCAGGTGTCCTCAGCGGTTCGGTTGTGATTAAAAGTCTGGAGCACCGGGAGTAATGGGCCAGCTCGTTAACAGCAATCTACTCGAATATTGCCCTCGGAGAATAAAAAAACCTTGCCAGCTGACAGAATGCACAGGTCCCAAACGGATGTGCTAGTTATCGGATTTAGGCGGAGAAATCATGGCCTCGACAACCTCAATAAGCTGGTCGAGGCGAAACGGCTTAAACAGCAAGGCGTTTGACTTTAATCCGGCCTGTCGGGCTTTGACAATCGAGTGGCCTGGATCGTATCCAAACCCAGTCATTAGGATTAGTGGCGGCGTTTCGATGACTTCTTTGAGTTGCATCAACAAATCATAACCGCCAATGTCAGGCAGACGAATGTCGGCGATGATCGCATCGTATCCTTGGTCCTGTTCGCAGTTTCGCACCATCAGCATGGCCTCTTTGCCTTCGTGGGCCGTTTCAACGTCACAACCGTAACGTTCGAGGAGTTGGTGTGCTGACGTGCGTACCTGTTCGTCCGAATCGATGACCAGAATTCGTCTGTCGGCGAGAAATGGTCGATGCTGGGGTTGGACAGTCGCCGGCATGTTTTCAGTCGGTGCCATGTCTTTACCGACTTTTTGAATTGCCCGTTTGATCTGCCGAGCGTGAGAGATAATGGTTCGGAGCCGTTTGGTGACGTCTTGATCGTGCCCGATATAACTCTCTATTGCGTGAACTGTATCGTTGAGGATCTCATCAATGGGAAGTGCTACCGCCGAGTGGATCGCCGAAACGCTCTGCAATGCGGCATCGGTACGTTGAGCATTGAGGAGTTCGAGCGTGTTTAAAGCAACTGCGATGTCACGGGCGAACGACTCAACAAACTGAAGATCGCTTTCAGTAAATGCGCCGACTTCAGGACTTTCAACATTAAAAGACCCGATGACTTGATCGTGATAGACCAAAGGAACGGTTAGCGAGCTTTTCGCTCCCATCAGACCGTCTAGATAAAGAGGGTCATCTGTCGTGTCTTCACACATGTAGCTTTTGCCGGTCGCGGCAACAAAGCCAGTCACACCGTTGTCCGTGGCTCGTGCGTAAAGCGGTTGTTGAGCAATGTCGGAGTCAATTCCAACTGAGAGTAACGGCTTCAATAATTCGGTTTCGAAATCAACCAGTCGAATTTCGACGACGTCGAAATCCAGTAGGTCTTTGGTGTAATGCAGGATGTTGTCTTTTAACAATTCAATTCGATGGTCGACGTCCATCTCGTAAATTTCTTCCGGCCGAAGGTCCGCCAACGCGGTTCCCGCTTGATGGAGTGCCTCTAGCTTTTGCCTTTGGAGGACTGATTCAGTTGAGTCGGAAAGGGTGACAATTAGATGTTCGCATTGTTTCGGGCCGTTGACGATTGGAACGACAGTCAATTGGAAATAACGATCTTTGACTGACAACGTCGCCCGCGTCGATTGGCAAGTCGATCTCGCTGAGGCGAGAGGGCTTGGCTCTGTCCCGATAATCGTCGGCGTTCCAACGGCATCGTAAAAATTAAGGCCGACCATTTTGGAATTTTCAAACCAACCGGTCAGCCTATTGTTCGTCTTTAGGATGCAATTTTCGGAATCGAGCAGAGCGACGCCGTCGGGGATCAGCTCCATCATCGCGGTGCTGTGGATCAGATCTGAAACCGAGTCGCGGCTGTTTTCATCGGTTGGGTAGTAGAGTCCGTCAAATTTGTTTTCACGCAAGAGGTCAATTGCTTTTGCACAGCTCTCGACGTAGGTGACCTCAACCTCATCGTCCGGGAATCCTAGCGGATGTTCTTTATCTTTCGTTACGTACAAAACTTTTGACACGATCGATTTCATCAACTTGCAGGGTAGTCCGGGAAATCAGCTTTGGAAAATCAGGTGCCGGCGGGTCTGTCTAATTCACAAAAGACGCCGCACTTAGTTTCCTTTTCTGTATTAAACTTTATAACGCTCAAACAGTTGGAGTAAAAACCCCCTTACTGGGAATATTCCACTTGGAAACCATTGTGTATTTCTGTTCGTGTTGATTACGCCAGTTAACAAATTGGTTTTGCATCGTCCTTGGGGTAAAATCGGGATCGCGTGGTTGATCGCGTGGTTGTTTACTCAGGGGGACGGAGTGGCTAATGGTTTGCTTGGCGGCTGTCCTTCCAATGGCAGGCGCGGCGGAAGCCAGAATTCCACCGATAGAGAGGGAATTAGAGGCCTTCTTACCTATTAGCCGATGCCCTTGGCTCGAATCGAGAGCTATTTACTGATAAAATGCTGCGGTTACCGCGTTTAGTGTGTTTTGGGGCGATAGGCGACCTCAAGGTTGAATGGAAATCAGGCGATGGCCAAAAAGAAGAAATCCAAAAAAACGGTTCGGGCTGAGTTCCGTAAACGCCATGACGCACGTATTCGAAAAAACGATTTCACCCGTGAATTTTCAGATCAAGATCAAGCACTGGATGAGTCCAAGTCACGTGAACGCGTTTCTGGTAAGGGGAGTTTGACCCGTAAGCGAACAATTTCGGGGTCAACCAATGAGGTCGATGAATCAGGGTTTCAGGTCGAATTGGATGTAGACGATGCAAAGTGCCTTCCGGGTCGCGTCGTTCGTGTTCATGGGTTAACGAGCATTGTGGAGACCGAACCCGGCGTTGAATTTCAATGCACGGTTCGCGGGATTCTTAAATCACTTGCTACGGATTTGCAGCACGTAGTCGTTTCTGGAGATTTCGTCACCATTCAAGTGGCAGATCGCTCATCCGATGACAGGCAGGCTGTGATTGTTCGCGTAGAGCCGAGACGGAACCAAATCAGTCGTACCAGTCGAAAACGGCAACAAATAATTGCGTCAAATGTAGATTTGGCCTTTATCGTTGCCAGTGCTGCGGAGCCGACTTTAAAGCCTAATCTCGTTGACCGTTTCCTCGTTTCGGCAGATAAGTCGGGAATCCAGCCAGTCATTGTTCTCAATAAAGTAGATCTAGTTGAGATCTCGGACCTACAACCAGTGGTGGGGGTTTGGACGCAGATGGGCTATCCGGTTGTAATGACCTCTACGGTAACGGGAGTTGGGATTGAGCAATTGAAGCATTGGGTAAAAGGTCGGGATAGCGTCGTAACGGGACAGTCCGGGGTAGGTAAATCGTCTTTATTGAATGCGATTGAACCGGGATTGCAGTTGCGCGTGGGCGATGTCAGCCGTGAGAACCAAAAAGGTCGGCATACGACGACGTCGGCGGTCTTAATCCCGTTGAACTGCGGCGGCCATTTGATCGACACCCCAGGGATTCGGCAATTTCAGCTTTGGGATGTGCTTCCCGAAGAGGTAGGTGGTTTTTTTCGGGATCTCAGGCCGTTTATCAACGAGTGTCGGTTTCCCGATTGCACGCATACCCACGAAGAGGATTGTGCAGTCAAATGGGCGGTTGCCGATGGGAAGTTAGATGTTCGGCGGTACGAGAGCTACTGCCAAATGCGCGAATCGGATTAGCACTGGGTTGGGGTTTCGGATTCGACCAACTATCCCTAATTGACCGGTTTTCTTTCGTAGATAGAACGTTATTTATGGGAGATATCGTGGGAAACCCCGGTTTTGGACCTCCCGATTTTTGATCGGAGAAGGTAACATTTGTCTTTGTTGGCCGAGCGAAAACATATCGTTCCGCTTCCGCGTAAGTGAACCTACCTGGCAATAAGAGAATTACTTTGTCTATCGATTATAAAACCCCACCGCAAGGCAACGACTTCAAGGGACGCTACTCCTTCATCAGTCTCGGTTGCCCGAAAAATACGGTCGACAGCGAGCGAATGATGGGTCTTTTAAAGCTTGATGGTTACGAGCTAATTGCTGACCCGGAGCAAAGTGATTTTGTCGTCGTCAACACTTGTGGTTTCATCGAGCAGGCTCGGAAAGAGTCCTTTGGTGCGATTGACGAAATGTTGGCGTTGAAGAAGCAGGGCAAGACGAAAGGAGTCATTGTCACGGGTTGCCTGGCGGAACGCCAAAAGGAGCAGTTGCTCGAAGATCGTCCTGACATCGATTCACTGATTGGTGTTTTTGGCCGCGAAGAGATCACCAAGATTGCTGATCGTTTACTTGGCGATCAGGCAGAACAGCGAAATGTGTTTCAGCCGGCGCCAATTCGAGCGTTGCCAGATCAGGATCGCCTGCAGATTACTCCCAAACATTTTGCTTATTTAAAGATATCAGAAGGATGTGATCGTCTTTGCACCTTTTGTGCAATTCCAAAAATGCGGGGCAAGCACGCAACGAAACCCATCGAAGAGGTCATCGCTGAGGCACAGCAATTGGCGGATCAGGGTGTGCGTGAATTAATTATTGTCGCGCAGGATACGACTTATTACGGAATCGATCTGTATGGCGAACCGCGATTGGCTGAGCTGTTAACGAAACTAAACGAGGTCAAAGGACTTGATTGGATTCGTTTGATGTATTTTTATCCGATGTACATCGACGACAATCTGCTGGAAGTCATCGCCCGTTCGGAAAAGATACTTCCTTATATTGATATGCCGCTTCAGCATGCAGAGAACGTCATGCTGAAACGTATGTCGAGGCGGGTGACCGCAGATCTGGCTGAGAAACAGATCCAACGGATGCGAGAATTGATTCCGAATCTCGTCTTGCGTACGACCTTCATTACCGGATTCCCCGGCGAAACTGAGGCTCAGTTTCAAGAGTTGATTGATTTCACCAAGCGTCACCATTTTGAGCGAATGGGAGTATTTACATACTCTCACGAACCGGACACGCCGGCGGCACGAATGGACGGCCATCTTTCCGATGAGATCAAAGAGGATCGTCGAAGTCGTCTGATGGCGGTTCAGCAGCAGATTATGTTTGAATACAACGAATCTTGCGTCGGCAAAATCATGGACGTGATCATTGATCAACCGGTGCCCGACCAGCCAGGTGCCTGGATCGGCCGTAGTTTTGGTGACGCGCCCGATGTTGACGCTGTCGTGTTCGTGACACAGACCGAAGCTGAACTTTATCCGGGAGCCTTGGTTCCGTGCGAGATCGTCACGTTTCAGAACTATGACTTGATCGCAGTCGCTGTCGGGGAACCGAAGTAGCCGGCCGCATGGTTTCGTTGAAAACGGACCTCACCCGAGATCAACGCTTCTCCGGATCCGTTCTTTTCAATGGGCGAAAAAAACTTAGAGGAGACAGAATGCTGCTGCCTCCCTAGTTAAGCGTGAATTTTTGTTGAATAACCTCGACCGAGGTTTCTAGGTTAGCCTCAGCATCCGGTGTCACCGCATTCTTCAGCCGAAGGGTCGGCAGTGGCTATTTCAATCGTTGGTACGCTGTCGATTCCACACTGGTCGGGTGCGAGACAGGCGGTTTGCTTAGCAGCGACCTCGATTGTGACTTTTCCATCAGCAACAAGACAACCTGTGACGGCATAGGTTCCAATGGTGTCGGTTTGGATTTCAATTTCTACCGGCGTCGATTCATCGAGTTCGAGGCTGGAGGCTTTTTCGATGATCGTGCTGAGTTTATCGGTTTTCAGGCGATGATCAAAATCGGTTGCGATAAAGGTCTGCAGAACGCATGAAATCGCGGTCCGTCGCGTGCCGCCGCAATCGACAAAATCTTTGGTTACTTTGCCAATTTCGGTAATGTGAAAATGCGGCGGCAGAACAATTCCTGAATCAAATTGAATGCCCAGTTCGTGTGCGGGTTTGTCGGAAAGCGCTGTTTTGAATTCTTGTAGATTCATGGAATGGTCAGTTATCAGTGGGGACGTGTGAATTGGTAGAAGGCAGTTGCCTTGGGGAATTCGAGTTTACTGTGGTAATTGGTGGGTTGTCGAGTCGTGTTTTGGCACCGTCGGGGATAGCGGACGCGTTAGCGAACCGATAATCTATGTTTGTGTGGGCGTTAGCGAACGAAATTCCAAATGTAGTTGATTTATGAATAATTCAGAACAAACGGTAACCAATAGCGAAATATTTAATGTGCCCAACAAAATCTCTGCGGCGAGGTTGGTTTTGGCGGTCGTGTTTTTCATTTTGTTACCTTTAAACTTTTATTGGGCTGGCCTTGTGGTGTTTGTGATTGCCGCAGGGACTGACTGGGTAGACGGGTGGTACGCTCGGAAGTACGACATGGTGACTAAGTTGGGGCGAGTTCTGGATCCATTTTGCGATAAGATCTTAATTTGCGGCGCCTACATTTTACTGGCTGTTGAAATGGAAGCTGACTTTCCGTGGTATGGAAAAATCGCAGGTTGGATGGCAGTGGTTGTCGTGGGCCGAGAGCTATTAGTGACCGTCCTTCGTTCGATGATTGAAGGGGCGGGAGGTGATTTTTCAGCGAAGATGGCTGGAAAACTGAAAATGGGTTTTCAATGTGTTGCAGTGGGAGCTTGTTTAGTTGGGCTTGCTTTACTTTCTCCAGAAGGCGAGTCACTTCCCATGTGGCTTGAAATTACCATTGTTGGATCGGTCTGGCTTTCGGTAATTTCGACGGTGCACTCTGGTTTGCTTTATGTAAAAGCTGCCGGCGCTTATCTAAAATAGTGCCATCGCTGAAACCTTGTTGATCGACGATTACCCAGTTTGGGCCTTCGCATACTCTGAATTACGTGTTCCCTAGAACTGCTCAACTTGGCTTGGCAAATGTTAGAAATTGCATTCACAATCACCACAATTACTATCGGTCTGGTAGGGATTGTACTTTGGGTGCTTAACTTGCGTCGCGTCGCGGTCGGGGATGATTTGATCAAACCGCAAAATCAGCGGGGCATTCCGTTCGGTTTTCTTGATGTGATCCTGCTTTATTTTTTTATGGCGGTGGGGAATTTAGTTCCAGCGTGGTTGGTTTGTCAAAGGTTGGGAATTGAAATTAGTGAAATTTCGCAGTTGCAAGGCAATGCGAAAGCCATGTACTCCATCGCCAGTGCAGTCGGACTTCTGACTGCGATCTTTTTGGCATTAGTTGTTTATCGCTTGCGGTACGGTCGGATTGAGCTCTTTGGCGGCCTTAGCAAAAAATTTCCAAATGATATCGTGCTGGGGTTGGCGGCGAGCGTAATGGTGATCCCTTTGATCCTCCTATTCCAGTCGATCGTCACTCGGTTCAGTCCTTACAAGCACGACACACTGGAAATGCTGGCTGACAAGCCAACGTTATGGGTGATTGCAGCGGCTTGGTTGAGTGCTGTTGTTGTCGCGCCGATTTGTGAGGAAATAATCTTCCGAGGAGTATTGCAGGGGTGGTTACAACGAATTGGTCGTAGCTTTTACGATTGTATTTTGGTTGGTGGCTGGGACAGTTCGATTCTGAAGAAAAATAGTGGGAGTCTTTTAGAGTGTGACAGCGAAGGAGATCGGACGGGAGACTGGAGCCGCCAATCGAGTTCCAGTTGGCCGATGGTAATCAGTTCGGTCTTGTTTGGACTGGCACATTCCGGTCAGGGAGCAGCGCCCGTGACCCTGTTTTTCTTCGGAATGGTTTTGGGTTATCTCTACCGCAAAACAGGCAGCATTAGCTCCTGTATTGTTTTACATATGATGTTAAACGGATTTACAATGTTTTGGTTCACGCTACAGGTCCTGTTTGGTGATCCATCGTCGGCTGTTGCCGGGGATTAAGAAAAGCCGGGACAAGTTTTTTGGTTTGCGATTTTTGGTTAGCAAAAGCAATTATAAATAGATGACTGGGTATTAAGTTATGGCGATAGGTTTTGGAATTGTTGGCTGTGGGATGATATCGAATTTTCACGCCCGGGCGATTGAAGAAATACGGGGCGCGAAATTCGTTGCCTGTTTTGATAATCGACTTGAGTCAGCGGAGCGCCTTGCCAGTGAATTCGGCGGAGTTGCTTACTCCGATTTGAATGCGATGCTGGCTGATCCCAAGGTCGATGTAGTGACGATTTGTACCCCCAGTGGAGCGCACATGGAACCAGCGGTTGCTGCCGCGAATGCCGGGAAGCATGTCATTATTGAAAAGCCGTTAGAGGTGACCTTAAAGCGGTGCGACAAAATTATTGACGCCTGCGAGCGTAATAACGTCGTCTGTTCGACAATTTTTCCATCGCGATTTCACGGAGCGAGTCAGGAACTGAAGAAGGCAATCGATGGCGGGAAATTTGGAACTCTTTCGTTGGGCGATGCCTACGTCAAATGGTTTCGCACGCAAGAATATTACGATAGTGGAGCGTGGAGAGGGACGTGGGCGCTGGATGGTGGCGGTGCTTTAATGAACCAGGCAATCCACAGTGTTGATCTCTTGATTTGGTTAATGGGGCCGGTGAAATCACTATCAGCCCAAACCGCGACCTTAGCCCATCAAAGAATTGAAGTGGAAGACGTAGCCACAGCTGCCTTGAAATTTGAAAATGGTGCCCTTGGCGTAATCGAAGCAACCACCGCCGCTTTTCCGGGCATGCTCAAAAAGATCGAAATTCATGGAAGTGAAGGTACGGCAGTAATTGAGGAAGAGGATATTAAGACTTGGGAATTTGCCAAAATGACCGCAAAAGACAAAAAGATTGCGGCAGAATTTGCGTCAAAAACCCAAACCGGTGGTGGCGCGGCTGATCCATCAGCCATTGGACATGCCGCCCACGCTCATCAATTTAAAGATGTCTTAAAATCTATCAAACAAGGCACCAAGCCTGCGATTGATGGTGAAGAAGGCAGGCGAAGTGTGGAAATTATTTTAGCGATTTATCAAGCAGCGAAAACGAATCGAGTGGTTCAGTTGCCACTCAAAAGAGATCCAGTTTTAAAGTCAAAGTCCAAAACTAAATAGTTCGACGCCTGTTCGATGCGTCCTGAGATACCGGGTTTGATGACTTGGTTTTGAATTCGCGTTTCAATTTGAGTGGAAAAAAATGCAAGCTCAGCCAATCAAAATTGAGAAATGAGATTTCAGTTTTGACTAAAAAAAACATAATTGTTGCTGTTTTCGATTCTCTTGCTTTCGGAAAGCGAAGACGTCCGCCCGAAGATCGTCATGTCTTATTTGCGATGGTGATGGCTAGCTTGGTTGCTGGTCTATTGTTTGTGATCGGAACAGATCGGGCAACGAATGTTCGGCAAGCGCGGGACATTGGGCGCGGAGCTAGTTTACACGGTTGGCCATTGGTTTACCTCCAAAGGGAATTTCGGAACGTTCAGTCGTATTTGGAATCGGATAATACAAACGAATTTCCCATTCCGTTCGATCCGGCAGAAACTCGTCAATGGAATTGGGGGAACCTTGTTCTAGATCTGATTACCGCGGCACTTATTGTTTGGTTGTGGTATCAATTAATGCGGTGGATGGTTCTGCGCTATGATCGCTGGAAAAAGTCGTGGGATTAAGTCTGACCGGGGGATCCTGCATGATTGATTTTCAGTTGTCGAAGATCGTGGCTAAAAGGATTGGGGCAACGAGTTCTGTTGTGGGCTCCGTTAGCGGATGGAGGGTGCTGACGGCTCAGTTTCAGAGGGAAATCTGATTTATTTGTCGAATTTATAGGCGAATTCTTCCGCGATTTCTCTTTTCGAGAAATTAGATAACTGCGATAATTGCAGTCGATCGAAAACAATTTAGGCAATGGAATGCAGTTACGAACTTTCGCCGAATATCTGGCGTTGCAGGTGATCTTGAGCATCGTTCAAGTATTGCCGATCGAAACGTGCGCTCGTTTTTGCCGTGGTCTGGCGTGGTTGGCCAACGATGTTCTTAAATTCCGCCGCAAAGTGATCGATGAGAACATTGTCGGTGTTTTTCCCGATATGCCGCTGAATGAACGTCAAGAGATGTCACGGAAGATGTGGTATCACTTGTTTCTGATGGGTTGCGAAATTGCCCAGGCGCCGCGGAAGATTCATGATTCCAATTGGCGACGTCATGTTTATATTCGCGACAAAGTTCAGATGACGAATTATCTGATCGATTATCGCCCCCTGGTGGCCGTATCAGGTCATTTAGGGAATTTCGAAATGGGCGGGTTCATCACGGGTCTGCTGGGGATGCCCTCGTACACTGTGGCGAGGAAGCTCGACAATCCATATTTAGATGAGTTTATTAACAAGTTTCGGGGACGCAACGGTCAATTTATCTTGCCCAAAGATGGTTCGGCGGTTGCGATTCAAGAGGTCATTGATAGCGGGGGCATTCTGGGAATTCTTGGTGATCAGCATGCTGGAACGAAGGGGTGTTGGATCGACTTTTTAGGGAGAGCGGCCTCGTGCCACAAAGCGGTGGCGTTGTTTACGCTTTCTGGAAGCGCGCCGATGATGGTGTCGTATTGCAAACAAACCGATCGCCCGCTGCATTACGAAATAGGATGTACCGGCGTCGCCGATCCGCTTGATATGCAGGACGAGCTGCAAGATGTCACTCAATTAACCCAGTGGTACAATGATCGCCTTGCCGATGCGATCTATGATTTTCCTGAACAATATTGGTGGGTTCATCGACGCTGGAAGGAGAAACCCGTCCGTAGGACGAGGAAACAAAAACAGGCTTTGGAAAAAGCGGCTTAGCACAGCGGCAGCGATGCTAAATTTTATGAAGAAAAATTTCGTCAGATGTTTGAACTGTATATCTTCTGATGAAGCAAGCGGCTAAGCTTGCTAAGGTGAGACGCGGGTTACTTAAATTTGTAAAACGAGATAGAAGACCGACTTTGCCGTGATTGAGTATCGTAGCTTTCTCAATACTGATTCTCCCTGGATTGTAGACATCTGGCGACAGCAACCGGCGTTTCGTGGTCAGATCTCCAATATCAATCGAACGTTGCTTGATCATCAGGTATTTGGCAAGCCCTATTTCGATTCACGCGGTCTGATAATGGCAGTCTTGCGTGAAGGCGACAATTTGATTCCCGTTGGCTTTGTTCATGCCGGGTTCGCTGCAAACTCTGATTTGTCCGATTTAGATCACGGAACTGGCGTCGTCAGCGCATTAAAAGTGGTGCCGGGCGCGTGGCAGGATGAGGTCGCCGATCAACTGCTCGATCGAGCGATGCAATATTTAAGCCAGGCCGGGGCAACCCGCGTGCATTTTGGTTCTCATTTTCCATTCGCTCCCTTTTACATGGGGTTGTATGGGGGCAGTCAGATCCCGGGTTTACTTGTCGACGATAAATTGGCGGTCGATACGGCGTCACGTCGAGGGTTCGAAGTCGATGACAAAATTATTGTGATGGAGCGTCGATTGACGGGCTTTCGGACATTTGTCGATAGAGAGCAAATGTCACTTCGGCGGCGGTATCAAATCAACGCCGTCGCCGATCCGATGGAGACCTCTTGGTGGGAAAGCTGTACGTTGGGAATGGCTGAGCGGGATCGGTTCAGCGTCTATGATAAAGCCAATCAGAATGTGTGCGGGAGCGTTCAGTTCTGGGATATGCAGCCGATGGCCAGCGGATTGGGAGTCATGGCTCGCGGGATGCACGACCTAAATGTGCCTGAAGAGTTGAGACGTTGTGGAATCGCGACATTCCTCGTCGGGGAAGCGTTGCGTCACTTGATGCAGCAAGGCGTGGGTTTAGTTGAGGCGCAAACACTTGAATCGGATCAGCCCGCGATCGGAGTTTTTCGTAAGCTCGGATTCGAAGAGGTTGGCAAAGGTTTGTTGATGTCAAAATTGCTTGTTTAGCCCAGTTCAACCTCATCCATCGCTGAATCCACCCCTGTCGTTTGGACGGAAGAAACAGCAATTGATTTTGGGCGAAATCTGCGGCTCTCAAATCTGCTGTTCATCCAGCCAATCGATCGGATGGCTCTTTACCCTTGAATTTTGGGTCAGGCCGTCGGCACGAGTCCGAAAAAATTTACACTGGATTCGCTATTTGGTCCCTACACTGGTATTTGAATTTACTGGGGATTTTATAAAATCACGTGCTTGGCCGGCGTCCGTGCTAACGCTCCAAAACTTTGTATTCTCTCCTCATCGTTAGTTAACTCCAGGATCAACGATAGCAATGACTAAAGATAAATCATCCCCGACGGAGCCAGTGGGGGACAGCGAAATAATGATTGAGGCGGTCGGGCTTTGTAAGTTTTACGGTCCGTTTGCCGCGGTAAATGACGTCACGTTTTCGGTCCCACGGCGGCAAGTGTGCGCGTTTCTTGGTCCCAACGGCGCCGGCAAGTCAACGACAATGAAATTGCTGACTGGGTTTTTAGCAGCCACCAAGGGTACCGTTGCAATCGCCGGCCACGATATGCAAAAAGATCGTATCCAGGGCAGCGAGCATATTGGTTATCTTCCTGAGAATGGTCCGTTGTACGAAGAAATGACGCCCCGAAGCGCACTTTCCTATTTAGGGCGAGCCCGAGGGTTGAGTGCTGAGGCCAAACGAGATCGAATGGATTTTGTCGCTGAGAAGTGTGATCTTAGCGAGGTCTGGAATAAGCCGATCAGTAAGCTTTCGCGCGGGTTTCGACAACGGGTGGGGATGGCACAGGCGCTTCTGCACGATCCGGATGTGCTAATTCTTGATGAACCGACCAGCGGTTTAGATCCCAATCAACTTGTTGGAATCAGAAATTTGATTCGGGAGTTGGGAGAATCGAAAACCGTACTCCTGTCGACTCATATTTTGCAAGAGGTTGAGTTCTTGTGCAGTCGAGTTGTTCTCATTGACCAGGGCCGGCTTGTATTCGATGAATCGATTGCTGAGATGGGTTCACGGGACGCGATGGAACAGAAGTTCCATCAGTTGACAGGATTTCAGTCGCAGCCGGAACCGGCTACGAATTAGCGATGTTCTTTTATTGTTTTGTCGCCGCCGCAATTGGGTGTTGATAAGTTTTTTTCGTTTAATGTTTTTGGTTGGAGTGTAAACACGACATGTTCCGATGGCACGTTGTTTCCGCTGTATTTGGTCGAAACGTAAAGCAATATTTTTCCGGTCCTCTGGGTTATCTATTCATTGTTGTCTTTGTGACGATATGCGCAGCAATGGCATTCAGTCCGCAATTTTTTGCTGACAATCAGGCAACTCTGGATCAGCTTAGCCTTTACTTTCCCTTGCTTTTATTATTTTTCATTCCAGCCATTACGATGTCGGTCTGGTCTGATGAAAAGCGGCAAGGAACGGACTCGATTCTGTTCACGTTACCAGCATCTGACTTTGACATCTTGATGGGTAAGTATTTATCAGTCGCAGCGGTTTATACCGTAGCTCTGTTATTCTCATTGACTCAAGTGGCCGTGCTCGAAATTTTAGGTAATCCAGATGTCGGTGTGATTGTATCAACCTACATTGGCTATTGGTTGGCTGGGTTAGCCTTGCTCTCGGTTGGGATGTTCGCTTCATCGTTAACCGGGAGTGCGACGGTTGCCTTTGTTTTGGGATCACTTTTTTGTGCGATTCCCGTTTTAATTGGTTATTACTTTACCGGCTGGGTTGGGATCGAGCGGTTTGGATTTAGTTGGAATTTGCGAGATTTCACGCTCGGGTTAGTTCCGCTTGGCAATATCGTTTATTTCGTTTCGTTGACGGTCTTCATGCTGTATTTGAATTTAATCGTCATCAGCAAGCGTCATTGGAGTCGAGGCCAGCAGTTCGGACTGGCGGGCCAGTACTTCGTGCGTGCTGCTTCACTTGGAGTCGCTTTAGTATCCGTCGCGTTTCTCAGTAACAATGCTATTTCCAGCGTTTGGTCGCGGGTCGATCTGACCGCAGAAAGATTGTTTACTCTCGACCAGGCTACCGTTGATACTCTGGAACAGGCAAAGGCTGACGATCGGCTCGTGACGGTTCAGGCTTTCATCAGTGAAGATGTTCCAAGGAAATACGTCAACGTAAAGAAACAACTCGAAGGCTTACTTCGCCAGTACAGTGAGTATGGCGGGAACAATGTCGATGTTCGGTTTGTCGACGTTCAGCCCGATAGTGACGCCGCTCTCGAGGCCCAGCAATTGGGGGTCGAGCCGGAGGATGATCGATCGGAGATTGGGGGAAAGACGGTCGAGCAACAGGTTTATCTTGGTGCTACTGTTTCTAGTTCGCTCGGAGATGTGACGCTTCCGTTCATTAACGATGACGCCTCGATCGAATATGAGCTGAGTCGTTCATTGGCTTCCACTGTTGATAAAAGCAAGCAAATTACGCTTGGGATTTTGGATACGGATGCTCATTTTGGTGGACCTGAAATTGAAGGTCGACGGATTCCGTGGTCTTACGCGAGGACACTGGAAGAGCTTGAAAAGCAGTTTAAGTTGAAACAAATTGGCGCGGATGAATTGGGGAGTTACGTACCTGCTGAGGGTGAGGATGAATTAAAAACTGAGAAGGAAAAGGCGGTCAAAAAGACGGTCAAAAAGGCGCCCGATGTGTTGCTCGTTGCCGACCCGAGTAGTCTCGACGAGCCTTCGATGGCAAATTTAATTGCCTATATCAAGGCCGGGAATCCTACCATTTTATTGACCGATCCCCTGCCCTTCTTTTGGACTTTCCAGAATCCTGTTTCGATTGGCGTACTGAATGCCCCGAATCAACCGAGGGTTGGCAGTCAGTCACCCTATTCGCAAATTTTGGCCAGTTCCCAAATGCCGAAATCTGACGGCGGCTCGGCGGCGAAACTGATGAAGGCGATTGGCGTTAAATGGAACAGTGGTGCTGCTGCTTGGGGCGTAGACGATCCTCATCCAGGATTTAAACCGACTTGGCCTGAATATATCGGGACTCGCTGGCCAGAGTATTACGGACCGCAAGATAAGGCGTTCGTGTTTGTTCGAAACCGGGGCGATAATAATGCCTTTGCTGCGAATCAGGCGATCTCAAGCGGACTCAAAGAGTTATTAATGTTTTACCCGGGATCGGTCTCTAAATCGGCTGATAGTACTTATGATTTTACTCCCCTTGTTTCGCTGGGAACCCAGTCGGGTTCAACTCCGTGGGATCGGTTGACGAAGACTCCCGTTCAAACGAGTCAATTACTTGATCCTCGAACGGGACGAATCACAAAACAGACGCAACCTGCAACCAGTCAAATCACAATGGACCCGTTAAAGGTTTTGGAACCGTTCCCTTCAACTCGTTTAGATGAGGAGGAAAAGGTGGTTGCCGCCCGAGTGACTGGCGGCGGAGAGGATCAGATTGATGTGGTTTTGATTGCTGATATGGATTTTGTTTCCGATTTGTACTTTACGCAACAGGAAGCGTTGGGTCAGAAATTGGACAACTTGTCATTACTTCAAAATTCGATTGATATTCTTGCAGGGAACGAAGACTTTGTGGCGTTACGTAATCGTCGCGCTACCCCGCGAACATTGGAAAAACTGGAAAGCGTGATTGAAGAATTTCGCGCCGAGCGGGCTCAGAAACAGGAGTCGGCTGAAAAGGAAATGCTGTCTGAGTTGGAAAAAGAGCAGAAAAAACTTCAGGACGCTAATAAAGAAATCCAGCAGGACGCAAATATCGGTTTCTTTGAAAAGCTGCAGCGAACTTCGCAAGAGGCTTCGGATTCACAGCGGCGTTTTGATCTTAAAAAGAAAAGACTTGATCGGGACTTGAAGCAGACGATCGCAAAATTGGACACGCGCGAAAGCCAGCAGATATCGGGGTTGGAAAACAAGGCTCGATACTTATCGATTCTATCTGCCCCTCTTCCAGCCCTGTTCCTTGGAATCCTGGTTCTTTGGTTCCGTAAGGTGAACGAAGAAAAAGGCATTTCTGAGAACCGGCGTGTCTAGGTGCTGTTAGGTAGTTGATTTTAATGAGTGCCTCTTCGTTTGGCAGTGTTAGAAAACAAATTTGATTTTGAGTTGATACGATGAATGAGATAAAAACAACGTTTACTTTTTTGGTTTTCGCTGCAATTCTTGCAGCGGTTGCGTTAGGTAGCCATTTCTTGAATCAGCCCTCTGATTCCAAGGATTTCGAACTAGTCGGCGAACCGTTTTTTGAAAACTTTGATTCTGCATCTCAGGCCCAATCGCTAATGGTTTCGGCCGTCGATTACGACTCGGGAAGACTCGAGCGTTTCGAAGTCAATAATCAAAACGGGCTGTGGCGAATTCCCTCGGAATATGACTATCCTGCAGAAGCAGCGGATCGACTGGCGACTACGGCTTCGTCGGTCATGGGAATCGTACGCGAGTCGCTCGCGGGGCGATTGAGTAATGAACACGCTAAACTGGGAGTGCTCGATCCACTCGCAGATGATATTGAGGATCCCGATGGTGTGGGTAAACGAATTACTTTGAAGGGCGCTGATGACGAAGTCGTCGTCGATTTAATTATTGGAAAAGAAGCGGGTGATGTTGTGCTGACTGGAGCGGAGGCTCCGTTCGGAAACTCATCAGGTGAGAAGTATTACTTCGTTCGAAATCCTGAGGAGCAGCAAACCTACAAAGTGAAATTGAAAATTGATCTCTCCACGAAATTTTCCGATTGGATAGATCCCGATCTTCTTAGAATTGATCCAAATTCAGTAACCGCCGTAACGATTGATAATTATTCTCTTGAGGAAGATCAATCCAATCCGCTCTCGCCCAATAAAGCTCTGTTCAAAGCTCAAGGCGACAAAATTCAAATGACCCGCGAGTCGAACACAGAAGCGTGGAAGCTCGATGGGTTGATTTCTGAAGTTGAAGATTTGGAAACAAGTAAAATAACTGAAATGTTAGCCGTGTTCGATCAACTCAAAATCGCGGGTGTTCGTCCGAAATCAAAATACAAAGGGTTTTTTCTGCTAACTCCTGAACTAAAGCTAAACCTTCAGCCTGAATTTGAAACCGATAAGCAGGGCTTGGCTCAAGCGATTCAACAGCTACAAGGGGAGCTGGATCAAAAGGGATTCAACCTTGCTGGCACGGCTGAAAAAATGGAATTAGTTGCTCAGAATGGCGATATTTCAATCGGTACGGATCAAGGGGTTTTGTACACCCTCAGCGTGGGTGCAACCTATGATGGCGAAGAAACTGAGATCGAAATTGGGGCCCCTGAAAAGGATTCCGACGGTGGAGATTCCACAGAGGCGGTCGAGGAACCAGAGGTTCAAAATCAGGACAGATATATGATGGTGCGGGTCTCTTTTGATGAGAGTTTAATCGCCCAAAAACCAGTACCACCGGTGGAACCAGTTGCGCCCGTCAAACCAGTTGATTATTTACCAGCGCCGGAAAAGGGTGATGTTGACACGAATTCAAAAAAACCGGAAGAGTCTAGCGACGATCCAGCGGAAAAGCCGCCCGGTGAAACCAAACCGGAACGTGACCCCGCGTTCAGTAAATACGATGCCGATCTTGCTGCGTTCGAAGAGTTGAAACTCGATTACGAACTCGCTAAGACGCGTTTTGAAACTGAAACGAAGGAATTTCAGGATAAGATTGCCGAGGGCGAAAAATTGGTCGCGGAGTTAAACGAGAGATTCGGCGATTGGTACTACGTAATTGGTGGCGAAAACCTAAGCACGCTTCAATCAAAGCGAAGCGATTTAGTGAAAACGAAACCAGCCCCGGTGGGTGGCGCGCCTGCGGGAAGGCCAAATTTATCGTTTCCGAACTTACCAATTCCGCCAAATCAAAACGCAACTCCCGCTACCGGGAGCCCTCAGAATGCTCCAACAACAGACGCTCCCGATGCAGTAAAAAATTCATCGGAAGGAGCTCCAGATCCACCTAAAGACGCACCCATGAAAAAGTCTGTTTCGGAGAGTCCATCCCCCAAGGCGGAGGCCGTGGAAGTTCCTGCTTCGGATGCGACCGAAGGAACCGATGAAGCAACGGGAAAGACGAACGAGGCCGAGGATCCCAAAAAAGCTCCTGCTCCGCCGAATAAAGAGCCTGCAGAGTCAAGTTCCGAATCCCTACCGGATGCAAAACCAGCAGTCCCGGAAGTGCCAGAAAAAGGTAACTAGCGATCGCGGGCGTGTTTGTGCGGTTCTCTGGTTCGGTTTTATAAACTGTAGGGTGGAAAACAATGTCGATTCGATTTAGCGAATCGACTCCTGATATTTGATCTTAACTGAGGTGATCAGGATCACTGGTGGGCCTGACGGCGGCGCAAATTCTCGCGTCCGCGGATCAGTTGTTTACCCGGAGTCGTCTTGATAAGTTCGCGACTCGCGTCCCTGATCGCCATAAAGCGATCGATGTGGTACGGATGACTGCGTAAAAAACTTGGTGCCTGGTTTTGTCGATCTGGAAAGCGGTCATTCAACCGCCTAAAGATTTCGGCCAATTCACGAGGGTCGTAGCCCGCTTGGAAAGCCCAGCGGCAGCCATCTAAATCCGCTTCTTTCTCCTGCTCCAGGGCATAAGGCGTCATAAACGAATTCATCATGACTTGGCTGAAACCGGCGAACTGCTCGTAATCCTTGACGCCACCATTTATTGTCTGTTGGGCCAATAGCGAGTTCTTAAATTGTTCCAGTTGATGTTGGCGATCGAGGTGACTGAGTTCATGCCCCAAGATTCCGACCAAAGCTGCCTCGTTGGTGACAAATTTCAGCAACCCCCGAAAAACTACAATCTTGCCTCCGGGGAATGACCTAGCGTCGGTAAGTGGTGAGTCTGCGACGTAAATCGAAATTGAGCTGAAGCGATCCCGGTTCGTCATCAGGGGCCGGAGTTTGTTGATCAGTTGATGTAGGTAGGCTACATCTTTGCCTTTATCGGTCAGTCCAATTCGTTGAGATTTTAGCTTTTTCGCAAAGAGGCTGAATTGATTCTTGCCGAGTTTGCTTTCGTCTGCTTCCGAAACTTCGATCCGAGCTAACTGTTGCTTTTGCTGGTCGCGATCGCCGACTATCTGTCGCAGAAAATTGTCACCGAAATCAGCCTGCTTAAAAGGCACATCGCGGTCGAAATTAAATTTAAGATTGGGAACTGGAAAAAACTGAAAGACACCTTGCTGTTCCTGTCCACAACCTTGGTTACAGACGGGAATCATCATACACCACATCACTAGCAATAATCGCATCTCGATTCACCTAGAAAATGACCGGAGCCCCAGCGGAAATCTTATCTGCAAATGAAGATTCTGTCAAAATAGGAGGTGTCACGGTCGAGGTTCGCAGTCAGACTCTAGCCTGTTTTTCGCGTTTCACGATTGCGCTTCGGCTCGATTTAATTATTCGCTGGTAAACTGTAGAAGATGTGTCCACTAGGTATCCAGAATTTTCTATGCCGCCGATGGAGGAGACCAGTGCGTCCAACACAGTTTTTGATTAGGTCGTAAACATAATGACGTCATGCGACTTTTGTCGAAGTGCCCGGCAATTGACGGGGGCTAATTCTTTCCAGTGATCGAGCGTAATTGTTGCTCCTTGACCTGTTGCCGATCTTGAATGAGTCGTCGGGGAAAAGCCATTTTGCAGGTTACCAAGTAAGTCGCGTGAGTAAACGCTGAGAAAATTAGGTACGAAAGATTTCAAGATTAAATTACCTGCAATTGAGTTCGCGTTTTCTAATGACTCTGAACTGCGAATCACCGACTTTTAAAATGCATCGACGCCCACTGCGACACCGAAGGAATTAGTGGAGGCGAAGGACGTAATTGCACAAGCAATAGACCGCGTGCAAATAACCAATTGCAAGTATGTAAGGTTTCTACCGCCTTAATATAAGTGTTGGCCTGGGTGTAGAGCTGGACTGCAACCAAGTTTGTTGCAAAATGTTAACATCGCCGTTCTGCGTTGCAATTTGCGAACAAACTTGCGTTCCATTGTTAGAAAACACAACTGAATTTGTGCGGGGAGAACCAGATACAGCAGATTAAGGATTATTAGAGCAGGGAGGCACATGCCGTCATCTGTAAGCTACTCTTCGTTAGACCCACAGCTTACCACACCAGAAAACATGAATTTTATAGCAATTGCTAAACGAGTCGAAAAGCAAATTCCTTACGCGGATGCGTTGGAGATTGCCAGAATGTGCACGCTAATGTGCGGGGCAGTTCGAGATATAACAACGCTGTCAGACGACAAGAAGTTTTTAGAGATCTGGGATGAGGTCAATCTTCGTTTACAGGCCGCGACGGATCAGCATGTTGCCGTGAGTGAGGAGCTTGAAGCGCTTACCAATTCGGACCCTCAAGATTTCTCTTCGGAGCAAATTTGGGTACTGGTTCGATCAATCAAAGTCCAAAACCAATTGTTAAGACTCTACGTAGGTGACCCGAGCCTAGAGATGGGTTAATCTTCAATCGTTTTGGCTCAAATCTTTTCTTGAATGTTGACTCAAACAATAAATACTGAGGCGACTTTGAAGTAGATCAGGATGCCAAGAATGTCCACAATCCCTGCCACAAAGGGAGTACTCATCATGGCAGGATCCCAGCCTAGTTTTTCAAACAGGAGCGGGAGGATGGAACCGGTCAGCGTTCCGCAGATAACGACCAACAAAAGCGTCAGCGGAACGACAAATAATGAGGCACTAATGAACGTGTCTGATGGTGGAACAAAAAAGATCGACGCGATCAGTCCCATGGCGGCCAGGCCAGCACCAAGCAATAAGCCCATGATCAATTCGCGGAATACCACTCGTAACCAGTCACTTAACGAAATATGCCCACGTGAGAGTGCAGTGATGATCAGGGTTGCACTTTGACTACCTGAGTTTCCACCACTACTAATAATCAGTGGGATAAAGAGGGCCAGCCAAACCCATTTTTCGATTTCAGTTTCATATTCGCGAATTGCGATAGCGGTTAGCAAGGCGAAGAAAAATAAAATCGCCAGCCAAATCCCGCGTTTCCAGGTCAGGGTGAAGACTGAAGTTCGCAAGTAAGATTCATCGAGTGGATCAACCGCACCGATTCGGTGAGCGTCTTCGGTCGCTTCCTCCTGGACGACGTCAATCACATCATCATGGGTAATGATGCCGAGCAATCTATGTTGATTGTCAACCACCGGGATAGCCAATAAGTCCATTTTGGCCACCTGATTGGCCACGTCTTCTTGATCGTCGAGTACATCAACGGTAACCAAATTGGTTTCCATGACTTGATGGAGCAACGTTTCGGGTTGCTTCATACCGGTCAGTAATTGTCTGGCTGAAACCAGGCCTCGGAGATGGTCCTCTTCGTCGACGATATACAAATAGTAAATCGTCTCGTAGGTCTCGCTCTGCCGGCCGATTTCATTGAGGGCTTCGCGAATGGTCAGTGACTCACTCAATTTTGCGATTTCAGTCGTCATCACGGCGCCAGCGGTACCTTCAGGATACTGGCTGAGACGCTGGAAATCGCGTCGCTCCTCGACGGGAAGCAATTTGAGTAGGTCCGCCAGGCGGTCATCCTCAAGCTCTTGGAGCAGATCGACTCGATCATCCGGTGCAAGTTCTGCAACCATGGCGGCAACTGAAGCAATGGATTCGGTTTCGAGAATCTCGTGTTGTTTATCTTTGCCAAAAAACGAAAAGATATCGACGCGATCTTCCATAACACCGTTCTGTATGACTTGCCAGGACTCGCTCGGGCTTAGCCCTGCCATGAACTCCGCTGCCCGTGAGGGATGGATCGCTTCACAGAAATCACGCAAACCTTCGGCATTGTCTGCCGAAAGCATCTCGCGCAATTCAGGTAAGTAAAGCGTGTTGATCATGGAATTATTTTATTTCGGACGGATACGAATTCAGCAAAGTAACGGGGGTTGGATGGTCGCGGTACGATTATCACGGAGAGTAGTTTTCAGAAGACCATGAAGGCCGACCGTGTAACCTGCTTAAATTATGCTCAATCGCGGCCGGATTGAATATGCCCGTTTTTGACAGCATACACATCTGGCATCAAAAAAGGTGCTAATGTAGCGATAAAAGAAGGTGGGAAGGGGCCAGCGAGTCGATCGCGAACAGCTTAAACGGGAGCGATTCACGATCCTAAAATACGATTAACTTCAGCCGGTTCCAGTCAAAGGTTGTGAATTAATGGATTCCAATCAGGTTAAGACGGGTACAGAAACGGACTAACGATTGGCAATGAGTAAGTCCAATTCGTGTTTCAGTTTGGGGAGAATCTCGTTATAGCCATAGGCACCTAGAGCCTCGGTTCCTTTTTTCAAATTGACTACCTTCGGACCGCACCAAAGCCCAAGGTCAGCATCATCCGTTTCACCGGGGCCATTTACTCGACACCCCATCACCGCGATCGTAATTGCATGCTCTTTGGCGTACTCGGTCATTGACTTGACTTGTTCGGCGAGATCGACAAAGGCTTCATTTTCGACTCGCGAGCAACTAGGGCACGAAATGATGTTGAGAGAGTTTGAGTTAAAATCGACGACGCTCCGCACGCGTCCGGCGTAAATGTCGTCAATGATCCCCTGCCCCGCCGCGATCTCTTCCCCTTTACGTACGTTGGGAACTGTTAAAGAGACGCGAACGGTGTCCCCGATTCCTTTTCCGATTAGTTGTTCAAAAGCTATCCGGGTTTTAATTACGCCATCGGGTGGCATGCCTGCCTCGGTCACCCCTAAGTGAATTGGGATTTCAGGACGCGATGCGGCAAATCGTTGGTTGACCTCAACGACCTTCGATGGATCGGAGTCTTTCAAGGAGACGCAGTAGCGAGTGAAATCAAGCGAATCCAAAAATTCGCAATGTTCGAGTGCGCTTTCCAGCATCGGTGTAATTGAATCGGAGGGGTCATATTTTGATTTTTTTTCGGGATCTACTGATCCGCAGTTCACGCCAACACGCATCGCACAGTCGTGCTGTTTGGCGATGTCAGCGAGGAATCGGACTTTATCCTGCCACGGTTTCGCAGTTTCGTGGTGATATAAATGGCCCGGGTTGTATCTGATCTTGTCCACATGAGGAGCGACAATTTCGGCAAGTCGGTAGTTCTCCTGAAGGTCGACCGAAAGGTTGGCGGTCGTTTGGGACCGAATTTCACCAAGTGCTGCAGCGTCTTTTTTACTATCGACGGCAATGCGAACAACATCGGCGCCGGCTTCGTGCATCAACTGAACGAGTGCAACGGTAGCATCGACATCAGTCGTTTTGGTGGCAGTCATGGATTGCACCGCAATTCGGTTGCCATTTCCGATCACAATTGACCCGATTTTGACCGCACGCGTTTGATTTCGTTTGATGTCTACCACGAAAATGCCTTACTACGAAAAGTTTGCCAGGAGATGAAATTCGCTAAATTACGGATTTACCTCGAAGGAAGGTTGCCACTGTCGCTGGGAAAAAATGGAATCATGCGTTAATCTTAATTAAAAGAAGCCTTCGCCAAGCCAAATCGGTGGCCGCTGTCATCCACATTACAAAGTTTAACCGAAATAACTTGTTTTGACTTCACCCTTTCCCCGTCTCAATATTGTTTTGCACCAACCGGAAATCCCTGGGAACACGGGAGCAGTCGGCCGTACTTGCGTTGGTATTAACGCGAAATTATGGCTCGTGCGCCCCTTAGGGTTTCGGGTAGATGAGAAAAGTCTCCGGAGAGCGGGGCTCGATTATTGGCAGCACCTTGATTGGGAAGTTGCCGATCACTGGGACGATCTATTGGAACGCCTCGGCGAGACGAGGATTTGGTTTTTCTCGCGATTTGCCACACAGAGTTACGCTGACGTTGATTATCAAGTGGGAGACACGCTGGTATTTGGAAGCGAAACGTCTGGTTTGCCGGACAAATTGACCAAGGTTAATGCCGATCGCTTGCTTAGAATTAACACGACGGAACACATCCGTAGTTTGAATCTGGCGACGAGCGTTGGTGTGGCTGCGTTTGAGGCGGTACGTCAGTTAAACGTTGGCGGTGTTTAACATCGGCGACGATTTGACGTCGGCCAGTCTTACCCCGGATCGGGTGATTACTGTGGGTTGGCGATATTAGAATGGCTATCGATCGCGAGCAATCTAACGGTTTTGCTCTTTATGATTAGAGGGAATTGAACCTAATTTTTTCGAATGGTTTATGGGTTCCAAGGAAATTTAAGAAAATTCGAAATTGGCCTCGACACTGGACTTCGTTTCGCTACTATATCGGTGCGGGGTGGAGCAGCCCGGTAGCTCGCGAGGCTCATAACCTCGAGGTCGCAGGTTCAAATCCTGTCCCCGCAACTTTCTTCAAACACCGCCAAATCAGTAGCGATTGATGCACGTCGGCGGTCGGCACGCAGCCCTAGTTTTCCATGAAATTCGGTAATTTACCGGATTCGGTTCAAAACTAGGTAGTTCCATGCCCTCAAAGATCGCAGCTCGCGTTCCGAGTTATCGTCTTCATAAAGCGTCTGGTCAGGCTGTTGTTACGATTAATGGTCGCGACCGTTACTTAGGTAAGTGGAATACAGCTGCAGGAAAGGCTAAATACGATCGAGTTATTGCCGAATATTTGGCCAATGGTCGGCAACTCAAGAACGAAGACGAAAAAACGATTGAGTACGTCACCAATGCATATCTCGTATTTGCCCAGCAATATTACCGTAAGAATGAAACGGTAACTCGTGAGTTTGGCTGTATCAGCGAAGCCTTAAAGATTGTCACACACTTATACGGTCCTGTAATAGCTAACCAATTTGGCCCACTGGCATTGAAGGCTGTTCGGCAATGCATGATCGAAAAGGGGTGGAGTCGAGGTTATATCAATAAGTCAATTGGAAGGGTGCGAAGATGTTTCAAGTGGGCGGTTGAGAATGAACTAGTTCGATCTGATTTGTTTCACGGTTTGATGGCTGTTTCCGGCTTGAGGAAAGGCCGGTCGGTCGCGAGAGAACCCGACCCAGTAATGCCCGTCGATCCGTTAACCGTTGAGAAAACTCTATGCCATTTATCACCCGTTGTAGCGAGTATGGTTCATTTTCAGCGATTCACGGGGTGTCGCCCGCAAGATGTTTGCAATTTACGTCTTCAAGAAGTCGATACGTCTGATTCTATTTGGCTATACCGTCCTGAAACTCACAAGACAGAACACCTTGGCCGAATAAGGGTCATTCCGATTGGTCCACGTTGCCAAGACGTATTGCGTCCTTATTTGAACTCAGACAGTGCCATGTTTTGTTTCCGACCAACTGACGCGGTAAATTGGCGTCACAAGAAGTCATCTGAAAATCGGAAGACCAAATTGTCATACGGGAACGCGCCCGAAACGAACCGAAAACGAAAACCTCAAAGAGTAGCAGGAGAGAAATACACTACAGCAAGTTATCGACGCGCTATTCACCGAGCTTGTGATGCTGCATTTCCAATTCCATTCGCTCTTTCCAGGCTAGAGGGAGAGAGTAAAAAGGATTGGCAGAAAAGGCTCACCGTTAACGAGCTTATTAAAGTTCGCAAGTGGCAGGCAAGGCATCGCTGGTCACCGAATCAGCTGCGGCATTCAGTTGGCACTGAAATACGCAAACGGTTTGGGCTCGAGGCTGCTCAGGTAATTCTTGGCCATGCTTCAGCTGATGTAACGCAAGTTTATGCGGAGCGGGATTTATCTAAGGCGATCGAGATTATGCGAGAAGTTGGATAGGATTTAAGTCGATTTCTTCAGCAGCACGCCTGGTTTGACTTCTTTCTAGAATTGCGTTCCACCTCCCCCAGAATCCTAACCACGACTCCCGTCCCTTCGCACTGGTTCCATAAGTTAGCCCTCTGTTGCGCGAGATGAAAAATGGGTGTGAGGATGGGTAAGGGAATCGCTTTGGAAATATTGCTTGGTTTCTATACCAAAAGAAACTTACCGAGCCTTCCCAATATCGGCGGGTTTGCAACTCGAGCGCTAATGCAAGAAGATAGGGCTTATGAATCCGCCGATTACGTATGATTTAAAGAACTAATTCATCGTTATGAAACCCTAAGGTCAATTGGATGGAAATGTCACCGGCAGAAAAGCAACTACCCAAACGTAAACATCGTTGGTTTCAACTCCGTCTGCGGACTTTGCTCG
>JAQXDZ010000076.1 GCA_029251085.1 Mariniblastus sp.
GAATTCCTCGGGTTATTCGGTCACCACAAACTGCGAGCGGAGGGGTACAACCCATTATTTATTAAACTGACTCGTCTAAAAAAACTGGAAATGGGTTTT
This sequence comes from Mariniblastus sp., assembly GCA_029251085.1. GTDB lineage: Bacteria > Planctomycetota > Planctomycetia > Pirellulales > Pirellulaceae > Mariniblastus. Next base: position 100 of record JAQXDZ010000076.1, read on the forward strand.
AACTGGCCGCTCAAAGGCAAAGATATTGAGCTGCCTACCTCCGTTGTCAATCTTAATTTAATGGAGTCGTTTCAGCTTCAAGATGACGCAATTGTAAATCTCCAGAATAAGCAGGGGTTGCGGACGCTTAATTTATTTTATTGTTTAGAGCTAACTGACAAGAGTCTTGAGTCCTTGCAAGATTTGCCTCGACTTGAGTCGCTGAATTTGGGTTGTATTAAAGGGTTGACGAATGAGGGGCTCAAAAACCTTAAAGGGAACACGGGGCTGACGTATTTGAACCTTGGTGATAACGATAATTTTTCAGATGTCGGGCTTGGAAATCTTGGGGCGATGGTTTCCCTCAATGAATTGAATTTATGGAGCCTTCCAAATTTGAGTGGAGATGGCCTGGAGGTATTAGAATCGATGCCTCAACTTAGGACGTTAAATTTGGCAGATTGTTCGAATCTGACCGACGCAGCAATCAGGCACGTTGGTCGAAGTACTAATTTGGTAAATCTCTATCTTGACAATTGCACCAAGATCTCTGACGAGGGTGTCCGTGAACTGAGTAAACTTTCAAATTTACAAGAATTAACCCTCGACGGCTGTCTTGGGATTACCGACAAATCGCTGACCAGTCTCATCAAACTTCATTCCCTTGAATACCTTGTGCTTTCAAATTGTCCCCGCCTGACATCTCAAGGGATTGCCAAATTGGAAAAGGCATTATTGAATTGTGAAATTGTGAGAGATTGAAACAGGATCAATCTAAAGCGAATTTTCAGTAGCCTGATGTGCTTGGGGCGTCAAACGACGGGCCACTCTGGTTTGTTCATAGTTTTTTATAAGTTCAAATGATAAATATATTCTTTGGTAAAATATTTCCGGCGGGATTTATTCTTGTTGGCTTGATTTTTTTTGCGTTAGGTATCGTCCAATTTTTTGAGGCAAAAGCAACTTCTTCATGGCCTTCGGTTGAGGGGAGAGTTTTGTCAGCAAACGTTGAGTCGCAATCTTATCGTAATTCGGATGGAAAAATGTCGAACAAATTCCGTCCTGTGGTTAAGTATGCCTATACGGTAGACGGAACAGATTATGAAGGATCGCGGTTGAAAATTGGGAACCAATCTCATGGCAAGCCTCGTCGTGCGCAAGAAGCGATTGCTGCTTATAAAAAAGACAAAGCCTGCACGGTCTACTTTGATCCGAATGATCCTGAGTCCGCGGTGTTAGAAAATGGCGTACAGTTTGCCAATGTTTTCTTCTTTCTATTGCCAATTGGGTTGTTCGCGGTTGGTATTTTAAGTGCGATTTTTGTTCCTTATGCGATTCGTCTAGAAGAGGCCAAAAAAAAGCGAATCGCTGTATATCAAAAGGCGAAGGAAAAATTGGGTGCGTGATTGTTCCCGTTTTTTACCCCGCGAAAGTGCCGAACGACGATGCCGAAGCCGTTTTACCGAAACTGCTGGCTGGGTTATTTGTATGAATCTCTCGCCGCGGTTGGCTGAGATTCGGAAAGCTCTACTCGCGTATACGGACTTGAGAGATTCGGATCGCGTGTGATGGCGTAGAGGTAGCCCATGAATTCGCTGCGGAACTGAAGGTACTGCTGAATTAGTGGTGTTTCGTTCAATACTCTTGCCAACTGTTTTAAGAGGTACTACTTCCATGTACCGTGACTGCAGTTTCCAGACAAACAAATCTGAAATTATTTTCAAAGAAGTGTTGGGAAATCTTAAATTCAGTCATAGCCGCTCGTTTCACTCACTCCGCTGCCTTGATCAAACTTTAAATGAAAGATGGCAAGTCCATCGTTGCTGACACCCGTAATCAATATTTTAGAAGCTTTTGCGACTATAAAATATAAGCCAATGGAAAGAAGTCGGTGAAAGTAGTCACAATTTAGATTTTGGTCATTTCAATTTTGAATAACGGCCGAGAGTCGTTTACCGAGTGATGATACGGCTCGTTATTTTATATTCGGTAGATGAGGAATGAACTCTCATTGGACGCCATTTTCGGTTACGATTAGGGTGAGAAAAGTATGTTTTTAAGAGACGCGATTGTATGACGAACCGAACTGATTGTTTCCGCTTTCAAATGCAGAGCCCTATCCTGTTTCGAATTGTTTTTTTTGCGATGGTTTTTGTCGGAGTGACTGAACTAACGCAGGCGCAGGAAACGTCTGTAAATTTCAATCGGGACATCCGACCTTTATTGTCCGACCGCTGCTTTCATTGTCATGGTCCAGATGAAGAAGACCGTCAGGAGGGGTTGCGGTTTGACCAAAGGGACGGTGAGGAAGGTGCGTTGAACGTTCTGGTGCCTGGCGATGCAGATGCCAGTGAGCTTTATCAGCGGATCACTTCGGATGATCCTGATTTGGTGATGCCGCCTCCAGATTCGCACAAAAAGCCACTCAGCCAGGCCGAAAAGAAACGGTTCCAATCTTGGATTAACGAAGGCGCTGCGTATCAGACTTTCTGGGCGTTCACACCGCTATCGCAACCCGCGCCTCCTGTAAATCAAAGTGATTCTTGGTCGACTAGTCCCATCGACCAGTTTGTAAAACGGAAACTAGATGAAGTTGGGGTTTCCCCTCAGGCTGACGCGGATCGGAGGACGCTATTACGTCGACTTTCCCTTGATCTGACAGGCCTGCCTCCTAGTCGTGAAGAATTAACTAATTTCCTATCCGACCAGTCCGTCAACGCTTACGAAAATGCTGTCGATCGTTTGTTGGATTCAACTAAATTTGGCGAACACATGGGGAGGCATTGGCTCGATCTGGTACGCTTCGCTGACACCAACGGCATTCACCACGATCACTTTCGTGATCTCTCACCTTATCGAGACTGGGTGATTCGGTCGTTCAATGAGAATCTCCCATACGATGACTTCGTCCGATACCAGTTGGCGGGCGACCTTTATGAGACTCCGACGAATGATCAACTGACGGCGTCCGGTTTTAACCGACTGCACATGATTATTGATCGAGGAACGATGTTGCCTGAGGAGAGTCTGGCGAGGAATGTGATCGATCGGGTTACATCCGTCGGCACAGCCTTCATGGGACTGACAGTGGGGTGTGCGGTTTGCCACGACCATAAATATGATCCCATTTCGTCAAAAGAATTTTATCAACTGTACGCCTTTTTTAATAACATTGATGCGACACCTGAAACTGGCGGACGTTCCGGTAATGATTTTAAACGGGGATTGCAACAACCCTACATTGAATTACCAAGTTCCGAACAATCCAGCGCTCGGGAAAAGTTGCAAAAGCAAGCTGCTTCACTTCAAAAGCAACTTTCGGCATGGAAGGCTGGAGTAGGCAAAGCTTCGGATGACAAGGCCGCCGACAAAAGTGTGGCAGAAAAGATCGCAGCGGAAACGCAACAAAAGATCAAGCAATCGGAATCAGAAATCAAGGAGCTACGCGGTGAATTAAGCAAGCTTGAAATGTTGATCCCTGCTGCGATGGTCATGAAAGAACGGTCAGAGCTTCGCCCCGCACACATTATGATTCGAGGTGCCTATGACGATCTTGGAGAGCAGGTAGAACGGTCAACCCCTGCTTTCCTACCTCCGATGCCTGAAATCACGGGGCGACCCAAAAGTAGAATGGACCTTGCTGATTGGTTCGTTAGCGATGAGCACCCTTTAACGGCTCGCGTCGCGGTTAATCGATTCTGGCAGCAATTGTTTGGTGTCGGGATTGTGAAAACATCAGAAGACATCGGAGCCCAGGGCGAATGGCCCAGCCATCCCGACCTTTTGAATTATCTGGCGGCACGTTTTGTCGCGTCGGACTGGGATGTGAAGTCCCTGATGAAGGAGATGGTCATGTCAAAGACTTATCAGCAGAGTTCCGAGGCAGCGCCGGATCAGTTTAAATCCGATCCTGAAAATCGGTTGCTGGCGAGGGGTTCAAGATATCGGTTAGATGCCGAGGTGATTCGCGATCAAATTTTGGCGACTAGTGGTGTGCTTAACATTAAAATGGGCGGTAAAAGCGTTAAGCCACCTCAGCCTGCTGGGCTTTGGAAGTCGGTTTCGCTGCCGAGTTCGTATCCAAGTCGGTACGTTGCCGACGCGGGTGATCAGGTTGTGCGTCGCAGCGTTTACACCTTTTGGAAACGCGGTTTGCCACCGCCCCAGATGACCATCCTGAATGCACCGACCAGAGAGGACTGTACTGCAAGGCGGGAACGCACCAATACGCCTTTGCAGGCACTGTTGCTGATGAATGAAGAACAGTACATGAAAGCGGCGCGGGAACTTGCGATTCAAGCACTCAATTGGAAAGATGATGGGCGACTGGCTGCCGTTTATGAAACGATTACGGGGAGAGTCCCAGACGCTGTCGAACTTGAGATTTTACAGAAGGCTCTGGGTGACTTTGAGGTTCTTTATCAAACCCACCCAGAGTTGACAGCGGCCTTTGCCGACAAAGAGAGAAATGGCGACCATCAGGCTCAGTCCATTGCGGCGTGGGCAATGATTATTAATACGATTTACAATCTGGATATCACGAAAACACGTTCGTGAATCGTGGACGCAGTAAAATTTATTCTGAGAATACTTGAGATGGATCAAAACAACCTTCTGCAAGCCCGGCGGCAATTTCTGCAAACATCAGGGATGGGACTCGGGGTGTCCGCTCTCGGTTCCTTGCTCCCACAAAACGCTTTGGCACAAACCAACCCCGCGCCCGCGGCTAAACATGTCATCTTTTTATTCATGGCCGGTGCACCGAGCCAAGTTGATCTGTTCGACTACAAGCCGGATCTCGATAAGCAATTTAAAAAACCCCTCCCGGAAAGTATCAGCCAGGGCCAGCGGGTCACTGCGATGACCCGCGGTAAAGAGCAATTAATTGTCCCTTCGATGTTCAAATTTAATCAGGCGGGGGAGAGCGGACTGTGGATGAGTGAACTGTTGCCGCATCTGTCGAAACAGGCGGATAAGCTCTGCATTCTAAAGTCACTCAATACGAACGCGATCAACCATGATCCGGCAAAGACGTTTGTCTGTACCGGATCCGAGTTGCCCGGTAAAGCGAGTATGGGGGCGTGGCTGAGTTATGGTTTGGGCACGATGAATAAAGACTTGCCTGATTTTATTGTATTAACGTCGGCGTTCTGGACTGGCGGGACAAGGAATGTTCAGGGGCTTTACAGTCGCCTCTGGGGAAGCGGATTCCTGCCATCTAAACATCAGGGAGTCGCATTTCAGACTAACGGTGACCCCGTTCTGTTTTTGTCTAATCCCAAAGGAGTCGACTCGGAGGTGCGGCGACGGATGCTTGATGCCGCGGGTGCACTTAACCGTAAACATCTTGGCGAGGTCGGTGATAGCGAGATTGAAACCACTATCTCTCAGCAAGAGATGGCTTTTCGAATGCAGTCATCCGTTCCGGAGTTGACCGATCTATCCGGAGAGACCAAGGAAGTACTTGATAGTTATGGCCCTGAGGTACACAAGAATGGCTCTTTCGCTCGGAACTGCCTGCAAGCGCGGAGGATGGTAGAGCGTGGTGTTCGGTTTATTCAGTTGTTCCATCGAGGTTGGGATCATCATTCGATTCTTCCTAAACAACTGCGAGGGCAGGCATACGATGTTGATCAAGCCTGTTCTGCGCTAATCGAAGACCTCGATCAGCGTGGGCTACTCGATGATACGCTTATCGTTTTCGCAGGCGAGTTTGGACGAACCGTGTATGGCCAGGGAAAGCTCTCCAGAGATGATTACGGACGGGATCATCATCCACGCTGTTTTTCGGGTTGGCTTGCCGGGGGTGGGATCAAGGGCGGAACGTCCTATGGGAAAACCGATGACTTCAGTTATAACGTCGCCGAGGATCCGGTCGCTGTTCGAGATTTGCACGCCACGCTGTTGCACCAACTCGGAATTGACCACCAAGAGCCTAATTTTCCCTTTCAAGGTTTGGACCAAAAACTGACGGGGGTGGAAGCGGCACGGGTGGTTAAAGAAATATTGGCTTAATCTTGCCGCGGGCAGTCGCTGTTTAGATGGAGGCGGACCATGTTGATTACGGCCTTCGGATCAGGCGGGGTTTAATTTCAAATAAGTAATGGCGGCAGTTGAGTTCATTCAACAACTGTTAACAGCAGAATATAAACGCGATCATTTAGAGCGGTTATTTCGAAATCGTCTGCCTGCGTAGCTTCGGCCATTCAATAGCACGCTTTTTTTCCGTGCGGTTATCCCATGAATTGCTCTGAATGTTGAGGCATGGGGGCGAATTAACGAAGGATTTTTATTTTCTGTAATAAATCCACGATGTCGGATCACTAGTTAGGTTGAAATGATCCTTACGACAAAGTTGAGCAATGAAACCAAACGAGCAGCAGCGTATTTTCGAAGAGTGGCTCGCCCAACACAAAGGGTTGCTATTCAAGGTTGTTCGTGCCTATGCATTCAACTCTCACGACCAGGATGATCTTTTCCAGGAGATGACGACGCAAGTATGGAACTCGGTTCCAAGATATCGCGGTGATTCTGCTGTTAGCACTTGGATTTATCGTGTTGCATTTTACTCCGCCATTGGCTGGTCAAAAAAAGAAAAACGCCACCGGGATAAACATCAGGAAATCCAACGTGAAGACCGCTTGCTGTCGCAACGTTCCAATCTTGAAAATCCACAACTGGAATGGCTCTACGAACAAATATCTCAGCTCGATGAGATCGATCGTTCGCTGACTCTTTTGATGCTTGACGGTTTCAGTTATCGAGAAATTGGTAAGACGATGGGGCTCTCACAAAACTACGTCGGAGTGAAATTAAACCGCATCAAAAAACGCCTCACTGAACATTCTAAAAAGAAAGACAAACATGGAATTTGAAGATCTAAAGGTCATTTGGGATTCACAATGCGACCAACCAATTTATGGAATCAATGAAGAAGGTCTACACAATTCGTTGCGAAGGAAGAGTAAACGATTTCGTCGCCTGATTTTTTGGCAACATTTCCAAACTTATTGCGGCGGCGGTATCATGTTTGCGGCAATCGTTGGGCTTTTAATTCTAAATGCGTCCGGCGTGCTGGGGGAAATTGGTTCTTCTCGAGCCTTATTCGGTTGGGAAATCGCAGCATCGTTGGTGGCATTGGTTTGTTGGTTACAGTTTACCCTTTCCGTTTTTCTAGGCCATCAGCGTCAAAAGAAGCGGGAGCAGGTTGAGTCTACGTCGCTTCGTGATGACCTGGATAAAGAGATCAAGCAAATTCGGTATCAGATCAAAACGCGATCCCATATTATGTTGGGATTCTTACCACCGTATTTGGGCGGAGTCCTGTTTATCACCGTGGTGTTTGGTGCCACCCACATTTCGTATTGGGTGCTCGTTCCGTTTGTTGTTTTAATGATCATCGCTCTCCTATTCGAGTCCCGATGTCAGCAACGTATGGTTGAGCTAAAGATAGTGCCCGCACTTGCGGAACTGGAGACTTTACGTGAGAAGCTTTCGCATTAGCATTGACGGGGTTTTTCGCCCTCCCCTGCCCCCAAATGGTCTCTAAATTTCCCGCTTGCCTCCAAGTAGCGGCAGTTACGTGTTATTGGGTGCGATGCTTTTTACGGGTTTCATTAGAGTTGAATCTAGCTCCTATAGATAACGCTCATTCGAGAGTTGTTGGTGTTGATTGGTTGTAATACTTCATTGCTGTAGCGCCTCATGGCTGAGGCATCTGCTAGAATCCCGTCTCCGCCGAGTAGGAGGCTAGATAGCAGGTTGATTCAACCCCTAGCCTCATCCCCCCACCTTTCGAAAGGCTTCGGATTCGATAGGTTCAATCCACGACAGTTACCGAGAGGCTTCGAAGGTTTTGGGGGCTGTGTGTAGCAATCCTAGGTTTACGAGGCTGTGAAGCAGTACAGAAACAAAAATAGCCCATTAATCGAGCAGGGCTAACTGGTTCAAAAATGGGGCGATAGTACATCAACGAGCCAGCCGAAGGGGAGTAGTGCTTTTAGTTGGGGCGCCGCTATCTAAAAAGTTCATAGACAATTAGGCCGCCGCAACCAAACATGAATAGCACCATAGCACAGCCTACAACGACAAGGGGTGCTATAAGTATCCAAACCAAGCACGACACTAGGCTAAATTTTCGGATCTCATTACCGTCCTCTTTCTGTCGTATGCTAGATGGCTCGTAGGGGTTTTGTTTTTCTTCCATGACTTCGAGGATATCAGAGGCCGCTTACGGATTCAAACTCTCGATAGGAAATGGCTAGGTTTCCCAAGTGCAGGCGGACTCTACTTGCCCTGTCGCCTTTTTGGGCTCCAACCGAAGGGCCAAAAAGTGAGAAAGGACCTATTCTTTTTTGCGGGGTGGGGGAGCCCTTGCTGGGACACGGTTGCCCCTCGAATTGCTTAGGTTCTTTAAGAGCTATCGAATCCCGTCCACGCCGAGAAGAACGCTGGATCGCACGTTGATTCAATCAAGATCCAACCTCCCCCATCGCAACAATGACGCCAATAAAAATTATAAAAAAGAGGGCTATAATTGCAAACAGAAAAAAACAAGCAATGGCAGCGGAAATGTAACCTTTCGGCTCCCTCTCGGTGGCTTCGTTCGAGAAATCCTTCGGTGAGAAATCTTTCGGCGAGTCGTAAGGGTTTTCTGGTTCTTTCATGGCTGTAAGGCCATCAGAGGCCATTCGTGGAATCAAACTCTCGAGACTGGAGTTGGCTTAGCTTTCGCTGCTAACGAAAAAAGACGTATCGCTCGCAGGGAGTAGCCAAATAAACTCTGATTCAAAGTTCCCCCCCATCACGGACAAACCACATCGAAGGAGCCGAGGCCGTTTCTTTCCATAGGTGCCAGATAGACCGCAAAACGAGCGTCGATACTTTTGAGGAATTGAGGAATTGAGGAATTGAGGAATTAGGCAATTTTGGTTGTGATTTCAACTTGCCGCGTTTGATTCATTTTCTATTCCGAACTCAATTTCGAAAGTTTGCTTGAAATAAAATTCGAGCTGGTGTACTATCGAGGTAATACAGCTGTTCACGTTTGAGCAAAGCGAGTCGACTTGTGTTTTTTAATATCAACCAAACTAATGGCGTGCCAGTTTACGAGCAAATCTCGCGTCAAATTGCCTTCGCGATTGCCAGTGAGGGTATTGCTGTAGGCGAGTTGGTGCCGTCTGTTCGCAATTTGTCCCGTGATCTTGCTGTGAACCCGAATACAGTGGCCCGAGCCTATCGTCAGCTTCAAGATGAAGGCATTCTTGCATCCGTTCGAGGCGAAGGGTTGCTTGTGACTCCTACTGCGGTCAAACAGTGTAAAGTTCTTCGGAAACAACTGTTGTCCGAGCGAATGTTGCAAGTGATGGAGGAGGCACGGCAAAGCCATCTGTCTGACGACGAGGTAGCAAAGATGGTATCGAAATGCCTTCAGAAATCAAAAACGAGTTTCGCAAAAAATCGCTCCTCTTTATAGAGATAGGACTTCTTTTATGTCAGTTGTTGAACTTAGCAATGTCTCTAAAAAATACGGTGCGATCCAAGCGATGGATGGTATTTCGTTTTCAATTCCGTCCGGCGTAGTGTTTGCGCTGTTAGGAGAAAATGGAGCGGGCAAAACAACCACAATTAAGACAATGCTTGGGCTTGAGCATCCAGATTCTGGAACCATAAAAATTCTTGGCCTTGACCCTGCCGCCAACGATGTACAGATCCGTAGGCAGATTGGTTATGTTCCGGATGCCCCGGCGCTTTATGGTTGGATGAAGGTTTCCGAAATTGGTTGGTTTACCAGCGGGTTCTATCCGGCTGGATTTTACGACCAATTTGTAAAACTGGCTAGTGATTTTGAACTGCCGCTAGACGTTAAAATCAAAACACTATCCAAGGGCGGCTACGCGAAAGTAGCCCTTGCGCTTGCCATGGCTCATCAGCCGGATTTATTGATTCTGGATGAACCGACCTCGGGACTTGATACCTTGGTTCGTCGGAAATTTCTGGAGAGTATGGTCGACGTTGCCGCAGCTAATCGAACAGTATTTTTGAGCAGTCACCAAATTCCGGAAGTGGAACGGGTGGCTGATTATGTTGCGATTGTAAATGAAGGTCAAATCCGCGTCTGTGATCGCTTGGAAACGCTCAAGCAAGAAATTGAACAGTGGGTAATCACGGTTTCCAATCCGAACGTTCGTTTGCCGGGGTTCGAGGCCTGTCTTCTTTCCCGGCAGGGTGAGGGGAAGAAGCGACAACAGGTCTTTGTCAGAAAACCTGATCCCAATTTACTTTGGCAATTGAGAGACACCGAGGGTGTGAATGAAGTCGAGGTGAACACGCCGTCGTTGGAAGACATTTTTGTGGCCTATCTGGGCTCGCAAGTCCGCCAGGGCTCAGGATCAGAAACCGATCCGTCTCCAGCAATCGGGAAGGTTGGCGCGAGTGATTTAGAGAAAGGTGGCGTTTAAGCGATGTCTACCTCAACAAGCAATTCGACAGCTAGTGGGAGTGATAACTGGATAGGTGTTCCCGCGGTGGGACGGAAGCATCTTATTTGGAAAGAGGCCCGGCTATTACTACCGGCCTGTATGGGCTTAATGTCGCTGGCTGCGCTCGGGATGCTGGCGGTTGGCTGTTTTGCTGCTCCCTCAATCACTGACAACGGTTCGATGTTTATTGGGCTTGCGCTCGGTAGCGCGGTGATGACAGCCTTAGTATGCGGCGCGATGGCTTTTTCTCTAGAAAAGGAAAATCGAACCGACACTTTTCTTAGCCGTTTGCCTTTTTCTAGTAAGAAATTAGCGGACATAAAGATGCTGACCGCCGGTATTTGTTTCTTTGTTTTCTACTTATCAGCGATTGTAATCGCCGTAGTGTTGTTTGCTCTGTTCTTCGGTGGTCGGAATCTGTTGGCGGTATCAGCTGGGCGAGCCGTGCTTGGGCCCAGTCTGCCGATCGCTTTTTTGATGCCCGTAATGAGTTTTTTATGGAGCTTGATGTTCTCTCGTTACCTTAAGAAAACCCTAAATGTTGTTTTATTGGCCGCTACTTGCACGGTAGTCGTGCCTTTCATTCTTGGGTTAATTTGGAACACATGTTTGAACACATTTTTAGAAAAAGAAGTGGGCGTTTTTGAAATTTCCTCAATTTTTCTACTCCAGGTTGTTTTACTTCTGGCGGGCATTGTAATCCATTCAGGGGATTGGTTACGTCCTAGCCAATCCCAGCGCAGTCGTTTCAACGGTGGTGGCGAGTCAACGGTCGGGCGGTTCAAACGCACCTTTGGAGGCCCCGGTGGTTCAGTAGCGTCTCTGGCGTGGCAGACGTTTCGCATTCATTGGGTAGGACTATTGATTTCAGTTGCGCTTGGCGTGATCTATCTAGTTGTCGTACTGCCTTTCACCGATTTTATTGCGATGGCGTTTCCCTCCCTATATCGAAACGAAGCGTCTGAGGCTTCGATTTATTGGATTGAGCTTTCCAACGACCTATTTGCTGCGGTAATAGGATGCGGATTTGGGTTGGCCTTGTTTGCCAGTGATCAATCAGGCTCTTCCTACCGTTTTTTTCAACAGAGGGCGGACTATCCTCGTCGTGTCTGGCTTTCTCGGGTGTTGATATTAGTTGTCGTAGGATTGTGGGTCACTGGAGTAATTGCCATCGTCAATCGATTCGCGTTTACGGCTTTTGTTGGTCAGTATCAAATGATAGCGGTCAACCAATCGATATCGCCGAGCCAGTGGTACAGCCCAGTACACGATATCTCACTGCTTTTGCCCTACTTTTTAACTCTCACGGTAGGCTCAGCATCGATGTTTTTCGTAGTGTCGGCGGTAGGCCAACTCGTATCAATCTATTGTCGCCATGGCATCCTTAATGCGTTGATTGGATTGGTGGCTTGCGTGGGCACTATTGTTTGGGTCCGTTATTTGAATTGGTATCAAGCCCCAGTTTATTACTTCGCGTGGCCCGTTGGTATCGGTGCTTTATCGCTGTCCTGGTGGTACGCTCCTTCGTGGATTCGCGGAACAAGGCAATTGTCTGCAACGATCGTTGCGGTGGGGGTGATGGCAGTTATTTCGGTAGGCTGTATTTTGGGGCTGCGGGCAGATCGTTTGAATGATTATCTTGCCCAGCCTGCGTTCAACGATCTAGACAACCTATTCGATAATCCAACAGCTCTTCGGGGTGCTGGAGATCCGCGATTCGAGTTGGCGAATAAAATGGAATCTGCCGTTGGTGAGTGGGAGAGAGCTTGTGAAGAATTTCGGCAGAAATCTAGCCCTAAATTGATGGATGATTTAGAGTTCGATCAAGCTTTACTGAAACAAACTCCCGCAGCTAATGAACTGTTTGATAGTCAAAGACCAACGTTTGATCAAATTGTAGAGGCTGTCAGTCGTCCAGAAATGCGTTATTACTTTTTTCTGCCTCCAGATGCCGCTTCAACGATCTGGGCGAGGAAATATCAGTCCATTTCAGGGCTGATCGAAAGATTCAAATTACAGGCTATCCGGCGCAGCGATGCTGAGTTGTATCGCCTTGCCCTGTCGGGGGAAATTTCGGTGCTGATGAATCGGCCTCGGAGTTTGTCTTTTGAAAATATCAATGAGTATATTAGGTGGGGTGATCAACCGGACCGCGAGGTTGGAGAATTGGTGAGCGGGATTAATGAGGTTGAATCGTTAATACAATCGTCCTTTTCGATCGAGAATGAGCATTGGCTCGAAAATAGATATTTTCTCTACCGAAGAAACCCGGTCACTTACAATCTCGATCTTGCCTGGGAACCAGAGAGAAATAAACGGAAAGCTCAGCTAGAGATTCTGACGCAATGGGAAGGTTGGCAGAATTTTTGCAAACTGAATGGGTTAACAGCGGATGATATGACTGTCCGCCGCCGGGCTTCGAGGGACGGACGGGAGGTGGTCTATACTTATGCTCCAATGAGGGAGGGCTATCGAACCTATCTGGATGATTATCGGCAAGACCGGATCAGCCTGCAGGTGCTGAGATATTTGAAGCAGCGTCTTGCGTTGGCCGCTTGGAAACAGGAAACGGGTTCTTATCCGACTCGGTTGGGGGATCTTGTTGGAAAATATTTAAATGACTACGACGGGCTTTCTAATTCTTACTACCCCGAAGGTCTTGACTTGGCATCCGTCTGCCTTCCTTTGGCAGTCGCAAACAATGCGAACACGATTTACACAGTTAAAAGTGCGATACCTTCAAATACGCCGTTCCTGCTGCCGTGGCAAGCGGTGCCAAATTTAAAGTCGTTTTTCAAGATTGTTCAGAAAAATAAGGATAGCTCAGATGTCGTCTTTGAATCTGATCAAATGCTTGGCTATTTTCTCAATGGTTCACCGGTTCCGTCGTTAGGGAGCGATGGAGATATCGTAATACTCGGTGCGCACGAAGGACATTTGTTTAAGGGCCAATGATTTGTAAGATTGCCATTAGTGGCTTAAGCTCCGCCAATGGCACGAACTAATCGCGGGGATGGAGAAAACGGATTAGCGACGGGACCATCATCCATGCTGCTTTTCGGGTTGGCTTGCCGGGGGCGGGATCAAGGGCGGAATGTCCTATGGGAAAACCGATGACTTCAGTTATAACGTTGCCGAGGATCCCGTCGCTGTTCGAGATTTGCACGCCACGCTGTTGCACCAACTCGGAATTGACCACCAAAAGCTTAATTTTCCCTTCCAAGGTTTGGACCAAAAATTGACGGGGGTGGAAGCGGCACGGGTGGTCAAAGAAATATTGGCATAATATTGCCGCGGGCAGTCGCTGTTTAGATGGAGGCGGGCCATGTTATTTACGGCCGTCGGATTTAGAATTTAGATCGCCACCCTGGCAAATTGAGGCCACCGTTCACACTAGTTTTAGTTTCAAAAAAATCGAGCCGAAATCAAACGGTTTGGACTGGATGAATGAACTGGCGAACGGGTAAACTATGGGCGCGTCGGTTAAAAAATGATAAGGGAGTGAATGATGAAGCGCCGGGAATTTTTAAAGACAACTGCAGTATCTTCCGCCTTGGCTACGTTTGGCGCTGCGACCCTGTCGGGGTCAGTCCAAAGCGGAGCCGATGAAACGCAGGGCGGCGACTGTTGTGATCGAACCCACGCCACGGTGCAGGATGCCATGAAGGCGCCTGCTGAAACGATCGCCTATGTTCCCGCGATTTATGCCGGTACTGGAATTCAAAAACCGGATTATCTTGCCACGATTGATGTCGATCCCAAATCGGTGGATTACGGTAAAGTGATCAGTCGGTTAGAGATGCCGAACGTGGGGGACGAGCTGCATCATTTTGGATGGAATGCCTGCAGCAGTTGTCATGGAAAAGAAGGTGCCGGACGCCGGTTCATTGTGTTGCCTGGAATTGCCTCCGGCCGAATTTATATCGTTGATACCGAAAACCCACGGCAGCCAAAATTACACAAAGTCATTGAACCAGAAGTTGTTAAGGCCAAGACCGGTTTGTCAGCTCCGCACACGGTTCATTGTTTGGCAGACGGAACCGTGTTGATTTCAATGCTGGGGGATTCCAACGGTGATGCGCCTGGCGGATTTATGATGCTGGACTCGGAATTTAATATCCTTGGGCGTTGGGAGAAAGATTCGACGGGTATGAATTTCAATTATGATTACTGGTATCAACCTAGGCACAACGTGATGGTTTCCAGTGAGTGGGGGTCTCCCAACACGGTTTCACAAGGCTTTAAGTTGGACGACGTTAAGGCGGGTAAATATGGCCGCCAACTCCATTTTTGGAACTGGCAAGATCGCAAAATTGAACAATCGATCGATCTTGGTGAAAATGGCATGATTCCATTGGAAGTTCGGTTTCATCATAATCCTGACAGCACCCATGGGTTCGTAGGAGCTGCTCTCAGTAGCACTATCTGGCATTGGCAAAAACAAGGTGAAAAGTGGGTGGCGGACAACGTGATCGGTGTCGAACCTGTCGAAACCGAAGGCTGGCCGTTTGCCGTACCAGGGCTGATCACAGATTTGGTCCTCTCACTCGATGATCGCTTTCTTTACTTTTCGAATTGGCTGCACGGCGATTTGAGACAATACGATGTGAGTGACCCCGCCAATCCAAAATTGACAGGACAGGTCTGGCTGGGTGGTGTGATTGGGAAGTCTGCATCAGTCAAAGGACAGAAACTCGGCGGCGGTCCCCAAATGCTGCAACTCAGCTTGGACGGAAAACGATTGTATGTCACCAATTCGCTGTACAGCCCTTGGGACAATCAGTTTTATCCAGCGATGGCTAAAGAAGGTTCTTATCTGTTGCAGTTGGATTGCAATACAGATTCCGGGGGACTTCGTTTGAATGAAGATTTCATGGTCGATTTTGGCAAGGAACCGGGCGGAGCCGCACGAGCCCATGAAATCCGTTTCCCGGGTGGTGATTGCACTTCCGATATTTGGGTTTAATCGAAATAAAGCTGGTGAACGAACATGCTTTTTTCATCTTGAACTCATTTTAGCGAAGATGAGTTTAAGAAATAAAAGTTTCCCATTTGACGTCGTCATTGTGTGAGTGGGTGAACCCCATGGCTCGTTCTTCGTTAACTGTCTCTTCCGGTCGAAACGCCATCACATAGGTTTTCCGCCAGAT
>JAQXDZ010000089.1 GCA_029251085.1 Mariniblastus sp.
AATCAAGAAAAACAAGACGTCAAGCGTGCGTTCGTGGATGGCTTAGCCCCCGGTTTTGAAGCGCTCGGCGAAGAACACTTCACGCGTGTCAACTCGAATGATGACACCTGGACATTCAAAGACAATGTGATTGAGTGTACCGGTCGCCCCGTCAGTGTCATTCGGACAAAAAAACAATACACCAATTTTGAGCTGGTCGCGCAATGGATGCATCACAAACCAGCCGGCAACAGTGGCATTTTTGTTTGGACTACACCGGCGTCCATCGAGAGGTTAACGAAGGCTGGTAAACCCGGCCTGCCTCAAGGCATCGAAGTCCAAGTTCTCGATTTAGCCTACGGGCAACCCAACCCAGCCAACTGGTACACCAGCCATGGCGATGTATTCCCCGTCGGCGTCAAAATGAAACCCTTCCCACCAGTGGCCCCCAATGGCTCGAGAAGCTTTCCAACCAAAGAACTCTCCAAAGGCGTTGGCGAATGGAACCACTACTATGTTCGCGCCATCAACGGTGAAGTTCGCCTGTGGGTCAACGGAGAAGAAGTTTCCGGCGGGACTCAGTGCGATCCCAAAACCGGTTACCTCTGCCTAGAAAGCGAAGGTAGTCCAATCACCTTCCGAGATCTTCGCTTACGCGAACTTCCGTAATCGACGTGATGGGAAACTTGAGACTAAGCAATTGAATGCTAAGAATTAACACTCTGCCAGCACGCATTACTTAGTCCAGTGTAAAGTCAATTCGGTTGGTCGTTCTCAAACCTGGACGACGCTGCTCAGACCGAGAAAACGGTCGCATCTGCGAAGGCCGATATTTTGTTCCAGTCCAAGACGAACAATTCCAAAATCGCCTTTGGCAAACACAGGAGTCTCGCGTAGCTCATTCCAAGTTTTAACTACGGGTATCTCATCGCATTTGGAGATGGCATTGCTGGCTTGCAAGCCAGTAGCGCTAAGGAAAACCAAACCAATAATCACAAATTTTTTGTGATTAATCTTTCACATTCAAAGATTATTGGCAGCAAATTCGCACGTCCTTTCATTTTACTTCCATCAAAATTGAGAAACCGTTTCATCTCTTTAAGAAATCAACGAGTAGCTTTTTATAGAAGAACCTGAATAGATTGGAGCGTCCTTCGCCACACTCCGCTTTAATCACGAGAGAGTTAAGCAAACCAAAATTTCACAAACAAACAACGAGACGCGAAACCTACGGTATGATGGACGACAATCCATCATGACTACCACAAACAAAACTATGTACCGAACTTTAACACCTCCCCTCCGATTCGCTCTGCTCGCGAGCCTTCTGCTAGTTTCCTTTCATGTTCAACAGGGATTTGCAGCCTTCGATGAACACCTTCACCCTGCGCCGGTATTTGGAACCGGGATGGTACTGCAACAAAATATGCCGATACGAGTCTGGGGAACCGCTGCGCCGGGCGAAGAAATTAGCGTCACTCTCGGAACTGAAAACAGCAAGGTTAAGACTTCAAAGGAAGGCACCTGGTCCGTAGAACTACCTGCCAGAAAAGCAAGTTTTGACTCCCTGTCTTTGTCCATCAATGAAATCAAATTCGACGACATCTTGATCGGTGAAGTGTGGATCTGCGCAGGGCAATCCAATATGCAGTTCCCCTTAAAACAATGCGACAATGGAAACGAACTACTTCGCCGAGCTGACAATCCCAATCTGAGAATCATGCGGCACCAGGGTTTACGTCTAGTCGCGAAAGATGGATACACCGAACGCGAACTGAATCGCTGCAACACCCGTGATTTTTTTCAAACTGAATGGCTGAAAAGCAATTTAAAATCTGCGGAAACGACCTCCGCGGTGGGATGGATTTTCGCAGAACAGCTGCAGAAAAAACTCAACGTGCCAGTCGGCATCATCCAAATTTCGGTGGGCGGATCGGCGATGAATAACTGGATTCCTCCCCGAGTCGCTCGCAAAAACCCCATCACCTCGGCCCTCTATCAAGGGGATTGGCTCAACAACGAGGCAGTTTTCGCAGCGCATCGGCGGCGTGCGAAGGACGCGATGAAACCGGTGATTGAACTAGGCAAACCCTACACCATTGGAGAAACTCCTTACCGATGGCTTTGCGAGCCTGGATTTTTATTTGAAGCGGGGATTGCACCCCTTCAATTTCTTTCGTTCCAGGGAGTCGTCTGGTATCAGGGAGAATCAGACGCTTATAGCGATGTTGCTGCCAGCGACGCTGCCCAACTGTTTCCCTTGCTGATTGAATCCTGGCGAAACCATTTCAACCAATGCGAGCTACCTTTTTTATTCGTACAACTACCCAGTTTCCAACACGCCGACTGGCCAACCTTTCGCGAGAGCCAACGGCAAACCGAACTTTCAATTCCCAACACGATGATGGCGGTCGCCATTGACCTCGGTGACGAGACAAATATTCACCCAAAAGACAAAAAACCGATTGGAGATCGACTGCTCCGATTAGCAATCAAAAACGTTTACAAAACAGAAAAAGACAAGGAACGACTCAGTTTTCCAACCGTCGGCAACATCGAACATATAGAAAACAGACTCGTCATTAATTTCGACAACTGCGGCAGCGGTTTTTTGCCA
>JAQXDZ010000112.1 GCA_029251085.1 Mariniblastus sp.
ATATCGTTTGGCTATTGATCCAAAGAAATCTGACTAAAACTCGGTGATCACTCATAACTCAACGACTGCGTTTGCTGTAAAGCGACTGCCCCGAGAGTAGAGGATTTTAGGTTGATCAGATCTCAGTAAAAGCGACCAGCGATTCTCGAGTCAGGGATTCAGCGTTGCCCAGAACGTATTGCTGGGCCATTGATTAGTGATTTCTCGTTAGGCCAAGGTTCTGGTGCAAGCCGAAGTAGCAATTTTGGAGTTCCTGCGGCAGTTTCCGTCAACTGTAAGTTTGTGATCCTGTGGTGGACAAATGGAAGGGTTGGTTGTCGATGAAAAAATCATTCGTCAGCTCATATGGCCGAGAAGTCTATGCTCGAAGTTCGAGTTTCTTAGTCTCGGTTGCTATTCATCTACTGGCTTTGTTGATCCTTTCGCTGATCGTATTTGAAAGTTCAAGCAACTCGATAATTTCTCTGGAATTGCTGGAATCCTCAGACAGTGTGCAGGTCTCTCAGTTCGATTTTGAGGTCGATGCAGAAGACAATGAGATGGTTGATTTTGAGTTAGTTGTCAAACAGCCAGAAGAGATCATGGACTTCGTCGTATCCATAGAAAAGGACGGTAAGAAAGATGCTGAGTCCGAGGCACGCCCCTTAAATCAGGAGTGGAGCGGAGGTGACTTGAGTGAGTCAGCCGAGTCCCAGTTAGATGAATCTCCAAAGCCTGGGGAATCAGCTAAGTTCTTTGGAACGAAGGCTGAGGGCAGCAGTTTTGTTTATATTCTGGATCAATCCTTCTCAATGAATAAAAAGGGGTACTGGCGAACGGATTTGAATTTGAACTTTTCGAGGTTTGATGTTGCTAGACTTGAACTGCAAAATTCAATCGAGACCTTGCAACCGCATCAAGAATTCTATGTTGTTCTCTTCAGCCATAAAGTAAAGCATTTCAATCCCACGGCAGTCAAAGCGACAAATCAAAATAAGAGAAAGTTTAGACGGTGGATTTGGGACAAAGAGGCTAAGGGGTTGAGTGATCCGTGTAGCAGTCTAAATTTTGCGATAAAAACGAATCCGAGTGGAATTTTTTTACTCGGAGATGGTGAGTTCGAAAGGGGCGGGCCACTATTCACCATCGATGATATTCGAAGGCAAGTCGAAGGAATAACAAAAATCCCAATACACACAATTGCTTTGGATGACTTCAGGGCAATGGCCAATATGAGAGAACTGTCTGCACTAAGCGGTGGACAGTTTGATTTTATCAAGCTTCCCCGAGAAGCGGACGAAGTTAAAATTAATTTGACCGTTGATCAAAAGTATGGTTTGAGGATGTGTGAGATAGCCAGATTCACACCTCCAATTAATCGTGGGTTGATTTTTACAAACTCCGAATTCGACTTTATCAGTCTTGTTCGTACTTCGTTGAATCAAGAATTATCGCCTCTCATGAAAATTTCTTTGTGTCGATTAATATTAGACTTTCGGAGTGAAGTGGGTGGAGTGACTAAAAACTCTCGGGCATTACTCCAGACTTTCTTTAAAAGGCTCGACCGAGAATCAGAAGAAGAGTATCAATCCTTTCTCCCACAGGAGGGGAATACGATAGCTGATTGCGAGGAACGTTTTCAAGTAATTCAGAAGGCTCGTCAGCAGCGAGCAAGTGATCTCGAAGAGTCGATGTTCCAACCTTGGATGGATCCATTTACAGATGGGCGGGAGCTTGTCCAGTTATCGGATCAACTCAAGATCGCCAAGCGGATCGTTTCCCTTTATCCAGAAACTGAAACGGCTGATCGGGTCGCCAAAAAGTATGGATTAGCGGACTCTAATTTTCATGGAATATTTCAAAAATTTGGTTCTCAAACGCATTGAGCGACCGGCTTTTTTAAGGGACCCGTCATTCTAAACGCGGCAGCTTGTTTCGTAGAAATGTCCGTTTCGACCATCGGGATTACGAGGAACAATTGTGCTGAGGCCCTAGGACGCTTGAAAAGACTTCGCTAATTAAACGGAGAGGAGGATTTCGCACTTGTCTTAGAATCAACAGAAAGCAGATAACTCACGTTGAAAACCAGTGTTCTTTTAAAAAAGCGGTCCAACATCGGCCGAGAGTTGTAAAGAAATTGCTTTCAAATGGCGATGTTTTCAATCTGAGGTTTGCAGGTTATAATCTCAGTACCGCTGAAGCTCTGCTTTAAGCGAACCGATCCGGGCGATTAGCTCAGTTGGCTAGAGCGCCACGTTGACATCGTGGAGGTCGTTGGTTCAAGTCCAATATCGCCCACTACCACCCTTAGTGGTTACCCTTCAAACGGTAGCTTCTAAGGGTTTTTCTATTGCTATATCAGTGTTTGCGTTAACTTCGTTGATCGTCATTGATCCTTGTTGACCGTTACTATGCGTCCTTGAGGCGTCCTTTTAGGCGTCCTTTTATTTTTGATGGCGTCCTTTTTACTCAATCGGCCAGAACCAAAGAGCGATTCTTATTACCGCCAGCGAAGTCACGATCTGGCCAAACGTCCTTGAAAAACTGACTTACAGACCGACAGTTGATCTCATACTTGCTTGACAAGTGATCTTTAAGCCACCGAAAAGGCAGGTTCTGCGACTCTGTCATCGTGTGTCGCTATATTCATTTTGGTGGCCCTTTGATGTAGCGGACCTCGGCGATGTTTGCCAGGGCCGGATGACGACAGCGGTGACGGGACCGCCGCTAATTGTTACGTTGGGGAATTGCTCACCTTCGATCTTCTACGCTGGTTGAAGTCAAAGATTGCTGCGAACGCCGTTCCGAGTGCTACGCCCATTGCTACGCTCTGTGCCATATGACCCGATGATGCACCAAATGCCGCACCAATCGCTGCACCGATTGCAACACCAACTCCCATTCTATTCCTATTTCCATTTCTGGGTAAACAACTTTTCGGTTTGCTGTTCGTCATCTCGCCTACTTTGCTCATTCTAGTTCCTTCAAATTTAGGTGTGCCTTGGTTGTGTTTACGAGGTTCTGGACGACTATTCGTTCGCCAGCGACACTTCTTGGCAACTCTATCAACAATTCGCCGGAAAATTGCAGACTTTTGCACTGATAACGGAAATGTCCACCGGGCAGCGTGTTTAAACTAAACAGTAAGGGAAACTGTGATTGAGGAAAGCGAATCCAATATCGCCCACTGAAATGCACGGTAGAGAGTTACTATTCTCTACCGTGCTTTTTTTACGGGGTTTTTGCTCGGTCGTGCTTGCCGATTCAGCGTCGCATTTGGCGTCAACAGCGGAAATGGCGTCGCATTTGGCGTCAACTTTTTAGTTCGGCTATGGTGCTCCCTGGTCGTTTGAAGTTCTTGGGTGTGCTTCGCAGTGCCGATGTTTGAGTGATCGCCGTTATCCGGTCAAAAATCTATAAAAATGGGAATAGATACGTCAACTATTCTTGGGCTGACTGCGATTTATTCTTGTCTTCATTATCCCATTCTTCATGCAACTTGGATGTGACTTCGTTTTTAATGCGATTTTCTTCTTCGCGGCCAATATTCGTCCCATGATTCCTTCCGTTGTGCATCGCATGGTTCGGCAGTCCCATGCTATTTGGCGATTATCACTTCGGCAGACAGTGACCAATCGTTGTGTCCGCCCGAAATCGTGTGGAATGATGCACTCGGATAGGCCTCGGTCAGCGATTCTGCATGTCGAATCGGAATGATCTCATCGTCTTTTGCCGCATAGATGGTGACTTCGCCGTCGTAACCTTGCAACGCTGCGATGTTGTCCCAGCGATCGCGAAGCAGTAGCCATACAGGCAAAACAAAGAACCTCCGGGCTGCGACACGGTACAGCGTATCAAAGGGTGTAATCAAGACGATCTTGTCTGGAGCCGGCTGACAATTTGCCAGCATTGACGCAGGGCCAGTTCCGATGGATTCGCCGATGATACATACAGGGGTGTTTGGGAATCGGCTTCGCAGGCTTTGGTACGCATCCCGAGCGGCAGCATCAATGGTACTTTGAGACGGAGACCCGTCGCGTCGGCCGTACCCTGGATACTCAAGCACGTAAAGAGAGTCGCGCGATGACATGTGTTTTAGAACATAGTCTCGATCAGACGCCTGTCCGGCGTTCCCGTGCATCATCAACCAAACGACATCAGGCGAAGAGACTTCCTTGCTGTAGCCGATCGTCTCACTATTCTGAACCCAAGGAGACAACTGAGTGGCATCTGAATGGCGAGTAGGGAAGTACAGAAGTGAGCGTTGAATAAAGAACATCAGAACGCAGAGTAGGAAGTAGCAGATGAAGCACCCGATCACAATTCGGTGCCAAGGTTTTTTTTGGGTAATGCTCATGCGTATGCTAGCCGAACGACTCAGTTAACCGGGCGATGTTTACCATTAAATGAGCGGAGCGAACGCCCGATTTGTTATCGCTCCGATCCAACGTTTTGTTATGTTGCCCTGTCTTCGTGAACAACGCCCCCCACTTCGCCGCTGGGGTGCATTGGATTGTTATCAGCTATAGCGAATTAAAATCTGATTCACAATTTTCTGCCGGGCACATGGTGGCTTCATCCTACTTTTCCGGAACGATTACGATATTGGATACGTAAGATCCCTTGCTTGATGCAGCCATCACGCAAACACGACCCCGCCCGTAGTAGTCGCCCTGCCCTTTCATAAATGGTGCGTTAAGGTCAAGGGTAGACGTATACGTTCCGGAGCCTCCCCTCACACTGCCATGCCGCTCCATTCTCTTCTCAGTCGGCCAGCTACCTGACGCCCCGGGTTCATCGAGCCAACAAACGTAGAGGCCATACGATTCGTCTTCATTATCTGGTATACCCGGCAAGTGCGTCCTAGTCAACGTAAAGGAGAACAACTCCCTCCTCGTCCAACGGTTTAAATTGAAAGCGATACGGAAGCGGTTTGAAATACTGAATTATTGTGTCGCGGTCCATGAAATGGGCAAAGTCATAAAACTCGCGTTGTTTCTTTGGGATCCTCGTTGCGTACTTGCAATCGTTCACCGGCACAAAGATCATCAGCTTGAATTTGTCGTTGTAGTATCGGTGATCGGACTCCACGAAGTTCGTGTGATCAAAGCTCTTGAGCTTTCCAACTGTCTCAAACAGTTTGTTGTTGTTGAAGCTAAATTCAAAGTCATAGCACGACGCGCCGCGCGACGCCCGGCCGGATTTAGGGCTAATCACGACGGGCGCCTCGGATTCCTTGGCGACCTTAGTTTCAAGCAGGGCAACTAGCTTTTCGTTTGCGAGCACATCCAGAAGCAACTTGTCTTTCTCCTCAGACTTCCTCGTGAGCTTCTTGTCGGCCGCGAGTTCCAGAATCCGTGATTCATCTTTTTCAAGGTAGGCCAAAACGTAGACTTGTGAATGAGCTGACTGCTCTGCAGGTCCACCACCTTTCTTGAATGTAATTTCGAAATCGAGCGTCGTGCGTTCATCAAACAATGCAATTCGCGGGAGAAATGAATTCCAAACCGGAGCGTCCCGCTGGGCAAGTGCGACTGCGGGGCAGGTTAAAACGACGCAAAGCGTGAATAGTAAAAGCTTCATGGCGGTTGCAATTCCGTTAGTGCCAGAACG
>JAQXDZ010000004.1 GCA_029251085.1 Mariniblastus sp.
CGCTTCCTCGACTAAAGCAAGGTCACTCGCCTCTCATCGTAAACATGAGTAGTGTCTTGGCCCACCGAGCGACTCCTCTAAAAAGCGAATATTGCGCCAGCAAGTTCGCACTTCATGGCTTTAGTGACGCGTTAAGAGCGGAATTAGCAAACGATTCGATCGATCTACTCCTCGTTAGCCCGAGCACCACCGATAGCGAATTTTTTGACCACGCCATCGAAGACACCACCGGGAAGAACTGGAAAACACGCGGTGCAATGCCACCGTCGATCGTTGCCTCAAAAACAATTCGAGCAATGAAGAAGGGAAAACACGAAATCATCCTGACTCATGGCGGCCGATTGATTGTTTGGATGGATCGCTTGATTCCTGGAATTGCCAATCGAATTATGGCTCGCTACGGACAGTGAAACGCGACACTCAAGCCAAAATTGCACAAGTTCCTTACGAAACACTAGTCAAACAACATTAAAACCGGCGAGGATGCCCTTTTCTCTGGGCTCAAAAGCCAGATTAAGTGTGGATAACGGCCCGTCTAGCTCAAATCTCGCCGTTCAACGTTCTTTCGATTCCCACCTTCGACAAATCCGGTTGTTTCTTTAGAATGCCGGTTCGAATCCATTTTCGCAGTTGATCCACACCAGCAGTTGAAGAGATAAAATGAACGACGGCGCACTCGCTCCTGAAGAATCCAGACGGAGTAACTTAAATCGGATAGTTGAATTAGGAATCGACCCCTGGGGGCACCGGTTTAACGATCGAGATATGATCGGGGATATCCTTCAGCGAACCGGAGAAATTAAGTTCGTCACCGAATCGGGAGATTCGCTCGAACTCCCTACCGCCGAACAACTGGGCGACCTTAGCTTCCGGGACTGGTGCAAAGAACAGGGGAAAGGAACGATGAGCGGCCCAAAGGTGAGAGCCGCTGGACGAATCCTGCTCCACCGCGATAAAGGGAAGCTGCATTTTATTGACATCGAGGACTGGACCGGACGAATTCAACTATTTGTCGGCAAAAATCAAGTCGGTGAAGAAAACTGGGAATTGATCCAATGCCTCGACCTAGGTGACCTCGTTGGAATTGATGGGACCTTTCGGCGAACCCAAACGGGAGAACTCTCAATTTTTGCAGACAAAATTCATATTCTCTGCAAGACCCTCGACCAACCGCCAGCCAAACACAAAGGGCTGGTCGACGCCGAACTCCGCCAGCGGCGTCGTTACGTTGACCTCGCCTACAACGAAGGGGTGAGAGATCGTTTCCTGGCCCGCTCGAAAATTGTCACCTCCATTCGCAAGACTCTCACCGACCAGCATTTTGTCGAAATCGAGGGACCGACCCTGCACACCATTGCTGGTGGAGCGGCCGCCCGCCCATTTGAAACCCACCACAACGCGCTCGATATGCCGTTGACGATGCGAATCGCTCTGGAACTGCACCTGAAGCGTTTGATGGTTGGTGGAATGGAACGTGTGTTTGAAATGGGACGTGTTTATAGAAACGAGGGTATCAGCCCCAAACACAACCCCGAATTCACCATGCTTGAGGTCTATCAGGCGTACGGCGATTACGAATCAATGATGGACCTCACGGAATCAGTGATAGCAGATGCACTGCAAGCACTTGGCTCGGAAACGACCGTCCCCTACGGAGATACCCAAGTTGACTTTTCTACCCCATTTGCCAGAAAGCCCTATGACGAACTTTTTGCCGAGAACACCGGCGTTGACCCGCAAGACCCTGCTGCTGTAAAAGCTTATGCTGAAACACTTGGTTTAGCGGTCGACGGCAAACACCCCGACGTGATCAAAAACGAAGTTTTCGAAGAGAAAGTGGAAGATGCTTTAATTGGACCTGTATTTGTTACAGATTATCCCGCGAGCATTTGCCCTTTAACTAAACGAAAGAAAGATAATCCGAATATCGCGGAGCGTTTTGAGCTATTCATAAACGGAATGGAACTCGCAAATGCTTACACGGAACTAAATGATCCGGATTTACAAAAGGAGTTGTTCGAAAATCAGCTGGAAGGGATGGCGGAAGAGGATTCCATGGCAAAAATGGACCACGACTTTGTTCGTGCTCTAAGAAATGGAATGCCACCCGCAGGTGGATTGGGAATTGGGATAGACCGGCTAGTGATGCTACTGACGGATTCTCCTTCCATTCGCGATATCATTCTGTTTCCACTCCTAAGAGCAGAGAATTAGAGCGTTTTAAATCCGTTTATTTGAAACGGTGACTGACCCATAAAAAACGCGAATAATCGACAACGGACTCGTCGAGATTCGCTTTAACGAGGCCAAAGGATTGGCGAATGTATAAGTTGCTTTTGTCGTGGCGATACTTAAAAACACGTTTCATCGCGTTGGCATCCATTGTCAGTGTGACTCTTGGTGTCGCGACTTTGATCGTGGTCAACAGCGTCATGGCTGGTTTTGTTGATCAGATGAAAAACCGGCTTCATGGGATTCTTTCGGACGTCGAAATTTCGACTCAGATGTTTAGCGAAATCCCGCATCCTGAACGTCATGTTGAGATCATCAAACAGACGCTCGGTGACCAAATTCAGGAAGCGACGTGCGTCGTTCGAACACCTGCTTTGCTTTCATTTGATGTGCGTGGACGTCAATGGACTCAACAGATCATGCTTCTGGGCATCGACGATGAAACGTTTGGTAAAGTCACCGACTTTGAGCCATATTTAACCAACGAAATAAAACGCAATTCGTTTTCCTTTGATCTCGAAGAAGACGGCTACGATCAGGAAAAATTCAAAGGAGATGCCGGTTGGAAGTACCGTCGAACCCGAATCGAAATTCAACGACGAATTGAAGCAAACAGTCGTGAATACGACAGTTTATACGACAACGCAGCCAATGCTTTCTATGCTGCCGAGCCGTCTCACGTCGAAACGGCCAGCCACGAAAACACGAACATTCAAGCAGAGCAGGGGACTCGATTTGCACCGTTACCGGCAACGCTTCCCGATATCCCGCCTACTGGGAATCCCGTCGAAGAGGGCATTGCCAGCCAATCTCCCCAACCATTAACTGGCGACCAATCAGCGGAAAATCAGGCGTCAAACGATGGTTCCATTCATCGAATTTCACCTTTTGATCCCCATGCAAAATTTCGTCCGGAAATCAAATCGGAAGATCTATTTGATCCCATGAAGGATCATCGCACAGGCATTATTTTAGGCTTAGCCATCTCCGAGCGAAAAGTGGAACTTCCCTCAGGCGAGTTGCAAGACGCTTATCTTATTAGACCCGGTGACGATGCAAATATTATGCTGACGACCATTGGAGAAAGCCCCAAACCCGTCATCGAGAACTGTACCGTCGTCGATTTTTATTCATCTAACATGCACGAGTACGACTCCAGTTTCGCTTTCCTCCCCCTTAGCGAACTTCAACAACTGCGAGGCATGATCGATCCGATGACTGGACAAGGTTCTGTATCCACCATCCAAATCAAATTAAAAGAGGGGGCTGATTTAGACGCAGTGCGAGATCAGCTAATTGCTCAATTCCCTCCAAACTATTTCCCGGATTATGACATTCGCACCTGGCAGGATACGCAACGTCCTCTGCTGAGCGCCGTCAAAATGGAATTAACGATCCTAAATATTTTACTGTTCCTCATCATCGCCGTTGCCGGGTTTGGAATTTTGGCCACGTTCTACATGATCGTCGTCGAGAAAACCAAAGACATTGGAATCCTCAAAGCGTTGGGAGCCCCCAGTCGAGGCGTGATGTCCATCTTCCTCGGCTATGGAATGTCGCTTGGCACCGTTGGTACCGGGGTGGGAATCGTCATTGGATTACTCTTTGTTAAATACATCAACGAAATTGCCGATGCGGTCGCCGTGCTCACCGGACAGGAAGTCTTCGATCCAACGATCTATTATTTTTCTGAAATACCAACCGTGGTAAATCCCGTTACCATTGTTTGGGTCGCCGTCGGTGCAATTGCGATCGCCGTCCTTGCCAGTGTGCTCCCCGCACTCCGCGCTGCCAGATTACACCCAGTAGAGGCACTTCGATATGAGTGATGTCGCACCCAGTAAACCCCTGCGAATCGACCCAGAATCCAAGGGAGACAAGATGCCCGCCACAGAATTACATTCAGCCAAGAGCTCGTCTAGTAAATTTAATTCCGCGCCACTTCGCATTGCTGATACTTCAGTTATGGCGGTCAGCGGACTTTTCAAGAGCTATGGAAAAGGGGCGGTCCAAGTACCGGTCTTAAAAGGTGTGGATCTTGAAATTGAAGAGGGAGGGTTCACAGCAATCATTGGGCAAAGCGGATCGGGAAAAAGTACTTTGCTGCATCTATTGGGAACACTCGATGCACCCGATAGCGGAGAAATTTATTTTCGAGATCAACGAATCGACAACCTGGCTCCTCGCCAACAGGAGCACCTTCGCAACCGAGAATTTGGACTCATTTTTCAGTTCTACCACCTGCTACCCGAGCTCACCACGCTAGAGAACGTTCTCATTCCTCGAATGGTTCAGGATGGTTTCTTTCGGTACCTCAAAAATAAACGAAGCTATCGCAAAAGAGCCATTGAGCTATTGGAAATGGTCGGGCTAAGCCACCGCCTCACTCACAAGCCGAGTCAACTCTCTGGCGGTGAGATGCAACGAACGGCCATTGCACGGTCACTCATTTCTGATCCCTCGATCCTGCTCGCCGATGAGCCTACGGGGAATTTGGACTCAGAGAACGGAGCTGAGGTTATGGAAACACTAACCGCACTTCGCAAGCATGAAAATCTGACCGTCGTGATGGTCACACACGACGATCAACTCGCTTCGCAAGCTGACCGGATAATCCATTTGGTCAACGGCGTGGTGGCCACTTAAAGTTGGCCAGCCCGAGCGCTGCACCTATTTCATCGCTCACTAACCACCTGGCTCGAAATCCGGCCATCGCTTCATTAGTCTTGCCCACGAATCAGCCCGATTGATGCTGGGCTAGTCGCCACTCGCTCATCTAAGGCTGCTGGCAGGATGAAGAATACAGCGAACTTGCCAGCTTCGCCCTTCACAATCCCCCCATCTTCACAGGGCGGGAAGAAATTTTCGTTAAAAGCGCTATAAATAGGATCTTCGTTAAATCCGGCACAGCTTAACTGGCGATGAAAAGACTAGGCGATGGGCTCGCGCCCCTGTCTGATTCCCTTGGAACATTAAGACTTTCGAGGGATTCCGATTGATGAATAAAGTCAATTTCAGAGAAAGTTGTTGTGAAGAACCAACCAACATTTGTCACATCTAGACCCGGTTATTCGTTTTTAATCATCTGCGTTGCAATTCTAATGACGGCTTCGTTTACCGGTTGCAAACTCGGTATCAAAGAGGCGTCGATGTTAACGTACCGCGATACCGTCTGGGCAAAACGTGCCTTTAACTTACGGTATGGAAACTGCAAACGTGCTTATGCAAAGCACTTTGAAAATGGTTTTTGTGCGGGCTACACCGACATGTGTAACGGTGGCGATGGGTACGTCCCAGCACTTCCACCTGAAGAATACCGAGCACCAGAATATCAATCTGCCGATGGCGCAAAATGCGTCAACAGCTGGTTTGAAGGCTATCCCGCCGGCGTTGCTGCAGCCAAGAAAGATAAGTCTGGGACTTATCACGACGTCCTGATCTCTCGCATGATCGATTCAGCCATAAACCAATCCAACACTGATCCCGTGCTTCCAGTCGACGTCCAAGTCGTCTCAACGAACGCGATGCCAACAACTACGAATCCTATGGCAACGACGCCCTCGGGCAACCTGCCAAGTGGCGTAAGAACAGTGACCGGTACTTCGGCAGCCAACTCCGGAGGCAACCAGGCTACCCCGATTGGGACACAAATAGATTACTTAAACTCAAAAGGCTCCACTGATTTTAGCACCTTCGCTAGACCAATGGTTCAGCCAACCTCGAAGTAAACCGCGATTAAAAAAGTCAGAGACATTGCAGTAGCAATGTCTAACCCAAACATCCAAACTTATTACGACGCGGTCGGATCGCCTACCGCATTTAAGGGAGCACGAGTTGATGGTTATTAAGCCCCACTCAAAAAAATCTAGTTATCGAGCCATGTCCAGCCGGATGCTTATTCTCATAACGGTCTTGGCAAGTTCGTCGCTCACTGGTTGTACTGCCTTGTTTTCACCTATCGATACAATTCCTGCGAGTCGGGTTCCTGTACAATTCCTGGCAGAACCTCAGGCCGACAAAATCCCAATTGACGTCGCTCGCCTTCGTCAAACGAAACCGCAATATTACACGCTGGATGCGGACGATGTTTTGGGCGTTTTCATCGAAGGAATTCTTGGCAACTCAGACGACGCGCCACCAGTTCAACTGCCTGGCCCAGACAGTGACCTGCCACCTGCTATCGGATATCCTGTTCCGGTTCGAGAAGATGGCTCACTTTCACTGCCTTCGGTAGATCCAATCCCCGTTCGCGGTCTAACTATCCAACAAGCGGAAGCGCTGATTAAACGGGCCTATACCGAGGGAGACGAACCTCAATTGAAAGAGGGCGGCCGGATCATTGTGACGCTGATGCGTGAGCGAACCTACCGGGTTTTTGTTGTACGGCAGGACAACTCACAAGCGACTCGGTCAAACCAATTCCAAGGTCAAAGCCAAAGAGCTGGTGTAACCGACCGTTCCGATCAATCGGGAAGGGGTTTTGTGCTCCAACTTCCAGCGTATAAGAATGACGTCCTCAATGCACTCTCCCAAACGGGCGGACTGCCAGGTGTTAACGCCAAAGCAGAGGTTCGTATCCTCCGAGGTAACCGCATTGATACTTCCCAGCGGGACGAGCAGATGAACGAATTTTACCGGACGCACAGCCCTTCGGAATTTCCCTATGGAACAATGCCGAAAATCGCGGACGAAACAAACTCAATCAAAATCCCACTAAGATTGAAACCAGGACAAGTACCTACATTCAATACCGAAGATATCATCCTAGGGGATGGAGATATTATTTACGTCGACACTCGTGAAACCGATGTCTACTACACGGGCGGTTTACTCGGCGGCGGTGAGTTCCCAATTCCACGAGACTATGATCTCGATGTACTCGCTGCAATTTCCATCGCCGGAAGAGGGATCGCAACGACTGAACGCTCTGGAGCACTCGGAGGCGCCGCTCAAAATGTTCCACCCACCGAACTGATCGTCCTGCGACAAGTACCAGGCAAACGACAGCTTGCAATCCGAATCGACCTTAACGATACCATCAACGATCCGAAACAGAGAATCCTCGTGAAACCGGGCGACCAACTATTGTTAAGATACAAGCCGCAGGAAGAAGTGCTTAACTTCGCCAGCAACGTGTTCTTCACATTCGGGCTTTCCCAGTTATTCCGGAACTAAACCTGACGCAAGTCCAATCTAAGTGCTTCGCAAGACCGCACTGGGCTTACTGAATCCAACATGTAACACAAGGATGTCGAATGCGTTCGACATCCTTGTTGTTTGTTAAGATGCTTTTAAGCGTTCGCTGACTTCCGGTTCGCTGCCAGAATTCGGTTCGCTGCATTCAGCACCGCTTTGATGGAAGCCTCGACACAGTCCGTGGAGATCGCCCGTCCGCGATAGATCTGGCCAGCATGCTCAGCCTCAAGCGTTATCTCCCCCGGGGCGTCATAGCCGAGTGAGGTGCTGCGTACGTGGAACTCCTTGCAGCTCATCTCAACCCCGGTGATCTGTTTCACTGCCAAAAAGGCGGCATCAACTGGCCCGGAACCTTCAGACTGTTCGACCGTTGTCTCCTCGCCACCTTTTTCGAGGGTCAGCACTATCTTGGGAGGCATCTGATAGTTCAAGTCAACTTTGAACGAAACTAGCGACCACTCTTCCTCCGAAATACCAAGGATCTCGTGCTCAATCAACGCCGCAATATCACCATCAAAGATCTCCTTCTTTCGATCGGCAAGTTTTTTAAATTCCTCAAAAACACTTTGTAACTGTTCACCGGTTAACGTGAATCCTAACTGCTTCGCACGATTTGCCAACGCCGCCCGACCACTGTGTTTACCAAGCACCAAATCTGTATTTGCGAACCCCACGTCTTCGGGCCGCATAATTTCATAAGTCGTTCTCTCTTTGAGCATCCCGTCTTGATGAATGCCAGCTTCGTGGGCAAAAGCATTTCGACCAACCACGGCTTTATTTCGCTGGACTTCTAAACCAGTAATTGAGGACACCAAGCGGCTAGTGGGAACCAATCGTTTCGAGTTGATCGTAGTCTCATAAGCATAAACATCACTTCGCGTACGCATTGCCATCACAACCTCTTCAAGTGAGCAGTTCCCCGCTCGCTCACCGATTCCATTAACCGTGCACTCGATTTGACCCGCGCCATTCTGCACCGCGGCAAGGCTGTTCGCCACGGCAAGGCCGAGGTCATTGTGGCAGTGGACACTGATCACAGATTTATCAATATTCGGAACTCGATCCACCAAATTTTTGATAACACGTCCCATTTGATCCGGAGTCGCATACCCCACCGTATCCGGGATGTTTACTGTGGTTGCGCCGGCGGCAATTACAGCTTCAACCACCCGACACAAAAAATCTGGTTCAGTTCGGGCCGCATCCTCTGGGGAAAATTCGATATTATCGCAATAACCTTTTGCCCGCTGAACCCCTGCCACCGCACGTGCGATAATCTCATCCGGTGTCATCTTAAGTTTAAACTCTCGGTGAATCGCGCTGGTTGCAAGGAAGACATGAATCCTCGGATCTTGCGATTGCTTTAACGCCTCCCAAGCTCTATCGATATCCTTATCATTGGATCTTGCCAGGCCGCAAATCTGCGCCCCGCGAAAGTTCGAGGCAATTTGCTGAACAGCCTCAAAGTCACCAGGAGAGGCGATTGGAAACCCCGCCTCAATCACGTTCACACCAAGATCTATCAACGCCTGAGCGATCTCCAACTTCTCCTGCAAATTCATGCTCGCCCCGGGTGATTGCTCACCATCGCGAAGAGTCGTGTCAAAAATAGTGACTTCTTTGGTAACGCTCATAAAGTTGTCAGCCAATTGAAAAGAAGGTTGGGAGAATTAGCGATCGATTTGTCGCGGTGAACGCGGCTTACAGTTTATTCGGTTCTGGCATTATTCGCCACGTCGCAATCGAATAAACGACAAAAATAGAATCCAATCCAACCTATAAATCGCCTTTATTAAACGTCTCGATTCAACGCTCACAATGTGAAAAACACCGTAAATGTTTGGGCTATTTTGAGTGCACCAATAATTGGCCTCACTACGAAAGGCTTGCTGAAGTGTTAACCCGTTGTCGCCGCACCGGTTCGAAAAACGGCATAGCGTTTTAATTCTTATTTAGCTGCCGTGAGTCTTCGTTTGAAATTACAGCGCTCGACTTGACCGTTTCAAATCCCGCGGAGTAAAATGAAGGTTGGTAAAATATCTTGGCTAAAACAAGCCCCCTTCGTCTAGTGGCCTAGGACGTCGGATTTTTCGGTCCGGAAACAGGGGTTCGACTCCCTTAGGGGGTACTTTAGCCTTTTTAAACGGATCAACTTGCAGAGGTGAAAAGAGGATCCGCATCTTCGGCGGCCGTGCCCTCACGATCGCCGTTTTCACCAACCCGGCGACATTGGTACCACCGTTTGTTTTTGGACCACATCGGTGGCGCCCGATCCTCCTCGCACCGTTCCATTTCTACGTCGCATGATTAGTAAGTTTGATTCTCGTGCCGGAAACCGCGTCTTGATGAGATTCAGTGCCGAATCTGTGCGATTGACGGATGAACAACCAGCACGACCATATTCAACATTGCTAAAAATCGCCGTCGGTTACTACTAGAACCGAGTTCAATCATGGCTAAACTACGCTCGGTGTCTTCAAAAGCCAAGCATTTGAGCAAATGCCCCCCAATCAGCCTAAATGCCATCCAACCCAGCATCCTTCACTGCCACTGCGGGCTACTACGCCGACCGGGCTTTCTAAATCGCAGTACCAAGGTTTAAGCTAAACCAGCGGAAACCAATTCAGCACCAGACGGCGACCCGAAACATTTGAGGATTGCGGATACGTGCTTCAATGCGACAAAATTTCAGCCCAGACAATTCTGCTGATGTTTTACTCACGATTCTGAACAACTGGCTCTCACACCAGACTTACCATTCCAACCCAAACGGATCCAAGAAACGAGTAAACCCCAGCGCTTAGCCAATTAAGCGTATTCTTAATGTTCAGAATATCTTCCCGGCAAAATCCCGAAAACATACCACGTTCGAACCAATCAGAACCGCCAAGCTTTTTGGTCTAAGAAAACTTCATCTCCAGACCAAATTTGCTCATTCACCAACTTCATTCATCGCGTTGGCTAGTTGCGAGGTTAGCGAATTGGGGCGAAGTTGCATCGCTTTATCGATATGGGACTTGGCAGTAACTTCGTTTTTAGAATCGATGTCGAGGACCGCCAAATTGTGATGAGCTGCATGTTGGCCCAACGCGGTTGAGAAAAGCTCAAAGGCTGCGGCCCGGTCACCTTGTTTGTAACTAATTACTGCCGAAGTTGTCATTAACTTTTTCGAATCTGGAAAATCTGCGACACCACTGTTAACGAGAGCCTTCGCAGTCTTTAACCGACCGGCCTCCATCAATGTCCAGACGTAGTTATTGAGAAGATCGGGATTTGGTTTTTCCGATTCTATGAGCTTTTGGTAAGTGTTGATGGCCCGCTCCGAGTCACCCGCTTGAGCGTATAACGGCGCTAACTGCAGCAATATTGCTGCATCATCCGGTGACAGCGTCAGTGCTTTTTCGTAAAGCCGAATAGCTTCTCGAAGGTGCCCAGCTTTAGCTACCGCTACCGCAGTTTCGACGCAAATCTCCGCTTCTTCTTGCGGTTCGGGTTGGTGAGATACCATTTCGCTCTTAGGGTCGAGCTGGCGAACCAACTGACTTACGTTATTCTCAACACCCTTTTGAACACCGCTTCGGCACCCTAAATTAAAGCATCCCAACGCAGCGAGCATGAGTAACAACGCAGCATAGTTTTGGTTTTTGAATTTGAGCTGCATCAGTTCGTAAATCCATTAAATTGAGATCGAGACGACGAATTCCCTCTTGAGCCGCGCCCTTGATTCAGAAAGTTTGATTCAGCAAACACACCGGGCATTCCCAGTGCCGTTGGCATGCCGATTCCAACACGTGGGCTCGGAACACCCCAACTGGTTAGCTGCTGAGTTACGCTATCAACTCGTCTCGAATCCTGAGTTGTATTTTTGGTTGCCTCAACCACCCAAATCTGAACGCCTGCGGTTCCATTTTGTAAAGAGCGAAGAATTTTTTCCGTCGCAGACGGAGCTAACTTATCACTCTCACCAAGAAAATCAGCTTTATACAAAACCGTTTGGTCTTGAGCGGCCTGTAAAACTTGAGCGGTTTGCCATTGGCACAGCTTGACGCCAGCGGGTTCCGGCACGGCTCCTTTAGGGACATCCGCGAGTGAGTCAACGCCCGTGTTTCCACGGTGATGGCTGCAGCCAGAAAATACCAACAGCGAAGTCAAAACCAACAAAAAAGCGGGGCTCTTTAGCATAGTACTTGTACTGATCATTTCACTCCTCCTAATTTTCCCTGAGAAGTTTTCACCGGTTGCCCATGATTGGTTCGACTTACCTCCGGTATCGGAATCGCGGCCTGGCTCGTCGACATTTCGCCTCCTGCAAAACAGCGATCCGAAGGACCAATGCTACCGATCATATATGTCTGCATTTGACAACGCTCGGCTGACTTCTGTCTTGCCCAATCAGTTTGAACGGAAGTCCGAAAGTCTTTGCTGCGACGACTTTCGAGGCGATTGCCAACGAAGAATTCAACATCCGTCGGTTCGTGCACATCATTTCCAGGCAGTCCCGGACTACCGCTGCTATTGATTGGAGCCACTAAATGTGGAGTTACGAGTATTACAAGTTCCTGCTCTCCACTGCTATTTTTATTGACGCCACCGGTCGATCCGATCAACGGCAGGTCGCCCCAAAAAGGAATTCGTTCGGTACTTGCTCCATAGTTTGTCTGCATCAAACCTGCCACCGCAATGGTTTGGCCGGTTCGCAACTGAACGGTGGTCGAGAAATTTCGACTATTCAATCCTGAAACCTGTGTCCCGCCTGCACCACCTCCGATCGAAGTTCCCAATGACTCATCACGGGTTGAAACTTCTGCATTGACTGCAAGTCGAATCACGCCGTTGGCTTCGATGTTCGGAGTAAACTGCAACTGCACACCAAAGGGAACAAAATTCACCCCCTGCAGGTTCTGCCCGCCTCCTCCGCCGCCACCGCCAGATGAAATGATCGGAACGGGGAAGCTTCCTCCTGCCTGAAATTCAGCCGACATGCCATTCATGGCCACCAAGTTCGGTTCAGCGAGTGTTCGTGATAGCTTGAGTCGTCTGAGAGCTTCAATAGCCACTCGAATTTGCCCCATATCCAGAGACGCTAACACGTTCCCTGTCGCCAAACCTCCTGTGAGTGATTCAAATATTGTTAACCCAGAATCATTATCTACGGCAAAGTTCAATCCAATGCTGCGGGCAGCCGTCCGATTTACCTCTGCCACGGTTACTTTCAGCATGACCTGTTGCTCACCAACAATCGTCATCTGATTAATGATTCCCGCCTTAGCCAACGCGATTGGATCGACAATCCGCCGTCGAGCCGCGGCATCTTCCTCGGCGCGAAGAGGATCAATGTCCGCTTCAAAATCGAAAGCTGATGTGACTGTCACCGGACTGGCAGGCCGAACAACACCTGCCTGGATTCCCCGCGAACCCGCTAGAACCTGTAGGATCTGGCCCATTTCAATCGCGGTAGGCGCCTGCCCTCGCACAATCAATCTGTCTTCGATCTGATCCAATTCAATGTAGCTGTTAGGAAATTTTTCGTTGAGATCTTTGGAAAGTTCTTCGATTGGGCGAGCGAGAATCGGGTCGGTAAAGACACGCACAAGGTAACTAACCGTCGACTGACCATCTGGGCTTTGCGGATCATCAAACCAAAGAATCAACGTTGTTGTTCCAGCTTGCAAACCTGTAATTGCGATCTCGCGTCCAGTGCTTTCGTCTACTATTTCTGTTCGAATCACTTCTTCATTTGGAACGTACACTCGTTTTGCAGCTTTCACGAGTTGGAGCACTTTGGGTCTGCCAATCACGAGATTCAACGGAATTTCTGGATCGATCGTTCCCACAACATGCCGATTTGCTTTCTCAACGGCCGCGGATGTCGGTGGCCTCAAAAGAAGCTCCGCTGGAAACCCACTCTGGAGTTTCGTCTGCGCGGGAGCAACGGCTTCCTGCGTTACAACTACCTCTTCAATTGGCAACAACGTTTTTGATTCAACGACCGAAGACGGCGCCGAGAATCGTTCAGTCACCTGTCCTGATGCGTTAACCAACGTCTGATTAACGATTAGGAGCCCGATGGCAACGACAAAACCGGCGCGAATACTGCTTTGGTTTAACATTTCATATTCGTAGAGAAAGTGTGATGATCAGTTCGACACGAAAACCGCATATTCGTTAGAATCGTCAAACTGGCAATCACACTCAAGTAAAAGCCCTAGATTGAATTAGATTTCATCGGATGGCGCGTACCAAAACGCCTGATGTCAACAAATGGTTGGCCGAAGAGCTACCAACCTCTGACCGACTCGCCCTTAAAATTGAACGCTCCGATGCTGTCAGTTCGCTTAACACCCCCCAAACGTCCTGCAAACGCGACGAGGCGTTGGCCTGACGACTGGAAGCCGATACGTTTCCTGCTTGGAAAAATCCAATGGCTCTCGGCGGCGAAAGTGTTTCATCAATCACAGCGATATAGCCAACCTCACCGGAATAGCTGCCCGACGGCGCGAACTGGGCCAGCTGACCGAATTCAGTAATAACCCCGGTTGTCGGTTTAATGTCGGCAGAAATATCAGGCTTTGAAACAAAGTCCGATTTGGAAACACCAAACGGAATCGCTGAAAAGATTTTCGTGTCAGTGGTTACCCAAACGCGAACGGCAATTTTCTGATCCGCGATCGCCGTCGCTCGCACGGTCACGCCATCACGACGAATCGAATAACTTGAGGCAGCTGGTTTCACTGAAAACCAACCAAGTCGGCCCATCAATAACGGCAAACCGCCGCTGCCTGAACTTACCCCTGCAATTCGATCCTCACCATCTGGATCGTGTGTCCGCCGCAATCGACTTAAAAAAGCTGACGAGGGATCACCCGGTACTCCTACGGAGAAATCATCACGCTGATAGTCCGAAAATTCTTGATGACTAGTAGCATTATCGATGTATTCACCTTCCACCATATCACCATTGGGAAGATTCAACGTGTTGAGTTGTGGAATGGGACGATAAATAAAGTCACTGCGATTTTCGTACAGCGACTGAGAACCGGTACCATTTCCCAAAATGGTTTGTCGAAATCCATCACCCTGAACCAGAGAGCTATCGATGCCCGCTCCGACAGTCGTGTTGTTGGCAGTCGGATCCAAATCGTCATCAAATACATTTTTCATAAGTGCCGCTGCATTTTGACGGCCATCACCAACATTGTCATTGTCCGAATCAAGATTACGCAACCCCTCAAGCGCCGCGGTGTTGACTCCAGTCTGCATCAGCCTTCGCGATTGAAGCACAAATCCAAAATCAAGAGTTAAGGCCATGATGCCTGCCAACACGACCAGCATGAACATCACTAGCAACAACGATTGGCCTGTTCTTGATCTGCGGCAACGGGATTTATTCATCGGTAAATACCTCTCGTCGATAAATGGCTTGAAACGTCATTACCTTTCGATAGGGCCGCACGCTACCCTTGAGAACAGACAAACTCCCCAGCCCATAACGGCCTCCAAATGGATCGGCGGGGCCATTTGCAATCGATGGATCATTGACGACCAACGTGTAACATCCAGTATCGCCATCACTTAGACTCTGGTCGTCGGCAACCACAATGACTTGCCCCACTTTACCGGTGGGATTTGAGGCAGCTGGTAGGTTGGTGCGGTTAATCAACGTCGTTGATTGAGCCGGGTAATTAATCCGAATCGCCACCATTCCTCGAACAAACGAGGGAATATCGTTAGCCGACTCCGAATTGGAAACGAGTCGATAGGGGCCTTCTTTCGCCGTTGCCCCATCACCATCGTGATCCACTCGAATTTCCTCTACCGGAGCCACCCACTCCACAATGGTTTCACCAGCACACTGATAACCGTCAACAATCCCGTTGTAATTGTAAGCGACTAGAGGGATAAGTACGGTTTGCTCTCCCTGATCGTTGGTAACCAACGCTCCAGGGTACCGAGTCAGGTCAAGCTTGGAGTCACGAACCATCACAGGAACCAGCAGGCGGTTGAGCAAGGGAAGGGTGGCAACATAAGATTGAAAGTCGTTATTAAACGCCGTCGATGCATCCCAGGCGGAATCTGGAATCACTAAATGTTTTTCGTCGTAAATTTGGTTTTTAAAATCGGCCTCATCGACAACGAGATCAGATAAATTGCATTTATCGAGCCGCCCAAGCCCTAACTCCTGAGTGGGCTCAAAAGGCATCCTAGAAATTTCTTGCGCTGCCACATCAACGGCTTGTTGCAAAACATTCCCCTGATAAAAGAACAACCCAAAGCTGACGGTTGCGCCTATCAAGATAATCACCAGCGGGATCAAGATTGCGAACTCTAGCAGCGCCTGACCTCGTCGGTTTAAACGTTGTCTTTTCATACCGTCTCCACCCTCGTGTTCACCGGAATCTCAATAGTACTGGACTGAATTTCCAAAACGCTCGTGGTATTTGCTGGAGCAAGCACGACTCGCCAAGGTCGAACATTTTTGCGGACTCCAATCACACTGTTGTTACCATCGAGAAAATGAACGTCAATTGACATTCGCATCCACATTGTATGAATCGACTTACACGGTTCGATCCAGATGCCACACCCGATCGGCAACGATTTACGAAACATCAATCCAACAAACCGCTTCCAAAATGACCGTGCTAATTCTAATTCGGCAAGAATAGTCTCCCCGGTTTCGGCGTTGATTAGGTTGGTCATCTCACTTCATTCCCAATAAACAAACTTTGCAAATTTGTCGCGACTCACTCTCACCCACTAATTACTGTCCAAGCGGCCCGCGAAAACTCTGATCCAAAACGCCAAAGACTTCAAACAGCATTGGCCCCAAAAGAATAATAAAAATTCCGGGCAGGAACCCAAGAACCATTGGAAGGACAAGCATCGTCGGCACTGACAAAGCCGCAGCAGAAGCTTTCTCGCGTCGCCGCGACCGCATTTCTGAAGACTGAGTTTTCAAGGTAGCCCCCATTCCAGTTCCGGTTTGCTCCGCTTGAACGATTGCAGAAATGAATGCCGAAAACATTGGAACGTGCACCCGTCGCATCAACCGCCTTAATGATTCAACACGGGAACGGCCGGCAAGGTTGTCGTATTGAAACAGTCTCAATTCCTGAACCAAAGGTTGTGATTGTTTTTGGACAGAGAGAATCTTATCCAACGCGCTGTCGAATCCGATCCCAGCCTGTGCCAGCGTTGTCAACAGGTCAAGTAAGAGCGGCAATTCCTGCTCGATCTTTTTGACTCGATTCCGCCGGGCCGATCGCACGATCAAAGTGGGAATCAACATCAGGACAGCAAATAAAAACCAAGGGGTTCCAAGCACAAACGGGACCAATACATTTCCAACGCCACCTGGAATACTGCTAACCATCTCTGAGGCGACAAGGAAGATCCCTTGTCGCGACAGTTGGAACATCAACCCCAACCCCAGCAAACCAAGCACGCATGTCGCAACGTAGTAAATGACCAGGGCTTCGGGCCGGCGAAACCCGGCTCGAAAAAGCCAAATCGAAACTCGACCTTTTTCAAGCAATTCCTCGCGCGAGACACTGGCCTCTTGCTCAAGGCTATTCGGTTCAGCCAGACGTTGATTTATTTTCAACCGGACGACGTAAAGTTGCCACAACCAGACAACCAGTCCGATGGCGGCAGCAAAAACTAGAATTGGAACGATCATAAGCTAAATTCTCGGGCGACTAATTTTTGATACCATTGCAATCCCAACGCCCTGCAGCGTTAGCGTCGCGGTCATCAGCCAACTGCCTGGCTGGCTGTTTACAAACCCAACAAACCTCATTTCATCCGACTGCCACATCATCGCGGCCATGAACCAGACCACGCTTATGACTGTCATCGTCGTCAGCCGCCCCTGCGTGCTCAGAGTTCTTATTTGCCGTGAAATCGCAAGTCGATCGCGAATGGTTTTGCCAACGCCAGCGAGGGTTTCGGCCAGCCCTCCACCCACTTGCCAATTCACAACGAGCGAAGTCGCTAGGAGTTGAAAAGTTTCGGTTGGGACTCTTTTTTCTAAAAGCTCAAAAGCATCGGCAGGAGAGTCGCCAAGTCTCAGCCTGGCAACCAATTCGGAAAGCTCTCTTTTCAATGGATTTTCGGTGTAATCTGCCGCCTGGACCAAAGAGGCTTGCAGTGAAGACCCCGCTCCAAGGCTGGCAACGAGCAGATCAATTGAATCAGCTAATTGGCTCTCAATTTTCGTTAGTCGCGTTTCGTAAAACCAGGCATCTGCCTCAAATCCCATCAACGTTATCGCAAATGCCAGACCGATAGAAATATTCAAAGGCCAGCTAAACAAGAAAGCCAATACCAAGCCGACAATTAAACCAAGTAAAATCGGAATCGGAAAATGACGCTGCGCGAATGGCTTCACCGTCACTAAAACCTGTTCCCCACCAATCGTTGGCGCTAACAGGCGATCACTCAACATCTCGCGAATCGCCGCAAGTCGCCAGTAATAAGCCACCGCACCGATGGCAATCAATAAACCGCCTCCTGTTAAAACGTACGTCATTGAGCATCTCTTTCAAAAAACTTTTGATTTGAGATTTCAATTCCGCGAGCCGCCAATTCATTGGAAATCCTTGGCACGATCCCAGTCGCTTCAAACCGACCAGTGATTCTGTTTTCTTCTTTCCCAATTTGTTTGAAGACGTAAATATCTTGCAATTGAGGTGTTTGACCTTCCAAGCCCACGACCTCGGCAATGCGCTCAATGCGACGTGTACCATCTTCGTATCGGCGAACGTGGACAACCATACTTATCGCTGAGACTGCCTGTTCTCGAATCGCCCGTGAGGGAAGATCCATACCAGCCATCATGACCATTGTCTCAAGCCTTGCAAAAGCGTCTCTCGGGCTATTGGCGTGGATAGTAGTCAAACTCCCATCGTGCCCGGTGTTCATAGCTTGCAGCATATCCAGGGCTTCCCCTGCTCTGACTTCCCCCATGACAATTCGGTCGGGGCGCATTCTCAATGCATTCACCACCAAATCTCGCTGCGAAATCTGGCCTTGGCCTTCGACATTTGCTGCCCGCGTCTCCATTCGAATAACGTTGTCTTGTCCCAACATTAATTCGGCGGCATCTTCAATCGTGATGATTCTTTCTTGAGGAGGAATTGACTCCGAAACGGCCCCCAACAAGGTCGATTTCCCGCTCCCAGTGCCGCCAGAAATCAGGATATTTTTTCGACTCACAACACACAATTCGAGAAACTTAAGCATCTGTTCCGAAAACATACCCAGCCGAACTAAATTTTCGCTCGTCAAACGCCTTCGTCCAAACCTCCGAATAGACAAGGTCGGCCCATCCAACGTGACAGGAGGTAAAGTCGCGTTAACACGGCTTCCGTCTGGAAGCCTCGCATCCACCATCGGAGAGGAGGTGTCAATTCTTCTCCCAACTCTGGCGGCAATCCGGGTGATGATTCGCACCAAGTGTTCCTCATCTCGGAATCGAATATCGGTTGGCTCGAGAACGCCAAATCGCTCTACATAGACGGTGTCGAACCGGTTTACCAAAATATCTGATATCGCGGGGTCTCCCATCAGCGGGGCAAGCGGACCACTTCCGAGGGCCTCTTCGAGCAACTCATCAGCCAGCCGAATTCGCTCTGATTGATTCAGCGGAATATCTTCTGTTTCCAGTACTCCAGCGACAAACTCTTCGACATACTGTTTCAGTTCATCGTCCGGGCGGATTAGCATGCCGGCGTTGTTCAAGTCGTCAATCAACCGCTCGTGCAGCCCACCTTTAATTGACTGGTACTCCAGCTTTTTACTGGCCCTTTGTTCAAGCGCTGCGGCTCCCAATGAAACATTGGTTGAGTCAGATGTTGGTTGGCCGTTAGACGGCTTTTTTAATAACCGATCTTGAGGCACCTTGATCGTTTTTTTTTTCAATATGGCCCGAATCGAACGCTTGGTCATTACACGCCTTCCCGATCGTTAGTCGATCGCATTTCGGAGCTAAATCTATCTGGTTCGCTGTTAGTCTCATAGCCCGTAGAATAGCCGGTCGACTCACTCTTCTGAGCATCGCTCTCGATTGACTCTACGATTTGATTCAGCGCTTTAAACGACTTGTTCCAGCGAAATTTCGAACTCAACAACGGCTGCCCTACATTGGCTGCCAGAACGAACTTCTTATCCCATGGAATTACATGATCAACGTTCTGTCCAACGTATCTCTCGACCTCAGCCAAGCTAGGCGAACCCGCGTAAGACGAAAATCGATTGAGAACGAATCTTCGTTTTTGCTCGTCAAATCCGACATCCTCAAGTAGTTGGAAAAAACCACGCACGGTTTTTAATGTAGGAACTACATTCTCGGCCACGATGTAAGCGGAGTCACTTAGATC
Source organism: Mariniblastus sp. (assembly GCA_029251085.1). Taxonomy (GTDB): domain Bacteria; phylum Planctomycetota; class Planctomycetia; order Pirellulales; family Pirellulaceae; genus Mariniblastus. The sequence continues at coordinate 19,809 of JAQXDZ010000004.1, forward strand.
GAGAATCGCCATGATTGTTCGGTCAAACAGTGGAAAAGTATCAATGATTACATAATCGTAGGTACGCCGCGCGAGCAGCAATATGCGAGCAACAAATTCATCGTCTATTTCAGCAGCCTCAACGGCACTCTGGGGGGCTGCCATTAAATGCAAACCGGATTGATGAACAGTTGTCAATTCTCGAAAAAGTTGGTCATCCAACCGCTCTCGCTGGTTCCACGCATCAGCAATCGTTGCGTGAGGCTCCAAATTCAAATGGGCAGCACAAACTCCCATCTGCAGCGAGCCATCGACAAGCAAGACCTTTTCCGGGTGACGCTGAGCCAACTCGACCGCGGCGTTGACGGCACACGTGCTTTTCCCAACCCCGCCCTTGTTACTAACAAAACTAACCAACGTTCCGTGACTCGCCTTTTTGTCCCGGCGGTTATCCAAACGCCGATTCAGTAATTCTCTCAAATCCGTATTAGAGATTGGTCTGCGAATAAAATCTTCAACGCCGATTTGAAGGGCATTCAACATCATATTAGATCCGCCCCCCGACACACCTTCCATTTGGCAAATGCCGACGACCGTGATGTCCGGAGCAACAGCAATACACTCTTCAATCGTTGTTTTTGCTGCCTCTAAATCTTCGTCTAATTGAACCATCAGGAGGGAAGGCTGGAATGCCGCCGCCGAATTAATCGTATCCTTGAGCTCATCGCGATAATGAAACACAGGCACTACACCGCTTAATTCGGCGAGAATTTGATCGAATTCAAAATCGATTTCTCGATCTGTGCGATGGACAAGAATTTGTGGCCTACTCATCGTCAACCCTCCGAAACGCTTTCGCTGTTTTTTGTCCGCCGACGATCAATTCAGTCACCACAATCTTACTCAGAGGATAAATATCCGATTTTAGCTTGCTGGCCCCATCCGAACGGTTCCCAGATTCTTCCGGGGAATTCACCTGATCTGGCCGGGCAATTGCGACCAACTCGGCTTCTAAAATCAATGATTTAGATAGATTCGTGACTTCATCGACCCGAACCGCTAACACGAATTGCCCATCCTGTTTACGCACGACTAAGGCGTTATTTGCGACAACTTGATTGTAGGCTTGTCGGTTCCCAGAGGCCAACAATGCATCTGACAACTCAATCCCAGCAAGTGAATTTCTGAGATCGACGATGGAAGATTCGATTAAATCGACTCGATCTCCCATCACGAGATCATTTAACCCTTTGATCGAATCTGAGTTGATTGAAACTGCCATCATTCCCGCTGGAATTCCCGCCGACACACTGGGGCGAGACCCTTTTTTACAAAGTAAGGTCTCGTCGATAACCTGACCAGGTTCGATTTCGCAAGACGCAACTCTTCCAATCCAGGGCGATTGAGATCCGTCCACCAAATCAGCAATCTTGAGTTGTTGAAAGGGCGTGATCAACTTCAACGCACTGTTTGCAGGCAATAGATCTTCCTCTTGGATGAGGTGGCCTTTTTCAAGCTCCTTGGCGGCATAACGTCCGACCCAGAGGGAGTTGTTGGAAGCAACCAGATCTGAAATAGTGATTGCCTGATACGGTGTAACGTCTCGAACTAAACTCCCGGCGGCCAGAACGTCATTTTCGACCAACGGATGCCCCGCCTCAATGTCTCGGGCGGCAACGGCATTGATAAACTTACTGTCTCGCCCAACGAGCATATCGGGGGTGATTGTCTGAAACGCTGCTACTTTTTCAACGAGGCTCCCGTCAGGCAAGAAGTCCGCCGGGTTAAAAATGTAGCCCGGTTCAATATCATGAGAAACGGTCTTTCCAATCAGGTCGTTTGCGTTCGGGATCCAGTTGTCATCCGCAAGCCCGGGCTTGAAATAGTAACGCCTAAGTTCGTTGCTTAGAGGTTCCGCCAAATCGCTGGCCTTGATTTTTGTAAATGCTTTGATTTCAACTGAATTGGCCGGAAACGAAACCAAGTCATCAAGGTTAATTTTCGCTACCTTCGCCTCTACCTCGGATGCCTGTCCGCTTTGCGCGACCATATGTATTTTCAATTCATCGCCAAGTGCTTGCGTCAAGGGAATTGCCTCTTCTGGATCGATGGCAATCGCAACCCTTTCGTCGCGTTGGTCTTTGGAACCTCTGCCAGAACCGGTGGCGTTGCTTAACTCAAGTCCCCCCTGAGTTGTCATTGAGCGATCGGTGGTTAACGCCACCATCGTGCCACCTTTGACTAATAAACGAATGCCATCCACTGGGATGGGCTTATTGCCTCTGACTTTTATCCCACCCATCAACAACCCGTATTCCGTGGTCGATTCCTGCGACGCTTTGGGCAACGATGCGATCAAATCGAAACGATCGCCTTGCTTTAAAAACCTAAGTCCCGGGATCTTTTCGACATCAAGAAAAAATCCTTGCTTTCCCTCGGGGACACCTGCAACGATTCCAGTAGAACTTCCTTTGGGGAGAAAATCCGATTTTTTAAAGACAAAGTCTTTTCCTTTGTCACGCGCCATGACCCGATTGATAATTTGGTCCATACTGGTAACCCATTCCGGATTATTCTCAACCGTCTCTTTGGGAAGCCAAAAATAACTTTCGTCGGCTAATTCCCGATCGTAAACATCTTCTCGGCGGACCTTTTCAAACGCTTTGAGCGACATCAGCGTCCGCGGAACAGCAACAAGTCCCTTGCGAGAGGGCTTGCTCGTTACTTTGCCAGTTCCAGATGGCAACCACCCCATTGAATTGGCCACTCCATACAAAACCAAACCAAGGCCAGCGACAATTAAAGTCGACAGCAGCAATTTTGGTAATGCACTAGAGGATGAAGGTTGTCGGCGGTTTGACATATTCAAGTTCCAATCGCGGCTTATTTTACGTCAGTGGTGATTTGTAAATGAATCAAGCGATAAAAAGCCAAACCGCCTTTAAAAACGGTTTGGCTTCAGTTTGTCCAGCTTTAATTAAGCATAGCTTACGCAGCTTAACAGGCTGATTTTCAACTTATTCACCGACGAAGGAATCAGCGCCGTTGCCAGCTGTGTTAAAGTCATACACAACGTTGTTGTCCATTTCACCGGGGGTTGTATTTCCAGTGATGTCAGCCCAAGTAACTCCACCCGTTGCAATAAGTGCAGTGCCGGCCGTGTTCTTGTCAAAACCAGCGTACTCACCCGTAACGATGGCGAGGTTGTCTTCGGTGTGAGCACCGGGAAGCATACCTGCACCAATTGCATACTGATCTGCTACTTTGTGACCGAAAACAGAAACGGCTACTAAAGAGATCAATGCAACTGCAGCAACAATGATGATGTACTCAACCAAACCTTGTCCGCGACGACTTCTTCTCTTCATACTCAAACTCATGGTCTATCTCCAAAAACGAAAATTAAAAAACAAAAATAAATTCCACCATCTCCAAAACGCGGCATGTTCTGGTGGGGCACATGCCCTGATTCATCGAAAATCCGTTCAAATTTCGGTCGCAAAATGCTGGCCAATCAATCTCCACGGAGCGTCGTAGAAAGGTCGGGGCCGAAACGGACCAAGACAATTCAGGAAAGGATCTCTCGCGGTTCCCAGGACAATGCAAACATCCCTGAGGGTTGACTGGCATCGCTTGCAAACAATCGCAAGCAAAAAACCGAAGTTTGCGAAACAGTTGTGACGGCGGCCAATGTTGGCACCGAGCGAGTCTGTGTCCGCAAAATTACTCTAAACGCGAGGTGGAGCCCGAGGTCGGGCGAAAGAAATACGTGTAGAAACGTAGGCAGATTCCAGCGATTCACAAGATAGATCTTGCAATGCTTGGTACTTAACAAAGTGGTACAGACTGGCCTGCTCGGCATTGTTAGTCACCAATGACCGACAAATTAAGCACTGACTGCAGTCATGGCTTGACCTCGGTTCGGAGGAAGTTACCACCGCCAGATTGACGTCGGCACTTTCAATTGCCTTGCTCTTAACACAGCAACCGCAACTCCCTTTGCTTGACTGCGAAGCAACCGAAGTTTCAACACAATCCGAAACGTGAAGCAAGCCCGGAAGTTGCCCGGCAATCAGCAAGCCGCATAGGAGCGTTCGAATTGTAATCTGAAGGGAATTCACGAAGGCTAACTTTTGTGAAGGAGATGCGATTTTCAGTCTCATTTGCAGTTTCTAGATTGTCAAGTTGCTTTTTAAAAATTATGCAATCTTGCTGGCGATCCTTGGAATACGCAAGAAATTCAAAGGCAGTTCACGTACCCAAACACAATCGATTTGCCTCGAAAAACAAAACACCAAACCACCATCCACCCCCGATAAGGGTGGACACCTGAACCGCGGAAGAAACCAAATGAACGTTTCGTCGCGTTCGATTAGAATCACCCAACTTTGCGATATTAGTCACTGACGAAAACGACCATCGGACCAATGTGATAACCTGGGATAAAAATCAAAGTGATGCCACGGCGGCAGCGAATTGGACAAACAATTGCACAGATGAACTCCCAAGCATCGACCCGCCCTCAAGAAGGTTCACTCAAACGTGCCAAGATTCAGACGTGCCGAGATACCGCTTAGAATGGCTCAGCACTTCTCAATATTCGATCGGTAAACCTCGCCACTGTGATTTGAGTAACCTTGGGTAGTTGAGTTTCTGTAGACCAAACTTGCAAACGCCCCTACATCTTCACTGATTGAATAAAATCAGACAAAAATTACGGTGGAGTGGACCCCTCCTGCCTATTGGATTTCCGACTCCCCCTAATTAAACTATGGCGGTTTCCCAAGCTGAATTTTGAATTCTGATCTATCAGTTTAGGCCGCATTCAGCCTACCGCTCCAACTTTTTCCAGCCCCATTGGTTATCAAATGAACAATCCAAATCTGACTCCTACCAACAAGCCACGTCTGGAAAATTCTTCTCCCTCGCGACGAACCAACTCGAGATCCGGATCGACCACGCGATTCGGAGTCCTCTTCGCGATGCTCGCTATCGGAGTGGCGGCAATCTACGGTGGTCGAATATATCTAGACGCTCAAATTCCGAAAGGAAGTGACGATTTTAGAAAAGAAACCGCCGAAAACCCGAGCGCACCAACGGAGGAAAAAGAGACAGGTGTTGAAATTATTACGGGGATTTTCAGTGGTTCCAAGCCCTCCAAAGAGACGGTCGAGTTACAAAGTAAGACCGCAGACGAAGTGGAATTTACCTATGAAGCGATCGTCAAAATGACCCCTGAGGAACTGGCAAGTAATATTGGTATTCTCTCAAAGCGACTGGTGGAATTACGAGGTAGCCTACCACCATCGATTGCCGGTGCTAGTGCTGGTGGACCGCCACCCAAGAAGAAGGAAGAAAAGGACGGGGATGCTGAAGAAAAAGTCGTGACCGTTCTCTCACTCGCATTACCACTAGAAGTCATGCGTCAGATTGCTGAGCAGCGAAAGTAAACCTAAGCCACGGCAGTCGACTATTAAACTTGCCTTTCGCCTGTATAGCCAAGCAAACGGTTGTTGCCAATTGGCAACTTTAACTTTAGAAAAACTGGACTTTCCTGATAGTTGGCTGGCCGCGCTTTCCAAGCGTAAGTCTTTCTGAGATTCGCAAAAACGGCCAAACACAACTCTCAGCGAAACGTTCGTCCAAAGTACATCGTTTAACAATTCTTAAAATACCGCCCTTAATCTTCTTAGCGCCGCTCTTACAACAATGCCTTCGTCCGGTTTTCTCGCAGCAAAACCCCTGTAGAATTAATAGTATCGGGAGTCCTTATTGGAAGCCCCGAGCAACCTTCACTCTGTATTCACCAAAACTTGGTTGGGAAACATTCATGGCCAATAAATTTTCAATTGTGTTTGCACTGGCTTTTTCTTGTCTTGGAATTTTCGCCGACCGTTGTCCCGCACAAACGGACGACTTTCAATTCGACGCGACAGCAAAAGCGACTCCAGCAGTTCCACCTGAATCTGGTTCAGCACTTGAGCTTGAACTCGGAGACCACATCTGCCTGATTGGCAATGCTTTGGGCGAACGCATGCAACACCGCAATCACTGGGAAACTTCACTGCACCAAATTCACGCCGACAAAGAACTGACAGTTCGAAATCTTTGCTTTCCAGGCGACACTGTCGATCTGAGATTGCGGTCGCTTAACTTTGGTTCTCCCGATGTCCATCTAGCACGATCCCGCGCCAGCGTGATCCTGATGATGTTCGGTGCCAATGAAGCGTTTCAGGGGAAAGCGGGGGTAGACAAATTCGGAGAAGAACTCGACCAACTCGTGCAAGACACTAAGACCAAAATGTATAATTCTTCGGGGATCGGAGCCAAGATCGTCCTCGTGTCACCAACCGCCTTCGAAAACACAGGCGACGTGAACTTACCCGACGGGACCCAACAGAACGAGAACCTCAGTATCTACACGGCCAAGATCGAATCAGTTGCAAGGAAAAATGGTGTTGGTTTCGCTAATATTTTCGAACCTACAAAATCACTTTTTGAAAACAGTGAAACCCGCCTCACTCTCGACGGCATGCAACTTAACGACGATGGCTATCTCGCGCTAGCGCCGATACTCAACAACGCACTTTTCGGAAAGTCTGGAAAAGACCTTAATCTAAATCCGCAACTGAAAGCGGCGATTCAAGATAAAAACTTTCACTGGTGGCATCGCTATCGAGCAGTCAACGGTTTTTCGATCTACGGCACGCGCGGTCAAGCAGGTTCCGATGGCACGTACAACAATGAAGACGTCATGGAAAGAGAAAGAGCGATTCTCGATCAAATGACGGTTAATCGAGACCAACATTTATGGGCAGTTGCACAAGGAGCAGAACCAGCCGATAAAATTGATGATAGTAATACGTTGCCTTTTATTAATCCAAAAACTAACGTGGGCGGACCTGATGACAAACAGGCCAAGGCAGGAAAACTTGGATCTCTCGAGTATAGCTCTGCAGCGGATCAGGTTTCGAAATTCAAACTTGCTGAAGGATTCGAAATCAATGTTTTTGCCACCGAGGAAGATTTCCCCGAACTTGCGAATCCTGTCGCCCTAAACTTTGACAGCAAGGGAAGGATGTGGGTCTCTACGATGCCGTCCTACCCACATTGGAAACCCAAAACAAAACTCGAAGACAAATTACTGATTCTGACCGATAAGGATTCGGATGGACGCGCCGACGAATGCAAGGTGTTCGCCGATGGACTGTATGTTCCAACGGGATTCGAATTAGGCGAGGGAGGGGTTTTTGTCGCTCAACAACCTGACATCCTCTTTCTGAAAGATACTGATGGCGACGATGTTGCCGACACCCGGGTTCGCCAAATTGTCGGCATGGGCACTGCAGACTCCCACCACGGTATCGCCGCCTTTGAATGGGGACCGGGTGGAGGACTGTATTTCGGCGAGGGAACTTTTAAATACTCTCAAGTAGAAAGCCCCTATGGTTTGACTCGGTGCAACGAGGCAGGTATCTGGCGCTATCACCCTAAAACTCATGAGACCGAAGTTCATGCGAATTACGCCTTTGCCAATCCATGGGGACACGTGTTTGACAAATGGGGTCAAAACTTCATTGCGGACGCTTCCGGTGGCCAGCATTACTGGTCGGCGTTGATCTCCGGCAAAACAACTTACCCCGCCAAACACCCAGGGGGTAACCATTACAAACGAACAATGAACATTGCCAAGAAGGCAAAAGTAGCGGATGCCCCAAAGTTACTTAAAAAACGCATCCGCCCAACATCCGGCTGTGAAATTGTCTCGAGTTCAAATTTCCCACCTGAGATGCAGGGAAATTATTTATTCAATAACGTCATTAGTGAGAGGGCGATCCTGAACCATAAGATGGCGGAAGAGGGTTCTGGATTTTTCGCAACTGAAACTGAACCGCTTCTCCAATGTGAGGATGGCAATTTTCGACCTGTCGATATCCAATTTGGTCCAGACGGGGCACTTTACATTGTCGACTGGCACAACGCGTTAATTGGACACCTTCAACATAATCTTCGTGAACCGAATCGTGATCATAGCCACGGTAGAATTTGGAGAATCACCTACAAAGGCCGCCCGCTCGTCCAGCCGCCTAAGATCGATGGAGCGTCGATTGCAGACCTCCTTGACCTTCTCAAGCTTCCTGAAGATCGAACCCGCTATCGTGTTCGGCGAGAACTCGCGGCAAGAGAATCCGAATCTGTGATCACGGAATTAAAGAAATGGTTGGAGAATGCTGACCCTGCCGACCCCAATTTAGAGCACCAAATGCTAGAAGGCCTCTGGGTCTATCAAACGCATAATGTAGTGGACCAAGAACTACTTGAGAGAATGCTCGAATCAAAAGATTACCACGCCAGAGCTGCGGCGGTTCGAGTTTTGTCTTACTGGCATTCCAGAGTCGACAATGCAACCGATTTATTGGAGGCGGCTATTGAAGATAAGTCGGCAATGGTAAGAGCAGAGGCTGTCAGAGCGGCCAGCTTCTACCCACCGGAAGAGGTGGCTGAGTCCGTTCTAAATGTTTTGGAGCAAGAAACTGACGAACAGCTCGAATACCTACTCGATGAAACCATGAAAGTTATCGAAGGGACCAACTGACCTTTCATTCGCCCCGCCCATTCCAATGTTAAACCAACCCTGCAAACTCCGGTATTGTTAGCAGGGGCAGTTGTAGTTGGCCCCACAAAATTCTCTGGAAAACCTTCTGGGAAAACTTCTTGGAAGCCTTCATAAAAAACCTAAATTGAGAATTTGTTTTCCCTTCTCAGCCCGTCACGCCAACAGAAGCATTTCACTCGACATTTTAAAAATTATCACCATGCAAAAAAAACTTGCCTCTCTCTTGTTGTCTTGCATTGTCATCTCGATTGGTGCTAACTCGCCTAAAGTCTTTGCACAAACTCATTCGCATTCCGAAGCGAATCAGGACATTAAGCCGCCCAGAGTCTTTCTCGACAAGAACCCCCGAATTGTTAAGTACCAACTAAAGCGACTGAGCAACGCCCGTCTTCTACTCGTGGAACGCAGCGACGACGACCCTAAGTACTTGCTTGTACATCAGGAGATTCTCGGAAGAGAGGGCATAGCCAAAGGTGACCTTGATGACGCAGTCCAAGCGATTGCCAATATAAACGACACCGATCCTGTGACCGAATTGCTCGCGTTAATCCCTGACGTTGAGTCGGAAGGAGAATTAGCGGGAAGCGCTAAACAGTTCGTCAGCCTTTTACTCGAACAGAAGACCGAAACTCTTCGGTCAAGAACCGGCTCGCTTGTCGAAGCAACGGAAGCCGATAGCCGCCTACTCAACATTGCTGGTTTTGCCGGTTTAATACTTACTGGATCTTCTGAAAAAGCATTCGAGCTTGGATCTAAGAATCCCCTAAAAATGGCAACGCTTCTGGAATCAATCCCAATGATTCCCAGCCAAAAAATCCGCAACTCCCTGAATTCTAAAATCACCGCAATGCTAAGCGATCAACAGCCAATCGGCGTAAGACTTGCTGCTGTGAATGCCATGAACAGCCTGACCAGTGATTTCTCCAATAACTTCAAGGCAATTGCACCACTCGTCAATAACCCGCGTCTCCGCGCATCCGCCGTGCGAGCGCTACTAAAAATTCCTCGCAAGAATCGAGATGCTTCCGTTGCTGCAAACCTTGCCTCGTTCCTCGTTAAATTTGCTGAGGATACTCCAACAGCCAAGCGGACTTCTGACACCTTCATCGAAGCCATGCAACTTGCTGATCAAACACTCGGTCTTTTGCCACCAGAGATGAGCGACCGTTATCGCAAGCGTCTCAGCGCCGTCAGTGTAAGGGTGATTCTGATTCATACCGTTGAAGAAGAAATGAGATATGACGTTCCCTGGTTTGCAGTGCAAGCAGGCACTGACATTCAGGTCATCTTAAAAAACGAAGACTTAATGGCTCACAACTTAGTTATCACCAAACCAGAGGCCTTGCAAACGGTTGCACTGCAAGCCGCTGCAGAAGGCCCGACCATTGGCCCAAGCGGAAAACAATATGTCCCTGAATCGAGCGATGTTCTGATCGGCACGGAAATGGTTTCGGCAGAGAAACAGTCCCGCATCACTTTCAGGGCTCCCAGCGAACCGGGAGAATACCCCTACGTCTGCACTTTCCCAGGACATTGGATGCGCATGTATGGTGTCATGGTGGTGGTCGACGACCTTGGCGAATTCCAGCGAAACCCTACCGAGCCCAAAGACCCGGTTGGATCCAATCGCCCGTTGGTAAAAGCCTGGACAATCGAAGACTTGAATGACAAAATTGAAATGGGACTGCGAGGAAGAAGCTTTGAAATTGGTAAAAAGATTTTCAATGAGGCAACCTGTGCTCAATGCCATCAGGTTGGCGAGATGGGAAAGGCGGTTGGCCCCGATTTGACTGATCTGTGGGCACGCTGGAAAGGTGATGCCGCTGGCGTTCTTAGAGAGGTCATTGAGCCCTCCCATAAAATTGAGCCAAAGTATATCGTTCGCAAAGTCATTACCCTCGACGGCGACGTGATCTCAGGGATTGTCGTGGCAGAGGATAAAGAGACCATTTCAATCTTACCGAACCCTGAATCTCCAGAACCAACGATAATCGCACAAGACGACATTGACGACATGATTAAGTCATCCGTGAGCATCATGCCCAAAGGACTGATGGACCGTTTCACCGAGGATGAAATTTTCGAGTTGCTTTCATATTTAAGAAGTATCAACTCAACTAAATAATGCCCAGCGAATGACGAGTATCTTTTAACAGGCTCCGATTTACCAAAAAGCTGACAGACGAAAGCCTTTTGCAGGGCAGGGGGATCAGCTTCCCAACAAATTTATTAAAACCAAAGATCGCCCCAAATCATTTTTGTTTCTCGATTGGTTTTTGCCACCGCACACTACCACCTCGCTGAACCTGTACTCGCAGCTCTTTTGCCATTTCTTGATATTTGTTCTTGTTCGCCGTTTTCTGATCTCGTGTTTCGAGTGGATCAGCGGATAAGTCATACAGCTCTTGAGCTTCAAAAGGACTATTCTGAAGTAATTTCCAATCACCTCGAATCATTGCATTCGCAATTAACCCCCCGTACCTCAGGCCACCTTCACGGCGGTGAAAAAAGAGATCTCGTTTAGCGAGTGATTCTGTTTCCTTTTTAAGCAGTGGCAGCAGACTGACCCCATCAATTGGATGCCCAAACTTGGCCCCCGCAACCTCACACACCGTGGGGAACAGATCCATCGTGATCATGCGTTCCGTGGATCTCGAATTCGCATCGATCTTACCAGGCCATACAAAACAGGTGGGAACCCGCAAGCCCCCCTCGTACATGCTTTGCTTCCCGTCCCGCAACTCGCCGTTATTCGCCCCGACATTTAACTGACCACCATTGTCTGAAGTAAAAATAACGAGAGTGTTACGGTCGAAACCCGTCTCCCGCAATGTTGTCATCACCCGCCCAATCCCAGAATCCATGTGCTCTATTAGTGCGACAAGTTTGGCTCTTTTGTCGCTCATAGCAGATTCCCGCTGTTTGACCTTTTGATACCAATCTTTGGGCGGTTGGATCGGTGTGTGCGGCGCGTTGTATGTCAGGCAAAGAAAAAATGGAGACGGCTTGCCAACTCGGGATTTTAAATAATCGCACGACCAATCAGTGAAAAGATCAGTTGCATGCCCTTTCACATCAATTACTTGATTGTTGAGGTACATATATTCAATATTGTGACGTCGATGCTGATAGTAGTCATCCATCATGTCGGCTAAAAAACCATGGAACAAATCAAATCCACGGTCAACCGGTCGATTGGGAGCTTCGAGTCCCAAGTGCCATTTACCAATTAATGCGGTATGGTAACCAGCGGTTTTCATCACTCGGGGCAGCAAAACAGATTCGGGATCTAAGTAACCCCAATTATTTTCGGGGTGCGTGCGAATCACCCCGGGAACACCAACCAGTTCCGGATAGCGTCCGGTCATCAACGATGCACGTGACGGGGAACAAACAGGACAATTTGCGTACGCAAACTCAAACCTCATCCCCGATTTAAATAAAGCATCAATATGGGGCGACTGCAGGTCCTCGGCGCCAGTGCAACCTAGATCTCCATTCCCCAAATCGTCCGCCATAATCACGATTATATTCGGCTTTTCCTGCAATTCATCTGACTGCAAAACGCCTGCCTGAATCGCAAACAACACAGCAACACTAAAGAACCAACTAATTCGCTGCATCGCACTCACCTCCGCTTGATTGGGTTATGGGCATCGGCTTTAAATGTAAACGATTCACCACCTCGAGACTACAACTTACCCAATCAATGCTCTCCCTAAAGATTATTTCATTTGATTTACGGGCACGGACCCCAGACCTGCACGGACAACCTCATTATTTTTCTGTTTATGATTCCATTGAGGGCCGACCCCCGTTTTCCTATTTATTTCAATTGAGTTAAGCTAGGGACTAACCAATCGAATCTCATGCAAGAGCGCGGAATGCAAGACCAGCTAAAACTTACCGCCGCCTGTGCATTCGGACTGGAAGCGATTGTAAAGCGGGAATTGATTGCACTGGGCTATACACCAAGCATCTCGCAACCTGGACGCGTCGATTTCGCAGGTGACTGGGCCGCCGTCTGCCGCACTAATCTCTGGTTGAGAACAGCCGACCGAGTCCTTATCGAAGTCCAGAAATTTGATGCCCCCGATTTCGACGCGTTATTTGATACGGTCAAAGAGTTTGACTGGAGCCAATTCATTCCTGCGGATGCAGCTTTCCCGGTAATTGGCCGATCCCGACTTTCCCAGCTAACGAGTGTTCCAGCCGTCCAACGAAGTGTAAAACGGTCGATCGTCGAAAGCCTGCTACACTACCACGATGTCAATTCCCTGCCCGAATCAGGAGCAGAATACAAGGTTGAGATTGCACTCTTGAATGATGTCGCGACCCTAACCATTGACACCACAGGGCCTAGCCTTCACAAGCGAGGTTATCGAAAATTAGTCGCCGAGGCTCCTCTCAAGGAAACGTTGTCAGCCGCTCTGGTTTCGCTCAGCGTGTGGAACCCCGAACGCCCTTTGATTGATCCCTTTTGCGGTTCCGGAACCATCGCAATCGAAGCGGCGCTCCAAGGGCTTAACATTGCACCGGGAATCAATCGATCTTTCACTTCGAAAAACTGGGATATCATTCCCGATGAGCTATGGGAACAAGCTGTCGAAGAAGCCAAAGACCTCGAAAAAAAAACACTACGATTCCAAATCATCGGGACTGACCGGGACAAGGAAGTTTTAAGCCTGGCCCGATACCACAGCCAACAAGCAGGGGTCGCCGATTACGTTCATTTCCAAAACCGTGACTTCGATCAACTCACCAGCAAACGCGAGTATGGTTGCATCATTACCAACCCACCCTACGGTGAGCGACTTGAGGACCAGGAACGCCTGCTTGGGTTATACCGAAGCATCCCCGGAATTATGCAACGCCTTCCAACTTGGTCATTGTTCCTAATTACGAACATGCCGAAATTCGAAGCCATTATTCAAAAGTCGGCTACGCGACGCCGAAAATTATTTAACGGCCGTCTGGAGTGCACTTACTATCAATTTCTTGGCCCCCGCCCACCCCGAGGGTATAGCCCCGAGGATACCGCGACGTCGCTTCAGCCCCTCGACACTGAACTGGAATTGCCTGCCAACCCGGAGATTCCAGCTCCAACGGAAACCGCAGCGCCCGTGAATCACGATCACTTGGCCGACACCGCTCCTCCATCAAGTCAAACGCCGAGTGCCGATTCATCTGCTACGCCTTCAACCCAAGAGCAACTCGAACTCCAACCGACTTTACCCACCATCAGCAAGTCGCAGCCGATCGATTCAACGATTCTTCCATTGTTTGGTGGACTGCATCCCAAAGACAGGGAACAGGCCCAGTTGCTCGCGAACCGCCTTAAAAAAAGAGCAAAACATTTGCGGCGGTGGCCCACCAAAAGAAACATCACCTGTTATCGAATTTACGAACGAGATATTCCTGAAATTCCACTGGTCATCGACCGCTACGAAGACCACCTTCACATCACGGAGTACGACCGCCCCCACGATCGAGATCTTGCGAGACACGGAGCATGGCTGGAACTCATGAAGACCACCGCTTCTGAAACGCTCGAAATCCCAATAACCCACACACACTTAAAAAAACGACGCCGCTCGAATTCTTTTCAGCAGTACGAAAAGATAGACTCCTCAGGCAAATTGATAACCGTCCACGAGGGCGGATTGAAATTCGCGGTCAACCTAGTCGATTACGTCGACACCGGACTTTTCCTCGATCACCGGACAACAAGGAATATGGTACAAGCAGAGTCTTCAGGGAAAGACTTTTTGAATCTGTTTGCCTACACCGGTTCGTTTTCAGTCTACGCCGTTAAGGGAGATGCTACACGCGCCACCACCGTCGATCTTTCTAAAAACTATCTCGATTGGGCAAAGCAGAATTTCAAGCTAAATGGAATCGACCCACTTCAGCATCATTTTGTCGCACAAGATTCCATTGATTTTCTCGAAACCGCCGCTGAGGACAAACGTAAACGATTCGATCTCGCCATCGTTGATCCGCCTACCTTCTCGAATAGCAAACAGACTGAACTTGATTGGGATGTCCAAGAGCGTCATTGCGAGTTGCTCGAAAAAGTACATGGAGTCATGAGACTTGGAGGGGTTGTTTATTTCTCGACAAACTTTCGCAGGTTTAAATTTGACGACAAGTATTTAGGCGATCTTTTTGAGATTCGTGAAATCAGCAAACAGACCGTCCCTGAAGATTTTAGAAATCGACGCATCCACCGTTGCTGGCGATTGGTCGTCAAATGGTAGGCTTGCGAGATTGGCGACATGTCGTTCGGATTACGCGAGTCAACAATTTATCATCACACCGCTGAGTTCTCGGACAGTTCCTGCAAAATAATAAATTAACGGGTGAAAAATTACTTTTCAGTACGGTACTGGCGTGAACGACGAAGATTTTGCCCACAGGGCGTCTGCGAATCACCACGCGACCTCCAGCAGACCCCATCGACGAAACGGCAGCTATCTCATTAAACTAGTGTTTTAGCGACTCGAGATGCTCCCCGAGCAACTTGTGACGCCCCTGCAAGACACGAAATAAAGCCTATTCGAATCCAGGATTAACATGACCGAGAAAAACCCAACCAGCGACGAATCGGTGAAGCAAAAGCCGAAATCATCACGGAAGCTTTTTGCTTTTCTGATTTTGCTCTGCGTAGCAATGGGTGTGATTACTTTGCGGGTTAACTCGCAACGCACCACAAAAAAATGGGTCGAAGATCTTGGTGGGAGTGTCGTTTACCATATCGAACGTGGAGAGAAAAACGAATCTCTCAGCCCAGACGAAATGAAAGCCAAACCGGGTGGGTTCATGCTGAACGTCGTCGGGATCGATTACGTGTCGGCAATCAAGGAAATCAATCTGCCGGAAGCTGAGATCTCAGACATTGAACCACTCTCCAAACTCTCGGAATTAGAATTGGTTCGGATTCTTCCGAACAAAGTCAATACACTACAACCGCTCGCCCAATCAAGATCTTTAACGAGGCTTGAGATTTCAGAAAACCCAATCACCGACCTAAGCCCAATTGCTGAAAATAAAGGGTTGAGAATCCTTCAACTCAATGGGACTGACGTTGAAAACATTGATTGCTTTTCCGACTTCCCCGAGCTAGTGAAAGTGGATTTGGTCAACACGAAGGTTCGGGATCTGTCGCCCATGAAAGATCTGAGCAACATCAAATCCCTGAAAGTGACTAATTCTGAGTTGAAGGATTTGTCGCCGCTCGAGAACTTCACCAAGCTCAAGTCACTCTCCCTTGCGGGTTGTTCAGTCGCCGGCAATGAGGACTTTGCGACAGCTCTCGAACCAATCAGCAAACTGAAGATTGAGACTCTGGACCTCTCCGGAACCAAACTAGGCGATCTCAGCCCGCTTGCAAACTTAACCATGCTGGAGACTTTAAAACTGGACAACTCCTCCGCAGTGGACATCACTCCGCTGAGCAACTTGAAATCACTCAAGTCGCTTACGACATGGGATTCAGGGATCAGCGCCGAGGCGGTTGCCGAACTGAAATCTCAGATCCCTGGCCTTCTCGTAATTACGGAAGAACCCCGATATTCACGTTAATTCTGCAACCAGCCATTGGTCGCCAGCAGGCTAGGAAACGAATCGGTTTCAGCTCAGGCGTCAAAACCAGCACTGGAATCCTGTTTAAACTGACGTTCAAGCCGCTGGGCCTGCCGAACAACATCTTCCCAAGGACTACGATATTCCACGGGATCAGGCCGTCCGTATTTTTGAAACGCCAAGATTCTCTCAACATCCGACCCGGTCAATCCGTGAGACCTGCCAGCCTTATCAGGCTGGTAACTGGTACAAGTATTTCGGAACACTGTATCGAAGTCTAAGCCGAGCTTTTCGATGGAGTGGCCAGCGTCTTCAAGAATATCAGCCTTGTCCATGTTCAGGTAAGGAAGATTGAGAAACACTTTTTCAGAGTCCCAGTTGCCAATAGAAAAAGCACTAAAGATTGCTTCGTAAAATTCGGGTCGGCAATCGGGATAGATCGCGTGATCGCCACTGTGCACGCCGAGAGAAAAATCAACCTCCGAATCCTCTTGAATGGCGATAGACAACGCGTAACCATAAGCAATCGATGAGAAGATTGCGTTGCGATTCGGAACAACGGTCTGCTTCATATTCTCTTGCTCGTAATGCCCCGTTGGCACTGTCCAATTCGCATCCGTCAAGGCTGAGTGAAATAACGATCCGAGTTTTGACATATCCAAAATCTGCGAATCAATTTCAATTCCATTATCTCGCAGGTACTCTACATTCTGTTTCAAACGTGCTAATTCGATGCGGTGTTTCTGACCATAATCAAAACTCAGGCCATATACTTTCCTCCCCTCGGCTAGTAATCGAACCAACAACGCCGTTGAGTCCATTCCGCCGCTCAAGCACACCACCGCTCTTCGTTTCTTTGTCATTGAAATATTACTCTGTCCAAGTTTGGAGAATCAAAGCTCTAATTATTGAGCGAATGAATCCGAATGCAGTTCAGATACGGAAGTATTACACTTTCATGTCCAAAGCCAACCGTTTAAATCAAATATTTATTCGGCTATCGTCACCCTTTAAAATGGTGCTGAACAGCCCAAATTCTTACCTATTTCCCATTTCGCTGGCAAAAATTTGACGAATTTCAGCTCTATCGGGTGAGGTGCTTGGCGAGCACCGAATCCCAATGGATAATCGGAATGTCTTTTTAATTGATAACCCACGTAAAACACCCAACCATTCAGAACCATGGCTCGAAACGAACAACTGATCCGACAGCACAAGATTTTGCAAATTCTCGAGCGCGTACGGTATGGCAAAACTCTGCAAGAACTTCAGGCGGACATCGTCGAGGAGCTTGGGCTTAAGTCGTTACACACACGGACACTTCGCCGCGACCTCGAAGCTCTTCAGCTGGCCGGGATCGATGTGGATGTTCACGACTCAGGACGTGGCAAGGTGTGGAAACTTGGCCCCCGCGCGAAATCAACGACGAAAATTAGTTTCTCAGCAACTGAACTCATCGCACTTTCGATGGGCCGCCAACTAATGCATCCACTCGCAGGTACACCGTTCTGGATGGGCATTGAATCCTTCTGGAATAAAGTCAAAGAAGAAATCCCTAGCTCCGTTCTCACGCACTACGAAAAATTCCGTAAGACACTCCGCGTTTTAGGAGTTCCGGCCAAGTCCTACGAGAAACAACATGGAATCATTAAGACGCTTAACCGCGGTGTCATGGAACACCGAGTGGTCGAGATTACTTATCAGTCACCGGGCAACGCACCCAAGATCCGGAAAATTGAGCCGTACACGGTCGCACTCTTTCAGTCGAGCCTCTACATCATTGCTGCCGCCAACGAAATTGAAGATCCCGACACGCGAGTTCGAACCTGGAAACTCGATCGATTTCATAAAGCAACCATTCTGGATGAATGGTTCAAAGAACCTGCAGACCTTGATCTCGACGAATTTATTGGGAACACCATGCAAATGTTCGTTCGCCGTGGAAAAGTTGCGAACTATAAAATTAAGGTTGCCGCTGACGCCGCCGCCTGGGTCACTGAAGACCCGTTGCACGCAGAGCAAAAAGTCAAACAACTGAAAGACGGCAGTATTGAACTCACCGTTCCCGCCGTTCACGACCTCGAAATCATTCCCCGAGTATTATGCATGGGGAGCAGTGCGGAAATTATCGCACCCAAAGCAGCAAGACGTTTGATGGGTGAGATCGTAAAAGAAATGGCAGGCAAATACGATGACTGACCCAACCTCTACCAATCGATCGCAAACGTCCGATCAAAGTCGAAAAGGCTCCAACTCCGGAAACGGAAGACTCGCAAAGTTGAGAACTTTTTCATTGCTTGGCATTGACGCGATTGAAGTAGAGGTGGAAGTCGATGTCTCGCTGGGGGCTATCCCAAAAACAATCTTGGTCGGGTTACCTGAGGCTGCAGTCCGAGAAAGTACTCACCGTTGCGAACGGGCGATCGTCAATTCAGGCTTTGTACGCCCCGTCGATCGAATCGTGATTAATTTGGCGCCTGCTGACCTACCCAAACAAGCGTCTACATTCGACCTTCCGATCTCGCTTGGTATCCTTCTCGGAAGCGGCCAATTCCAGTCTGACATTGTCAGGGAATACGCTGTCGTCGGTGAACTTGCACTCGAAGGCCGTACCCGTCCCGCCAAAGGTATCCTTTCGATGGCGATCGCCGCAAAAAAAGCAGGATTTCGCGGAATTGTCGTGCCTCAACAGAACGCTACCGAAGCCTCCGTCGTTGAAGGGCTCGAAGTCATTGCCGTTGACAGCCTGACGCAAACCGTTGGTTTCTTCTCCGGCCAACTTGAGCTCGAACCAACTCCTTCGCCCATTAACAAGCTATTCGAAAACTTCTCGAATTACCAAGTCGATTTCTCAGACGTACGCGGACAGGAAATGGCAAAACGCGCGGTGATGGTCGCTGCTGCTGGCGCTCACAATCTACTCATGCTTGGACCACCGGGATCGGGTAAGACCATGCTTGCCAAACGAATTCCAACTGTACTTCCACAACTTTCGCCTGGCGAATCAATTGAGACCACGCGTATTTACAGCTCTTGTGGCAGGCTCGAACCTGGACAACCATTGTTGACCACACGTCCCTTTCGATCCCCACACCATACCATCAGCGAAGCAGGACTGGTTGGTGGTGGAAGTACGCCAATGCCAGGCGAGATCTCCATGGCCCACAACGGCGTCCTGTTTTTAGACGAGCTTCCTGAGTTTAATCGACGGACGCTTGAAGTTTTACGACAACCACTTGAAGACTCCCTAGTGACCATCTCAAGAGCCCAACGATCAACGACCTTTCCAAGCGATTTCATGATGGTGGCCGCCCTTAATCCATGTCCGTGTGGATACCGCAACGATCCGCGTAGAGACTGTCATTGCTCGCCCCCCCAAATCGAAAAATACATGGGGAAAATTTCAGGCCCATTACTCGATCGAATTGACATTCATGTCGAAGTCCCGGCGGCTGAATTTAAAGAACTTTCATCAACCCGAGCTGGAACGTCCAGTTCCGAGATACGCGAAGGCGTTGAAAATGCCCGAAAGGCTCAGTACGAGCGGTTCCATGGCGATCTAACGAACTACAACGCTCAAATGTCGAGCAAACAGATACGACAATTCTGCCAGTTGAACCGAGAGTGTATCAATATCCTCAAAATTTCTGTCAATGACCTTGGACTCTCAGCTCGAGCCCACGACAAGGTGCTCCGGCTCTCCCGTACCA
>JAQXDZ010000135.1 GCA_029251085.1 Mariniblastus sp.
GAAAGGGATTTGCCGGTAACGAGCATTTGCCGAATCATTTGATCAATGTTGAGTTGGGATTTCGCATAGCTAAGCACGGTTTCTAGTTCGGGATCGAGCTCCTTTGAATTAGCGGAAAACACGGCTTCAGCACCGACGAGTCCACCGAGGTCGACCGCGGCTTTAACGGCTTCAGCACGAACGAGGGCAGATGAATCCTTAGCTGCAGCCATGAGAATCGGCTCCCAGCCTTCTACCAATCCATTCCAATGACCGAGGGTACGGATAGAAGCCGCACGAACTTTACTTTCTTCGGCCTGAAAAACCCGCTTCAATAACTCTAGATTTGGAAGTCTTTGCTCCTCTAGAACCCATAGACACTCCAAAAGCGCCTGTGCCTCATCGCGGTCTGCCGAGCTTTTTCGAGGGTCCAATTGTTTGGAAAACTGGATAACCTGCGATTCTAGATCGCCTCTCTCGCGGCCGCTCAATTCCAACCGGGCGCGGTATCGAGTCGACGTTTCCTTGGAAAAGAAATTTTCGCAGACTTCGGGAATTGGCTTACCTTTCATCTTGGGAGCGTTGACTAGCGGGCGCCCCTCGTAGGTGACTCGATAAACTCGACCATGGGAATGATCTCGATTTGGGTCACGCATGTTGTGTTGCATATGACCGATCAAGGCGTTGTGCCAGTCGGCAATGTAAAGCGCGCCGTCACCGCCAACTTCCATGTCGCTTGGACGAAAGTTTGGATCGGTTGAGGAAACAATAGGTTCGATTTCGACCGCAGTAATGTCCGCGCCGCTGTAGTTTACTTTATGTTGGGCAACGCCTAGGAAACCAATCGCATTACTAATCAGGAAATTGCCGTCATGTTGCGGAGGGAAGTGACTGCTTGAGAGTATTCCATTGGCTGGGACTGGTCGAACACGTTTCTTGAACCACTTCTTGTTCCCGATTCCTTTGCCAATATTTACATAGCTTCCTGTGCCTCCGGTGCCGTCATTCGCGAATTGATAACCCCATTGATCGAAAACATCCCCATGGGGATTGGGGCCGATTGGAAAATGGAATTCAAATTCGAAAGTACGTGGATTGAAGCGATGAACTCCGGATGCCCCGGACCGGAATGTTTTGGTAGGCGTCTCGAAGTTCGCAACGTTAAAGATGCCTCGGGAGAAGTAAAGCCATCCATCAGCGCCGACAATCAGGGCGTTGGCAGAGTGATGCGTGTCCGCACTTGAGATTCCTTGGAGCATGCGAATTTTAACGTCCGCTTGGTCATCACCGTCGGTGTCCTTCAGAAACCAAATTTCTGGTGGTGCGGCAACCAGCATGCCGCCACCCCAAAATTCAAAACCCGTGACCGAGTTCAGTCCATCGGCGAAAACAATACTTTCGTCGGCCACACCGTCTTGGTCGTTGTCGGGCAGAATTAGAATGCAATCTTTCCTTGGTTGGCTTGGATTCCAATGAGGGTAGGACTCCCAACATGCGACGAACAATCGACTGTCGGCGTCAAAGGACATTTGAACGGGGTTAATTAATCGGGGGAACATTTCTTCGGAAGCAAATAGATTGACTTTCATCTTTGGATGAATCGTCATTTTGCTAATTGCTTCCTTTCCACCGAGATAAGGCCAAGCACCTTTTTCCAGCGGCCCTACTTTATTTGGGCGAACGGATAAATCCGGTGGAAGGTTGTCGTCTTGAACCGGTTGCGGGTCGCCTTGCGCAATTGAAGAAATATGTTGATCCCGATTGTTTGTCATCACATCGAACATCTCCATTTCTCGCATCATCACATCCGCGTTGGATTGATCAAACCACGCAAGTTTGGAGCGACCTCCGAATACGTTGTACCCATCCACTACGCGATAGCGATTGAACCAGTGATAATTTTTATCAATCACAGCGGCATGTAGATTTGCGATTGTGTCGTCAGATGGGATGGCAGCAGAAGGAGCAAGAATTGGAATTAGGGCCTTGGCAAGTTGTTGGTTCCCATGATCGGTAAGGTGGATTCCATTCATTGTCAACGCGATATCGCTGTTGTCGTATAGCTCCTTGCTGAGGGCAAAGAGATCGTAGAACGGAACATTCTTTTCGTCACAAATTCGCTGCATGGCGTCAGTGTAGAGTTTTAAATTTCCATTATTTGCTGATCCGTCCGGTAGGTGTGGACTTTGCAGATTTTCGTGGGCGATCGGTGAAAAGAAA
>JAQXDZ010000143.1 GCA_029251085.1 Mariniblastus sp.
ATTGGGATGCGGATTGTTGATTAGTTAAATAAGTATTTAGGCAGTTACAAAAGTTACCGTGAAGAGGGACTGATGGAGAATCAACAGAATCAACTGATGGAAAAGACGCGGCAAGTCATGCAGCATCTTCGACAGGAATCGGTTTTGCTCGACGCTGTGATTGAGTCAAGTCTAGAGGTTCAATCTATTTTGAAAGAGCAGCGAAAGCGTCAGACAGACGAACTGGTTTCCAGCAACAGCGAGACTGAAGCCGGCCAGAAATTGGAAGTGGCGCGGTCCCATTACGGTAGGAATGAAGAGGTTCGCGCTCGCCTGAACCGCTTGAATTCCGAAATTACCGAGAAATTTCATCCGGTGCTCGAGGCACGCAAGCGCTTGCCGCTCCTTTTAAGCGAATTAGAAATGCAGGTGGACACGCCGGTCTCAGTAACGAATTTGTCCCGGAAAATTTCTGAGCCAATGAAGAGCGAATTGATGACGTTGCGAAATGAAGTGAAGACGAAATACAACGAATTTTCGGCGATCGCGATGGGGAATCAGACGGTGCTTGTGTATACGTTGAGCTACTTTGATCAGGTCCTAGCCGGGGGCCGGTCAGGCCTAAATTCGTATGATGCTTCTGGGCAGACTCAAAAGGGATCTCCCGATTCCGGTTTCCTCAAAACAAGTTGTTAGAGTGGAAAAATGAATCTTAATATTGGACTATCTGCGATTCAGGCAAGTCAGTTTGCGATCAATACGATTTCGCATAACCTGGCTAATGCGAGTACCGAAGGGTATCACCGTCAAGACGTCTTGCTGGACACCCGTCGTTCGACAATCGTCGACGGTAAGGTGGCCGGGGCAGGCGTCAATGTAGGTCAATTGCGCCGCATCCGTAACAATATTACCGAGACAGCGTATACCAATTCGACCTCTGATTTAAGCCGAATCGATCAAAGCTTGATGTTGGAGTCACGAATCGAATCAGTTCTCACAGTAGGTGACGGCTCAATTCAGGATGCGATGAATGGACTCTTTGATGAAATGTCCCGGCTCTCTGCAAATCCTGGGGAAATATCACTTCGAAATTCAGTTTTGAATCAGGCGGGAAATTTAGCAAGTCGTATTCGAGAGACTTCCAATCAGTTCGTTGATATTCAAGACGGCGTGAAGCAGCAAATTCAATTGGAGGTCGATACTCTCAATTTCGAAATTGAGGAACTGGTAGACCTGCAAAATCAAATCAACGCTACCCTGGATGATCGAGTCCCCAATGACTTGATGGATAGACGTGATCGACTAGTAAATCAGATTGCCGAGCGAGTCGATGTGCAGAGATTTGAGTTTGTTCAAAATAATATGGGACTGGGATTGGCGGGAAGTTCTGTCAACATTGGGATGACCCCCATTCGTTTTGAAACAGTAACGGATGCTGCTGGAAACATTCAGGTTCAACTTGAGGAAGGCGACCGACCTGTGGAGTTTGCCGGTGGGCGAATCGCTGCACTTCTGGACGTGCACAACAATGTGATCGGTCGCTTTTCGGGTCAGATTGATACTTTTGCCTCGGAACTAATTTCTCAAATGGATCAGTTGCACGCGGTGGGCGTTGGAATCGACGGATCGTTTAAGACACTTCATGGGACGCGGTCGGTTAGCGATGTTGATTTGCCGTTAGCTGAGTCGGCTGTCTTTCCCATCGAGGCTGGCGAGCTGTTTGTTACCATTACTTCTCCTTCCGGCGAGCGGCAAACGACTGGGATCTCCATTGATCCGGCCACTGATTCGTTACGTGATGTCGCGACCAAAATCACAACGATTAACAACGTTCAGGCGGTTGTGGACGGAAATACTGGGAAAATGTCGGTGATCGCACAACCCGGTTATCAATTTGATTTTACGGGTCGATTGGAGAGTACACCCGATTTGGCAGGTGTGACCGGAACCTCCATTCCAAGTATAGGGGGAGACTATACCGGTACTGAAAATCAGACCTACACAATCACTGCGCTTGGAACGGGTGAGATTGGCAAGACGGCTGGGTTGAAAGTCCAGGTTGCGGATGCCAGTGGTACAGTGATTGACGAGATCAATGTGGGAGACGGTTATGCCGCCGGGGACTCACTTGAGCTTGGCCAGGGAGTCTCGTTGGAGTTAAGCGTCGGCGATTTAGTGGCAGGTGATAATTTTGAAGTTGTGATGGTCGCGGATCCAGATACCACGGGGGTACTTTCTGCGGTCGGTTTAAATACCTTTTTTTCCGGGCACGATGCGCGCAGCATCGATTTGGATTCGAGGATAAAGGGGAACCCGGATGCAATTGCTACGTCTCAGTCGGGAGATTTGGCCGACACCAACAATCTTAAGGGCCTTATCGAGATGCGAAACCAATTCGTAGCTGGAGAAGGAACAACGTTTGAGAATTTTCTCGGGGAGCTCAACTCTGAAATCGGATTCCGTGTGCAGGCTTCCATTAGTGTGCAGGGGAGTCTTTCGGATTTGAAATTCCAATACGCAACCGAGCGAGATTCTGTTTCGGGAGTCGATGTTAATGAGGAACTCATTAACTTGACCCAATATCAAAAAACTTACGAAGCTGCAGTTCAAGTTGTGCGGGCCATGGAATCAATGCTCGACGAACTGTTTCAGATGGTCAGGTAAATAAATGCTCTTTCGAACGACATCTCAAACGAATACGAATCAGGCAATTCGATTTGTCTCTAATTTTAATTCGAACATTGCTAAATATCAGCGGCAGATTTCATCGGGCGTACGCCTTGAGAGAGCCTCTGACGATCCGGTTTCTTTTCGGCAAGTGACAACGTTGTCGACGCAACTTCAGCATCTTCAATCGGATGCTTTGGCTGTGAATGATACTGAGGCGAAGCTCAATATGAGCGTTCTCAATATGCAACAATCACACGATATTCTGGTTCAGGCAAAATCGCTGGCGCAGCAGGGTGTCCAGGCCAATACGCCCAGTGCACGAAATGCAATCGCAATTGAGGTAGAAAGCCTGCTTGCAAATATGAAGGATATTGCGAGTTCGCAACTGGGCGGTTCGTATTTATATTCGGGAGTTCGAGCGGACCAGCCCCCTTATGATTTTGGGGATCCTGAAGTAGAAGGCGGGCCTTTGGTTGCCGACTATCAGGGCGCGTCGGAAAGTAGTTATGCCTACATTGGGACAAGGGTGGCAATCGAAACGTTTTATGCGGGAGACGAAGTTTTTGAAAGTGGTGATCGGGGGGAGATGCTGGTCTACGGAGATACCGGTGCGAAAAACGGCGCCGGAACCGACAGCATGGTCGGAAGAGCAAATTTATTGGTGTCGCACACCTTGACCACTTATGACGGAACCTCTGGTGTTTCACCCGGAGCGAGTTCTGTTGATGGGGATACCGTGCTGGGGCCGGCAGGTGATAATCAAATTACGGTTGTCGATACCAGCGGAACTGGAACGTCCGGCACCGTTCAGTTAAATGGTGGCGAGCCCATTCCTTGGTCAAGCACGGATGTTGATTTGCAAATCGTTGATTCCAACGGACGGCATGTTTATCTCGATATGAGTTCTGTCATTCCGGGTTTTAGTGGCACGGACGGTTTGACAGCAGATGGAACTATCAGTGTGGACGGTGGTGTTACCAGTCTCGCAATTGATTTTTCTGCGAGCCAGACGATTGTTGATTCCACAAGTGGTGGGCAGGCTCATATCGATACACGACAAATCACTCGTTCAGGAACGGACTATCTGGAGTTTCCAGGAACGGCAAACGCGTTTCAGGTACTTCATGAGTTAGCCCAAGATTTGCGAAACAATCGCGATATGAGTAATGCTGACTATGCGAGTGCCTTGGATCGTCGGATTGGCGAACTGGGCGAGATGGCGGATCACATTCTCGTAACGATGGGACGCCAATCTGCGTCGCTGCAGTCTTTGGAAGAGCTGGAGTATCGGATCGAAGATATTGAACTTGAGGTAGAGACTCAACTAAGCAATGTAAAGTCGACCGACATTCCAGAAACGGTTTTGCGTTTGCAAAATGAGCAATCGTTACTGGAGTTTACCTATTCAGTCACGGCTCAAATTACTTCGACCAGCCTGTTGAATTTTCTCCGGTAACGAGCGGCTGCAGAGTGGGCGTGAATTACGCCAGGTGAGACGTTCGTTGGCTTAGGAAAGTCTTGAAAGTTGGCTGGAGCTCTCGACGGAATCACTTAAAATTTCTGGCCACGCTTCTGTGAGGCGTTCTACCGGGGTTTCGACGCCAAGTGTCTCTAGGAGCTGCAGGCCCGCGAGGTCGGAGCAATCGTACTCTGTTTCCAGTTCTTTGCGTTGATAGTAGTTGGCTAAATCGTCGGCGACAGAGATCAGGGCGACGAATCTTTTGAACTTCCCGCATGCCGCAGGATTGTGGTGATGGCGGGCTACGCTGACTAGTTCCTCTGGTAAGTGGTTGCGAAGGAGGAACCACTCACCGATTTCCGCGTGAGAAGTTCCAATGTAATCGACTTCCGCTTGAATGATGTCGTGGCGTTCGCTGAAGTCCATTGCATCCAGTGCTTTGAATTCTTCTGGTGCTGCGGTGGCCAAAAGGATTCTGCCGACATCGTGCAGCAATCCAGCGGTGAACTCCTCTCCTTGAATCCCAAGCTTAAACAGCTTGTTCAACTTGGTGCTGATCACACCAGTTAAGAAACTATGCCGTCCAAGAATTTCACGGACCTGAACTTCGTCCATGTCCATCTGATTTAGCATGCTGGAATAGCATGAAACAAGAATCATTTGTTTGGTTTGTCGCGAGCCAAGCCGATTGATTGCCATCTTCAAGCACGAGATTGGTTTGACACCGGGCGCTCGTGGAAATAGTGGGCTGTTGGATAACGAAAGGATGTCTCTCGTCAGTCGAGGGTCTTGAGCGATGATATTTGCAAATTCCTGAGTGCTGGCATTGGTGTTGTCAGCAATCTCGATCGCTTTCAGGGCGATATCCGGAAGCATCTTAATGTCACGGGCTGCTTGAATGAGCTTTTCGGTAAGCTTTCGTTTCGAATCGGTATTCGGGAGGTTTAAGATCGTGTTATTCACAGTAGTTTCCGACTGGATAAGGAACGCATTTTTGATGTAAAAATGAGATGAAATGCAGTATGCGTATTGCAAAATTATAGGACACGCTAAACAGCACGTGCGATTAGTTTTTAGTTTTTTCTAAGTGCCATTTTCGCGCGCATTCATCTATTAATTGAATCGAAGTAATTTGAATCTGGGTGTGTTAATTGTCCTTGGAAAATCGACAAACCTCTGCCCCAATTGCTTGAGTTACTGCTTGTACTTGTTTTGCCGATTATCAGGTTTTGTTGCTGCTGGTTGCTGCAAACATGATGTTTAATTGAAACACTGGTCACCCCAAAGAATTGTGTTGATGAGTGGCCATTTCCATAGCGAGAGCTCGTTTGGAAAGTTTGCCATTTCGGCAAGAGCTTCGGGACGAAAAAGAGTGTTTGCAAAATCACTCTGTTCGAGTTTCTTTTTTATCCAAGGTTGCCAGTCGGAGCTTAGCCAGTTGGGAAGTGGAGTCGGGAAACTCATCTTAGGACGTTGTGCGAGTGGGGTGGGCATGAGTCCGGATGCGACAGATCGCAAGATGCGTTTGGAGCGAAGACTGCCTCGCTCGGATAAGGCGAGTGAATTGAGCCATGGAGAAGTTTCCTTCGGGGCGAGGTCAATTTTGTAATGGTGCGGAAGCTTAACAGCATTTTCAATAATGACATGATCTGCAAACGGCACTCGTGCTTCGAGACTGGCAGCCATGGTTGCCGTGTCGAGGCGTCGTAGGAGGCTTTCAAGATTTACACTGATGAGTACGCCTGCATATTTTTCTGCAGTGGGAATGTCGCCTTGTACCTCGAACATTTGTTGATAATGAGAGGTGATTAATTGGGGGATTTCATCGGAATAATATTCTGGCCGGAAGAGTGCCTTTTGCGCACTCCAGGGGACCAGGCCATTGGATGTCAGATAGTGTTCAGCCAGCGAGTTGAAATTATGTCTGCCATATTGTTGGTTTAGGCCATTTTGAAATTCAAGCTGTTGTGGATCGTTTAGTTGGTTCATGCCTTGGGCGCGGTCAAAGTCATGGCCTGACCAATGTTGTATCGCGTAGCCACAAAACGCTTCATCAGCGCCTTCTCCTCCCAAAGCTACTCCGCAAAACTGTTTCAAGTGTTTTGCGATATTAAAGATAATCGTATCCGTCGGAGTTGCCAAAGGTGATTGAAGTTTGCCAACGAGAGCTTGCCAACTGTCAAGATATTGTTCGCTGGTGATGCGAACTTCGGAATAATTAAAATCGAGGTGGGAGGCGCAAGACCGTGCAAATTCAAAATCACTGCCCGCTTCGTTTGTCGGTGGGGTGTTGACGCCTCCCCCGCAGACGCCCGTCATTTTGCGGCCGGATTGTTGTCTCACCAAGGTCGCTAACGTGTTGGAATCTACGCCCCCGCTCATCATCATGCCGACGGTGACATCACTCTTTAAGTGTTGTCGAACTGTTTGTTTTAGCGATTCTCCAAGTTGAGATGCGGCGTCCTCGAAACTGAGTGTAGGCTTGGTCGCTTGTGTGGGCGGCACCCAGTAAAAGTCACTGTTTAGATCAGGATATTGGAAGCTGACGATTTCACCCGGCAATAAAGTGGAGATTCCTTGAAAAACAGTATCTCGACCAAGGGTGATTCTTAGCGTTTGAAGGTAATGAGAGAGGGTCGCCAGATTGGGTTCCGAGGTGAATCGGGGGTGCATCCTAATGGCTGCGATTGAGCTGGCGAAAACAAAGTCACCGTCAATCGCCGCATAGAAGAGCGGTTTCATCCCAACTCGATCCCGGACCAGCCATGTTTTCCCCGTCCGGAGTTCAACTGCCGCAAAGGCGAACATGCCACGGATCCGGTCAATGCATTCCCTGCCCCACAGCGACCAGGCCTCCGCTAAGACTTCAGTGTCACACTGGGTGCGTAGCTGAACGCCATTTTCTAAAAGCGACTTAGTGATTTCATCGTCATTGTAAATTTCCCCGTTATAGACAAATGCGTATTTGCCGTTTTGGGAAATCCAGGGCTGCTGGCCATGTTCGATATCGCGAATGGCGAGTCGGCGATGGGCCAAAGTCGTCTGTTCATGACGAAAAAATCCGGCTCCGTCGGGGCCGCGATCCTCCATCGTATCGCGCATTCTTAGCACGCGCGATTCATCTAGTAATTCGCCATTAGGGCCGGTGATGATGCCCAGAATTCCACACATAACAATCCATTGATTAGTGAAACAGGACGCAGGATCATTGGTGAGTCGAGCGTCGCTACAGATCAACCATCGGATCGGTAAGCTTGTTGCACCGGATTCGAGTCGTTACTTGGTTTGTCGAGGCCAACCATGCCGAGGATGATAAAAAATAAACCTACGCGATCGTATTTACACCGCTGGATTGGATAATCGGCGGAATCTCTCCATTGGATTCGAGTTGAACCGCTTGATCTCGAATTTGAGCATAGCTTTCACGAAGTTGTTTCGTGAATTTAATGGCGTCAGAGAAATCCTGTTGTTCAATTCTCGTCATGATGAAGTGCAATAGCCGGGCGACATCGACAGCTACTGGATATTTTTCGGTATCGAGTCCGCTGTGAATTCCCATGATTAACTTGTTGGCTTCATACCCAAACTTCTGCTGCATTTTTTCATCGCTGGCTTCTTTTGCTGATTTAGCTGCCTCCAGCGAAGCGATAGCGCGGTCGTAAAGGACGAGCAGCATATCGATTCTCGAAAGCCCTTTGATCATATTGTCGAGCACTTGATCACTTTGATACGCCATTGGTTTACATCCTTTTAAACAGAAATAAATTCTTGCTCGGCTAATGCCGTTGTTTTGTTGCGAAGATCTAGAGCGACGCCAGTTGGCTGGTTAAAAAGCTGCTGGTGCCCTGTAAGTCGCTCAATACTCTCTCTAACGCGGTGAACTGAGCGATCAAGTCTTCCGTCTTTGCCTCGCTGATTGAATTCACGCGTGCGATGGAAGCATCGAGCGATTCGATTCTCAGCGTAAAGTTATCTTCCGCAGTCTTGATCGTACCAACGCTCGTATCGAGTAGCTCGCCAAAATATTTATCAAGCGATGAACTGATTCCGCGGGAGACATTCAGATTGGCCTCAACTCCGCCAGACACCTGTCCTGAAGTTAAGGTGACACGTACTTGAAGATCAGCTGTGTTGTCGTTGTCGGAGTCACCGATGAGGACACGTCCGGTTCCCGTGGCTGTCTCGACCACGCCATCGACGATAAAAGAACCAGCGACGTCTTGCCCAACGCCTGTTTCAGTACCATCGAATCCTAGGATGCTACTGGCGGTACCTGAAATGGCTGATATTTCTGACGAGCGTCCGTATCTCTGCGAAGTGATTTCGAGAAATCCAGACTCCAGAGAAACGTCAACATCATCGAAATCCCGGGTGTCTATTCCATTGATTCTAGATTGAAGGTGACTGGCCAATTCTTCCTGCGTGTAAGTGCCAGAAGCCAGTGTGATGGTGTCTGTCTCCAGACTGTCGATCGACAGTTGAATTTGATTGTTTGAAGAATCAATGACGATCGAAGCGTCCAACACGCTGGTCGCGGTAACCGAACCACGTTCTGCAGACTGTAAAATATCCACTTGGTAGCTTGAGGTACTTGCTTGGGTACGGGTGCTGCCGAGCAGGAAACTCACGCCGGAGTTATCGCTCACACCACTCATGCCAAAGACGCGTTGGATGTCCGTTGGCTCAATTCCATCGGTGTTTCCTTGTAACGCACTTTCAAGTTCGGACGAATTGATAATCAGTTTTCCACCGTTATCAATGTCGATGCCGAGCTGTGAGAAACGATTGACCGATGAAGAGAGGCCGGGGACACTTTCGGTCACCATCGAACTCAGGGTGGTCTTCAAAGTGGAAACTGTTCGATTCCCAAGCAGCGGACTGGCTGTGTTGGTAGAGGTGTTGAATGCGGTTTGGTCATCAATATATTGAATCATCGAATTGTAGTTGTCGACAAATCCTTCGATCGCAAATTTAGCGGCTTCGGTGTCGCGCGTTACTTTGAGATTGATGTCCTTCGAAGCGTCTGCTGATTCCAGATTCAATGTGACGTTGTCAATTAATCCATCGATCACATTGGAGTCATACTCAGCGACAATTGCCCCTGCTCCTGAGCCGAGTTGGAGTTGAGCATTGGTTGCGTCCTGGATTGCCGCACCGGAGAAATCAGGGAGTACTTCAGAACCAGTCGGCGTGATTAAATTGTTAGTAACGTTGATTTCATTGGCTTCGCCAGTGTACTTTGATGTTAGAAGAATTCGATGTGCCGAGTTACCTTGATCATAAACGATCGAGGCTGAGACGTCGTCTGATTGGGTGTTGATCGCATTAACCAACCCGTCCACCGTATTGTTGGACGTGTCAATCGTGATTTCAGTCGCGGAGCGGTCGCCTACTTGAAATGAAATGGTGCCAGTTGAGATCGTTGTTGAGGGGTCGGAAAAACCTTGAGAACCAATTTGATGGGCTCTTGCCAGTGAATTGACTCTAACATTGTAGGAGCCGGGGATTGCCTTTGACTCAGAGGTCACCGTAAGAATCGACTCGTCGCTTGACGAAGCGGTGGTTTGATCAAAAACTGAGCCCGTAGAGCGGTTCAATTGGCTCATGCTGGACTTGAGCGAGAGAAGGCGTGCCTCAACACCCTGGAACGCAGCCTGTTCCGTCAGAATCTCGCTTTTCTTGACATTCAGGCGGTCAACCTGAGATTTTTGAAGGGAGACGAGTCCTTCGATGATCGACGTGGTGTCGAGTCCACTGACGAGTCCATCAATGGAAAACATGTGAATTCTCCCAGCGGCAAGGGAATTGAAACTTTTTCTTGTCTTACTAAACGAAACAATGAAAGTTGGCCGAAGCCGACTTTCATCGTCGCTGTGTTGAACCAGCTCCCCGCAGGGAGCCCAGTTCTTTTATCCTAAAGCTTCATCGGTTCAACGAAGCTGTCAATCGTATGTTTTCTCAGTTGATTTAGCCAAGTAGCGAAAGGATCAGCTGTGAAGACTGATTTGCACTCGAAAGAACCGAAGCACCTGCCTGAACCAAAACCTGGCTGTTGGTGAACTTCGAGATTTCGTCAGCGAAATCAGTGTCACGAATAACCGACTCTGCGTTTACAGTGTTTTCCAATGTTGAACGCATGTTCGTCGCAGTCGACTCCAGTGTGTTACCTTGGAAAGCACCAAGTGTTCCACGAAGAGTTGAAATCTCGTCGAT
>JAQXDZ010000149.1 GCA_029251085.1 Mariniblastus sp.
CTGCTGGTCACCAATTCCAGATCGCAATCAGTCATGTTTGACACGCGGATTGTTAAATTAAGTTTCAGACTAGTTTGAGTTTCAGGGTGTCGTTGCCCGGTGGTTCGAACGAAATTTAAATCGGCGACTACACACGTAGAGGATATAGCGGATTCATCGCGGGACGCGGGTTCGATCCCCGCCGCCTCCACTAGGGCACCGTCAGTGACTGGCGGTGCCTTTTTTTGTCTCTGCATGCCAGAAGGTGAATCTTCACAAGGACTTGCGTCAATCTTGCTTTCGCCTTTTGGGTGACAACCGGTGTCTTCTGACGACTCGGATTGCCCCTCAGAGACGCCTGATTTGCTGCGTATATGCTGCGACTTGCTGCGTATATGCTGCGACTTTTCGGTTGCGGGCACGCGGGTTTGCCAACTCGGATCTGTCGGTAAATTCTCAATTGCCTTTGCCTGATCCTTCAGCCCGATGTGAGTGTACCGCATCGTCATCCGCACATCCTTATGGCGGGCCAACTCTTTGGCCTCGACCAGACTCGCACCGTTTAGGAGCAGTTCTGTGATGTGGCTATGCCGACCGGCAGCATGAAAGTCAGCGTCGCCGTCTTTCGTCGTATACGGAATTCCCGCTGCCTCCAAGTCCTTCCTGACCATCTCATACGTTTTACGTTTTGCAAGTTTTGGAAAGAGGGGCTGCCCTTCAGTGTACTCGGGCATCCAATCACGAAGCATCTCAACCAGTTCAGGGTGAAGGGGAATCGTGTCCTTCCTGCGGTGCTTAGAATTCCCTGCTTCCACGACCAAAGTCGGGGGATTTCCGTCAAGCTGAAAACTCTCCGGCTTCAGACTCGCAACTTCTTTCCTTCGCAGGCCAGTCAAAAAACTAATCAAGTAAATACGAGCCCGTTGTTCGCCGTTAAAGCACTGGATGTCCCTAGAACTCGATCGAGCTGATGAAAGAAGACGTGAAAATTCGTCAGCCGTTAACGCTCTTCGTTTTTTAC
This sequence comes from Mariniblastus sp., assembly GCA_029251085.1. Taxonomy (GTDB): domain Bacteria; phylum Planctomycetota; class Planctomycetia; order Pirellulales; family Pirellulaceae; genus Mariniblastus. The sequence continues at coordinate 1,001 of JAQXDZ010000149.1, forward strand.
GAACATCTACTTCAGCATTTCGCATCTTGAGATCATGCAGTGGATTGGCGGGCAGTCGTATTGGCACCATCCACGTCATGAATCCCTTAACGGCTTGAATGTAGTGATTTACCGTCTTCAAGCCCAAGTCTTTCTGCTCTTGGATTGCCATAATCGCCGACTCAACTCGATCTAGGGAGATATCAGAGGGTGTTGAGACTCCGGCCTCTTTGATGACAGCCTCAATCCGGGTCTTTATTAGCGTGACGTGCTTCTCCGTCGGCATATTGAATCTGACGGAACACAGGTAGTCGTCGAGATGAGTTGCAATCGGCAGCTTGGCCTGGATTACCCGCTCCTCGGCAGTTATGTCAATAAGACCATCCCTCCGCAACTTTGCCTCGTGCTCCAACTTATTCGCAAGCCGCTGACTCTCTTGCTTGTCAGAGAAGCCCTTTTTTTGCCTGCTCTTTCCAAGAGCATCAGGCAAGGGCACGTGGTCGCGTTGGTGGACGACCCGCGATGGACCGCAATCATCCGAAGATCAAGCTCGCCAACAAATTATTCTGCGACAAATCGATTTCGCTGGATGACATTTGCGATACGCTCAAGATCTCAAGGTCGACGCTTTATCGGTATGTAACGATCTGCGGAAATCGCGACGTGAGGTCATAAACTCATGCCTTTTATGGATAGCCAAAACCGTGGTCGAAAAACGTCCGAATCAGGTTTCTGGGACACTCGATCGCGGATTTGGCCGTTTTGGTCGTTTCTGTCCCCATCAATCGAACATTTCTTGGTTCGGACCGACTGGGGTTTCAATGCTTCGGTCGATGTGACCATATTGGGCAATACTGCACTATGGTAGGTGATTTCTCACAGTCGAGTGGCCTCAGCAAGAAGTATTGCTGCTGCGATGGGGGCGATGGAGAGGTTGCTGTGGCCAATCTTCGGAACAGACTCTAGGCCCCAACCGAATCGAGTCTTCATGGCCGTTGCGGTTTCTCTCGCGATACGGAACGCAGTTTGTCCACGCTCATAGCGGTGTTCTCCCTGTTGCAATGCTCGCTGTGTCATTCTTAGATGTTTGTCCGCACGTTCTGTGTCCTGTTCACCCAGAAGAAGAACAAGGCGTTTTTCTAGACCAAGACGGAGTTGCTCGGTCGAGCAGGGAGAATTCCCCAAGCCGTAAGGGAACTGTGTTTCAAACGTGGGCAACGTATACCATCCGGCATTTGCAGCAACCGCGATTCGCACTCGCGGAGAATCTAGAAACAACATTGCCCGATGGACAAATTGTGCACCAGCAGAGTGGCCATAAAGCAGATACTCCTCCGTTGTGAGATTCATTGTTTGTCGAATATGGTCAAACAAACGTTCCAAGATTGCGATTGCCGAATTCTCAGTCAGGGACGCTGCATTGCCTTCACAAATGTTTCCAAGATTGTAACCTTGGCATCCTGGGAAATGTTCTTCCGAAAACTCAGGTGCAACAAGAATCACATCGTGCTGTTGAACGAGATGAATCCACACATCGCGGTATTTATTCGCGTTGCGACGTACGCCGTGCATCACTAACAAAACCTGTGTGCTTCGAGAAATTTTTGGTGGGCAGTAATAGAACACTGGAATGCGGTGGCCGCTACGAATGTCGTCGTAATCAAACTGCCCTGCACCAAAGCTAAGTCCATCGACCATTTTTTCTCCGAATCCGAACCTAGCGTTAACTAAAGAAGCAGCTCGGAAATCTCGTTGAGATTCCGCGTCAGATTATTGAAGACTGGAACTTCAGTATGGTCGGCGAGTTCTTGGGTCGCTAAAGGTGAACTTGAACAGACGCCCGAAATCGCATCCGGAGTTAGACCAAATCGTTCTTTAAGAACTTGCAAACCGCCAATGCAGCCTAATGCATCACCAGCACAAAAAATTAATCGATGAATTCGAGTTTTTACTTCCTCGGACGCCAGCAGCATGGCTGTTTCCCGCTGGAGGATTCCGTCAGCAAGCTCGACGACCCAGAAATTCTTTGCATTGTTTCCGTATTTCAGGTCAATGTGGTTAAATACTTTAAGAAGTTCTGTCTCGGGAAGCATGTAGGTAGACGGGTATCCAAAGTGGGTGAAGTCGTTGAACACGCTGGCACCGGCGTCGTTCATCCTGAGGATATCTTGGAGAGAAGCGGTGCCCGTGACCTTGGAAGCACGAACTTCGTAGCCCATGTTCGACAAGGCCCAGCAACAGGCCGCCGCCGCCGTGCTCTTTCCAGAATTCATGCTGGTGCCGACCACGAGAACCAATCGAGCTCGATTCGAGTTGGTTTTGCAAGCCTTACTTAGATGAATTAAAGGACTCTCACGAGTGTTTAGGACAGACCCATCTTCGTTGCAAACATATCCGAGTATCCGAACTCTCGTTGGGTCTTTGATCATTGAGTTCTTTGACTTGACGATTCCGACGACACCCGACCGAGCAAGCAAGTCGACTTCGGATGTAGACGTCTCTGGAATGAATCCTTCAAAGTGGTCTGGAGCATATCGGTTTCCAAAAACAAACACTCCTTTACTTCCGTCATTGATGACATGAATTCTTCCATTCCGATTTTCCAATCCAGAGTGCTGGCCAATGCGTGTGATTTTTCCGTAAACTACATCGCCAACCTGCGGGGAACGGTCCGAAAAGTCATACCATTTGATGCGACTCTTCTTCACCGTGTATGCCGCGCTCGGCAAAATGAATCCTGGAGGAATTTTTTTCATGTAACTACCCGTTATTCCGCGAACGTTTGTGTGTGAATTAAATACCGCTCAAAATACGCAGCAGCCTCTTGGGATTGCATGTCTGCGGCCATAGAGATTAGTGGTTGAAATATCGACATGCCCGCAGGCGAATCGAGCGACAAGAATAACTATTGCTATCCCCAAGAGCAAGCGCCACACCTCTGGAATAAAGACGAGCAAATCAATTGTCGCGACTGCGGGTGCCTTGCAGTCGTCAATTTCCTGTATTCCTTCGGGAATAACGTCTGTTTAGTCCCAAAAACTCATCGCGGTATACAAAAGCCAAAAGCCAAAAGCCAAAAGCCAAAAGCCAAAAGCCAAAAGCCAAAAGCCAAAAGCCAAAAGCCAAAAGCCAAAAGCCAAA
>JAQXDZ010000096.1 GCA_029251085.1 Mariniblastus sp.
AGAGACTGTCATTGCTCGCCCCCCCAAATCGAAAAATACATGGGGAAAATTTCAGGCCCATTACTCGATCGAATTGACATTCATGTCGAAGTCCCGGCGGCAGAATTTAAAGAACTTTCATCAACCCGAGCAGGTACGTCTAGTTCCGAGATACGCGAAGGTGTTGAAAATGCCCGAAAGGCACAGTACGAGCGGTTCCATGGCGATCTAACAAACTACAACGCTCAAATGTCGAGCAAGCAGATACGACAATTCTGCCAGTTGAACCGAGAGTGTATCAATATCCTCAAAATTTCTGTCAATGACCTTGGACTCTCAGCTCGAGCCCACGACAAGGTGCTCCGGCTCTCCCGTACCATCGCCGATCTCGAAGCGGCGAACGAAATTCAGACGCACCACCTCACCGAAGCGATCAACTATCGGATGCTGGATAGAGACGTTTGGAAGTAGCTGCTTTCGTGGCTGGATCATCTCGCGTTTAATTCCGTTCTTTCTCCGAGGGCCTTCCACACGTTGAATTTGAATTGAGCCAATGTTCTAACGATTTTTTGGTTTAAAAATAGAATTCGTGGCACAAACGTCAAAAATAATCGCACTGGTAAATGTAGCCTTCGATTAGCGGAAAATATTACCAAATCCCGTTATGTAAAAAACATTGCGATTGAAAGGAATCAAACAGATGGCTTCCGCCAACTCAGCTCCCCAACAAAAAACGACCGTTTCAACCACTCTCAACTCAGAAACAAAATCAGGCGAGGGAGAGCCGAAACCGGCAGCCGATAACAGACTTATGAATCGAGGTCTGGCTTCTTTACTCTGTGTTTCGTTTTTGGGTGCAGCGAATGACAACATTCTCAAGCAAATCCTTACAGCGATGGTTGTCGCCGGAGGTGTTTGGGTAAACGCACTTGGTTCTGGCACGCAAAGCTACATCGCATTGGTTCTCGCAATTCCATTCTTACTACTCTCCGGGTTCGCTGGCCAAATCGCAGATAAATACAGTAAAGCGAAAATCATCTATTGGGTGAAAATTGCCGAAATCCCAATCGCAGTCATTGCAATGCTCGGATTATTACTCGGAAGTTTTTGGATTTCACTTCTGGCCTTTTTACTTTTTGCAATTCAAAGTTCATTTTTTGGACCTGCAAAATTTGGCATTATTCCCGAGCTGGTTCCAGCCAAAAAACTTAGTTTGGCAAATGGTTTGACACTCGCCCTAACGAACGTTGGAGTCATTCTTGGCTCTGTTCTGGCAGGGCCATTGGCTGACCGATACTATCCAACTGAGCCTTTGCCTCAGGTCTCCGCCATGGTTACGACAGATCCCAATAACGAGCAAGCGTCCTCCGAGCAGCCTTCCGCAGGAGAGATTGTTTTCGTTCCGCATTCGAAAAAACCTCCACAAAGATTACCCGCTGGACTGATGCTGATCAGCGTCGCAATTCTTGGATTTTTCGCGGTACGGTGGCTCCCAAAGTTAAACCCAGCCTCACCTAATCGCACTCTATCGTTCGACGTGCTAAGCAGTCATCGGGAGACGTTCAGGCTTGCCGACAAAACGCTGATCGTCGTTCTGGCCTCATGGTCAGGTTTTTATCTGGTAGCCAGCCTCGCATTACTAATGTTGCCCGAATTTCGCGCTACGCTCGGAGTTGATAACACAAAAATAAGCTTAATCGTTGGACTACTCGGAGTATCGATCGCTGTTGGCAGTTGCTTTGCCGGTTTTCTTTCGAAAGATAAAATCCGCCCCTACTTCTCGTTAGCCGGTGCAGCAGGAATGACAATCTCTTTCTTCTTAATGGGCTTACTCCCGATCAACTATTCAGGACTCGCTTGCCTGGTATTTTCAACTGGCTTTTTCGCCGGTTTCTATGTCGTCCCCCTTCAGTCATTATTGCAATACCTCGCTCCGGACAATGAAAGAGGCAGGTTTTTCGGTACGGCGAACGCGCTTTCCTTCAGCTTCATTTCTCTCGGTGCCGTAATTTTCCTGGTGCTCGATACATCCGAACTCACTCCCGCTAATGTTGCTCTGTTTTGCGCAGGCATCTCACTCGTCGGCACAATTGTGGGCGGCATTGCAATGAAGCGCATTCTCAAGGCACGCGACACGCATGCAGAAGAAATTCCCGACAGTTGAATTAAACCTCAAACAGGCCAATTCGATTCAATTCGGTCGAACGCTTCACTAAGAATGTCTCGCGTCGTCGCGAGGGATAATCGAATATGGCCAATTGCACCAGGTCCAAACCAACGCTCACTCCCCGGAACCACGGCTACCTTTGCCCGATGCCTTAAATGGTCGGCTAATGCCTCGGCAGTCCAACCCGTTTTCGAGATATCTGGAAACAAGACAAACGTTGCGTCGGGTTTTGAAATTGAAACACCAGCAAGCCCTTCCAGACGGTCGCAAGCAAAATCTCTCTGTAACTGAAGATGATCCACGAATCCCGCGAGCCATTGGGAACAACGCTCCCAGGCTGCAATAGCGGCAATTTGAGACAATGTTGATGCGCCTAAACTTGTGTATACAGCACCACTTCGTTCGAGAAAATCGGCAACGTGCTGCGCGTCAGGTAAAGCAACAAAGCCTATTCTTGCACCGGCTAATCCAAACGATTTACTTGTACCTTGCAGCAACAACGTTCGCTCCGCTGCTCCCTCAATCGATAACATTGAAATGTGGCGACCAGGTGCAAATACAATATCGGACCAAATTTCATCTGCTAAAATCCACAGATCATATTTCTGGGCGAGTTCTAAAATTTTCTGCAACTCGGATTTAGTGAAATTTCGCCCAAGTGGATTGTGCGGTTGGCAAACTCCAATCATCTTCGTCCGCGGGCTTATCAGGCTCTCAAATGCCTCCCAGTCGATCTCGCCGTTGGCGGATAATTTGAATCGTGCCGTCTTCGCTCCGGCTTTGTCTGCCCCATGCGAAAACAAAAAATCGACGGGGTCGAAAATCAACATCTCGTCACCCACGTCAAGGTACACCCTGGCCAAAGCCACCATTCCGGACGCTGCAGAATCGATCGCGACAATCCGATCGGCCGACAGCTCGATACCGTCTCGCAGACTAAACCGATTCGCCGCGGCCTCGCGGAACTCTGGCAGTCCAACCGGAGGACCATAAGAGAGATATCCCCCTTGGAGATATTCCATCAATGATTGGTGGATCGGGGCGGGAATTGGAAAATCCGGATCCGCCGCCGTCAACGGGATGGTTCCATCGGGTAACTCAGCCCATCGTTGATTATAGGCTCGCTGGTTCAATACTTGCTGATTGATCTCAGTAGCACAAAATTCGTTTTTTAAGAAGTCACTCATGCGGCGGCCAGACTAGCAGAACGGGGCAGGGCAGTCATCCTACCGGAAAGGAATTCCTGTTCAAGCATTCGGCCAGCTTGCAAATGCTGATTCGCGGTGGCCTCACTTTTTGAACAAAACTGATCCAAAGCGTCATCCATCAAGACATGTTGACGAAGCCCTCGCCCAAGATTTACCGCGTCAACCAGCGCTGCGTTTGCTCCCTGACTGGTGAAGGGCAGGCATGGATGAGCCGCATCCCCAACTAACAGAACATTACCACGGCTCATTTTCTCCAATTTTACTGCGTCACACGTTCTCCAGCGATGTACGGCTTGAGCATTGCGGATGCGTATGGCGATTGCACGCGGCAGTTGAATCAGAATCGATTCCAAGAGCTCCCGGTCCGATTGCTGACCCTCGCACCATCTTTGGTGATCAAACTGAATCCACACTACTTCTCGGCCAGGTCCAGCTGGGGCTATTCCAGCCGCCAAACCTTGTTTCGGCAAGTGGATCTTACGAACAATCTGCGAAGGAAAAAAACGATTTTCAATTTTGGGCAGTAAGGCGACAAATTCCTGAACCCGCCCCATGCGAATTTTAAAATCCGGCGCTACAAATTGACGCACAACCGAACGCACGCCGTCCGCACCGACAATTAGATCTGCCCGCCTGACTCCTCCATCGTCAAATCTAATAAATGAGCCCAGGTCGTCCTCTTCAATACCCACTACCTGAGAATCATGAAACAGTTTTATTTCACTTGAACAATCCAGAGCTTCCACCAGTGCGTTGCGGGGCAAGCAAACACAGTCGGTCAGAATTTCACTGTTATTTGAACCAGAGACCCTCGTCTTCGCGAATTTAATTTGAGAACCGTGCTTTAACAGATCCCCCTTTACTCCCATGGATTCAAGTGCGGACAAGCCATTCTTCATCAACAGTAGGGCGTGACCTTTCGACGCTGTTGCCGAAGATTTTTCGTGCAATTCGACTCGCCATCCCAAATGGCTCAAAACCCGCGCAGCAGCCCAACCGGCAACACCACCGCCGATAACGACAGCTACCTTAGCACTGGAGCTTTTGGCAGCGGGGGAGGGTGTCTGCTTTGACGGCGTTCGCGTCTGTTGTTTTAGACTGATCATGAAACTGGCCTCGGGGAAGTGGGGAAGGGAAACGAGGAGGGAACTTCAATCGCAAAACTTCTATCGCCGACTCAAATGCAATAGCCATGCCAATCTCGCGCAATTCAGCAACTGATGAGGAAAAACAACCTTTTCCCCCGCGATTGAGGCCAATCGGGAATCGCGTCGCGCTGAGAAAAGATTAATTGAGTCTCAATTTGTGACAAACTAACTTAAAATGAGACAGGCTCAGTGAGGCATTCACCTTCCCGAGAGCCTATATTTCTAAGAGGTTGTCTTGAATTTTGTTACCAAAGAAAGCCAACCAGGATTGTTAAACGTACGGTCACTCAATCACGAGTAACGCAAATAGTTTTTCGAGGTTAGACTCTGCCATATGCCTAAGACTCCAACTAACGCTGCCCGCCTACCAATTTGGCGCCTAGCAATTGCTTTCTTAATCGTCGTGAAAGCCTTAACACTGGTGCTCTCTGCCCACCCCTGCAACGCACAACAGCCCAATGTTCTCTTCATCGCAGTTGATGACCTAAACGACTATATCTCACCTTTGAGCGATCACCCTGGGATCAAAACACCTGGCTTTGAAAGACTTGCTAGACGTTCTACTGTTTTCACCAACGCTCACTGTGCTGCACCGGCATGCCATCCCTCGCGGGTCGCAGTGCTGACGGGTGTACACCCATCAAAATCTGGTATCTACAGAAATCTTTTTGGTGCTCATGGTCCTCGCTGGCGTGACGAATCTCCTGAATTAAAAGATGCCATCGTGTTATCTCAACACTTCAGGAACCACGGCTATCATGCCGTGGGCGGCGGGAAAATATTTCATACACTCCAATGGACGCCAGGAGATTCTCAAAATGATCCAGATGCCTGGGATGACTACCGAGGTGATCCGCTTGATCCAATTTCACAAGACTGGCCTCGCCCTGAATTCCCTCAGCATCAAAACGAAGGCTTTCAAGGTAAACGCCCTCTGAGCAATCACCTGTTTGGTGCTGCGGTAATCGATAACATCCCGGAACAAAAATTTGGTGATCATCTCGTCGCAGATTGGGCAATAGAGCAACTAAATCAAAAATCCGACAAACCCCTATTTCTTGCTGTTGGACTGTTCCGTCCTCACATTCCCTGGGAGGTTCCCAAACGCTGGTTCGACCTGTATCCACTAGAAAGCATCCAGCTACCCGACTGCCAACCAGGAGACCTCGAAGACTCTCATGATCATGGGCGTCGACATTGGCATAAGTGGGTTAGAGACAACAACCAATGGCCCAAACTCATGCAAGGCTATCTTGCGAGTATTAGCTACGTCGACCATCAAGTGAGTCGAATACTTGACGGACTTGACGCTTCGCCCAACGCGGATAATACCATTGTCGTACTTTGGTCCGATCATGGGTTTCACATCGGGGAAAAAGAGAATTGGGAAAAATTTGCCCTTTGGAATCAAACAACCCGAGTCCCCTTGTTTGTCTCGTTGCCTAAACGATTTAAAAAAAACGGTTTTGCAATTCAATCCCGCACGAACCAACCAGTCACGTTGACCGATCTCTATCCCACGCTTTGTGATCTCGCTGAGATTCCAACTCCGCAGCAATGCAGTGGCGTTTCTCTCGTTAATCAATTAGCAAACCCCGACGCAGCGAGGGGACAACCTGCCCTGACCTCATTTTATTTTCACCGGGAAAGCGGTGCATCCCACGCTATCTCAGGAACACGATTTCGATATATAAGATATGGAAATGATTTTGAGGAACTCTACGATCTGCAAAATGATCCCAATGAATTTAAAAACGAAATCGATAACCCAAATTTTACTTCTATTAAAAATAAACTCAAAAATTCGATTCCCAAACAACCATCGATCAACCGCTCCGTACCCACCGATTCTGAATTCCACCGTGGCCGTTCTGGAAAAAACTCAAAAAAGAGTCGCAAATAACCATCCCTGAACGGCAGCAGACTAAGCATCTTCGTCACAAAGTTTTCGAGTCGTAGAAGAACGTTCATTCGCTTTTTCAAGCCAAGTTAAAATGGGGCATTTGAAACGCAGAATAACCTGAATCCAATCGGCTGAATCCAATCGGCTGAATCCAATCGGCTGAATCTAAAGCGCAGCAGGTTGGAATCAATCTGACAACACGCCTTTCCACGGGCCCATTCCCATGCACCGATTTTCCTCGAGAATTTGAGGCAATCAAGAATTTCTGAGGATTGGCACAATTTCTGCATATCTGTTGGGTAATGAAGAATGAAACTCGTTTGGAGACTAGTTTCATTCACCAGTAATATTTCATTCACCTATCCCCGGGAAATCTGAAATGACTTTCAAATCTACCAGCAGAGTAATCCGCACTCTCAGTTTCGCTTTTTTAGCTGTCATTGGCGTTTCGCTATTCGCCGACCAAGCTCAGGCCCAAAGTTGTCGCTATAACCGTGGTTACAGTTCTTACAGCAGCCCTGGGTTTTCCATCGGCTTCAGCTCAAATAACTACAATCGTTATGGCAGTGGTTTCAGCATAGGGTACTCGTCCTACCGCCCCAGCTACCGACCCACGAGATCCTATTATGGCAACTCACATTACAACTCCTGCCCAAGCCGAGTGGTCAGGTACAATAGCCATTATAATTACAACCCAAGCTACTATCCCAGATACAACTCGGGTCACCGGCATCGATAGAGCGTACCTAAACTTCTTTAAAACAAAAAATCAGCCCAAGATTTACTCGGGGGCTGATTTTTTTTATTAGAATTCAATCTAACCAAGTTCAAACTGGGATCTCTCATCACTCAGACCTTGACGTTTCCAGCTACCAACCATTTAAACTTACGGCGATTAACGCAATCGAATTCATGGCTCCGTCGACCCAACTTCAAAAACGAAAAAGAACTCCAGGAACCACGCCGGCCCATTGGTTCTTTCGAGGAATGTTAGGCGGCATTCTCCTTATCACTGCCTGCAATGCAGGCTCGTACTTTCTACGAACCCAGAGCGTGGCGGATCTTATTAGTGGCAACCAAGACGTTACCGAGTCTTTGGGTTTTCCCTCGCGAGTCTGGCTGGAGGACAGTTTTCCCAGTAACGCCAAGGCAGGATTCAATCTTAGCGCGATAGGAATTAATTTACTTTCTGGAATCCTAATCGGCGCCCTCTTTGGAGCCATTGGGATTAAGTTTCAACATTCGCTGAACCGAAAGCTTGCCGAATTCGAACAGAAAAATTTAAACAAAGATTCAAAAGGGTATCAGTTCTCTATCATCGGTTTATTACTGTTGACCACCATGGTGGCGATTCTGACGTCAATTATCATCAACTTCTTAAAAACACCTCAGTTGTTGCTGGTAATATATTTCGCCGGACCGGCAATTCTGTTGGGTTTGGCAATGCTTCCCCGCGGCATGCATTGGCGTTCCCGAGTTGTAATTCTCGCAATCGCCGAAGTCGGTCTGATAGGACTGGCGATGTGGTATGGTCAAACGCTTGGAGTTCCGCTGGAGCGGGTAATGCTTGGCATTTTTGTTGGCTGGACATCCCAAAGCGGGATTGTCGCATTTTTAATCACTGTCTCGCTTTTAATTCACATGGCAGTGAAGGAAGCAGCATCCGACAAAACTGAAAACAGTAAACCTACCTCCACGCTCACTTAAGCCGTTTGATGATGTGCCAACCAAACGGACTGGCCGAAGCGTTGAATTCAGCCATTCCTATTTCACCGACCTTCAGTGAAAAACCAACATCACCGAAGCCTTTCACTAACCCCGTTCTCGGCCTCACCCATTTAGTCTGATCCTTGCCTTCCATAAAAACTTCTTGATCAAAATTCGCCATCCGATAGATCCCTGGCGGACTGTCGTCAGTCAATTCATTGACCAGTAAATCAAAGTCCTCGCCCGCTCTAGCCCTCTCAAGAACCTCGTTCGCCAACTTTCCAGCACCAGTCTGATCGCGTGGTATGATTTTGCTGCTACCCGGCAAGGCTCCATCAAAACTGATCAAAATATGTTGAATCGAAACGTGGCTTGGTTCGCCATTCTCGAGCGTTACCATTTCAACCTCGACCGGAACAGCCGCAAGTTCCTTGGAAATTGGCGAGGAAGCATTTCGCTCACACCCAACCAAAAGGCAAATTGCCAGAAGAATTGTAAAGCACTTCATCATCTTACTCACTAAGTTAAGTTCTTATTCAGTCCCAATTTTGGTTTGGCTTATTGGTCATGTCGCCGATAGCGTTGGCTAAGGCGACGGGGCGAAACACCAAGACGATAGGCACCGCACATCATCCAGTTTCGAATTGTTTGTCTTACCAGCCCACCCGCCAACCACCGGCGAGCCGAAACGATTGTTGGTCCGTCGAGCAATAACGGCTTGCCGAACATTCGTAACGTTCTCGAAAGTTGAAAATCTTCCATCAAATCAATCTGAGGAAATCCGCCAACTAGGTCAAACCTTTTTCGTGTTATAAAAAACGCTTGATCACCGTAAATCAATCCCTGCCATCTGACACGAAGTTCGTTGCCAAACTCAACCCAGCGAAAGAGGATACGATCGTGATTTATCCGTTGACGAAATGCGCCAAACTCAAACTCTGAATCCACTAGGCCAGTTCTAATTTGTGAACACGAATCAACCTCAAGCCAGTTGTCAGCATGGAGAAAAACGAGAACGTCCCCAGTAGAACCTTCAGCCCCATTGTTCATCTGGATCGCCCGCCCTGCGGGTGAGTGCACCAACTCACAGTCGAGGTTAGCCAACTGAGCCAATGTTCCATCCGTACTGCCTCCGTCTACCACAATGACTTGATCGGCACCGGCCGACCAGGCACGTGCGACAGACCGAGCAATCAGATCACGCTCATTTACAACAGGAATTACAATTGAAATTTTCACGAGAACAGCGGCCAGTAACGGAACAGGCCTCAACAGACCTGATTTAGTCGAAAACGAAAGTTTCTAGAATATCCCGAGAACCAAGCATTTAAAATAGCCCCGAACCAAAACAAAACAGCGTTGTTTAGCATGCAGCTGAATTCCCCCAAGGCCCTCAACGAAAAAACGCACCTACCCAATTGGGCAAGTGCGTGAAATAATTCAACGAAATTGCGACGTTTACAGCGTTAGCCTACTATTTCTTTTCAACCGTTGGAGTCACAAGATCTGCAGTTCGGACGTTAGCCTTCTTTACAAATTTCTCAACGCTGGCAACTGATTTGTAGCCACTTAAGAACTTACGAGTCCACTTACCATTTTTCTTTTCAAACAGAATAAGCTGCGGAACGCCTCGGCCACCGATCAACTGACGAGCCACAGTTGCATCTTTATCAAGATCAACATTTGTATAATGATAGCCTTCAAACGCAGACTTCTTTAACAGTTGTGGGATCGTGTTCTTCTTCATTGACTGGCATGGTGGACACCATTTTGCAGTTACCAAAACCAGCAACGGCTTGTCGCCAGATTGTGCATTCTTGTACGCCGTGGCGTAATCAATCGACTGTTGTGCGTTAACGTTTTCAACTGCGAACAAAACCAATGCAGCCGACAATAAGATTAAGACTTGCTTCATTTCTTCCTCCATCCATGAGGTGATTACCGGAGCTGAATAGTCCGGCCCCAGTTAAACGATCCGTGGGGTATTTAGCGGTGACGAATTTCTTATCGACGTCTGAGCGGTTTGCAAACCGATTCAAATTTTGTTGAAGCCGCGGAATCGCATTCATTTTTTTTGTTCCACAGCGTTACCCCTACGTCCCGAAATTCCCACATCACTGGCGAGGCAGACCCGCCGGATCGGCATGATTTGGCAGGTTGTAATGGAAATAAAAATTGTCACGACCACTCTACTAAAAAGGAACAGAACGACCTTATCCGATGCAATCCGAACTCCAGTCAAGGATTCTTCAACAGAACCGTCACTCCCGTATCATTCCGAGATAACGTTACAAATTCTCATTTCACATGAAAATCAATCAGGTTCGGATTACTGGAGAGTGAAATCCATGAAGTATTTCTTTTGGGATTTCGACAAAGACTTGATACAATCCACGCTGTCGTAATCATCAAATTGCCACGGGCTCAACCGAAAATTCAAAATGAAACTGCGTGTTGGGCTAATTGGACTTGGTGATCAATGGCAGACCAGACATCGGCCTGCTCTGATGGCACTCTCTGACCGATTTGATGTCCATGCAATCTGTTGTGAGGTTGCGGAAAAATCAATTCAGGTAGCCAAAGAATTCGATGCCATTCCGATGGACGGGTTCCGAGCAATGGTGGAACGTGATGACATCGACGCTGTGCTGGTCCTGTCGCCCGATTGGTACGGGCCAATTCCAATTTTGGCGGCCTGCGAAGCGGGTAAGGCAGTCTATAGTTCTGCCGCATTGGATGTGTCTGAAGGCCAAGCGTTGGAAATCAGACAGAGAATCGAAGCTTCTGGTGTCGCATTCATGGCCGAACTCCCTCGTCGGCACGCTCCAGCAACAATCCGCCTGAAAGAGCTGATGGCAACTCGCCTGGGACCTCCACGGCTTTTGTTCTGCCACGAACGGATGCCGATGGAGAGCCAGTCTGATTCTTTGCGGCGTGGAGAATACTGTCCGCTGGCTTGGCGACATTTAATGGAGCTTGTGGATTGGTGCCGCTATCTCGTAAATTCCGATCCCACTTCGGTAATCAGCGCGGTGCATGAACAGCACGATGATAAAACAGATTTGTTTTACCAAATGATTAGTCTCCAGTTCCCCCCCAATGAAATTGATGGAGCCGAAGGGAAAACGACTGGTTTTGCGCCTCAAGCACAATTAAGCGTCGGGCATTATATTCCAGAACGTTGGCCAGATGCACTTTCGTTTAAACGCCCGGCTTCCGTTCAGGTTTGCTGTGAAAATGGGATGGCCTTTATTGACCTTCCTTCCAATCTCGTCTGGTTCGACGACGCTGGACAACATACCGAATCGCTCGATTTCGAACGCGGAGTGGGTGAGCAAATGCTCGACCGATTTTACCGAGCCGTTACAAGTTTAATCCGCAAAACCACCGATCCCGAGGATGCTTATCGCGCAATGAAAATTGTCGTAAGTGCAAACGAGAGCTCCAAGGTAAATCGTCGCGTGCCGATTAATTACGATGATTAAATAGGAATGCTAATCGGTTAGCACCTGCACCTAGACAGTCAATTTGTGCCGAGTGTAATTTTGCACTGTGAACAAATTTGATAATCATCACGCACTAGGAAGCCGATCGGCGAAAGAACACACGTCGTCAACAACAATACCGTAAATATCACCCACCCCACCGTTGAAACCTTCGATTTCAACTTGGGAGGCTTAGTGGTTCTGCAATACGGACAGCAAAACCCTACCGGTGCAGGACGTGGACTTTCCACGACCAACGCCTGCGCTGTTTGAACGTCACCTAAATTTTGGCTTGTTGTCGGTTGTTGTATGTCCAAAGAACCATCTGCGGTAACCGCCTTTTTAAAGGGCTGTCCCCCGAATCCAGATTTCTGACCAACTCGACCTGAGGCACGAGAGATGGTGAGGTCATCGCCACCAACCGTATTGGCTTGGCGGGAAACTCCCCCTTTATCGGAGCTTAAATCTTTACCTGCATTGGGCGCAATCAGCTTAAAACGGTGCGAGCAGTGCGGGCAAGCGACATCGTAACCAACACGATCGCTTCCCGTCTGCATGACCGTCTGGCACCGAGGACAAGCAAAACGAACTTTTTCCAAATGATCACCTCAAGAAACACAACCATTGCACCGGATCTATTCGTGCAACGCCTTGGGATATTAGAAAATTTATCCCCAAGCTTCCCAATTTTCTTAGAAATTAACGAGCAATCCCTGCAACGCCTATTCTATCCGGCGATGTCTCTCAGGAATGCCTTCTGCTTCTGGCGACTCCGGAGTCGCAACCTCCGCAACTTCTCCAACAAGTAGCAACTTCGGCTCACTGGTCTCAACATCCAACTGGACCTCAGACAGCGGACGTTCTTTTCCGAAGAACTTACCGAGCGGACCCGCTAAGATAGCCGGAAGAAAAATCAAATCGCCGACGAGTGCCGCTGCCAACAAGAATAGCATCAATACGCCAAATCGCTGCGTCGGTGTAAAGGTACTCAGGGCAAATGCTGCCAATCCGAGGCCACCGATCAATGTAGTCTGTGTCATTGCCGTCGCGACACGAGAATAGGCGACTTTGATCGCTTCCTTCCGGCGGTACCCCTGAGCAAGTGCATTCCGATACCAATTTAAAAAGTGAATCGTATCATCGACCGCGACGCCCATCGCAACACTCGCGGTCATCATCGAACCGATATCAACCAGAAAGCTATCCACGCTGCCACCAAACCAACTATTCATGTGGCCCATGAACCCGAAAATAACAACTACGGGAAACACGTTAGGCAGCATCGCCGCCATGCCGCCGCGGACATTCAGTAAATTACCAGGCCCAACCGGTGATCGCCAATCTCTTAACAACAGCATCATGACTACCGAGATCATGATGAAGGCAAGCCCGATACTCTGAATCAAACTCTCCAGCAGTGATCGCTGAGCCTTGTACACAATCGGGACGATCCCAGTGTACATTGCCGTAACATCAATCTCTGCCTGGCCGTTGTCCTTCAATTCTTTTGCTGTCTTCATGCCCGCCAGCGGCAACTTAGTTTTGGGATCAACATCGAAGCGGTGATTACGAAAATCGACAAATTGTCCACCTGCAATTTCTGAGTCGGCAATCAACTTCTCAACAACCGCGTAAGCTGGGATCTCATCCACCCGGACAATGCAGTCGAATTGATCAATGAATTTGAGGCTGCTTGCCGCTTTCTTTTTCGCCACCTCGGCGTCATCTTCGGGGTTGATCCCAAAGACGTCGCCATCGCTCAGCCAAAAATACTTCTTCTTACTTTTGGTCTTTACCGCATTTTTAAATCCACGATTCTCTAAGAGCGCTCTGAGTGTTTGAGAGTAAATCTTAGATTGATCAATGATCTCACCAAGTGATTTTCCATTGGCAACTTGAGTTCGAACATCTTCTGACTTGCCCGACGGATCAGGACCAATCAACAACACATTTGCACTATTAAGCGATTCGATTCCGGTCGCATCCTGAAGCCTTCTCAGAATCGTTGTTCGATCGCGATAAGCCGCCATAATCGGCTCAACAACTGATTTTAGATCGTTGACAAATTGGCCATAGTCGACGTTGTTTAAAGCTGCCAAACGAATACTGACTCGCCACAATTCTCTTCCTGCCCGATTAGGATCGGCTAAATCTTGCTCGCGGTCATCCCGTTTTAAGTTTGATTTCCCAACCTCAGCCAAGTAGGCCTGAGCTAACATCTCATCGCGTTTACTGTACAACTGCGAGCTATAACTTTTTCGCTCAATTGACTCTTCGTCGGATTCAATCCGAAATAGCGGAGCGAACATGTCGGTAGACATACCAGAGCCAACAATACCCATGCCGTCGGGACCGAAGTAAAACTCCAGTTGCTCTCTTACTCGTTCTGACAACTCCATTCGTTCAAGCATTGAATACTTGAGGTCATAGGCCATCCGCTGCTCATCGCTGAAAACCAGCGTGAAATCTTCAACGGGTTCCCCATCACTGTCCTTCGCAACTGCCGCCAGTTGCTCGGCTTTAAGCTGTGCTAAGTACGGCTCTTTTTGTGCACTCAGGTCGACACCGACGGGTATCTCCGCTGGCACCAACTCACCAAGATTCTCCTCCATCCACGCATAATCATGCAGGATTTTGGCATCTTTATCAAAGAGCTTGAGCAAATGCACTGAGGTTTGAATTTTTGTCGCACCCACAGCAAAAAAGGCCAACATGATCACCGAGGTGACGGTTACCACGGCATGATGATCGACAACCCAATTCCCTATCCGCTCCCAAATTCTTGCAACCGCCGCCGTCAGCCCAGACTCTTTCCCTAACTCGTCTCTATTCTTTTTCTTGTAACCCGGTTTCCAAACTGTCAATGCGCTCGGTAAGTAGGTAAACAGGAGAACGACAGTCGCCATCGTCGCAATCGCTGAAAACAAACCAAATTTGTAAATCGGCGTCAGGTTACTGGTCGTTAGCGAGATCAGCCCCAAAGCAGTCGTAAACGCGGCAAGAGTGCAGGGGAAGAGACTGTGCTTCACCGCAGTTTCAACCGCCAAATCTGGCCCATCTTCGTAACAGGCGTCCCGATAATAATTAACAATGTGTACCGCACTCGAGAGCGCCAATACATAAACCAACGAAGGCATCGACATTAAAATGGCGTCCATCGTTTGTCCACCAAACCAAACAAACGACAAACTTGAGATCGCAGCGGTGCCACCAACGAAAAAGAGCATCATCGCGACGCGGACGCTGCCGAAACTAAAATAAGCAAGACTGAAGCCGATGATCAAGGAAAGACTGACCAAACGCAAAAGCGTGCTGGTCCCTTCTTCGTCAATGGCGACATTGTCGCTAGGAGGTCCGCCAATTCGCAAATTAGCCGCTTCAATACCACACTCACCTGTAGCCAGTTCCAGAATACGACCCCTGGTTTTCCCAAGCATTGGCCGGCCAACGGCTCGTGCAAGCTCATTAATCACCGGCTCGTTGAGCGTTACAATAAAACACGTTTGACGGGCAGGCGGCTCAATTTGCAGCTTGTACCACATCCAATACCAAACCTCCAACTTCTTCGTAGAGGTCGCATTTTTTAACTCTTCAATGTCGCCATCAAAATTCTTACTTAGTTCCTCTTCAATGAATTCGTCAAACACTTCCCGATGGAGGTCTGTCGAACGAAGTTGCGTTCGCAGTGAATCATCCACTTGTGCCAACAGTGAATCGAAAGTCCATGTAAAATCTTTTGATGGCGTTGGGCCGTAGAGTGAACCCGTCAACCGCTTGTGTGCTTCGATTTTTGCTTCGATTGTGCTTAGATCGTTTTCGCTCAAACCCCCGATTCGCAAAGTCCCGTTGGGACCTGCCATTTGCTCAAAAACATCCGGCCCTGAAATAACCGACTGGAAGGGTCGACAGCAAAGCTTTTCCGGATTTTTATAGAATTCGTTTTCAATCCCTTTTGCATCGTCTGGCGGTGCACCAAACGTACGAATGAATTTACCCGACGCCTTGTTCTTTCCTTTGACGATACGTTCGAAGAACCGCTTTCCGCCTTCAACGACGTTGTTTTGACCTTCCCACTGATACAACTCACCCCGACGGTTGATAAAGTACCACTTTCCGTTTCGCCCTCGGAGCCATTTCTCTTGTTGTTCGCCCCAATCCTCATGGAAGTTCCCATCGTAGAGTAAGCCTAATTCATCGCCTTTACGATGTGCCTCTACCTCTTCATCGTTTTGGGTTTCTTTGAAAATCTTTTCATATTCTTGAGACTCCTCGCGCAGCTTGCGCAAGAAATTTGTGTACCTCGCATCGCCCTCTTTGCACCATGGCCCGCTGACGCAGACAAATTGGTCGCCACCATAAAAATATTTACGAAACTCACCAAGCTCTTTCGTTTCGGTGTAATCATCCGGCAACCAATCCGCGACATTATTTTGCATGTCACTGAGGCCAAGACGGGCACCGCGCAGAGCGAAGGGCAGTAAAAAAAAGACAGTGCATAACAGCACCATCGCTACGCTTCCAAAAACTGGAACGTGGAGCGAGAAAAAACGCTTAGTCATAAATGAGTTTCGGGTCTAACGAAATACGTTGCACCCGCAATAAACCGATTAAATGAAACGCCTCGTGGCAGCCTAAGAGTACCGAGACAGGGGGTTCGCGTCCACGTCAAAGAGATCGAAAATACGGCTTGATAGCGTCCCCAAATACCCAAAAAGCAAAGGTTTAGCGGTCATCGGGGTTAAAATCACTTTCCCTATCCGCCATTTAAGAGTGAAAATTGCTGGAAAAGATACTTCCACATTGGATGATGGATCAAAACGGCTAACAACAGCAGAGCTGTCGGGCGAGTAGACAATAACGTTCTAAACATCGGTAAATATCGGACAAAAAGCTGTAACACCATAAATATCACGAAGACGTGCACCACAGGCTGCCAACCGAGCACAATTCCTGACAGGACCATCGCAGGAATTAGCGTTGAACGATTCGTTTGCTTAGTTACCGCCACGACCAAACAGCCTAAACCCGCGCCGCACAGGCCTCCCAACACAAGTTTGCCAAGTTGAGCCAACACCGAAATCGACCCCAACCACGCCAATAAAAATTCAGGAGCAGGGATGGGTTGAAAAGGCAGATAGAAGGTCGCAGGAATTAAAAACACGAGGACGACTGTGACAGAATGCCGGTAACTAAGCTTCTGTCCGTCCCATTCGATCAAAGATAAAACGACCAGCGTGCTTGCGAACAGACAGTGATAAAAATAGATCCCGATAAGATTCCATTTCGGAAACAAGACAACCCACAGAACTCCAGCATGGGACATGCTGTTCACCGCAGGAACATTGGCACCGCCCGTGACAAGCTCAAACAAAAAGAGCGAACCAAAAATTGACGCAATTAAAAGTTCAACAACCAGGTAGCGTGGTGAAATCACGGACTGGCAACTTCGACAGCGTGCCGACAAATTGATGTAGCTGAAAATTGGAAGATTGTCTTTGCGCGATATTTTGTTTTTGCAAACCGGACAACTAGAATTCCGCAAGCCAACGCTCTCTCCACGCGGAATGCAATAAGCCACCACATTGAGAAAACTACCAACACAGGCACCCAAATAGGTAAACAGTAGGAACACGCTGAATTTAGCTGCCCGGAGAGCAATCTCTTTGGCCATGGTCCAATTGGGATCTCTAGCGCGCACACGCCCATCGCTTTCCGCCAGCGATTCCAGCCACGGCGTCACGATTGGGATCCCTATGACATACACAAAGGCAGGAATGAAAACGATTCCCAAACACATCAACTTAGTCAATGTTGGTCGCCGGTTGTCTCTGCACGCACTAGCAATTTCGAAAAAGCTTGCGGTGGCCAAACAAATCAACAAAATCACATTTGGAGTCGCCAGCGGATTATAAGCGTCCGGTTTTAGAAAAAAGGCATTCGGATTTATTACTGAAGCAAAAACATTGAGCGTCATTGCCGCCAACAGGCACACCCTGAGTGCTTTACCTCCCCGCTCTGACAACAGAGAAGTTACCAGTACAAGGGCCGCAACCAGCGGAATCGGCGAAACATTTTCTCGCGTCACTAACTGAAACAACCAAACCAAGAGGGGAACCGACACAAGCAGCAGCAGAATACGCGTGTACTCTCCCACTAGCGAAGATGTGTACGGATCCTGCCCTCTCAAACTCGTTACCGAGTGTTTGAAATCATCGCGAACGCCGACTTCTTCAGTCAAATGATTCGGTTGGTCAAGCATAGATTCAGCGCTAATTTTTTTTCAAACAACAAGAATTGGAAAATTTGAAACTAAAACAAAACACCTTGCACTCAACAAAACATTAACCTCGACACAACACATTTCAGCGACAACTCTGATTTCAATTGGGAATCAAAGAACCCCTGAGCCATAGCCTTAACTATTGGCTTACCTCCGACTATTCACGAAACGCTGCACTCATTCGACGATAGGCTTCCTGAACCGCCATCGCATTTGGCCCAACCGTCTCAACATTTTTCGATTCAACTGACTCCCGAAGCGCATCTAATTTTTCTCGATAGACTTTTGCCTTGGTCGACATAAACTCGTCAATACCTCCCTGACGCAGGAACACGCCAACTTCAAGCCGTCTCGACAGATCGTCCGAGTACGCAATCCACTTTTCCGCGGCTTCCCATTCTTGGGTTTTGGACGTCAAAACGGTTTCAGCATGCACGCTAAAAAAATCAGCCAATAGATCGTCGGGCGCTGGATAATACAAATAACATCCAACGATACTTGCAGCCACCAATGCCCCAACTGAAACGATGCCAAGAATCCAGCTAGGCACTATGATGTCGTATCGACTTTCCGACGGAACACCTTGGGTAAACCAAGATTCAAAATCTACCTTGCGACCAACGAGGGTCAGCAACGAACCAAGCAGGATCATTCCGACAAGTATGAAAGTGGCACCCACTTCGTTGGCAAGATAAAAATCTTTTCCCTTCCTTATGGCGACCTCCACGAGATCTTGAGACTGCGTAAAGAATGGGTGTGTATAAACATCAAACGCGTGGGAATGACCGGCCGGCTCAATTCCTTTCGGATAAAGCGGTTTATCAATGGCATACGCAAGAGCAACTGTGATCGTAACGAGCAGCATACAAAAGACAAAAACTTTTCGAACTCCGTATGTCCTCGCAAACCAGCAAAGTAAACCGATGTTTGCACCAGCACCAAGAATCAGAAGTGTGAACGCAGCGCCAATCGAATTCCCATGCTGAAACATTCCGCCAATCTGGCTCATCGCAAGCAGTGGAGTGGAGTAAATTGGTGTCGCCATCACCGCCATAATAATGGGCGCTAAAATGTTGTCGCGTTCGACTTGGCTCTGCAAACAACCCTTAGGCAAAACAACCGCCATCATCACCGAACCTGCGATCCCGATCAAAATGTAGACCATCGTCGGCCCGACTAACTCCCGTGAAGCGGAGTAAATCACAGCAAGCGTTCGCTTGATGCCGGGTACAGGAAGCTTTTCATCCACAGGAATATCTTCCTCGGACACGGGAGAGAATCGATCCCAGAAAAACCCCAAAACACTGACAATCACTAACGCACAAAGCGAGAAAGATAAGATCGCAATAGGATCAGATAGCGTGAGACCATACAGCACCGACATTGGATTAAACAAAGGTGCCGTCAATCCAAAAGCCACAATCGTACCTCGTTTGACACCAGCCCGATGTAACTCCCTGACAATTGGAATGACCCCGAGTGAACAGACGGGGAGGAGCATCCCAATCAGCCATCCTGCAGCAACGCCCCAACGCGATCCATTTGCAAAGATTCGCCGCGTCTTCTCCGCACCAACCATGCACCGAAAAACAGCAGCAATTAAGCAACCGCTCACAATCCATAAGGATGAGTAAATAATGACCTGCGATAACCGGAGCCCGGCACCGGCAATATAATATTCGAACATTTTATTCTTCCGGTGATCCCTGATTTTTTTGATCAGAGTTACTCACTTCCTTCGCGATAACGTCCATAACACCTGTAAAAGCGAGCAATTCTTTTTCCATTCCTTGAATCGCTTTTCGCTGCGCCTGCTGATCCGCTGCGTTAGACAAAGCTTCGTCCAACTTGGAATGAAGACTCTCAGACTCCGTTTTGACAGAACTCCAAGAATCCTTGTTCATATCAGTATCCGCCGCAATATCCGGCAACCATTTAACAATGTCAGCCATCTCGGTAATCACGTCGACTTTTACTTCATGATTTTTTTCGTTTGACTTTTCGTCTGCGTGATCATCGCTGTGGCCGTGACTATGGTCGACCGGCGCACTGGCCAAATGATAGTGCGAATGAGCACCGGGTCCTGAACCGTGGATCACTTCGACAACCTGAAACATTTTCGGCTCAGGCAAAGGACTATCGGAAATAATTACCTGATGGATTTCACCTAACCTGGCGATGGCCGTTGGAAAACTATCCGGACGGTGAAATTTCATCTTGGGCAGTTTCTTCACGCGTGCAGTTTTCGATTCGGCACCTGGTTGATCAACGCCTGTTTGATTGCATCCAGCCAGCAAGGTTACCACCGCTGACAACACGGCAACTCCACAATAAAACTGTTTCAAGATCTGTCTACTTTGCATAACGATTCTCACTATTTAATTCACTTAAAGTATTTGCATCTATGATTTTTCAACTGGAACGGCTACCGACTCAATAATCTCCCGAATAATTAATTCACCGTTTTCGGATGAATTCGAGATACGTAGATTCAAAACGGGAATAGCGACCGCCTGAATGTCATCGGGGATTACAAAGTCTCGACCTTGTAAAAATGCCCAGGCCTGCGCGACCCGCTGCCAAGTAATCAAGCCGCGAGGACTTAACCCCAGTTCAATTGACGTGTGGTTACGAGTTGCTGCTCCAAGTTCCACCAAGTAGCGGCGGACCGATTCGCAAACTTCGACCAGCGCAACCTCTGATTGCAATTTTGCTAATTCTTCCAATGTCAAAACAGGCTGAATTTCTTGCTTAGAGAACTCTTCGCCCACGAATTGCCCGAGCATTGATATTTCATCTTCTGAATTGGGATATCCAATGTTGAGTTTCATCGCAAATCGATCCAACTGTGCTTCCGGCAGAGGATAGGCACCGTGGCTTTCAACCGGATTTTGTGTGGCGATTACCATAAACGTCGGCGGTAATTGTTTTGATTGGTTATCGACTGTCACCTGCCGTTCCGCCATTGCCTCAAACAATGCACTTTGCGTGCGCGGTGTCGCGCGATTGATTTCGTCCGTCAGTAAAAGATCTGAAAAGACCGGACCTTTTCGGAAATCAAACGAATGGTTTTTTTGATCAAATATATTGAATCCAATCACATCACTTGGAAGCAAATCAGGGGTACACTGAACCCTTGAAAACATTCCTCCAACGGTCTTCGCCAATGCTTTTGCCAAGGTTGTTTTACCCAACCCCGGAAGATCATCAAAAAGCAAATGCCCGCGGGCGATCAAGCACGCAATTACTAATTCGATGACGTCCTGCTTGCCCACGAGAGACTTATTTAGTTGCTCGCGTAAGGCGTCAATTTTTGATACGGTCTGAATCACTTTTAACTCACAGAGTAGTTTCGTTGATGAAATTTCGAATGCGACGATAAGTAAGGGTCGCTACGGCCTGTTTACAGACATTCAATGACTGGCTTGGGCGAGAATCTATGCCAGCCTGACTGAAGTTAGCTTCATGCCAACAGCGAATGAACTCAGACGCTGATTCTGGCTCAACCCGAGAGTACCACTGGCCAATCGGCACAAACGCAGGTCGCGGTAGCCCCGCTGCCCAGAACCTCAAATCGAGCAATTGACGAGTGAAGCGTAGCCGTAGACTGGCTGGCCCCATCACGACAAACCGCCACAATAGCCAACACCCCGTTACCACAAGCTCCCTCCGAAACCAAACCGAACAAAAGGCAAACCCCAAGGCTAAACTTGAAAAAAGTGGATGCGCTAATGACCAGTTGATCCCGCCAACGACTTTCACCTTCGCCCACTGCCAAAAAGTCTGCACGTTGCAGGGCAAGGGGTAGCCTGGTGTAGGTTCAACGGGAATCCACTTCCGTCCATCAATGCAGACTTCTGGCCACATATGAAGATTGCTCTTATCGACCACGGACTGACGAGAAACTCGATCGAAGTCTTTTCGCTGGACGAGAAAGCCACTCCTCAACCTTGTTCGGTACCCGGCCAACCGAAGCATTTGCGTTGCGGTTGTGGCAAACATATAGGACGGACCACCCGCTTGGTCTAAGAAACTGGCGACCGAATCATCACAATCTGGCGACGCAACCCGCGCGGAATCAAGTTGAAAATTCGCTCTCAAATAGTTGACAATTGAGTCAACCTGGCTCCAACCAGGATCAACATTCTCCGTCACTTTATTCAGAATCTCTTGTAATCTAATCGTGGTGGCGTTCTCTGGGACTTGTCGGTAGGGAGATTCCAGATCAGTTTCCAGAATAGGATAGGCAGCGGTCCTCACTCGATTGCCGGATTGCCAATCGAACCAATTTGCGAATGTCCCCCAACTTGACTCTGACTGATTTTGTGGAATCAGTTTGACTTCATCCCGAAGGATATGATGATTGGGAATCTCGCTCACAAAATCAATTACCGTATGCGAGGGGATGAAATCGCCATCCATCACCAGTGAACCTTGGGCATTCCATTTAAACAAATCCAATTGATCAACCTGTTGAATATGCCAGCTCTTGAGAAAAGGCGGAGCCGGAAGCGACTTCGTATCCAGCCTCATCATTTTCACCCGATGTACCTGATTTGCCGTTAGAAAATCTCTCTTCTCGGTACGCAAAACAAACCAGGGCTTTCCGAATTTTTCTTCAACCCTTATCTCTGGATCGGTGAGTCGATAGTCTCCCAAGTCCGGTTTGGTCCAATCCCACCCATCAAAATGGTAAAAGGTGTCGACTCCAAATCTTGCCGGCACTTCCCCCTCAACGAAAAACAGAGCATTGGTGATTCTGTCCTTTAATTTCCGTTCCTCTTCTTTCTCCGAAGGCTCACGCACAGTTCGAAACGAGCGACCTGCCTGTTCCGCCTGAACTACCTTTTCAATTTCTTTGGCAACTGCCGTAAGTGCTTGTGAGCGATTGCGTCTCTTTTTTCTCTTCACGGGTCCGTCGAACATTTCTGACACGATGTCATACATCGATGGACGGTCATCTTCAATAAGTTGGTCAGAATCGACAGCGCCCGAGGAGGTGGCGTTCTCCGAGGCAGTTAGCATGTCTCCATCGCCGATTCCCGAACGGGCGTAAGCGTCATACCACGAGTTTCCACCCGAGGTCGGCATGAAACCGGTGGTGCCAATTGCCTGACGAAGAGGCCCTAAAAAGAGAGCCAGCGAACCCACACAGATAAGGAAAACAAACGTTAACACGACCGTCAAACTGCGAACTGGAAGTGATTTCGACTCGCCGTCAATCGCTTTTGATTCAAATCGCTCCCAATAATTCCCCAGAAGCCACCAAAGTGAGATGGCTAAATACAAAAATGCAAAAAGAAAAACCTGGGCACTCTGAGTCATGAAACAAACGAATAAAACGAGGCAACTTCCAATCACGAAAGCCCCACGTCCGAATCTGCGCACACTGGAAAAGACTGCGAGGTACCAGGTCGCATTCATCAAAACAGTAAGCGCGGTTACCTCAAATGGATCTCCATAACTAAAGTTTCTCGTCACCACCTGAAACAAAATTGGTAATAACGCAAATAGAACCGCTCCTGCCTGAATCGCGAAAACCAAACGAACCTGCTCAAAAACTTTACTATCAGATCCAAACCGTCGTTGAAGCCCTATCATCAATACGACAGGAAGTGAAAAATAAAATGCAGTTTCAGCAACGATTAGAAATGCCGACTTGTGCATATCCCAGCGAAGACTGAGCACTACCAAACCTGCCAGAATCGCTAGAACGAGCGACTCTAACGGCGGCCACAGCGCAGTTTTCTTTACTCGGGAAGGTGCACTAAACGCCACAGCCGACTCCATTCCCCCAACCGACGTTTAACTCGCTTTCAACAGTGACTGGATTCGTCACAAGAATCTTTTGCTTGGAAGCCGGACTCTTCTTCGGAGCTACGACGTTTGGTTGAGGCTCAAACAACAAGTCGGATGCTTCAAAACGAGAAGGGTCGATCACGATCTGCTGAACTTGGGTACTCCCCGGAAAGTCATATGATTTAGTGGTTGAAATTACGAATGTCTTTCTGTTACCGTCAAATTTCAAGCACGGCCGGCTCTCTTTTCTGTCAAGCATCAGCAACTCTTCGAAAGATGGCAATTTGGCAAGAAAATCCATCAGCTGACTAAGCCCGTTTGTGTTGGAAACTTTACACAACTGTTCCGCCGGTAATCCGATGCAAATCAAACCGACATGAGATTGACAATCATGCAGCTGTCGACAAACCGAACCGGCGATTCGGATAGCCCACTCGTAACTGCTTTGACTTCCCTTTCCCAGATGCGCTTCGGGAGTGAGATCCAAATAAACTTCAAAGGGCCTCGCCGCAAAAGATTGTCGTTCTTGAACAATCAAGCGATTCAATTGAGCTGTTTTCCCCCAATGAATATGTCGCATTGAGTCACCCTGGCGATAATTTCGAACCCCGATCACATCGCCATCCAAACCAGCTCGATCGCTCAGGATTCCTGAAATATTGAACTGAGTACCCGACACTTCCGGCATCCCTTTTAGTTCGATCGATTTTGGCCAAACAAGTGTTCGCCCTTTAATTTCCACATCCGTGACCGCGTTATATATGCCGAATGGAAATCCATTTTTGATTTTTGGATTCTCGCGAGGCAGGACACCCCGATTTTCAGGTTTTACTGTCCACTTAAAAGTTGAAATTGAAGCGCCAGGAATACGCTGGAGTCCAATGGCAACATCGTCGCCCTCAACAACCTGATCCTGAAGGAAATCGCCAACGATCATCAGGCCAAAAAAGGGGACAGGCCAATGATTGGTAATCTCCAAAACGGCGACGGTGTCTTCGCCTTCAGCAGACCTTTGCTTTGAAAAGGAAAGTCGGCAAGAAATCGCCTTGAGGCTCAGCAAAGGCCAAACCGCTCCCAAAACTAACAGTGCTAAAAATGACCACATCAAAACGAATCCCTGCGGTCCAATAAACATTCCTACTAAAAAAGAGGCGAATATTGCACAGACTAGCCAACCGATGGGCTGTTTGAGCCAGTAGAGATAACGATTGAAAGATGGACAAAAATCATAGTTCAGTCCCGATGCCACGTAATTGACGCCTGAAAGCATCTTGGATCTAAACGTCCCGACTGTTGTTTGTTTATTTTGAGGTTTCATTTTAACCACTCTGAAGAACCCTATTGCACGACGCCAATGGCCAGCGGAGGTGCAAACAAGGGAGACCAAACCAGACCCAAATTTCTGACGCGATTGACGTTGGAAACCAGGAGTAATTAGCGAAGAAAATGAGCGCGCTTAGGCCGTTTCAGACAACACTGCCAAACCGCGGCAATGCCAGAGAAAACTGACGGTATAAAGTCATCAAGAAGAATGGCAAACGGATGACAATCAGTACGCATGACACCGACCGTCAACGGCCTTGTCATGTACGCGCATCAAGCAATCGCTTCCCGATGAAACTTATACCAGCGCGATAGAAGAAGGGGGGCCACGAGCAAAGGCCTCTAAGTCACCGACAGAAGGCCGACCCTCAGTAAAAGAAAAAAGCTGGACGCCGAAAGCGTGGTTATCAAGCAGCTCAACAGGACTGAAACAGACGTTGTAATGCTCGAAAAACTTGCAGCACACACAGTCGACATCTGATGCTAAGGAGACAACCGATGTTTCGGGGGTCTGTGGAGTGTCGTGGCGATGACTGCCGTCTGTTCCGTGATCGTGATCACAACACTTGACAACATGATGGTGATGTGAGCCGCAGTTCGCCGCCCCGTGTGGATGTGAATGCAGGCCAAAAAGATCAGCATGGTGAAACGAAGGTCCGAAGTTCACTAGGAAAACCCAGTAAATCAAGAAGCACCAACTTGTAGGCACCAATCTTCGCATAACTCTAACTTAATGACTTGATTCAAATTTACGTTCAAAAACTAAGCAGTCCTGCCAGTTTATGTTCTACGCCCTCGGTCAAAAAAGGTTCGACCCAAGCGCACTTTAATCGCAAACGTAGCGCAAAACAAGCCAAATGCGAACGCGACTATTAATATTTCCCAAAACTACACGGTCAATGCAGCCTAGTCTGGTGAAGACAACGCACTAAACAGGTGCGCTAGGCGTCCATCCGTAAAATGCGGAGTAGGTTCCCGACGCGGCTCCAATCAACAGACTCGCGATCAAAACCAAAACAGGGACCAGCAGTCCTTTACCCTGCAGAAAGCCGAACACAATACACCATAAAAACGCAGTTGCGACGCATGCGACGCCATGACCGGCTTTTGATCGAAATGCAACAATGGAAATCCAAATCCCCATCGAGCAATAAAGGGTGAGCGAAGCAGCAAAACTGACTGCTGAAGATGCCCAGATTTCCGTAATCGATTCCATCATAAAAATAACGACCATTGCCGCACTGATCAGAATTACAGCGACAATTAATCCAACCGCAGCGATAAGATACGACTCCGAACCGTCACCAAAGTTTTGCCCCTCAGAGGTCACGGGCATGTCTTCGATGTCTTTTTCAGCTTTTGCCATGATGCGTTCGGCATCGGACATGGTCGAGTCCGAATTCGCAGCATCAAAATCATCGTCGTATGATTCCGTTTGTAGCATCTGTCCAGTTTCTACGTTGAAACCGCACTCAACGCAGACGACCGCATTGGGGGAAAGCTCACAAGCACAATTTTCGCAAATCGGCCCGCGTACAACGGAACGAATGTTTTGTTCATCCAATAAATCCAGCAACGGATTATGCATTGCGGATGCCGTTGCCGGTTGCCGAGAGCGACTCGTTGCTAATTCACCTGCCGGTTGGATTACCAGCGGCTCCTTGCATTTTGGGCACTTCACTCGCCTTCCAGCCAATTCATCTTTCGCCTGAAAGCCAGCATTGCATTTTCCACATCGAACTTTAATCGCCATTTTTCGCCTTCGATTGAGCTTTCTCAAATCCGTCTAAGAGCCGGGTTACCGCCGACGCCTTCTATTTTGTGGTGCGAACGAGATTTGGCAACCGCACCTTGCATTATGCGCTGCCAAAATTCGACTTTTTCGAAAATACAATTTTTCAGGGCGGAAATAGCCCCTCCAAGGTGTTCTCAGCCGCAAATCAAGACTTTTCCGACCCCAATCTCACTGGAAACTAACGCCAGGGTTTAATTTTTTACCAGACCAATAAGGTAGCCAAACACCCCTG
The DNA here is from genome assembly GCA_029251085.1 of Mariniblastus sp. Lineage (GTDB taxonomy): Bacteria > Planctomycetota > Planctomycetia > Pirellulales > Pirellulaceae > Mariniblastus. The sequence goes on from JAQXDZ010000096.1 coordinate 27,027, forward strand.
AGCCTGGTCCCCAGCCCCCAGTTTCCTGCCGTTTTGAACGATTTTATTTCAATCTTGGGCTTCTTATACGAGAAAGATCCCCCGGTTTGCTTCTATCGCTGCCTCGTCAAACGAGCGGATGACCGGATTACCAACGATTGCTTACCAGAGTTTTCTGCCAATCTGTCACGACAGCTCCACTGAAACGCTCGACCAATGTGCCAACGCGTAATTACGCTTAACTCAGCCCCGCTCAACTGAATCCCTTGGGGGTTCGATATTTTTATTCTTAATTAGTAAAGTCACACAAAACCCCTTTTTTTCGACGCTTCTCAGAGCAATACGATTTTCTTGGGCAGTTTCCGTAAGTTTCGTCGACAGTTTGTTTGAATTGGCGCGCCAGTTGCCTAGTAGAGGATATTCATTTTTGATTCCGCAAAAATGTCAGGCTTAAGGTGCAGTTGAAAAGGGTTCTTAAATGCCCCCGCAAACTGAACCGACATCGGCCTGTAACAATAAATGGTCTGCAAAGAAAAATCAGGAGTTCGATCGATGGCCGTGACTGCGAAGAAAAAGGCGAAAAAGACAGCTAAATCAACCACACTTCAGCCATTAGGCGAGCGAATCGTGGTTGAACGAGAAGTTTCTCTAGAAACAACCGCCGGAGGCATCGTGCTTCCCGGTTCTGCACAGGACAAGCCCTCGCGTGGGACGGTTATTTCTGTCGGAGAAGGTCGTGTTCTTCGAGACGGAACGCGAAGTCCGCTTCAGGTAAAACCTGGAGACGTTGTCCTGTTTACCTCTTACGGTCCCGACGAAATTAAATTGGGAGACGACGAGTACCTTCTTATGCGAGAAGACGACGTTCTTGCAGTGATCGAGTAATTCGAACTCAAATCCAACAACTTAAATAACTAATAAACAAAACAACTTAACCTGAAATCAGGAGTTTTTTACGATGGCAAAAATGATTGCTTTTGAGCAGGAAGCCCGCGAGGCTATCCGACGCGGTGTCTCTAAATTGGCACGAGCGGTAAAAGTGACACTTGGCCCGAAAGGCCGAAACGTTATTCTTCAAAAGAGCTTCGGCTCACCGACAGTAACAAAAGACGGCGTCAGCGTCGCGAAGGAAATCGAATTAGAAGACACCTACGAAAATATGGGTGCTCAGATGGTTCGCGAAGTTGCCAGCAAGACCAGCGATGTGGCCGGCGACGGTACGACTACCGCCACGGTAATGGCTGAAGCAATTTTCAACGAAGGCCTCAAAGCCGTGACTGCCGGTGTTAACCCAATCCAAATGAAGCAGGGCATCGAAACTGCCGTGAACGACATTTGCGACAAGTTAACCGACATGTCGATCAAGATTAAGAACAAGAATGAGATGTCGAACGTCGCTTCGATCGCTGCCAACAACGACAGCGAAATTGGCGAACTTCTTGCATCGGCCATGGAAAAAGTCGGTAAAGACGGCGTTATTACCGTCGATGAAGGCAAGAGCCTCTCCACCGAAGTCGAGTGGGTCGAGGGAATGCAGTTCGATCGTGGATACCTTTCTCCGTACTTCGTTACAGAGTCAGGTGCCATGGAATGCGTACTCGAAGATGCCTACGTTTTGGTATTTGAAAAGAAAATTACCAACATCAAAGATTTGGTTCCTTTGCTTGAGCAGGTCGTTCAGCAGGGCAAGCCGCTTTTGATCATTGCCGAAGATGTTGAAGGCGAAGCACTTGCAACACTCGTGATCAACCGTCTTCGCGGTACTTTCAACTGCTGTGCAATTAAGGCACCGGGCTACGGCGATCGCCGTAAAGCCATGATGGAAGACATTGCAATCCTTACGGGTGGCAATGCAATTTTCGAAGCTCTGGGAATGAAACTCGACCAACTCGGACTGACTGAGCTTGGACGCGCAAAGAAGGTCATCGTCGGAAAAGACGCAACGACCATCATCGAAGGTGCTGGAAAAAGTGGCGAAATCAAAGGTCGAATTGATCAGATTCGTCGTGAAATCGAAAACACAACGAGCGACTACGATCGCGAGAAACTCGAAGAACGACTCGCGAAACTCGCCGGCGGTGTTGCTAAAGTTAACGTCGGTGCTGCAACCGAAAGCGAAATGAAGGAAAAGAAAGCTCGCGTCGAAGACGCCCTTCACGCGACTCGTGCAGCAGTTGAGTCAGGGATTCTACCCGGTGGTGGTGTTGCTGTTCTTCGTGCTTCAAGCCTGGTCTCTCCGGCCGAAGGCATGACTGACGACGAGTTGACCGGTTACAACATCGTGGTTAAAGCCTGTCGTTCACCACTCCACATGATCGCAACCAACGCTGGTCAAGACGGCGGAATTGTCTGCGAGAAAGTACTCGGCGGAAAAGCTAACTTCGGTTACAACGCTCTGACGGATGAGTACCAAGACCTCGTCAAGTCAGGTGTGATCGATCCTGCTAAGGTTACGAAAACGGCTCTCTCAAATGCAGCCAGTGTTTCCATCCTACTTTTGACCAGCGATGCACTCATTGCTGAGAAACCAAAAGCAGCGAAGGGTCACGGACACGGTGGCGATCACGACATGTATTAATCAAATGCAGTGCAGACCTCAGGTCTGAAACTGTGACACCCCAAACGAGCGGTTCAATTGAACACTCCTTTGGTGTTAAGATTTAGAAAACGCCGACCAACACTGGTCGGCGTTTTTTTTACGCACCCTCAACAAACAAGCCATTGCCTAAATGTGCTAAACTTTGGGCTGAATTTTCATCAGTCAACCTCTACCAAAACTGGAAATCATCCCGATGAAACGCCCGCTCCTGACCGCAACCTTGCTCGCCTTCTTGATCATCACCCCCGCATCGGTATTTGGCCAGGCGACTGAGGTACAGAGCGATTCGGTTCGCGCGATGAGCTTCAACATCCGCCTAGGGGTTGCCAAAGATGGTGACAATCATTGGGAAAAACGTAAAGAAACAGTCGTCCAAGCCATCACCGAGTTCGCGCCCGATTTTGTTGGAACCCAGGAGACCTATGAATTTCAGGCAAAATACATTGGTGAAAACCTTCCTCAATACACGTATGTTGGTCGTAGTCGACAACGCGACGGTAAAGGCGAGCAATGTGGCATATTTTATCTAACCAAACGATTCGACAAACTAGTGGAAGGGCATTTTTGGTTAAGTGAAACTCCGGATAAAGCGGGATCCAAAAGCTGGGATTCCTCGTTACCCCGCATGGCCACCTGGTTAAAACTGTGGGACAAAACCAACCAGTCCAGCTTTTATGTGATCAATACCCACTTCGATCACCGAGGGGCAATTGCCCGCAAAGAAAGCGCAACCCAAATCCGGAAATTCGTGAACGAGTTACCGAAGGGTTCAACAGTCATCGTAACGGGAGACTTCAACGCTGGTGCCAATTCAGCTCCTTACCAAGCTATGTTCGGTGATTCAACCGCTACCGGTGAGTCCCCGCTCTTGGATTCCTATGCAATTAAGCACGCAAACGGCAACGAACCTTCGGGAACCTTTAACGGTTTTAAGGGAACTGCGGACGGAGCGAGAATCGATTGGATCGCAGTCTCACGAAACATTTCAATTGAATCCGCTAACATCGATCGCATCGCGTTTGATGGTCGGTACCCTAGCGATCACTTTCCTGTCAACGCTGTGCTAAGACTTAAATAGCTGCGGAGGCAGGTCTGATGCACATTGCCCGACACTTGCCGCATCACCGCTTTGCCTTCGCCTAAACTGGCACGTTTGACCGACGCAATTTCACGGTCGGCAGGCAGTCCCTAGCGCAGCAAACTCGCGGTGTGGGGGCCTTACTAAATGACGACAGTATTCACACACCCCGCGGACGTCGCAAACGCAAATCGATCGATTCGTTTTTGACAATTTATTCGCTACAACCTGAACTAATTCAGCCCTCTTGAACCCCGTCTTTTCAAAGGCGAATTCAATCCCCACCTAGATTTCAAAACCACCGAAAATCCGGTTGTATCAAATATAAGAGTAGGTCGCAGTTCTAATCATTTAATTCGTTGATACTGGTACTTAATTTCAGAGCACATCCAACAATTTTTATCTACGAGTTAAGTTGCATAAACAGATTCGCGATACCAGTACACATAGGTGTGAGGTGTTGTCACAACGTTCAAAACAAATGAGGTTACTATGTTTAAGTTTGCTTTTCCTGCCATCATGTGTGTGGCTATGTGTTTCCCAATGATGGCTGCCGCTCAAGATTGCGGTGGTTGCGCTGAGAAAGATCCTTGCGCGAAAACTCGCAAGAAGATTGTTATGGTTCAAGTTCAGAAGGAAGTTTGCCGTCTGAAGTTTGAGTGTGTTACAGACGAGTGCGGTTGCACAAAGCGTAAGCTTACCCGCACTAAAGAGTGCGTTACACGATGCCGTCCAAGCATCGTTGACGTTGCTGTTGATCCTTGCAAGCGTAACTGCTTGTCAAAAATCAAGGGAATGATTCCAAGCCGCAAGTGCTGCAATCCAGACCCTTGCTGCGGTGACGCAGAAGCTGCTGAGATGACTCCAGAGCCAGCTCCAGCTAACTAGGTTAAAAATACGTCATCGGCTAGCCACCTAGGCCGAACTGACGATTACTACAAAACCGAAGACACGAGCCAATTTGGCTCGTGTCTTTTTTTATACATATTAGTTTTTCAATTTTGGTAAACTGAGCAATGGTGTTGGTGGTAACCCCACCACAAGATTAAGCAAGACGCGTCTAGACAATTCCCTTGTTTGGCACGCCCGAATTGTCATCCATTAAATTCAGGATTACTCCCATCGATACTCGTGATCTCTTCGTCGGTACCGTCGCGACCATATTCGGCGTGATTTTTCTGACGGCAAGCATTCGAAACTGCGGCTGGGCCTTTCAATTGACAATTATCAAAGCCATCGCAACACAATTCGGCAAAAAAACCGAGAGAATCTGCGTCAGTCTGATTGGTGCCGGGTTACTGCTGGTCGGACTTTACCTCATCGCGACCTCGAAAATACCCGCCCAAAACTAGCAGCGCATTCCCAGAATCTAACGGCAGGAGCAACTCGGTAAGCCAAGGCCGTACCCCGGATCCTACTTGGAAAGAAATTTGTAAAGGTCGGCTAGATCAAGATCGGTTGCCTGATCAAGCAACCCTTCCGGCATCAACGACTTACTCGATCGCGTCTGAGATTCGATTTGATCCCGATTGATACGGCGCGTTTTTCCGTCTGTCTGATGCAGCGTAATTCCATCGACCGATTCATAGACCATCGCCCCCTGAATATACTGTCCATCCACGGTCTCAATCGCAACCGCGCGGTAACGCTCCGGCACCTGCTGATTCGGATAAATAATTGCCCGGAATAGATCGTCTCGGCTGAATCTTTTCCCAAGCCCTTCCAGTCGAGGGCCAAGTCGGCTCCCTGCGTCATGGCATCGGGCACACTGGAAGCTGTTATAAAGCGAAGCCCCACGCGTTGCGTTCCCTTGACTCCAATCCACCGCAGCAAGCCGTTCAGCAAATCCCCGAGTATCAGATTTCCGTTGCTGTTGATTTGTTTGAAATTCTAACGGGTGCTCGGTTTCAATCCATTTTGAGACGCGTTCAAGCATATCGACCTGCACGTCTCCGCTTTTCTTGAATTCATACCCGAACTTTTGTCCAGTTTCCTTTTCCAAGAACATCACCAATTGGTCGCGAGCAGAAACCGTCGATTTATCCCAACTCATTCGTTGCAGTGCATTCGAAGCGGCCAAAACCGCCACTATGCCAACGGGGTGTGGAGTTCTTCTTAAACCAATTGCAGAATTTTTAATCGTTAGCACATCGGAGGAAGCCAACCCCGCAACGAACAATTCTCGATCGGCCAAATCGGGTGAACCCATCAAATTTGAAATGACCGCTGGCCGCAGATCTTGCCGGTTGGAAAATCTTCGAATGACTTCCAAACTCTCGAAGGAACCGTCCCGTCCCAATAGATCAAGATGCTCAAATCTGACTCGATTCGGATTAGCTCGAATATAATCCAGTATCTTGGGGACTAGAACTGCCTTTGTCTGATCGCTGAATTCACTGGCAAAAAACAATTGTTCACCCTCTCCACTCAACTCATTGGCAAGCTGAATTTCGAAAGACTCTCCCCAGGCTTGCTTCAATCTTTGAAACAAAGACCTCAACCTTGGTTCAAAATTCCGATCGGTTGATAGTTGTTCGGAGCGAACTTGTCCGGCGATTGCTGCCAAAGCCCCAGCGACAACCGAACGCTCTGCGTTTGTTGATGAATCACCTGCATTCGATATAGCAGCCAGACAGATAAGCCAATGAATACGTTCTTCCAAACTAAGTTTCGGCTTTTCTAATTCCAAACCTATTTGAGCGAACAAACTTGGGGAACCAACCCCAGCTAACGCTGCAAGTCGCCCCAACTCTCTGCGATACTCTGTTTTGTTGAATGACTCAAGTTCGCGAGAGCCCTCAAGTAAACTTGAAATCTTGTCGGCAATTGCAACTCCCTGAGTTCGACTCAGTTCGATTGGAAAGCTCGGGGTGTACCCCGCAAACATCAACTTCGACTTCGCTCCACCACAGCCATCAAACACTAACTGCCCCAACCGAACCAAGAAGAGTGATTCCCGATCTTGAGGCACCGAATTTAAAATATCCGCTAATAGTTCCAGTCGATTTTGATAATCGCTATTTTGCCTTGAGACGCGGCAAACAAGCTTCACTGGATCAGGCCAAGCTTCAACAAAAGGAATAGTTTCCTCGCTCCAGTTCAAAAAAACCCTCATCCACAAGGCGGCATTGGAGGCATTCATCTCTAATACCCGCTCATTGAGATAATCACTGAGTCGTTGAATCTGCTGACTATCATATTTATTCCGCAAATCAGATTCATTCCAACCGATTAAAGATCGCAAAAGCACTTCGGGATCCTCATCGCTCACCTCTGAATTCAGCCACTGGCTCAACCAAACCTCACGCGGAGTCGAAGGGATCGGTCGGTCCTCTGCGTCCTTCGTAAAAATTGGGGCAGCACGCTCGAGTGGCGTCACTCGATAAACACCACCCTCCGTTCCTCTTCCACCAACACTAATCAAGAGATCACCAGCTGAATCGAAATCGAGATCAGTTACAGCGAATCCCGTTTGCCCTTTTGCCACTGCAAAGTCTTGGAAGTTCATCCGGCTCGAACCAGTTTGGGACATTCTTGAAACCAAGACACGGCCAAATGTCCAGTCTGCAACAAAAATCGCATCAGCGTTAATCCCCGATGACGTTCCGTTAGTCGATCCGCCTGGCTTTGCAACCTTGACTCCTGTTGGACTTCCGCGGCCAAGTGAACCAACCACGGTTGGCATATCAAAAAAATAATCTGGGCGTTTCCAACCCGCAGAAACCCAGCCAGCATCGTCTCCGGCATACATTCGAAAGACTCGCGTTGGCCGATACCACGGCAGCGAAATATCGCGTTCACCGTCACTGTCATAGACAAACACACTCCCGTCGTTGGCAAAATCGAAATCATAGGCATTTCGAAAACCGTGAGCGAAAACTTCTTTCTTAGTCCAGTCAGGGCTAATCCTCATCAAGAACCCAGCGCGAGGATTTTTCACCGGCGCGCTAGAGAGCGAATTATACTCAGGCAAAATAGGCGTGCCATTGCCAGCAAGTAGATACCACCAGCCATCAGCGCCTTTTCGAATCGCATGCGCATCATGTTCACCGCCAGTTTTAATCGCCAAGATTTTCTCTGGTAGAGCATCGGCAACGCCATCTCGATCAACATCTGAAAACTTCCATACTCCACCGTCGCCAGTGCACAGAATTTCCGTCCCGTCAAAAGCCATGCCCTGTGCGCCCGATCTTAAACGACCCGAGAACAAAGTGGATTTCTCAAAAATGCCATCTCCGTCGGAGTCCACTAGCACTTTAATGTAACCGGGGCCGGACACGAATACGCGACCGTCAGGATCAACCGCCATACAGAAAATGTTACTTGCGATTTTGTCAGTCGCGACCTGGGAAATCTTGAACCCATTGTCGACAGCGATCCCGTTTGAACCCTGCGCGTAAAGATGATTCTCGGGCAGCCTTTCGTCAAGCGAGAAAACCAAGCACAAAGCTACCGCAAAACCCAGTAACCACCTCATGACAACTCGCCTTTCACAGGTTTGCTGAGCCTTAGACTGCTCAATTTACAGAACTTCTCCCGACTCAATTGTTGCATTCGAGGATTTCCCGGGCAAGCCTGAGGTGCCTGCAAAACGCGTTAAAAGAACTCCTGTTGTGGCCACCGCTAACCCAACCAACGCCCACACGACCGGGATGGATTCATCCTCGCCGGGGAACCATGAATAACTACTTAAAGCGGGTTGGTAATAGGCTAGAAATACCACGATGCCGTTGTTCAACGAATGCAGAATCACTCCGGGCCAAATGGAATCAGATTTAAACGCTAAATAACCTAGCATCACCCCAATAAGTGTCGAAGGCAGCAAGCGGTCGAGCGCAATTACACTGTTCGAGAGAACATGGAACGAACCGAAGACCAGAGCCGATATCAAAATCGATTTCCAGACCGAGTTCCACTTCAAAAGCGAACGTAACAACATGCCCCTAAAAAACCACTCTTCACAGAGTGCAGGGATCACCGAGAACGCAAACAGAATCACAAGTGGCGAGACCATCCTAATCCGAGCGACCTGTTCAGACGTCGTTTCGATTAACTTGGCATGCCACTGTTCCTGCTTCTCACTGCCGAACAAAATTCCATAGGCAGCATGCCACCCCTCGGTCATGGTCATGACCAAAGGCCAAAGACTAAGACCAAGCAGAACTGCCGCCAGCAGAAAAACAATCCTCGGGCGTTTGAGGCCAAAACCGCCTCGAAAACTAGTGTTTTGATGTCGCGCCACCAAGGCAGGTAAAACCATAAAGGCCAAACAGGTGAAAACACCCATCATCCCATAACGGAAACTCAAGTCGGCCGTCGTCTCCGCAGGCAACCTTCCCAAGAAGCCAATCGAAAGAAAATTTAGCGGAAACAGCATTACAAGACAGAATAGAGTCGCCGCCAAAGGCACCACGACGTTCGCACGCGTAGGGCGTTGAAACATTTCAACTAAGCTACCGTCGCCAGAATAAAGAATCGAATCCGATCCAAAAATCCGAGCGGCTAGACAAATTGCTAAATAGGTGTAGACGAGCGTGGAAATCACCGCAACAAACGATGGCACCAAAATAACTTCGTTGTTGATAACATCCCGAGCTAACAAAAGAATGTTGACCATCGGCACGACGGCGTTCACTCCATCAAGCGAAATCCCGGGAGCCATCGCCATCAATCCAGGGCCAAGCGAGAGAATAATAATTGGGATCAAATAAACCTGAGCTTCTTTGAAACTCTTGGCAAAACTCGTAACGGCCAAGAGCAACGCTGAAAAGAACGCACCGAACAGAATCAGTAGCAGAAAGATCTGTACCATCACGCGGAAATCGAAAATGCCGCCGCCAAATTGCTGATCCAGTTGGAAAACCCAAATGGTCACAAACATCCCGATTAGATTCAACAATGCTGTAAAAATAGCGACCGTTAAAACGGCAATGAATTTGGCGACCAAAATCCCGACGCGAGGCAAAGGTGCCGCCATCAGAGTCTCAAGCGTTCCCCGCTCGCGTTCGCCAGCCGTCAAATCGATCGCTGGATAGACCGCACCCGTGATCGTCATTAGCACCAAGATTAATGGAACCAATGAGGCCAGTGGAAAAGCGGACGGCGCTTCTTGCGCTACAGTTTCCCCAATTAATTTGCGGCCAACGTTGACCACCGGTTCAATCGAAATCCCAGCCATTTGCAGCCGAAATTCCCGATCAGCCAGATTGGCTTTTTCGAGCTCTTTTGCCAAATGGTCAGCAGCAGCCAACGAAAATGGATCCTGCCGCGAAACAATTGTGAAGTCGCCCAGCCTTTTTCTAGTCGGATCATTCAAATCAAAAATAATTCCCAGATCCGCTTCGCCGACCTCGACGTACTCAGCCAGAGATGGATTTGCACTCGGCGGAATAAATTGCCATCTCATTAGATACCAAGGTGGAAACCCCACCTCTTCCGACTGCAAGTCATCAACTCTCAAACCGCTGCCGATTGACTGCGAGTCATCTTCTTCATCCAAATTATCCGGCTGCAGGAGTGTTCCCTCGCTGCCCGATGATTTTTCGTCAATGAACTTTACTCTTTCACCAATTTTGGCAAAGACAAAATCCGCTTCGGCTTTGGACACGTTGCCGGAATACACCACCCGAAGTTCCGGCACCTCGGCTCCCGAGAAAAGAGCAGCGTTGGAAAGCAGGAAAGTCTTAAAAATTAAACTCAGCGTTGGATAAACGAGGAGCGGCATCAGCACCAAAGTTACGATGGTTCGACGGTCACGCAGAGTCTCTTTGAGTTCTTTTTGAGCCAGTCTCGTGAGCCGGAACCCAGTGCGCGTTGGTTTCTTTGGATTGCCGTTAGGTTTGGTATTGTCATTCTGAGACATTATCGGATCAAACTTGTTGAATAGGGGCAACGTTATCGTTTTCAATCAAATCAATAAACATCTCGACGAGATCAGACTTTCCCGTTTGTTTCTGTAAATCCTCAAGCGATCCGGTGAGTACCTTCTTACCCTTGTGCATCAACCCAAACCGGTTACAGACCCGTTGGGCTTGTTCCAATCGGTGTGTGCACAGAATAATTGACTTGTCACGTTCGCGAAGAATGTCGATGTAATTGAAAATTACTTGGCTCCCGATCACATCCAAACCTAGCGTAGGCTCGTCGAGAATCATCACAGGAGGGTCATGAATGAGCGCTCTAGCGAGGCTTAGTCGCTGCTTTTGGCCTGTACTGAGCGTGGCACAGCCTTGGTCAATGAAACCAGATAAGTCGAGGATTGCAGATAACTCTTTGATTCGAGTCTCTACCTCGCTTTCGCTGAGGCCATAAATTTCTCCGAAAAAGCCCAGCATCTCCCGGCCAGTTAACCACTGGTAGACTCCCGCTGCCGCCGAAACGAACCCAACTTGCCGTTTCACTTCGTCTGGCTGATGGTCGCTTCGATGCCCAGCAATTTCGGCATAACCTTTATCCGGTTTCAGTAGTCCCAAGATCATCCGCATCATCGTGGTCTTGCCGGCTCCGTTAGGACCGAGAAGTCCGTAAACTTCTCCGGGGGCGACATCGAACGAGACATCAGCAGCAGCACGTATCTCTCGTCGACCCGCATAAAACGTTTTGGAGAGGTGCTGGATTGATATCATGAAAGTCGTTTTTTTAAAAAAATATACTCAGCCAGTCTTACGGTACGCACGAACCACGAAAAGGGTTTGATGCCTACCAAAACTTTCCGAGCCGATCCCCGAAATCCGGAACAAACCCTACCCAAGCTGGCTGTCATCCGGATCACTATGGTTTATAATCTCCGGAACTGCCGTTCGCAAAACCGATTTAAACCCGTCTGATTAACAACAGTGAACGAAACATCGCTCAATCCCGAGGAATGGCTTGGCAATTTTGGGCTGGAAGGCTTTCGTCCCGGCCAGCGGCATGTAATCGATGCAATTTTAGCGGGAAAAGATACACTTTGCATCATGCCGACAGGCGGTGGCAAAAGTCTATGCTTCCAACTGCCCACGATCGCCAGAGAGGGAGTCACGATCGTAATCTCCCCCCTGATTGCACTGATGAAAGATCAGGTTGACTCGCTCATAGAGTCTGAAATACCGGCAACTTTCATCAACAGTTCGCTGCCTCCTGCTGAACAGCAGGCCCGGATCTCGGGGATGATTAATGGCCATTACAAGTTGGTCTACATTGCTCCGGAACGACTTCGCAGTAATGCATTCATGAGAGCGGTTCAGAGTATCCAAATCCAGCTTCTGGCGGTGGATGAGGCTCACTGTATCAGCCAATGGGGGCACGACTTTCGGCCCGACTACGCTCGATTAGGGCGATTCCGGGAACGCCTCGGTAACCCCCAGACGGTGGCATTGACTGCTACCGCTACCAAACTCGTTTCGGGCGACATTTCAAAAATCCTTAATCTCAATGAGCCTGCAACTTTTGTTACCGGATTCGCCAGAACAAACCTTTCTCTGGCTGTCTCCGCTCCCAACGGAAATGCCGAAAAAGATAATCAACTGGTGAGCTTTTTAAAGAGTCGAAAAGGATGTGGAATTATCTATGCGTCCACTCGCAAGAACTGCGAACACCTAGTGGAACTCTTGGCGGACAAAATTGGTCGGAAGATTACGTTTTACCACGCAGGCCTGCCTGCCGACACGCGACGCTCGGTCCAGGAAAAGTTCATGACCGGGGAAATTGAGGTCATCGTAGCCACCAATGCCTTTGGAATGGGCATCGACAAATCAGACCTTAGGTTTGTCGTTCACTACAACCTTCCAGGCAGTATCGAAGCCTACTATCAAGAAGCGGGCAGGGCAGGGCGTGACGGACTGCCCTCAGAATGCCTCATGCTTTACTCTTTCCAAGACAAATTTATTCAGGAGTTCTTCATTGATAACTCCTATCCGTCCAAGGAAACCGTTAAAGAGGTTTATGAATACCTCTGCTCAATACCTGGCGATCCAATTGAGACAACACTTCAGGAAATCAAGGACGATCTCGATTTGAGCATTGGCACGGCAGGGATCGCTACCTGTGAAAACCTGCTTGAGAAAGCGGGAGCTATCGAGCGTCTCGACAGTAAGCAAAACTCCGCGGCAATTAAAATCGATTCTGATTTACCAACATTGATCGACCTTCTTCCGCGAGACGCCAGAACTCAACGCCATGTACTGCGCGAATTGGAACGTATTGTCAGCGGATTTCGCGGGGAACGAGTGATGTTCCAACCTCAGCGACTCGCCGATCGACTCGAAATGAAATGGGAAGCCGTTAATCGTGCGATCCGGCAATTACGAAAAATCCCCATGCTCGACTACATCCCGCCATTTCGTGGGCGAGCCATTCACGTTGTCGATCGAAAACGAAAATTTTCGGATCTCAAAATCGACTTTGCCGAACTGCATCGCCGTCAAAAATCCGAGCACGAAAAACTTAACAGTGTCATTCGTCTCGCGACGACCCGTCGGTGTCGCCAACTTGAAATTTTAGAATATTTTGGAGATGCAGACCGAAAACTTTGCGGCACCTGCGACAATTGCCAAAAACGACCTCAGTTAAAAATTGGAACCGCTAAACACTCCAACGAGGATGCGTGTCTTTATTCCGCCCAAGTCGCACTCAGTGGTACGGCACGGACGCATGGACGGATTGGAAAAACCTTGATCGCGCAGATGCTGACTGGCTCTGCCTCTAAAAAGATAAAACAGCTTAGCCTCGACCGACTTAGCACGTTCGCATTACTCAAAGGGCTAAGACAAGCGGATGTCGTTTTGTTAATGGAGTTTTTAATCCATCAAGGCTTTATATCGCAAACCGAGACGACTAAGTTTCGACCAGTTCTTGCGATTTCACCAACCGGTCGCAAACTGATGGCCGGGGAGTTTCCGCTTGAATTAACCACGCTGATGCCGGGCGACCTTGTCGAGGCACTCTCTCTAAAATTTCAAGGAAAAATTCCGCGGCGAAATGCACCCGCTGAAACCAACAACAAGGAATTGGAACCCATTGCAATTCCCCAGGAAACAAAAACCAGCGATTCGCCCCCTGAACCAGCGACGACGCCGAGTTTATTTGAACCAATAGAAGCCCAAGCAGAAGCCTCCGCGAACAAGCCGGCGGTTGCCTTGGAACCAGCCAACCCATCTCAAGCAAAAGTGGCAGGCGAAAAAGGTGAGCAAGTTCAACCAGATCTAAGTAAACTCCGGCTCGATCGCCCCGAACCGCATTCGGTTCAGCCAAATTTCTTTTGGACATGGAGGCTACTCGCTGATGGTTATTCCATGGATCACCTTCGGCAAGTCAGGCAAATTGATGAAGAAACCATCTTTAGCCACGTTCTTCGCGCAACAGAAAACAACCTACCCGTGCAAGCTGAATGGTTACTGTCCGATGAAAAAATCGCCACATTAAACAAATTAATTTCGCAACATCCTTCGGATCGAACATCGAAACTTATTTCAAAACTGCCTGCAGATTGTTTACCGCAGGAACTCGTTTATTTCCTCAAGTGCCAAACGGCCTCTTAATGACTTTAACGACTCGCTGAAGGTTCTCTTTCGCAAGCGATCGGGCACTATCGAGAGAGCCACCCATTGCCAAAAATCTGCCCACGTGTCCGTCGGTCAATAGAAAAGGGCCAAAGACGCAGTCAATTTCGACAAAAACGAACCAGATGTTGAAAATATTAATACCCGACCACACCAGATGTGATTTCCGGCACTAAAACGACACTGCTTCTCAATCAATCGTCTTCTCCCGGTCAATCCAGCATCGCCAACCTATGATTACTGGGCTACAATGGGTGTCCGCAGTTTTGCGTGCGCATGGCTCGCAGAGCAGCGTCATCCGAGGTCAAATCGTCAATGAGTTAAGCAGAGAACGGTTTATTCGGATTATTGGTAGACGACTGTCTTATTACGACAAACGAAAATTAGAACCACCGCCCGTCCGGTTTTTCCGTAGAACGGTCGAGGAAAGTCAATGGATAACGAACGCGACAACGGCAAAAAGAACGAAGACCGAAAAGGCAAGGGGCCTTCACGAAATCCAAATTTGCTGATTCCGATGCTACTGATCGGCGTACTCCTGCTGTTTTTGATCATGCAGTGGGGCAATTCACAAACATCGACAATCTCGCTGCGCTATTTCGAAAACTTGATCGAAGGCAAAGGCTACGATGGCGAAGTCCTCACCAATCCCACCGACGACAAACCGCTAAAAGACGTCATCAAGCAAATTACGTTGACTCCTCGCGGAGCCCGCGGCCTGTTCGATGTTGAAAACATCCCCAAAGAGCCAACTTTTGATTCTGAAGGGAAAATCAAAAACCCGAAAGAGGGCGAGTTCCTCAAAAAGAATTTTCAGGTTGAGTTCCCAAGCAACGACATCAAGCGGGCCGAGTTGATCAACCAGATTGAGAAAAACGTCGACAACTTTACAGTCGAACCGGCGACTGACATGATCGGCTGGTACTACGCTGCACTCTTGATGTTTACCTTCGGCTTGCTGCTGTTCATGATTCTCTCGTTTCGGCGATCGCAGAATCAAATGATGGGCGGCGGCGGTTTCCTCTCGAATTTTTCACGGAGTCCTGCGAAAAAGTATGAAGCATCTGCTGAGCCAATTACGTTTAAGGACGTGGCTGGACTCGAAGGCGTGAAAGCGGACCTCGGCGAAATCGTTGAGTTCCTTAAATCGCCAGCCAAGTTTCAGAAACTTGGCGGACGGGTGCCCAAAGGTGCGTTGCTGATCGGGCCCCCCGGAACCGGAAAAACCCTGCTGGCTCGTGCGGTCGCGGGAGAGGCCGACGTTCCTTACTTCTCAGTCAACGGAAGTGAATTTATTCAGATGTTCGTCGGCGTGGGTGCTAGTCGTGTTCGTGACTTATTTTCTACAGCCAAAGCTCAATCTCCTGCGATCATTTTTATCGATGAGATCGATGCCGTGGGTCGGCAGCGGGGTGCCGGCCTTGGCGGAGGCCACGACGAACGCGAGCAGACACTCAATCAAATTCTTGGCGAGATGGACGGATTCCAGGCAAATGATTCGGTAATCATCATTGCGGCGACAAACCGACCGGATGTTCTCGATCCCGCTTTGCTGCGTCCAGGTAGATTCGACCGACACGTAACGGTCAATCGTCCAACCAAAGCCGGCCGATTAGCGATCTTTAAGGTTCACGTTAGAAACGTACCGCTCTCCGCGGATGTCGATCTGGAAGTAATGGCACAGGCAACCGCCGGCATGACCGGTGCGGACATTCAAAACCTCGTGAACGAAGCCGCCCTATGGGCCGCCCGCAAGAATAAAACCAAAGTCGAGATGGAAGATTTTTACTTCGCACACGACAAGGTTTTAATGGGTGCAAAACGCGAAGAAGTCCTCACGCACAAGGAAAAAGAGAGAACCGCCTATCACGAGGCCGGACACACGCTCGCCGCTTGGAACCTAAAAGGCGCCAATCCGGTCCACAAAGTCACCATCATCCCACGCGGTCGTGCGTTGGGCGTAACGCAAATGGTGCCCGATGAGGACCGTATGAACATGTCGGAACAAGAGATTCATGACCACCTCGTTGTTCTGCTCTCCGGCAGGGCGGCTGAAACATTGATTTACAGTGAATTGACCGTTGGTGCTGAAAACGATCTTGAGCGGGCAACCTCAATGGCTAGGCGAATGGTGACTCATTGGGGAATGAGCAAAAAGCTCGGCCCCGTTAGCTACAAAATGAGCGATGAAGATCCATTTTTGGGCGGGCAAATGCACAAGAGCCGCCAGTTTAGTGAGCACACGATGGAGGTCATCGATGATGAAGTTCACCAGATTCTCGAGAGCGCCGCGAAGGCTGCCCTTGAATTGCTGACTGAACACCGGGAAGGCTTGCAAGCGGTTACCGACGGACTCTTGAAAAGTGAAGAACTGGATCGGCATCAGATTGCTGACTTGCTCGGCCCATCAGTCCACAAGGAAAAGGAAGCTGATCTTCCAGACAGGCCTCCAGTCCTCAGCACGAACAGCGAGTCTACCGAGGAAGCATCCGATTCTGAGACAGCGGAGACGACCGCAGCGGACAGTAATGAAACTGCCCAGCAAGATGTGGCCGATTCGGAGACTAGCGGCGACAAATCAGACTGATAGATTGTGTTCCAACGCAAGTTGCGGGTCCAAATGTTGAAAGATCCGCCGGTTAGCAAGACCGGCGACCTTCAAAATGATTCGGGCTTCGTCAGGTTGGAAAAACAGCTACCGAAGTTTGAACACGACGGCGTCCTTTTCGTTCCCTGTGGAGGATTTCTATTCGATGACCGGCGATAGCGAAACTACACCCAAACTCCAAATCTGGATCGACGCTGACGCCTGCCCGCGTAGTATCAAAGAAATCGTATTTAAAACCTCCCGGAGACTGAAACTAAAAGTCACTCTGGTGGCCAATCAGGGAATGTACTCTCCTAGTTCTGATTTAATCGAAGTCATCACCGTTCCTCATGGGGCAGACGTTGCCGATGACAAAATCGTTGAGATGGTTCAAAAAAACGACTTGGTAATTACCGGAGATATCCCGTTGGCAGCCCGCGTGGTCGAAAAGGGGGCAATCGCAATTGGGACTCGCGGGGAACTTTTTGACGCAGATTCGGTTCAGGGCCGGTTAGCGACGCGCAATCTCATGGAGCAGTTCCGCTCCTCCGGCATGGAAACGTCTGGCCCCAAACCGATCAACTCCAAGGACACTCAGGCCTTCGCCAACCAGTTAGATCGGATCGTTACACGCATGGTCAAATTAAAAAAGTAAGTGCACGTCAGTTGCTGACTTCAATCGTCAGTTGTAACTCGGTAGATTCAGCAAATCATTTGACGCCAAAAAACAACCAATCGGTCTGCTCTTCGCGAATCAAATCATTCATAACCGTGACTTTCTCAACGGTCACCGTTTCGAAAACCTCTTGCATATTCGCCAGAAGTGGGCTGCTCTCGTCGTAGGACCAGACTCCCAGAACTCCACCCTGGGTTAGATGTGACTTGGCCCGCTCTAAACCCTCGCAAGAATAAAAATCTTGGCTTTGTTCACCTAAAACATCCTCCGGGGAATGATCGACATCAATTGCGATCAAATCAAATTCTTGAACGCCGGGTCGAGATAGACGTTCATAGATATCGCCATGGGTGACACCCAACCGTTCGTCAGCATTCAAACGCTCCGCAAGCGGCACCAGACCGCCCTCTAGCCAATCAATTACCTGAGGCAGAAATTCAACCACTTCGACTTGATTGACAATAACCGAATCCAATGCAGACGCGGCGGTGTACCCTAAACCAAGTCCGCCAACTAAAACTCGCAACTTTCCATCAGTCCCTGCCGACTGCACCCGCTCTAATCCAAGCTCCGAAAGTGCTTTTTCCGAGGCAGTAAGATAACTGCTCATAAGGAATTCATGATTCAAAGTCACCTCGGTGACGAACTTCCCAGGTTGCGACAAGATCTCTCTTCGGCGAAGACAGAGCAAGCCTAACGGGGTATCTTCATAGGCGAGAATTTCAAAGTTCAAAGCAGAATCCTAAACGGTTGTTGAAACAATCCAACTGCAACGTATTTTTCTGGAAAACCAATCGGCAGAGAGAGTCTGTTGACTCAATCAAGCTTAGTCAGTCGGCTGTATTGGAACTCGCCGCATCCAATGACGCAATCGGATGGTCGCGAGATACTCTACTATTTCAACAATCTTGGTTTGCCTGTTTTATGACCTCTCTACAATCTGCCGTTGCACAACAAGCGGCTTATTTCATTGCTTCTTCACCCAACTGCAGCGCATAAAAAAGGGCAGGTTTTCACCTGCCCAAATTTATCTGTTTGACAATCTCAGAGGAACTCCGAGAAGCTTAAGCTTCCCGGCTTATGAAAGTCCTAGGTTCTTTCGTTCCGTATCGAAAAACTTGTCTTGAGCAGGCTTTCCGTCTACTTCTGGAATCTCATTCGATGCTACATCGAACCAACCAGGTTGGAACTGCATGAACCCGCTCTTGCCGGAAATCTTCGCATTCGCCATTGCCTGCTTGGCCGTCAACGCAATTACCGCGTCCGCTAACGCTACTGAACCGTTACAGCGAGGCTGATTCCTCAAATCTCCTGTACTGATGCACCAGGCCCAATGCTCGATCTCTTCTCGGTAGCCCCGACTTACTGGTCCGCTACCTTCTGCTGTTTTCGCCGGTGCTGCATCACCACTGGCTGAGGTGTCTAACACCGCCGCAGCGCCTTTTTTCTTGACACGGGCTTTGTAGCTCGTCCCGGCTAACGGATAGAGCATCACTTCCTTTTCACGGTCAAGGACCAGCGTCCCTTTCGTTCCAAGAACGACTTCGCCGTAGCCGCCAAATCCATTTCCATTAATTGACGAGTAGGTGACAACGATCTTTTTGTTATCGTTTTGGTCGAAACTCGGAACACCACTGGAAGACGGATAGTTGTTGACGGTGTCTTTGTAACCCACGTCAAAATTATAATCATAACCTTGACCTGGGAATTCAAAGCTGCAGTAAACGTGATCATCCGCATCTCGATCCCGTGGGAACACGTGTCGGCCGCCCACCGCATGAACGGTCAACGGGTGGACATGATGACCGGTCTTTCGCGACAAAGCTGAGATGAAAATACTTGCAGCATCAAGTTGGTGGCTACCAAGTTCCGCCATCAATCCGCCACCGGTTCTATCCCACAAACGCCATCGAACCATTTCTTCCAAAGCAGTCCGAGTTCGCCCGTCGGAATAAACATCATCCCGACTTATGTAGCCGAATTTCTCAGCATCCACATTCTTATCAGCGACTAGCTGTTGCCACTGAGCAATCTGTCTTGCTAACTTCAACCGCTCTTTTGGCGAGGTACCGGGATCGTCGTAATACTTCATGAAAGCTTGAAGCTGATCCTGAATTTTATCTTTTCGCTTACCGCCATCGGTCATCTCTCCGCCAGGAACGGCGAGAGCCCAACTATCTTTACCCGGCACGTTGTTTCGGTGCCATTGAGCACGGATGTGGTGGATCTCTCCCAATAATCCCCAACGAATCAAATTGACGGCGTTGTCGTAGAGAATGCTGTAGTGACGCTGGTGCCCCACGGAAAGAAACGTCTTGGTTTCGTCCGCTGTTCGCGCCATGAGTTTACACTGCGCAATGTTATGAGCCATCAACTTTTCGCAAAGCACGTGCTTGCCGGCCTTCATCGCCCCAACTGCAATTTCCGCATGTAAAAACAACGGAGTCGCAATGATGACGCCGTCAACATTCGGATCTGCTACGGCGTCTTTCCAATCGGAATACACTTTGACGTTTCGCCGGGCTTCTTCTTCCGTTTTCCAGTTGTAAACGTTCATCAATCCGGGCCGGACTTTGATTGTGTTATCCGTTGACCAGTCGCCATGGAAAGCCCGGTGTTGACTGGAAGGCCGAATATCACAGATTGCCGTCACTTGAACGTAATCGGGATTAATCGCCCCCATGAGGACGCTTCCCTCATCGCCAGTTCCAATTACACAAACTCTCACCGGCCTGTTCGGTCGCTGATAGCCAAAATACATGGCACCAACTCCGGCAGCGCTAATACCGCCCGCCGCGATCGAACGGACGAGAAAATCACGTCGGCTAACTTTGTCGTGAGCGGTTACCGCGGAATAATAGTTGTCCCGGCCAACTTCACGTTCTTCGGGTGTAAGATTAATCATGCCTGTCCTTCAGTTTCAAGTTGCGGCGATTTTGATTTCGATAGGCTCAGAAAATAGTCGAGCCCGCCAAAACGCCCAGCACTGGTTGTGGCGATCACCAACAGTGCCACCAATTCAATTACGTAAAAATAAGTCGGAGTGGTTCCCGGAATCCATGGCGGTTGCGTCATAACAACAGAAAAAAGGAAACTTGCCGCCGCTAGTGAGGCCAACCGCGAAAATAACCCGACAATCAACAGGCCACCGATGATCGTATCGAACCACGGAATCACGGCATCGACCCATTTACTGAAGCTATATTCCTGGTCAAAAGGGCGATGAATCTTCAATGGAGCCTTTTCCGCTTGCTTATAGACGGCTAAACCGTTGACTTGGTTCTCGTAGGAATCCCAAATACCCGTCACCTCGCTCGTCCAGCCCGCCAATTTCTTATAACGATCACCCCGAATTGAATCGACCTGATCACGTAAAGAATCAACGTAAACCGCCGCCAACTGCCTATTTTGACCATCACGCTGGAAGCCATCTAGCCTCTCCGATGTCGAAAAATGAGAAACCAATTCAATTTCGTTCGCTGCCACCCAATCCTCTAATTGGAGTTGGTGCTCCTCAAGGATCTCCTCAAGACGCTGTGGCTGTTCACGAATTTTCAGAATATCTTGCTCGTATTTGGCACGCGTCGCTTCCAGTGCCACGGTGTCAACTGTTTTGTTTTGAGTGTTTCTCGCCTTAATGATCTGTTCTTTTAGGTTCTCACGCTCTGCGATCAACTCATCTTGATAATCTTCGCTGCCAAATCCGTAATGGAGCGATGCCTCATTGGCAAAACCTTGATCCCAGATCAATTGCGTCAAATCGGGGTTCACGGAATAAGCAACAGTGCCATTTTCTCCGACGTTTTCGACGATGCACAATTTCTTTTTGCCGTCAGGGTCGTCCAACATTTGTTTGAAATAAGGAGCCATTGGCCCTTTTGCGCTACTCAGAAATCCGGCGGAACTGAAGGTTCCGGATTTTAGCTTCGCCGTTCCCTCTTTGTAAAAGTGGAAACCAATAACGATTCGGAGCAACATCAAACAGATGACGGCGAGACAGAGTTGGAATTTGGAAGGTTGCGAAAACAGTGGAAAACTCCTCAGATTTCATCTTTAAAAATTTTTTACATTATGGCTGAAAACGGATCGCTCGCCAAGGTTTCACCCATAAACTTCCTCTAAGAATCGTTCATCTAGGTCTGAACCTGAAATCATCTCCTGCCTCCAACGCCTGCTTCGCTCGTTCAAGCTTCGCTCGTTTAAAACAGGGAGCGTTAGAATTGACACGAAACCTCTCAACAAGATTCCGGCAAAAGGCCATCTGATGACAGAATACATTAATTTTCCCTCGCGAAATCCTCGCGAAGGCTCTCAATCAACTTCTTCTAGTCTTTTTATCGCCGCTTCAATGCGTTTTCGTTCGGCCTGACTTAGCTGACTCAATTTTTCTTCCAAAATAATTTTTTGCTCAAGAACGTTTTCAGAGTCTCCAGTCTGCTCATAACATTCAACCAAGTACTGATGCACAGGAATCATGTTGGGCATTTCTTTACTTGCATACACAAGATCCCTAATTGCATCCGCCCATTTCTTTTCAGACATCAAAAAGACTCCGCGAGTTCTATAAAAGACAGCCTCGTCAGGAAAAAGTTCGATGCCGAGGGTAATCATCTCAAGAACGTTATTAAACTCAGATCCATAATCTTTCGCCGCAATATCGATTAAGTTGTTAATAATTATCTGGGAACGACTAAATTGCCGCTCGGCGATCCGCCAATGCAGGTCTCCTGCCTTAATATCTCCCGCAGAAATCGCTTGCAACCCAATCAAGGCATGAACAACCGCAGGCTCTGGGCCGCCGACGACCGCTTCTTTTAACCACATTTCTTGGTTGCTAACTTTTCGATCCACGTCTTCGGTACTTTCAGACTGATCCATCGGTACCGAGATCCCCCGTTCCGGCACTTCAATCATCTTTAGAAGTTGAACATATACTTCGCGATTCGACTGATTCATTTGGAGCGCTTTGCAAAGTGAAAACAAACGCATCCGATACTCAGCGCGATCGTTCATGTTTTCAAAATCGTTAGCTCGCTTGGCATAAACCTGAGACGCGAGTTGATTGATCTTCTGTCGAACCGTTGCATCGCTAACCGACTGGCTACCCTCTTTGGCGATTGCAATCGCTCCCAAATAGTCACCAAGGGAGATTTTACAACGTATCGCCGTCAACCAGACTTCGTAAACATTGGGATATTTCCTTCCAAAATCCAACAGGGTGTTAACTTCAGAACGAAGTCGGACCTCAGCTTCCTCTCGATTATCTAATTCGCATTCCAGCTCAAACAGTCGTGGAATTGCCATCAATCGCAAGCCAGTCAATTCACCATCAGTGATTGTGCGTAAATTACCGATCGCCGATTCAACCAACGAGCGATACTCGGGATCCGTTTTCTCAAGCTGTTCAGCTTGCTTAAGACGCAATACTGCCAAATCAAAATTCGCGGCTTGACTCGTCGGAGCGACATCGATGGCATACTCCAGTTGCTTTATTGCGAGAGACTCCCGATTTGCCTCGGTCATCGAAGATAGCAACTTCGAATTCAAATAGAATTGAGACATCCAGATATGTGCCGGAGCGTGCAAGGCTCTATCTTTGGGAGCGATGGCCTGCATTGCATCAAACGCAGCGGCTTCCTCGCCCGCTCGCTCCCGTGCAATCGCAAGTTTATAAAGGTGCCCTGGCACATCTGGTTTCAATTCAACCAACTTTTCAGCAAATAATAACGCCCGACCGGGAAACTCAGGTGATTTTGAAAAATGATATTCGATCCGCGCCGCCGCATCGCCAATTCGACGAGCTTCAGAAAATAAATAGTCAGCGGCGAGGAAGGCAAGAAGAAATCCTCCGACAGCCATTACAGCAGGGAGACCTTTAAAGAATGCTCGTCCTTGTCGAGACGGCGGCCACGCCTGAATCATGAATAACAGGAAACCACCGAAATATCGAAAGGGCAAAAATACAGCAGCCAAAACCTTTGCACTAAAAGATTTCTCAACCCCAATTTTATCCTCACGCGAAACGAACCGATTCACGCCGCCCGCGACCCAGCGATAGGGTGCCGCCAGCAATCGTCGCGCTTTGGATTCCCCGAATCCTGCATCTTCTTTTTTTCGAAAGATCATTGCGTCAAATACTACCAATCAATTCGCTAGATAATGATTCACCAGGGCCTTTGCCAAACGATTTAGCGGCCGAGGAGAGCCTATTGCTCCGGGCGCTCTTCTTTTACGACCCGTAAACGCTCTTCGTACGGACTCGCATCAAGCCCCGCCTGTTGGTAGCACTCAATTAACGACAGAAGAATCTTCTGATTCTTGGGGCGTGAACTGAGTGCCGTTTCCAAATCGGCAGCAGCGTCTGTCCAACGCTCCATTTTCATCAACGCTTGAGCACGGGTATCATAAAAATAAGTCAAGTATTTTTCTTTTTGAGCGTTGTTCGTTATTCGTTGGATTGCCTGATCCACTAACGAAAGTGCGAGTTGCGGATTTGAACGGTCTCCAACGATGTAAATGTATGCCAAGTTGTTCAAAATCTCAGGGTTGTTGGGAGACTTTTTATTTGCCAAGTCAAAATAAATAAGCGCTTTTGTATAATCTCCACCTCCTAACGCCTGAGAACCAATCTCGTTTAAAACATTGGCCGGTGGATCGACATCGTTTGCAGGATCATAAATCTCAAGTGCCTTCTTCGTGAGTTCCGCATTCGAATTGCCGGCAACACGCGTCAGTTGCATTTTTGCGTCGGAATTGTTGGCATTGTATTTCATGGCCCGGGAAAGAAACCCAAGCCTCTCGTTGTTTGCATCGACGTCTGTCTGACTCAGACCAAGCGTTCGAGCGATCATAACTGATGATAACATTCTCTCCGCCCAGACAACATCGGATTCGCCCGCAGCACCCCGCCTTTCAATTTCTGCTAATAATTTATTCTCCGCAGTGAGCAGTTCTTTTTTCTCAATGTAGCAAGAGATTAATTCCGCCCAATATTGCAATTCCTTTCCAATATCCATCCCACCGAGGGTAAGTTCATCATTGAAACGATCGATTGCTTTTTCCAATACGACCTCATTGCGTTCGCTGCGACCCAACAAATTATTCACACGTATTAACGCTTTGTAATTGAGAGGATCTTTTTCAAACAATTCGAGATAAAGCTCGTAGGCAACAGGTAGATTTTTTTGTTGGGCAAGTAACAACGTCGCCTTAATCTGTTTGGCCCTTAAATTATCGAGCTCTACTTTCAAGCACTGATCTGCATGGGCGGCCGCAAGCTGCAAATTCCTAACCGCGTCGGAGCGAGTTTTTACCTTGGCAGCCATGTAGTAATTGGCAAGCCACAGATGACCTTTTACATAACCCGGCTTGTCAAGCGGAGACGCTAAATTCAACAATGCCAGGCAGCGACCGAGGCCCGGACGTCCGCCCTGACTGTTGACCTTCTCGAAGGACAACATGCCAAACCGAAATAAGTAATCCGGCTCGTCAGGGTTTAATTCAATTAACTTTTGTAAAACGATTCCTTGCCCATTTCGCAAAGATTCCAATTCCAAACTCCGCGGATCGTCGCTCGCCAACAGACTACCCGACGCAGAATTCTTGGAACCTATTTGCTGGGAAGCCTGCAACATTTGGATTTCACGTCGTAACTCATCCACTAAAATTGATTTGCGATCGTCACGCCTTTTCAATTCGCTTAGATATCGGTCCTCCAGCGAATCCTCGACTCCAATGCGAGCCCACAGCAATGCACTGAGTCCAAAAAGTGCTAACAAAAACGCTGGCATCCCCATTAAAAAGGCGCGGTTTCCAATCGACGATCCCAACGTGCTTCGCAACCAGTCCACCACACCCATGACCGCTGCGATGGGAGCCCAAGCTAGGCGTTTAAGATGAAACAATAAAAAATTCATAGCGACAAATTGATTTGAGGAGCCAATAAATAGACGCCCTTTGCCGGGCGGAAAATTCAGCCGTTAGACCAAACCACAGGATAAACGAGTCTCGTCGCCCGCGTATTCCCTCAACCCAATCAAGGTAGGCTCGAGATTAGAGCGACCTTCCTATCGTAGTCTAATGCAACACTTCATTGGCACCATTTTATCAACGAATACCACCAATTCCGCATCGACCCAATCATCCCAAACTGCCCCAGCTCGCTTCACCCCACGCCGGGGCAAGAGGGTTCGCAGGACCGCAGCTCAACTCTCTGCTAGCGAAAAATTGAGTAACTGGCAGCCCATTTGACCGGAAACGTTGAAAATCCCGATTGAAATCAACAACCTATTCACCGCTTCTTAACTCTTGTTCTCAAGCGGATCTCAAAATCGGTACTTTCGTTATATGTAGAAAAATCCTCAAAATCGGCAAAGGTTACCAAACTGGTAAGCCGAAAACATGATTGGGCATGAATGTTTAATGTCCAATCATGACTCTATGGGTGTCGATTGACAGATGAATCAAAACTTCAAGATTAAAATGCTTGCCATCCTGGCAACAATTTCAGGTCCAGCCATCGCGCCGTGTTTCGCATTGCAAGATACTGAACAACTTGACGAAACAAAATCGAATGGGATCGAAATCGTTCGTCCCATCGACATTGCGCCAAGCAATGCATTTGGTGCCATCCGTGCAGCTGCTCCGGTTCCCAAGCAAAGCGAAAGTACTCTTTTGCCACCGATCGTCACTGGAGAGACCGAAACTACCCCAAATTTCGCGCCTCCCATTTTCGTCGCTCCACCGATTGTTCAGGGCGAAGCGGTTTATACCAAACCAGTCCCAGCCCCCGCAGTAGAGCCGCAGGTACTCCAACTTCCACCCATCGTTGTAGCTGGAGCGAACGATGCGTTCTCAGTGCCAGAAGCCACACCAAATTCAGCACTACCAATTCCCAACGCAATGCCTCTCTCTCCTCTCGCTCCTCTTGTTCCTACAGCAGAGCTCGCTGAAGAAACAACCAACGAGAGTCCAGAGAACGCTGTCGGGGCGCCTCGCGTTCCATCGGATTTAATCTTGATGGAAATCCCAGCTCCACAACCAACCTTAGCTGAAACCGAAATAGAGACGGCTGTCGAAGTAGAGGTAGCTGTCCCCGCTGCCGTTACTGCACCAGAAGTTCCTCAAGAAAACAGCGTAGCAGAAACCCCTCAAGTCGCTCCGCCAACGATTGATTTGCCAATCGCAATTGTACCCGAGGTAACAACCGCTCCCGAGATCGTCGAGACTGCCAAACTCAGCGAGCAACCTTTACCAAGAACTTTTGTAGAACCAGTTGAAAGTCCGAAGCTGACCGTTGATACAAACGAAGCGAAACCAGCTGTTCTGCCACCCGTTGATACCGAACTTAGGAAGATAGAAAAAGTAGAGCCCAATACCGCGAGTCAAATTACCGAAAATCCAAACGTCGGTGAGAAAGCGGAACAAACGAAAGATACTTCTCGCGAAGAGATTTCACAGGCTGCAAAGTGGAATCCCGGTCAGGCATCGAACACACTATCGAAAGCTGGAGTGGCACTTTACGCAACTCCGAAACAAGAGCCGGTCATCGTAGTTGAAAAATCCTACCCACCAATTGTTACCGGTCAGAGCCTTTCAGAGCTCAACACCACCCCACAAGCTTTTGTTCCGGAAATTATCCAAGGCGAAGCAAACAACGTCGTCGAAATTGTAAAACCAAGCGAAGACGTAACCGCCCCGGTCAAAAACGCACCTAGCGTTGTCCCGAACTCATCGAGCCAACCATTGCCGGCAATCGTACAGGGCAGTGTCCTTCCACCACTTGCACCAGCGATCTCACCACAGAGCGTTCCTGTTCCGCCATCGAGGGAACTAATGGTAGCAGAGCCCGCACCAATTGCTCCTCCAAAGGCATTGGCAATCACTGCCGAACAGACACCGTCGCCGGAAGTGTTGCCGAAGACTTTACCCGAATCCTTGCAAACACCTCTTGCTTTGCCTGTTGTTCGACCGACCTCGCCAACGCTCCTCGAAGAAAACTACAAGACAATCGCCGCGACCCCACCGGTTGCCGCTCCTGCACCAACCCGTGTAGCGCGACAAACCAAAGCAACGCCGACCTATTTCAATACCCTTCCGGGGGAACAGTCCAGAATCACAAGCACTATAGACGAATGCTTGGGATGCAGTGGCGCCGGCTGCCCTGAATGCGGCGTCATGATTACCGCCGAAGCAGACTATGCTGGTTGTCAATCATGTGGCTCTGGCGGTTGCTTTGATAGCGGCACAGTGGCAGCGAGATTCGGGAACAGTGGCTCCGTCTCTTCCGCACGCAAATACTTTATTTTCGACGCAATCCATCTTGACCGTTATGATGGAACCATCGCGATATCCAACTTTGGCGGTTTGAACAATTTTGAAAACAACCTCTTTGGTGCACGGGTGACAATCGGCCGCCGAGAAGACGCCGCCAACGGCGATGAATTATCATATTTCGGCTCTGCCGAGTTGTCCGAGTCAGCTTCTCACACGGATCCCCTCGGACGCATTTCTGTCGGTTTCCCAAGCACAGGAGCGTTTGCAATCGAAACCACTGCCTTCCGCAACGCAACGGAGCAGTCGCAAAGTAAATCAACAATGTTCCAGAGTATCGAATACAACCGAAACGACTGGGGCTGGGATGTCGTGCGAACCTTTGTTGGCCTTCGATACATCTACATTCAGGATGAATACCAAATTTCAAGTCAAAATCTCGCGGGCGAGACCGGAGATTTTGAACTGTCGACCCAGAACAATTTACTCGGCGGCCATTTAGGCTACGAATTGTTTTACGATGTCGGCTATCGCCTCTCCTGGTCCACGATTGGTAAGTTCGGCGTCTACGCCAACCCCAACCGAGTCAAAACCAAACTGAATAATGCTGGAGCTCAATTCCTCGACTTAACGGACACTAACACGGCGTTTTCCGGGACAATTGAGCTTGGATTAAACGGGCACTACAAACTTGGCAAACGATCAAGACTCCGCTTCGGTTACAACGCCTTTTGGCTTGGCGAGGTTGCATCGACCGCTGACAACATCCCTGTAACAATCAACCCGACAACCGGCTCGGACACTAGCGACTCGGATGACATGTTCTTCCATGGCCTGTCACTTGGCTTAGAAATGTTCAGGTAAGCACGTAAGTCGAGCAACTGATTTCAAACAAGACACGCCTTCGAGAATATCCTCCGGGCGTGTTTTTTTGTTTTGTATTTCGCTGTTGTATTTCGCTGTTCGCAATTTGGTGCCAATCGGCTGAACTGCTATAGTCATCTTAACAACCCAACCGAGGTGCCCATCGATGAAGACAGAAAATTCGCTCGCCGTGACCAGTTTTGACCACATCACGTTAATCGTCGACGATCTGGCAGCAACACGTAAATTTTATGTCGACTTTTTAGGGATGACGGAGTCGAAACGGCCTGACTTTGACTTCCCGGGAGCATGGTTCCAAATCGGCGCCGTCCAAATTCACGCGACTTGCTCGGGTGAACTAGCTGGACTCGCGGGCTGGGGTGAACGCCACGTAAAAAGCATTTCAAGAGGTCACCACTTCGCATTTACCGTCGACAATTTTGACGACGCGATGGACTCAATCAACAACCTTGGATTAAAAATCGGTGATGGCCCAAAATCACGCCCAGATGGTGCGAAACAGGTCTACATCTACGATCCGGACGGGCATCTGGTCGAAATCTGTTCTTCGGCCGCCTAACCGCTGCCCGCACTCGATTAGTCTTTGACAGCTATTAAATCGAACGAAATTCGCCTCCAGCGGATGCCTCATTATGGAAACTTCGGTGTCCTGAAAACCACTGCGGGTTTAAACTTTACGCAGCCAATTTTCAACTGCCCAGATACTGCGTGTAGAGTTTCCTTGCTAACGACAAATCTTCTGTGCCTGAAATAATCGCCCTCCCGTCAGGAAAAACAGTGAGCACATATTGATCGACGTGAAATCGCAGCAGAAATTCATTAGCTTCAACCCGCCCTAGCGATTCCAATCTTCCCGCCAACTGAGCCAAGGAAATTTGATCACGACCGGGGAAACTGACCTGCACGGCATCCCTACCGCACAGAACCGCAGAGTGAGACTCCCGGTCTCCCGACAGCCAGTTGAATTCAGCTCGCCGACAGGTTGGACAATCGACTTTATCTCGCAACCCTGAAACATCCATCTGGCGAATTTCGCTCTCCCACAACGACGCTACAGTCAAATAACGGCTGATCGAGGCACGGTTCCCCGAGAGGATCTTCATCGCTTCAATACTCTGTAGTGACGCAATCAAATTAATCACGGGCGATAAAATGCCGAACGAATCACATGTCGGAGAAGTCCCCGGTGGCGGAGGCCCATCCAGCATTAAGCAATTCAGACATGCGGTCTCGCCGGGCAACACTGTCATTGTCTGACCGTCCGCACCAAGGCAACCACCATAGACCCACGGGATGGAATCCTTTACCGCAACATCATTGAGTAAAAAACGGATCTCAAAATTATCCGAACCATCTAGGATAACATCGACGCCCTCGCACAGAGATTCGACATTCGACGCATCGACATCTACTACGAAAGGCTCAACCTCAATCGCAGAATTTATTTTTGAAAGTTTGTTCGCCGCGGCAATCGCTTTGGGCAAGCCATTTTTGACGTCTTGCTCATCGTACAACACCTGCCGCTGTAGATTGCTGAATTCGAGAAAATCCCGATCCACAATTTTGAGGTGTCCCACGCCCGCCCGCGCGAGGGTATTGGCAATCACCGAACCAAGTGCACCGCACCCAACGATCAGCGCAGTAGACTCACTCAACGCAGCCTGACCTGATTCGCCGATCGCCGGAAAACGTATTTGCCTCGCATAGCGATCAACTGGCGGTATATTGTTCTGATCTTGATTCAAACGGAAAACCCCTCGTTGCCTTTTCTTGCTAAAAACTGGCCTCGGAAAACCTGCCCCTATCCTAACGTATGCTCGGCAGGGAACTTCCAATATCGGAAATTCCTATTTCATTACCAGGTAAGACCGTAGTCAACCTACAACTTAACCACGAGACAGCTCATCTTGAAGATAGGCACCAGTTTTGGAAGCTAAAACCTTAGATACCATTTCCGGAGTCCCCTCAGCCACAACCTGTCCCCCTGCGTCACCCGCACCTGGCCCGAGGTCGATAATCCAATCCGCATTTTTAATCAGGCTAAGATTGTGTTCAACCACAATCATCGAATGCCCGACAGAAAGTAACGCACCAAAACAATCTAGTAAGCGGTTGATATCGCTCATATGCAAACCAGTGGTTGGTTCTTCCATGACAAACAACACCCGCTTCGATTTGGACGCATTCAAATAATGCCCCAGCTTGAGCCGCTGTGCTTCTCCAGAGGAGAGCGAAGGTGCGGGTTGACCAAGGCAGATATAATCGAGCCCAACATCAATCAGCGATTTCAGTTTGGCTTGAACTTTGGGCTGTCCTCGAAAAAATGAAAATGCCTCGCGCACCGTCATATTCAAAACTTCAGCGATACTTCTCCCACGATACTTTACTGAGAGAACTTCGTCACGATACCTTAGTCCGGCACACTGATCACAGACAACAGACAGGTCACCCAAAAACTGCATGTCAATCACTAATTGACCAGCGCCTTCACATTTGTCGCAGCGGCCACCACTCACGTTAAAACTAAATTGCCCCATCTTTATATTTCGAGTTTTTGCATCAACCGTCTCCGCAAATGTACGTCGAATATCATCAAAGGCCTTAACGTAGGTAACTGGATTACTTCTGGCGGTTCGCCCAATCGGCGATGCGTCCACCAGCACAACCTCATCAACATGGCCGTCACCAAAAATCTCACTGTACGGCAACCTATCTTCGACAGACTTTTGTTTTCGATCACAGAGGGCAGCATAAAGCGTTTGCCGAACCAGACTGCTTTTCCCAGAACCGCTCACTCCAGTCACAACGCACAGACAACCGAGGGGAAACTCGACATGGACGTTCTTTAAATTATTACCGCAGGCACCAACCAACTTGATTCGCCCACGTGAAGACCGCCGATTCTCAGCACCACTTGAAACTCCTCGAACTCTGGACAAAAACTGACCAGTCAGGCTCGCATCGGATTCGAGCAACGCCTCACGAGTTCCATCGAATACAACTTCACCACCGGCTTGGCCTGCGCCCGGACCGATCTCAATGATCCGCTCGGCCGACTCAATAACACGTGGCTGATGATCGACAACCACCACGGTATTGTTTCTTTGGTGAAGACGCCCGATGGCTTCCACTAATTTGTCGATATCAAACGCATGTAGTCCCAAAGACGGTTCATCGAGAACATACAACAGATCAACCAGCGTTGAACTTAAGGCGGCGGTAAGTGAGACCCGCTGAACCTCTCCGGAACTCATCGACCGAAGTGAGCGATCTAAATTTAGATACCCGAGTCCTACTTGAGTAAGATAATCTAATCTTGCAGAAACCTGGGCAATGAGATTACCAACAGACTTTCGCTGAAATTCCGGAAGTGACAATTTCTCTAACCATTTAATGGTCTGATCGACTGTCAACGTCCCTAATTGGCCAAGATTCTTTTCTCCAACATGGAATGCAAGCGCATCATCGTTGAGCCGCAAACTGTTACATTTTTCGCATGCTTGGTCAGGGAAATCTTTTGCATAACCGACGCCCTGACACTCCGGACAAGCCCCAACTGAATTCTGAAAACTAAACAACCTTGGCTCCGGTCGCGGAAACGACCTCGCACAACCACTGCAAACTGAATCCCGCGAATAGGAATTTACATACCACGTTCGGGTGTCAACGAGGCGTTTCTTCAAACTTGGATGCCACTGAGTTTCAAACCAAATTTCACAATTTCCACTGCCGCAGTAAAACGCTAACTCAATGGACTCCCGAAGGCGAGACTCATCCGTATCGCCAGATTTCAGTCGATCGACAATAATCTTGACCGATTTCGCACTCTCAGTTTGTGCTACCTCGCGATCCGCTCGCGCCAGTTCAACAACCACATCACCTACGATGGCGCGAGAGAAACCGGCCCGCATCGCCTCCCCCAGAGATTCAAGGACCTCCACGTCTGGATTGACGGGGTAGACGATCTGAAAACGAACACCACTCTCAATCGACGCGATGGAATCCGCCACGGATTGCGGATTGTAGCTCGTCACAGCCAGACGACATGCCGGACAGATCAAATGACCAATTTTCGCGTACGCCAACCGCAAATATTCAGTAATTTCAGACGCGGTTCCCAGCGTTGTTTTTTTTCCAAACTTCCCCTTCGACGGACGAACGGCAATTGCCGCAGGGATCCCATCAATCCCATCTGCATCGGGACGATCCAATTGGAACATGAACTGACGTGTGTGCGGAGATAAACTCTCGATGTAACGACGCTGACCTTCCGCGTATAGCGTATCGAAAGCAAGACTCGATTTACCACTACCACTCAATCCGCAAATGGACAGCCATTGCCCATGCGGGATTTCAACACTTACCTCTTTAAGGTTGTTGACCCTCACGTTTCGAAGTTGAATTGTTTTTGCCACGTCGAGTTCAACAGTTTCTGTTTAAGGTAAACAAAATTAATGAGTCGCAGTTAAATCACAAACCTCAGGTTGTACCATAGCCGACTTAGCCGCCAAGAACTCACTCAGGCATTCGCACGACAATTCTTCCGAAAACCGAGCCTTGAAAGATTTGCTCGATCTGAACGGGCAGTTGATGCAGCGCAATTTCTTCGCTCACACTTCGTACATCCAGATGCCAATCGGAACCGATGACATCCCACAATTGCTGTCGATATGTTTGAGAAACGTTTGCGCTATCGATCCCACAGAGAGTAATGCCGCGGAGAATGAACGGATAAACAGTCAACCCAAGTTCGTGCCCCGCCACCAACCCACAGGCAGTAACACACCCACCAACGTGTGTTGCGCGAATGGCGGAATTAAGTGTGGTCCCACCAACACAATCGACGACTCCTGCCCAGCGACTTTTGGATAGCGGCGCATCTGACAAATCTACGACCTCCTCTCGCGGCACAACTTTCTTCGCACCCAATTTTAATAATTGCTCATAACGATCAAGTTTCCCCGTCGAGGCCGTCACGCTAAACCCAAGCTTTGCAAGCAACTGTACAGCAAACACACCCACACCGCCGGTTGCCCCCGTGACTAAGATCTCACCTGAATCCGGACAGACTCCGTGATTTATCAATTGGCGAACTGATTGAGCCGCTGTAAATCCAGCAGTCCCCCAAGTTGCAGCCTCTACCGCCGACAATCCGTCCGGCAATTTCACCAACCAATCCGCCGGAACTCGTGCCAAATTTGAAAACCCGCCATGGTGTGAAGTTCCAAATTTCGCATGGGCAATCAGCACCTCCTCACCAATTTCAAAACCAGAACCATTTGGCTCTACCACCGTCCCAACGGCATCAATCCCCGGAATCAAGGGGACTTTTCGAACGATGCCTCTATTCCCCGATGCCGCGAGAGCGTCCTTGTAATTTAACGCACTATAAAGCACGCGGATCAACACTCCGTCCACCCCAAGGACGTCATGCTCTAACTCGACCGGCGTTAACAGGCACTTGCCATGCTCACCTCCGGAGTCAGATTTTTCAACCGACTCCCTCGACAACATCAGAGCAGACAATTTCATAGTTAGCTTCCAGCAAAGTTGGAGAGGATAAAAAAGAAACGACAAAAAAATCAGACGTTGGCTCAGTAATTTAGATCTTTGAGTTTACCGTTTTCTCAGGATAGCTAAATACGGCACCAACGTTTGGTGGGGACAAATCTTGTCAAGAAGGAAACATCGTCATCTCGGCGAAATAATTATTAAATTAATTTCTCCGTTCCACTATTCTAGGTTCGCGGAAACCACAGCAACGATTACAGTAGAGATCCCACTGGTCTCCAACTTTCAAAATCACCTGACATCAATAATGCCCAAGGATGACACGAGCAAACAGCCGCAACGATCAGTGCTCTATCACTGCACGTGCGGTAACCAACTCGTTCTGAATCCTAACATCGGAGGGCTGTGTCAGACCTGTGGTCGAAACGTTTCCCCCAAGTTACTCGACAAAGATCTTGGCGTTACGGTGCCACTCGAAGTCACACATAACCAAACAGATTCAACGACCGAAAAAAGCTTGAACTCCGATAGCTTTGCGGTGGTTCCACCTGTCGAAACAGAAGAACAAATTGATGCCGAAAATCTGTGTGGATCCATGTTCGGGCACTTCCAGCTTGTTTCACCACTTGGAAAAGGCGGGGTAGGGCAGATCTACCGCGCCTTCGACACCTCATTAAAAAGATACGTCGCCGTCAAGTTACTTCGATCGGGCATTGGTGAAGGGGCCGCAAGCTCCGACAAAGAGGTTGAAAAATTACAGCAGGAAGCCATCTCTCAGGCAAGATTCACCCACCCTAACATCGTTACGATCTACTACGTTGGGAAGCAAAACGAAACGCCTTTCCTCGCGATGGAACTCGTAAACGGAGAACCTCTAAGCCAGCGGACTGAATCACAGTCCATGCCATTTATTGATTTAGCTCGCGTCGCCTTAGATATTGTCACCGCTCTCGATTACGCCTTCGAATTAGATATCATCCACGGCGACATCAAACCATCTAACTTATTGATCTCGAAAGACGGCACCGCCAAGCTTTCAGATTTTGGAATGGCGCGAAGTGCATCCAGCAATTCCGATCGCCTTTTAGGGGGAACTCCAAACTATATTTCTCCCGAGCTCCTAAACGGTGAACTCCCGTCAATACAATCAGACATTTATGCCTTAGGGGTGACCTTTTACGAATTGACCTTTGGTGAATTACCTGTCTCACTTAACGGAACCCATATCCCTGACTGGATAGAAGCACATAAAAATAAAAAACTTGAATTCCCAACGCCCTGGCCCCAGCACATCCCCGAAGCATGGCGAGCGATCCTCAAGAAAATGCTCTCCAAAGATCCAGCAGACCGCCACCAATCCTATGACGACCTACTTGATGAAGTTAAAGCGGTACAACCGGGTTCGAAAATCTCCGCTAGGTTTTTCCCCCGGTTGATTGCAGCTGCCATTGATACGGCAACCGTTTTCTCACTTGCGATCACACTGGAAGTTGCTTTGATGTCAAATTCCCAGCTGTTCGGTGGCGAGCGTCCGGGAATGTCATTCCTATTAGATGCTCTCAAGTTCTTACCTCTACTTGCCTACACCTGCTCAATCTATTTCTGGCGACAATCGATTGGACGGAACCTGATGCATCTTCGCGTTGTTAATCAACATGGACTCGCACCACGCGGAAGTCGCATTGCCCTGCGTAGCTTGTTAAGAATGCAGTTTCCGTGGATTTTCATTTCGGTTGGGCTGATTATCCCAGACGCGGGTGCAACCGCCCCTCTCTTTCAATCGGTACTCTGGGCAGCCTCGCTGATTTTCTTAATGTTCGATATTATTTTCATGCTGTTTACCCGCAAAAGTCGCTCGATTCACGACACGATCTTTAAGACTCAAGTCGTGCTCGACACGGCGGACTTAAACAGCATTAATAAAAAGAGATAAACCAACTGGACTGCGACAGGCCTGTTCATAGTGGTACACAAAAGGGCTTCACCGCGACCAATTCGAGACCCGAGAATTCAAGAAAAAAAAATGACTGACCGCCCCACACTCGTTAACCTTACCGAAGTCGCCGAACGTGAAATCGTCGATGGCTTCTTCGGAAAAATGATCCATACTGCCACAATGACGATGGCCTACTGGTCAGTTGAAAAAGATGCTTTGTTACCCGAACACCAACATCCCCACGAACAGGTCCTTAATCTTCTTGAGGGAGAATTTGAACTTCAAGTTCAAGGCAAGACACACCATCTTATGCCCGGTAGTGTATTTGTAATTCCAGGCAATGTTCCCCACAGCGGGCGAGCGATCACCCCATGTCGCATTCTCGACGTATTCCAACCAACACGTGACGACTATCGGTAATTTCCAAACGTCGTGCCACGCCGGCAAAGCCCCTGCAGCCAGATATGCTAGCGGCCACCTTTCCCTCCGACAGCGCGTTCAGCCCGCCATTTTTCTACAAAAACGGAGAAGTTTAATCAAATCCGAATAATCTTTACATTCGTTTAAACTTACCTAGGCCGTAAAGTCGATGGCTGGAAAGACGAGATCGTCTTTACGTAATCAGGGTAGAAAATAGATGCTAGCTCAAAAACTCAGACTCAGTCTTCCTTTAGCCTTAGTTATAACTCTTAGCGTTTTGAGCGCTTCTGCGTTTGGTCAAACAACACCTTCGCAGCGTTATCAACCGGTTCGAAATGGCTTTGCACCACCTTCGGTGCATGTCGCTCCACAGAACCTCAAACAGCTTCCCAGCCGTGGTTCGGAAGCACTTCCAAAGTCTTCACTCTATAAGTTCTCTGACGAAGCTCGCCGTTCGAATTCGGACAATTTAACGCCTCCCCAAACTGCCCCAGCAGAACTTCAAACTGGCGCTGTTCAACAGACCAGCTTTCAAGTCGAAGCGCAGGATGAACCAACCGTCCCGGCGATCCTTTCGGGCCGAAGCGTTTCTGCCACAGCAACCAAGAAACCTGCTGATTTCGCGGCAGCTATGCAGCAAGCTCGCAACCACACTCCAACCATTGGTGCAAGTCAACTTCCTGAAACTCCCAACTCTAGATTTCAAAAACCTTCCTCTGAAAACGAAATTTCAATTGAGCCGCCAGCGGCTACTCAGGCAGACCAAAATGATTTCCAAATTGGAAAACTGACGGTCCAGCGACAACGTGCCCAAACAGACGCCTCTCAAAGAGTCGATCAAGAAAACCGACAAGTTAAATTTTCAGGACTTCAACCAGTCGAACCGGTTGCCGATCTTTCAGCTTCCGAATTCATCGACCAAATCACGGTTGGCGATCCTGTTCCGGAAATCGAGGTCGAACCATCTGACATCAACGCGACCAAACTCATTGCACTGCAGGCTGGCAAATTTCCACCAGCATCGAAATCTGATACCCAAACCAACTCGCCAAGCGAAACACAAATTCGTACGATGTCTGCTAATACGCAAACCATCAACGGCATGAAGCCAGTTATTCAATTGCGAGCACCGGCTCTCGAAGTTGATACTTACGGGCCAAAATCAGTTGGGATCAACAAACTGGCCGATTACCAGATAGTCGTAAAAAACAACAGTAGTATTCAGGCCGAGCGAATTCTCGTGGGAGTCAACATTCCGTCTTGGGTCGACATTGAGAATGTAAATCTCTCGACTGGAGAAAAAGAACTGACTGACGGCAAAAACCAGGCTCGCTTAGTCTGGAGCATCGATAAGATCGCGGGCAACTCTTCTCAGACAATGACCATTTCTGCGATACCGCGAAAGCCACAGGTTTTCGACGTTGGCGTCGAGTGGACTCTGATTCCACGAGTAGGTTCCACTAACGTGAGCGTAACTGAGCCACGACTTGAGATGAGTATCGCTGGTCCTCCCGAAGTTCTCTACGGAGAAACAGCAATTTACCATGTTACGGTCCGCAACCCTGGAACAGGAACTGCCGAGGATGTCGTCGTGATGCTGCCCGAAGCACTCGGCGGCGAAAGAGCCTCACTGGGTTTGATTGAGGCAGGTAAAGAAAAGAATTTTCAAGTCGAACTTTTAGCCAGAACTGCAGGAAAACTCAACCTTGTCGCAAAAGCTGCCGCCGAGGGAGACTTAAAAGTATCAGCCGAACGAGATCTCGTCGTACGACGTGCCAACTTGGAAATTGCAATCAACGGCCCCGGACTTAAATATTCTGGTAGCGGAGCACAATACACTGTTTCAATTACCAATACGGGAGACGCGACTGCGAGTGATATTATCTCAGCCATTGCTCTGCCAAACGGAGTTAAATATCTAAGCGGCGTCGAATCAGTGAAACTTATCGAAGGTGGAATGAGATGGCCTGTCGGCACACTTGACGCCGGACAAAGTCGCACCTTCAAAGTCAATTGCCTGCTTGATACCTCCGGTGATCTTCAGCTTGAAGTTGGAGCACGAGGGCGGGGCGACCTCGCCGCATCCGATGCCTGCGTTACCAAAGTCGAAACCATTGCAGACTTAGTACTCAGCGTAGCAGATCCAAAAGGTCCATTACCCACCGGTGAAGATGTTCCTTACGAAATCAAAGTTCAAAACCGCGGAAGCAAATCCGCAGTTGGCGTCAAGCTCGTGATGCAATTCTCGGAAGGGATTGAACCAAAGGAAGCCAGTGGGCTAAAACACCAGCTTACCGATGGCCAAGTGCTTTTCTCCCCAATCGAAAAAATTAACCCCGGCGAAGAAATGACTGTCAAAGTCACCGCCGAAGCAATGAAGGCTGGAACGCACATCTTCCGTGCTCAGCTTACCTGCGATGAGTCGGATTCGCGGGAAGTTGCTGAAGGAACGACTCGCTTTTTCGGTGAGACGATCCAACCAACAACCACCCCAATTGCTAACGAAGCAAACGCCTCGGCTTTGCAGTCAAACGATTTTCAAACCCGTCGGAAATAAGATCTAGAGAATAACACTGCCACAGCCGATCGATGGGCAGTCAATGTATTTTAGAATCTCGTCCAACCGAACGCAGGCCATCAAGGTCTGCGTTCTTTTTGTTGAAGGCGGAAACCACGAAAGTTTACCGCGGCTTAAGCTCCTTCAAAAACCGCTTAAACTGAAGCGAAGCCCAGGTAATCAAAGGGGGGAATCAGGCGACTCCCCCCAGCACGCGAAAATCCCCGTTTTAAATCCGTTCATCTCAAAAAAACGGCTTTAATTAGCGTGCAATCCCGCGAAACAGCTTATTCCCTAGTCAAATTAACCCAAATATTTTGAAGATCCCCGCCCCGCAGTAACAACGCAGCCCTCCCATCCACCCCATCCGCATGTCCGATCTTACGTCGCTCCGACGTTTAAAGGCTTGTCGAAGGCTGATCTAGCGACAATAATGCTCGGCTAAATGGGGAAGGCATTTTATTTGCCGAACCAATGATTCGCGGTTTTGCGTTTCATCACATTACCAAATTAAAAACCACGCTTGGCTGACGATTTGCTGTAACCGGCGACAACGAAAGCTAGCATTCGAGTGGAGTAAATATGAAAATCGGTTTCTGCTTAGCAGCGTTCATCGTAGGTTGTTTCGTAACAGTCTCGTTTAAGGCGAATGCCCCGCGCAGTGCCACTGCCAGCGGATCAACGATTGAGACGAACGTCGCAAGCGTCAACCTTGCGACGCAGCCGAAACCCACGAAAGCGTTGGAAATGGAAATCGTAACACGGTCCTTCGGTAAAACCAAAAACGGTGACGAGGTCACCCAGTTCATTTGCCGCAATGCCAATGGCTACGTCTTAGAAATGATTGACTACGGAGCGACGGTAACTGCGTTTCGAGCCCCTGACAAAAATGGCAAACTCGAGAACGTTACCCTTGGCTGTAGCGACATGGCAGGTTACGAAGCTTGCTCGTCATATTTTGGCAGCACCGTTGGACGCTACTGCAACCGAATTGCCAAAGGTAAGTTTTCAATCGATGGAACCGAATATGCACTTGCTGCGAACAACGGCGCGAACCACCTTCATGGTGGCAAGGTCGGATTCGACAAACGGATGTGGAATGCGGAGAAAGTCGTTTACGAAAATGCTGACCTCGTTGGTGTCCGATTTTCGTTAGTCAGCGAAGACGGCGATGAGGGCTACCCGGGCAAACTCGATGTCTCGGTAGAGTATACGCTCAACAACTCTAACGAATTGAAAGTTGAATTCACCGCGACCACCGACAAACCAACACACGTCAATCTGACCAACCACAACTACTGGAATCTTTGCGGCGCCGGCAGCGGAGAAGTCAAAAATCACTTGCTCACGCTTGAATGCGACCAGTACACTCCCGTTGATGCTGAGTCGATTCCAACCGGTAAACTCGCCAATGTTGAGGGCACGCCATTCGATTTTCGCACGGCTACTCCGATCGGTGCTCGGTTAGATAAAATTGAAGCGGAACCTGTCGGATACGATCACAACTACGTTTTGCGATCCACCGACGATATGAAACTCGCGGCAACCGTCCATTGCCCCGAATCTGGCCGGAAAATGGAGATCCACACGTCTCAACCAGGGATTCAGTTTTACACAGGTAATTACCTCGATGGGCAGCCTGGAAGTGGTGGTTTTGGTCAGTATGGCGCGTTTTGCTTGGAAACCCAGCATTTCCCTGACGCTCCTAATCAACCCTCTTTCGGCTCGACCTTATTGAAACCAGGCGAGACCTATCGGGAAACAACTGTTCACAAATTCTCGGTTGAATAAGAACCGACCTCGTATCAGAACCAACCTTGTGAACCCTTGTTCTCATGACCTCATCGCACGTAAGTTTTCTCACGTGTGGGATGAGTTGGGCTGAGTCGCAAACACCAACGGTGATGCATAGCAATCTGCATGATCGTTTACGATGCTTCTTGAGCTTGAAAAACGGCTCTGTCCGCCGGGATTTTGACGATCCAGCGTTGAACGGAAATCTGATAGCAAATTTCGGCAGTGGCGTCTAAAACGAATTGGGCCTGAGTGAGATCCCGGCGACAAAATCTCTCATTTCAGTTTCGAGAACTGCCAAGTCCAGGTGCCTTCTTTAAAACGTTTGATTTATACGCCGCGCTATTTAATTTGACGGAACAGTCTAAAACTGAGTGAGACTGGAACGGATTATTAAATGATCAAATCACTGTCCCAGCTAATAATGTAGATTCATTGCTTCTTTCGATTTAAACTGAGCCACAGTTTCCGTTTTGATATCACAAAAGAAACCATAGCCTCCATCATGAACCCACAACATCAAAAACGACTTCGTAAAATCCGAAAATCAGTGAAGATGATGGGCGTGTCGGCGCTCCTCGTTTCCAACATCAAAAACGTTTCCTACCTAACTGGTTTCACCGGCAGCGCCGGCTACTTGTTCATTACGCCAAATTCACAGGTTCTCTTAAGCGACAGTCGATACCTTGCTCAATTGCAAGACGAATGCGCAGAACTGGAGGTCGACATTCGAACTGCAGGGTCAACCATGATGGACTCAGTCAAGCGAATCGCCGATGAGGCAAAATTTACTTCGGTTGGTTTTGAGTCGACCTCGCTGACTAAACACGAATACGATCAACTGGCTTCAATGAACCCAAGGATTGACTGGGTTCCCTCCGTCGGATTGGTTGAATCTGCCAGAGCGATTAAAGATAAAATTGAGATCAAAGCGATTCGTCGGGCAATCAACCTGAACCAACGAGCGTTTGAAGTAATCACTCACCAACTTCATCTCGACCAAACCGAACGACAAATTGCCCACAATCTGGAACACCAGATGCGATCCTTTGGTGCCCAAGGCTGCGCTTTTGACCCGATCGTGGGGGTTGGTGATCGTTCCGCTTTACCTCACGGTCGCCCCGGAAACAAAAAAGTAGGGGAAAGTCCATTTCTTCTGATTGACTGGGGAGCCGAAGTCGATCACTACATGAGTGATCTGACGCGGGTCGTCTTCACTGGGAAGGTGCCCGCAAAATATCGAAAAATTTACGAAATAGTTCTTCAGGCACAATCTGCGGCCATAAAAAAAATACGCCCCGGAGTGTCATTAAAAACCGTAGATAATGCGGCGAGAGGGGTGATTGAATCCGCGGGTTTTGGTCCAAAATTTGGCCATGGGTTGGGGCATGGTTTTGGCCTGGAAATCCACGAAACACCGTTTATTTCGCCAATTCACGAGGGAAAACTGATGCCGGGCATGGTAATTACCATTGAACCTGGGATCTATCTTCCTAATTTTGGAGGCGTTCGAATAGAAGACGACATTCTGGTTACGCCCGACGGCTGCGAAGTTCTTAGCGATTTACCCCGGCAGATCGACGAATGTACCGTGGACGTTGGGAGGTAATTCACGCTAAACTAAGTGTGCAATTTTTTAAAAAAGACGTGGGACTAGATCGGCTGACGGAGCCCATCCAATGTTCCTGATACTGTTCATATTCCAAATTGAATCGATACGAACGTAAGTTCAGTCCGGATCAATTTGTTGACGATTAAATACCAGTGGAGTAATCATGGCAAAAGAGAAGCAAGACACCGTTTTTGAAGTCACAAAAATTCGAGAACTCATCGAGCTCATGCAAGAGCATGAACTCAGCGAAGTCGATCTCAAGCAGGCGGATCAGAGAATCAGATTGCGTCGCGGTAGTGATCAGCAGATCGCTTATGCCCCGGCGCCTGCCGCAGTCGCACCCGCCGCTGCTGCCGCTCCCGCCCCCGAAGCACCAGCCGACGACCCCAACATGGTCTTTATTGAAAGCCCAACGATTGGAACGTTTTACTCTAAACCCAAACCCGAATCTGACAATTACGTCAAACCAGGTGACATGGTGACACCCGACACTGTCGTTTGCATCGTGGAAGCCATGAAGATGTTCAACGAAATTACCGCTGGGGTTTCCGGAAAAATTGTTGAATGCCTCGTCGGAAATGAAGAGCCAGTAGACAACAACAAGCCGCTCTTCAAAGTGTTAAAAAGCTAGAAGGTAATTCGCTGTATTGGCGTTGTTTCGGAAATCCCCAAACAGTCTGCCGATCGTTTTCGTTTTGCCCAACGTTGGTTCGGTTTTGCTTGCATTCAGTAGGACCGCCTTTTACTTGAACCGGCCCCGATTCATTTGACGGGGTCGCAACTTTCTACAGAGTCCTTAAGAATCATGTTTCAACGCATCCTGATTGCCAACCGTGG
The DNA here is from genome assembly GCA_029251085.1 of Mariniblastus sp. GTDB lineage: Bacteria > Planctomycetota > Planctomycetia > Pirellulales > Pirellulaceae > Mariniblastus. The sequence continues at coordinate 70,308 of JAQXDZ010000096.1, forward strand.
GGAGATAGCCCTTCGTATTATTCGTGCCTGCAAAGAGATGGGAATCGAGACCGTAGCAATATTCAGTGAAGGCGACCGGGGCAGTGCCTATCTTGAACTCGCCGATGAAGCTTATTGCGTAGGGAATGCACGATCCAACGAGAGCTATCTGCGAATCGAACAAATCATTAGCGCCGCCGAGGTCGCCAATGCGGAAGCAATCCATCCGGGCTACGGATTCATGGCCGAAAATGCACATTTCAATGAAGTCTGCCGGGCCTCCAACATCGACTTCATCGGGCCGACGCCAGAGGCGATGCAAATGCTTGGCGATAAAAATGAAGCTCGAGCGTTAGCCAGAAAAGCTGAAGTCCCAGTCGTTCCGGGAAGCGCCGGACTCATTGAAGATGTAAACGACGCCATTAAAACTGCCGCAGAAATTGGCTACCCCGTTCTTGTCAAAGCAACCGCTGGTGGTGGCGGCAAAGGAATGCGAATTGCAGAGAGTGAAGATGATCTAACCAACGCGTTGGAGCAAGCCGCCCAAGAGGCAGAAGCTGCCTTCGGAAACGCAGGCGTTTATCTTGAAAAATTCATCGGCTTGCCTCGCCACGTCGAAGTCCAAGTCCTCGCAGACATGCACGGTAATGTCGTCCACCTCTGGGAACGCGACTGCTCAACCCAGCGTCGCCACCAAAAGTTGATCGAAGAAAGCCCGGCCCCGACACTACCGCCTAAAGTCCGAAAATCGATTTGCGACGCCGCCGTTCGGATGATCAAGAACGCGAATTACTACAACGCGGCTACAGTCGAATTCATTGTCGACAAGGACAACAATTTTTACTTCATCGAAGTCAATGCAAGAATTCAGGTTGAGCATCCGGTTTCAGAAATGGTCACCGGAATCGACTTGATTCAACAGCAAATTAGAATCGCAGCAGGGGAGAAACTCTCCTTCACCCAAGACGAAATCGAATGCAATGGCGTCTCGATTGAGTGCCGAATTAACGCCGAGGATCCGTCAAATAATTTCTCACCCAGCCCTGGGACCATCGAGAGTATTTGCATACCCGGCGGACTGGGGGTTCGCTTTGATACCCATGTCCATGCGGGATACACAGTACCGCCTTATTACGATTCCATGGTAGGTAAACTAATCGTTCACCAACCGACACGGGAACAAGCGATCGCTTGTATGATTCGTTGTTTAGATGAACTTCGAATCAAGGGTATCAAAACGACGGTTCCCTTTCAGAAGTCGGTTCTCGAGCACGAAGACTTTGTTAACGGCAAAGTTGACACAAAGTGGGTTGAGCGAAATATGTAGGTCGCAATTTGGCTCCGGCCATTTGTGAACTCAAGATCGCTGACGCTTTAAATCGAGAGGGCAGTTGCAACCCGTTTGCTTTTTAATCCAACGGGTTCACCGATGCGCGAAATGATTTTACCCGCGCGAAACCTCGCCCCACGGCTCGCTCGAAGCGGACATCTAACTAGCCGCTCCGTCGGTCTTGCACGGTCCCTTTGACCTTTCGTGGATGCAATCGTCAACATAAATGGTGGATAGCTTAAGATCACCTGCACCTACCTATCCTTTTTCCCTGAAATAACCGGTAGAAAACCACCCGCATTCCCCAGCAACGCGTTCCATTACTCCCCAAATGACCGCTAAGGGCGTACACCAGCCAGACACGTTTCTTCCGTCTTAGAATGCCCGTGTTCAAGTCGCTTTTTATCGCCTAAACTCCTGTTTTCGGTATTCCATAATTATTGAGATAGAGGCTATCCAACGTGGCAAATTCGCTCTCCCCTCCCGCTCAACCAGACCATTCATTTAAACGCGTTGCAATTTTGTTTGCGGGTGGTCCGGCCCCCTCGGCCAATGCGGTTATTTCAGCTGCGGCTGCTTCGTTTCTACGGGCAGACGTAGAAGTCATCGGCATCAAACACGGCTACTCTTCGTTGGCTGATTTCGATACTGCGGAACCGTTGGTGGAAGGGACTGACTTCATTAAGCTGACGCACCCCGTGCTTGGCCGAACAAGAAATGCTCAGGGCATCATGATTGGCACCGCCCGGACCAACCCGGGGAAACACATTACGTGCCCGGCTGACCTCGAGGACACTGAAAAATCAGCTCCCCTGAAACGAGTTTACGAAGCGCTCTCGTCGATCGGAATTGATGCCTTGATTTCAATCGGTGGCGATGACACCCTGAAAACCGCCAACAAATTCAAGCTGTACCAGGAAGTCAACAAAACCGAAAAGACCATTCCAGTCGTTCACTTGCCTAAAACAATTGACAATGACTACCACGGTATTGATTTCACCTTTGGTTTCTTCACGGCTGTCGATTTCTTGGCAACTGAGATTCGGAACTTGATTTATGACGCGGAAGCGACACAGTCCTACTTCCTTACGGAAACCATGGGGCGTAGTGCCGGTTGGCTCTCCTACGGCGCCGCGATTGCAGGCGAAGCAAGTTTGGTGATTAGCGTTGAAGACGTGATGGCGGGATATTTAGTCGATGAAGAGTTTACTAATGATTCCGGCGAAACCATGACCCGGCAATGCATGGATATGGATCGTGTTTCCGAACGTATTGTGAAAACAATGCTGGCCCGCGAATCTGAGGGCAAACAGTATGGCGTGATCGTCGTCGCTGAAGGACTCGCTGAATTTCTTCCATTCAGCTACGTCGAAGGTGTTTCCCGTGACGATCACGGACACATCAACATCTCAGAAGTCAGCCTCTACTCTATTCTTTCTCACGCAGTTCAAAAGAAATACACTGAGAAAACTGGCGGCGCGCGTGCCGTAAAAGGACTTCAGCTTGGTTATGAGTCCCGTTGTGCTAAGCCGCATGCATTCGATGCTATGCTAGGAAGCCAACTTGGAGTTGGAGCGTTCCGCGCACTGGCAGAGGAAAATCTCAACGGTGTGATGGTCAGTATCAGCGGTCAACTGGATCTACACTACGAACCATTTGAAAAACTAGTCGACCCCGAAACTCTTGTCACAGTGGTTCGCTACATCGATACCGACAGCGACTTCCACCGTCTGGCGAGATTCCTCGAAACCCATGTCAACGACTAATTTGCAGATCAAATTACGAACTGTCAAATTCTGTTAGTCAATCAAGCCCGAGAGCGTCCGGAATGCTCTCGGGTTTTTTCGTGGACGAAGCGGAGCAGCAGTCCCGGTATCAGGTCGACTCGCATCGCGCGATGCTAATTAACGATCACTCGCATAAATATCTACTAAAAAGATAACCGCCTCAGACTTACCAATGTTCTCAATCACATGGTCTATATCAGCGATGTAATGGCCACTATCCCCTTTCTTCATCGTCAGCGACTCGCCTCCTGACTCAATTTTGACCGTCCCAGTTTGGATGGTCAAAAACTCCCTCGTACCCGAAAAATGACCGGCACTCTTGAGCCGCTGGCCGACCTTCAATCGAAGTTCGTAAAACTCGACATCCTTCTCAAGGTTCAATGGAGAGAGAGTCCTAATCCTGCAGACTTTGTCGTCTCGAAAAATCGCGGTCGCGTCATCGTTTCTAATGACGGAGATTCGCTGGGTTGCCGTCGCAGCATCGACTAAATCGGCCAATGAAACGCCGAAAGCCTGAGCAATTCGAAACGCAACCGCCAGAGTAGGGTTCGCAATTCCTCGCTCTACCTGGCTGAGCATCGAACGACTAACACCACTCAGCGAAGCCAATTGTTCGAGCGTCCACCCCTTTCTCTTCCGCAATAATTTTACCCGCTCACATACGTATTGATTGAGCGGCTCAACATCCACCGGATGGACGGAACTTACCTCGCTGCCCCGTTTGGAACTTATGTGGTTATCGTCAGGTTCGAATTTTGCCAAAGGATAACTCCACTTTTTGCAACAATCGAGCGAGGGAACTAGCTGGTTGCCAACTCCGACTCAGCTGTCTACCATACTGTACCTGATTCCATCATACTAGACGGCGAGCGGCTTGCCTTCATCCACAGGAATACTTATGACCACAAAACTTCCACCAACCATGCCGGCGATCCGAAAACTCCAAGACGCTCCTGGACTGGACTGGTGCGACGCCGTTGAAGTCCCAAAAATTGGTCCTCGCGAAGTCTTAATCAAGGTAACTCATGCCGGAATTTGCGGAACGGATCGGCATATCTACGAATGGGATACTTGGAGCCAGGAACGCGTCAAAGTCGGGATTACGACGGGCCATGAATTCGTTGGCAAAGTAATTCAGGTTGGTGACGCGGTCGACCGCGTGGAAATTGGGCAACGAGTCAGCGGGGAAGGACACATTGGCTGTGGTAAGTGTGAGATGTGCCGCACCGGTAACGGACACATTTGCGAAAGCGTTGTTATTCTCGGCATCGACTGCAATGGCTGCTTTGCCCCCTACGTCGCCGTCCCCGAAGAAAATTGCTGGCCGGTCAGCGAAGGAATTTCCGACGAAATAGCTGCTGTATTTGACCCACTTGGAAATGCAGTACACACCGTGATGTCGGCGGGCGTGAGTGGCAAGTCGGTTCTGATCACAGGGGTTGGAATTATTGGCCTCATGGCAGTGACGGTGGCGAAAGCTGCCGGAGCGGGCAAAATCTTTGTCACCGACATGGACGAAAGAAGACTAAAACTAGCCGAACAGTTGGGTGCCGACCGAGCTTTTAAAGCAACCGACGACTGGACTACCGAAATCTTAAAACTGACCCGTGGTCACGGCCCCCATGTGATGCTCGAGATGAGCGGAAACCCCGACGCGATTCGTGATGGATTCTCAGTGCTCCGCAGTGGAGGAACCGCAGCGATGCTTGGAATCCCGTCCAATGAAATTACACTCGATCTTGCCAAACTGATTATCTTCAAGGGTACCACCATTCTTGGGATTAATGGTCGACGGATGTTTGAAACCTGGTATCAGATGGAGAACCTACTGCTATCGGAAAGACTGGAACTCGAGCCAATCATCACGCATGTGCTGGAGATGAACGAATTTGAAAAAGGCCTCAAAATGATGCAGACAGGAGAAGCAATCAAGGTCGTTATCAAGATGCCCGATTAATCTCGAGGCAGATTCACGCTAGACTAAGTGTTCGTTCCACCTGACTCTCAATGGACTTTAACCATGCCCAATAGCCAATTTGATGCCCGCTGCCGAGGTTTGATTACCGATTGGACCGACTCTGGACAGTTGAAACCGTTTTACAACATCGAATCTCCGATGCGTCCAATGGTCGAAATATCCGGCAAAGGCGAAGTGCTCGTGTTGTGCTCCAACAATTACCTTGGGCTCGCCGATCATCCGGAAGTCATTGAAGCTGGTATCAAAGGCCTCCGCGATTACGGCGCGGGCACCGCCTCGGTGAGGTTCATTTGCGGCACACTGGACTGCCATCGCAACCTTGAATCAAAAATCGCCAGCTTCGTCGGTACCGAAAGCGCGCTCTCGTATGTCAGCTGCTGGAATGCAAATGAAGCATTATTCCCAACACTCGTTGGGCCAGAAGATGTAATTTTATCCGATGAACTCAATCACGCGAGCATCATTGATGGCATGCGTCTGATGTCCAAGTCGGTAACCAAGAAAGTTTACAAGCACAGTTCATTAGAGCAATTAGAAACTCTTCTTCAGGAAACGCAGTCTCACCCGACTCGATGGGTAGTGACCGATGGCGTCTTTAGTATGGAAGGGGATGTTGCCAAACTTCCCGAATTGGTCGATCTTTGCAAGAAATACGACGCGATGCTGGTGGTCGATGACTCCCATGCCGTCGGTGTACTCGGAACTGGCGGCAAAGGAACCCACGAACATTTCGACTTGCTGGGTGAAGTCGATGTGATTACAGGGACACTCGGAAAGGCTTTGGGAGGCGCCGCGGGCGGTTACATCGCCGCATCTGCCGACGCCATCCAAATCCTCGAACAACGGGGACGCCCCAGCCTATTTTCGAACGCATTGCCGGCAACTGTCGCCTACAGCGCTTGCAAAGCCATCGAAGTTATCGAGAACGATCCCTCCATTGTTGCTCGGCTTCACAGTAACGTCGCGACAATTCGAAAAGGCCTAGCCGACTTGGGGTTTGATTGCACCCCATCGCCAACCGCTATTATTCCAATCATGATTGGCGACGAGGCAGAGGCGATTAAAAAATCGAAACAGCTCTTTGATTTGGGGGTGATGGTCATTGGATTCGGTTTCCCCGTAGTCCCCAAAGGCGAAGCGAGGTTGAGAGTGCAGGTTTCCGCTGCGTTAACCGACGCCCATATCGAACAGGCCCTCGACGCCTTCGCCAAACTGTAGCAGAACCAGCGAATACCTTTTACCGACGATAGACTTATGATCGATTTACGCAGCGATACGCTTACCCGACCTTGCAGCGAGATGCGGCAAGCCATCATGGATGCGGAAGTCAACGACGATGTGATCGATGTCGACCCAACCGTCGCGAGATTGCAAACCAAAATCGCTGATTTACTTGGCAAAGAGGCCGCCATGTTCATGCCCTCCGGAACCATGACGAATCAGGTTGCGGTTCGCCTTCACTGCCGTCCGGGGGACGAATTCCTTTGTGAAGCAGGGTGTCACATTTACAACTACGAGCAAGGAGCCTTCGCTCAATTGAGCGGCGTTGCAGCGCGAACCTTTCAGGGAACCAATAGTTCAATCGATCTGTCGCAACTCGTCAATCAAGTTCACCCTGACAATGAGCACGCCACTCGAACTCGATTGCTTTGCCTCGAAAACACGCACAACAAGGGCGGGGGTGTGGTCCTGCCTTACGAATCAGTAGCAGAAACATGCCAGTGGGCTCGGGAATCCGGCCTGAATACGCATCTTGACGGCGCCCGTTTATTCAATGCAGTAGTCGCTTCGGAAATTCCGGCTAAGCAATGGGCGCAACATTTTGACACGATTAGCATCTGTTTTAGCAAAGGCCTCGGAGCTCCGGTCGGATCAGCCTTAGTGGGTGACGAATCCATGATTTATCAAATGCGGCGCCACCGAAAATTGTTCGGCGGTGGAATGCGGCAGTCTGGTTTTCTCGCAGCAGCAGCCTTATTTGCCCTCGAAAACAATATTCCCCGGCTTGCGGACGACCATCAAAACGCTCAGGAAATTGCAAAAATCATCTCACAAACCGATGGGCTTCAACTCGACGTCTCCAAAGTGGAAACCAATATCATCGTGTTTGGAATCTCGCCAGAGTTAGGCACCGCTGCAGAGTTTTGCGATGCTGCCAAGGCCGCCGGGGTTTGGATGTTCCCTTTTAGCCATCAAGACGTGCGAGCTGTCACGCACCTGCACATCTCCCGCGAAGATGCGATCGCTGCCGGAGAAATAATTGCTCAGGTCACCCGCAACCTAAAAAAATAAATATGGGTTGAGTATCCGCCGCGATAGCATCCCAACTCTATTCTTGGTCAACCGAATTCGGTTTCGGTTCTTTGTTTCGGTTCTTCAAAACGCGCATTCGATTGCAAAATCGATTTTCTTGCGTCCCGTCTTCAAAAGTGCTTGCACTCAAACGGACTAGAGATTTTTTTAATTTTTCTCTAACGTTCGAGCCGATATTAACCGACGACCGGTTGGCCACGATTTACCATCGATCAAAATTCATGAATTTCGCAAAACGATTGCCTGACTTATTGCTCCCGATCGGGATCATTCTATGTTTGATGGTGATTTTCGTTCCCTTGCCACCGGGAGTCATGGACTTGTTGCTGGCAGCCAACATCACCGTGGCTGTAATGCTTCTTTTGTCGACTGTTTATGTAAAAACACCGCTGGAACTAAGTGTTTTCCCCTCGTTGTTACTTGGTACCACGCTCGCCCGTTTAGCTCTCAATGTCGCAACCACTCGCTTGATTTTGACTCAGGGAGCAGTGGACGGCGATAGCGCTGCAGGCGGTGTTATTCAAAGTTTTTCCCAGTTTGTCACGGGTGACAATTTAGCCGTCGGTATCGTCATCTTTTCGATCATTGTGGTCATTCAATTTGTGGTGATCACCAAGGGAGCGACTAGAATCTCCGAAGTTTCGGCTCGTTTTGCCTTAGACGGCCTGCCAGGTCGCCAAATGGCTATCGATGCCGACCTCAACGCTGGCTTGATCGACAGCCAAAAAGCGCAGACCCTGCGTTCAGAAGTTGTGGAACATGCAGATTTCTACGGTGCTATGGACGGTGCCAGTAAATTTGTTCGCGGTGATGCGATTGCTGGTGTGATCATCACGCTGATTAATATCGCGGGTGGACTTGCAATCGGCCTTTCCAGTTCCATGTCGATCGGTGAGGCGACGACTACCTTCACCAAATTGACCATCGGCGACGGTCTGGCAAGCCAAGTACCAGCACTTCTTATCTCACTCGCGGCAGGCCTGTTAGTCACACGCAGCTCTCGAAAAACTAATTTACCTCGCGAATCCGTCAATCAAGTCTTCGCGCGTCCAATCGTGCTGATCATTACCGCTGTATTTCTGGGGCTGATGATTCTGACCGATCTGCCCAAAATCCCTTTAATGTTGATCTCGCTTGGGTGCCTAGGAGCAGCCTATTCAATCTCGCGAACCAATAAACAAAAGGCCGAGAAAGCAATCAACTCGACGCCGGTTCCAGCTGCACCACCACGTGCCACTGAAGCAACCATTGACAAACTATTGAGCAACGACATCCTGGAAATGGAACTCGGCGTTGGGCTAATTAAATTAGCCGATTCCCGACAGGGTGGCCAACTGCTCGCCGGCGTCACACAAGTTCGCAAGGAAATTGCGGCAGAACTTGGTGTCATCTTGCCCAAGACACGTATTCGCGACAATCTCGAAATTGGCCCGAACGAATTTCGGATCCGCATCCAGGGCAACATCGTCCAACGCGGGGAAATCCAGCCTGACCACTCCCTTGCAATCGATGACGGCAGGGCGACCGGACCGCTTGGAGAAGGAGCTGTGAGGGGATTCGCGGACGAACATCTCAGCTCCTCACCTGCCTATTGGATCGATGCTAACGCCGCCGAGGAATCAAAAGGACTTGGCTACCACGTCCTTGAAGCTACGGAAGTCCTGGCAACGCTATTAAAATCAATCTCAATCGAAAATGCATCTTATCTTCTGACCAGAGACGCTACCAAACAACTCGTCGATGAGATTGCCAAGACATCTCCCGCATTAGTCTCAGAACTCATCCCGGATGTAATGAGCCTTGCCAAAGTCCAACAGGTGCTTAAGGGCCTTATCTCCGAAGGAATTTCGATTCGACCGTTACCGTTGATTCTCGAATCTCTTAGTGATCATGCCTCGGAAATTAGTAATCGCTGGGATCTTACTGAAAAGGTTCGCGTTCAACTGTCTCGACATATCATTTCAAAGTTAACGCAGGAATCTGGTAACTCTATTCAGGTATTCACGATTTCACCTGAGATTGAAAAACAAATTTCAACCGCTTGGCATCGTGAAAATGATGAAATCCGAATCAATCTACCACGAGAAATTATTGAAAATCTTGCTGGCGCAATTCAAAATGCCGCTCAGCAAATGCGGGATTCTGGAATTAAGCCAATCGCTCTGGTCGATCAATCGATTCGGCCTGTGATAGCCGAACTCGCTTTTGACAACGCTAGCAACATGTTTGTTTTGGGTCGCCAAGAAGCAATGGGAGCTGAGGTTGAGGTCGTCGGCGAAATTTCTTCTGAAGAACTTCACACGGTCGCTCAGGCTGCTTAGAGCAGGGAAGGGCAGACCAATTCACCAAGAAAACTTAGCGTTTCTTCAGTAATTGCAGTCATCCTCACCCGCGCCGTGATGCGTCTGACGCATCGATGCTCGCCCTTCTTTAACTTTCAAAGATGCTATCGCAAAAACCACCTTGTTGAAATAATCTGCATTTTCACCAAAAGTCTCAATCCCTTTGGGTCGATGAATGAATTACGGCAAATTTTGGCACGCGTGCTTTCCTGCGCGCGTCCAACCGGAGAAGCAGGGACACGAGCGAAAAAACGATAAAAAATTACGCAACCATGTAATTTATTCATTGACGCGACAAAGCTAATTCTGATATTTACCGTCCATCGAATTGATCTTAGTTGTTAACAAGGAAATGTTCGAGACTGACACAAACGATTGTGTCTTGCAAACGACAAGTGAGTGGCCCCGGCCCGACAATAAAAAAAACCCATCTATTAGATGTGGACTCGCATAACAATCACGGAGGATTGCATGGCGACAAGTGTTGCAAAAGCGGACGAGATACTGGAAGTTTGGAAACAGTACAAACCTGACTGTACTGATAAGGACCTCCGAAATCGATTAATGGAACGTTACTTCCACCTAGTCAAATACAATGGCGAACGAATCTGGCAGAGGTTACCAGACGGTGTCGAACTTGATGACTTGATTTCGGCAGGTGTTTTCGGCCTGATGGACGCGATCGATGCGTTCGACATGGAACGTGGCGTTAAGTTCGAAACTTATTGTGTCCCGCGTATTCGCGGTGCCATGCTCGACGAACTTCGCACAATGGACTGGGTACCTCGATTGGTACGCTCCAAAGCCAGCAAAATTAATAACGCGACCAAGCGTCTTGAAACTAAACTTGGTCGTGCTCCAACCGTCATTGAACTTTCTGAAGTTCTCGAATTGACGGTCAAAGAAACCGAGAAAATGATGAGCGACGCCAATGCGGTTGGCCTCATCAGTCTCAACAAGAAATGGTACGAGACCGATAGTTACAAAGATGTCCGAGAAATCGACATCCTTGAGGATAAAAAAGGCGAGGATCCTACCCGCCGCATTCAGAAAAATGATCTGATGCGATTGGTAACCAAAGGCCTGAACCGAAACGAACGACTCATCATTATTCTTTACTACTATGAAGAACTAACGATGAAGGAAATCGGAGCCACCCTCGACCTTAGTGAAAGTCGTGTGAGCCAAATGCACAGCAGCATTGTTCAACGATTACAACAACAACTCGGTCGACGACGGGTTGAATTCGGCAGGAAGTAAACTCCGCTGATTTCGTTTGCTGATGCAATTATTGATAAATATTAAACCTGCTCCCTTTTCGGGAGCAGGTTTTTTTTACGTCTCAACCACGCGGCTCGAAAATTAAGCCGGTCCAGGTTCAGCTCTCAGGTTATGTCAATTCAGTCGGTTCGTGCCGGAAACTGGCTGCAGTCGGACATCATGCCTCGGCTTAAATTGAGCCTCTAAATCGAGTAACTCTTCCGAAATCCAAAAACTGAATTCAAAGAAAGACTCCATATTTACAAAGAAGGGCGCTTCATACTTGTTCCGCGCCAAATTTAAAACAGATCTCTCAGAATTGCGGATGACCATTGCAACCTCACGTTCAAGTCAATCAAATGCAATCCCTGCTTCGTAGAGCCGGCAATCATCTCCCGGCCACTGCTTGGTAAACGCACGCCGGTACACTTCGGTTCAAACGTTTGCAACTTTTAGCCAAACCGTTGTTCCCAATCCCCAATCTAGACCAAAAGAACCTCGCTTACTTTGTTTTCACCAACCGCCAGGACGACCGTCCCAAACTGGCAATATGCAAGCAGATTTTATTTTATTGGTAATACCGAACCAACGTAGTTCAGTGCACGTATAACCGGTCGGGTCAAATGATTAGCGAAGAGATTTTCGAACTTAAACGAAAATCGAAACACCAATCACGGTTGGCAAAACCTTGGTGCTTACCACTATCAGCGGTAAGCTCTAAAACGTGGAACCCGATCGAAACAACAAATTTTGATGACTCAAACCTTAAATACGTTATAGGCGTCGGCGATTTCGCTAACGTCACGAAACAAAACTTAAAAGATCCTGAAAAGATGCTAGCACCCGCCGTCGATAATCAAAGTACTTTCTCGAGTGCTTGCGTTGTCAAACCCCAGTTATGGATGGCACGTTCTACGACAAGGATGCAGCCTTGGAAGATCTTTTGCGATTTACACTTATTGGTTAAAAATGACTTGTCACGGCCAAGACCTTCGTGAGTGACATCAGGCTAATTCAAAAGAAATTTGATCGCGAATATCAATTGGAATTGTGCAAAATCAATAAACATGGTTTGCTGTTCATAACGAACGTTCAAGCCACTGACCCGTTACGGGGAGAACAATATGCAAATTAGATCAACATCAAATATTCAAACCTCTTCTGCAGTCAATTTGCAGAAACAAAACTCAACCAATGCGACCCAGAATACTAATTCGGTTCCGGTTGATTCACTTGAAATCTCAGCAGAGGCTCAGATGCTCAGCACATCTGGTGCGACCGATATTCGAGCAGACCGAGTCGCTGACCTTCGGGCACAAATCGCCAGTGGCGAATACGAGACGCCTGAAAAACTAGAGGCCGCCGTCAGCCGAATGTTTGACGAATTCGCTTAGGGGGCCAACTCCGGGCTTAAGAAGCGGGAGCATTCGACACAGCGAGTGAATAAATGGCTCCCGCTAAGTTTAGACAATTAAATTTCAATCCGCGTGAGTTGTCTCACGCGGATTTTTTTACGCTAACCCGATTGAATTGATTGAGGATTGTATCGCTTGATACTTCTGTCATATTTAATCTCCCAATGAATCAACCTCCCTATTTCAGGCGGGCGAAGGTTCTAAAATACAGAGATAAAATCTCATTCTGACAATAATTCCCCCATTCACATTCAGTGGGATTTGATAAGATCGATCGACGTTTGTCGGAAAAGCTGTCAAATACCTGCTCACTGCGTCCCCAAAAGAGCGCAACGAACTAGGGAATGCACAAATCCCCAAAAGTCCAAAACTCGTTCCTGAATTACTTAATCCATAACCTATCCTTCCCGTAACCCACAGACTGCCCTTTGGTTAGGCTCGATAGGTTTTAGCAGGTCGATTTTTTGCGGCGAATCGACGAATTATCTAAATCTGGCTGCCACCACGTTGACCCGCCCTGATTTAAAATTTTAAACTAGAGCCCGCGACCACCGTATTTCGCCAAAAACGAATTGAAATTGTATCCATGGCATTTTTGACCACCTCCAACCCGTCCGTTGCAAAACGCCAGTTCTCAATCAATAAAGATGAGATCACCATTGGGCGCGACGAGAAGAATGACCTCCACATCAAAGACGAAACGGTCAGCCGTTGGCACGCGAAAGTCACCAAGAGGAACGGCAGTTACTACATCGAAGACAACAAGAGTCGGAACGGCACACTTCTCAATAATCAGGCCGTCTTGCAACCGACTCGATTACCAGATCAATCAGAAATTCAAATTTGCGAAGTCACCTTCATTTTTTCGGATGGCGAGGCTTCCCGTCGACCCGGTAACCTTGAGCAATTTACGGTCGCTCAGGGTATCAACAGCGATCCTACGATATCATCCTCTTCGATCAATCAAAGCTCAGTCATGTTTGACGAGTTTGAGGAGAGTGGTGAAGTCTCAGCAAGTGTAATGTCTCAACTCGACATTCCTTCCCATCACTCCCGGGCAGATAATCACGCCAAGCCTGAACAAAAACTTCTTGCACTCACCAAAATCACACACGCCCTGAGTGAGTCTGTTGAAAGAGACGAAGTCCTCACGAAAATTTTGGATTTTCTATTCCAGTTATTTACCGAAGCTGACCGTGGTTTTATCGTCTTAAAAAATGACGAAGGAAAACTCGAACCACTTGGCTTTAAAACTCGGGGCGCGCGAACCGATGAAATGGTTCGAATCAGTAAGACAATTGTCAAAACTGTCATGGGAAATAAACACCCGATCATCAGTAGTGACGCCGCGATGGATGATCGTTTTGACATGAGCCAGAGCATCGTCGACTTCCGTATTCGCTCGATCATGTGCGCTCCTCTGATCAACAGTAAAGATGAAGCAATCGGCGTGATTCAGCTCGACACCCTTAAACAGTCCATTGTTTTCGACAATGAAGATCTCGAGACGCTAGTTACCGTCGCCATGCAGGCCAGTTTAGCAATCCAGAAAAGCGATCTATTCCTGGACTTTAAACGAGCCCAGAGCATCCGCGCCGACCTCGAACTTGCCCATGAACTGCAGCAGCGTTTTCTACCTCAGAGTTCGCCCGACACAGACGAGTTCGAGTTCTATTCTTACTACAAAGCAATGCAGCAAGTCGGGGGTGACTATTATGACTTTGTTCCGCTCGAAAATAACCGAATTGCAGTCATCATGGCCGATGTTGTTGGCCATGGAATCGCCGCCGCACTCTACATGGCAAAAATTTCAGCGGAGTCAAGGTTTGCATTGGCGACCTCAAAAACTGCAATTGAGGCAGTGCAAAAGATGAATAACAGCCTCTCTGGTTTAAACATCGACCGATTCGTGACGCTCGCACTGTGCGTCCTCGACCTGAACACCAACAAGATGACCGTCGTCAATGCAGGCCACATGCCGCCCATCCTGCAAAAATCGGCGACCGGTGAAATCACCCAACTTGCAGTTGAAGAGTCGGGACTGCCGTTAGGAATTTTGGAAGATTTTGAATACGAATCGATCGAAGTTCAAATCGACCCAGGCGATCAAATCGTTCTTTACACCGACGGAATTAATGAAGCGATGAATGCCGATGGTGAACAGCTCACAACGGAAGCAATGATCGAAGACATGGCATCGGGCCAAGCTAAGAATCCAGACGCAATTGGCAACTTGATTCGGGAATCAGTAGCCCGCCACAGCGGTCGGCACCCAGCCATCGACGACGCATGCTTGGTCTGCCTAGGCAGAAAGCCTTAATCCATTCCTACCAGATCGCCAGCCCGCATCGACGGGGCAACTGCGAGCTAAACACTCAATTGCCCCAACGGCGCACAATTTCATAATCATCGAACGACCGGCCGACTCTTCGACATCGAGCCCCTAGGGAATCTCAATTCCATCCCGTTCGGTTGAAACCAGATGTTGAAGAACGCCAAAGAAATAAAGCCAAAACTTGCTAAACTGAGCCAAACCCCGACCCTTGGCAGGAATTTTCGTTGGCAGGAAGTCGGCGAATGCACTAATCCGGTCACTCGCAACCATCCGATATTAAACGCCAATATCATCAACTCCTCTTACTTTTCCCCGACGAACCCAAGCTCTAATCACTCTCGGCTCAACTAACGTTTTCTAAATTTGCCAATCCCAATGGCTGCCGAAGCCAGCCAAGAAAAATATAAAATTAGGCAGACCACTCCTAACAGTCCCAAAGATGCACCGAACCGGAGGATCGTTGGCGACGGTTTCAGAAGATTGAGGAAGTTCTCACCTTATTTATTGCGAATTCGCCCTCATTTTTGCGACGCGCTATTCCTTCTGCGGACAACAAACGACACAATAGGAAAGGTCTGTAGTCATTAATTCCGCGAGTATCTGATGGGCGAGTTTCGGTTTCGAGTACCAAGCGAATGGAATCTGGATACTTATCACGGAAACGCAATCCACGTGATTGGGCTCGATGGTATTCCATGGCCATGCCGGATTTCCGTCTCTGAAGCAGGTAATTCTGAAACAGGTAATTCTGAACCGGACAATGCTAAACCAGATATTTCCGAGTCAGAGGGTTCTGACTCCGAAAACACCACAGTTTTAGAAAAAACAATCACGATTAGCCGAAACCGTGATGAGTCTGGAAAACTCTATTTGATCTACCCGATGGATCGCCGGGGCGAAATGCTGATATGCACTGGCACGCTTCCGGTAAGAGAAACCCGTTACGAACTGCTGACGGAATTGGCCCGGGGTACGCTTAACCGATTACGAAATCAAATTTCGATCTGGGAAGAAGGTGGACTCTATATCGACAACGGCGTTCACGCATACGTTCAATTGGCGACACGCATGCTCAGCAAATCGATCCTCGCGATCGAAAATAAGATGCGCGATGATGCGGCTCGCCAATCCATCGAAGCATCGATGGATGGAATCTTCGATCTCTCGAATTCCTTTGGAGCACAAATCTCCAAGTTCCGCCGTGAACATGAGCAAATGAGTAATTTCTGGATGGCCAATTCGATAGGCTCTGGAGATCAATTTGAACCGAGTTTAGCGTCCGGGGATTTTGATCTACTCGGAATCAATTTAAACGCAAACAATGGTGAATTGGAAGAAAAAATTTCCGGCGGCCGCGAAGAACTTCTCGGCAAACGAGTCATTGTCGGGCCGTGGCTTGACGCAAGCATTGGTGGCATGGACAGTCGCCTGATCAACGTGGATGACTTCGGCGCCCGAAAGGAACAGTTACTGATCGAATGCCGAAAACAACTCAGTCGAATCCCTAGAACAACCTCGCTAATCCATGTAGTTAGCCGACTCAATGGAATCGGTCACCGACACCTCTCATACCCACAACAGTTAAGCGTTACCGTGGATATGCTCCGCCTGATCGAAGAATCGCAGACGGACTTACCAACTTTAATCAGCTTCGACTTCCCGTGGGCCGAACGACTTGCTGGTGCAGTTGGAGGGGTTCATCCATTGCAAATTGCCGATTCCTTGATGCGACAGGGACTACCGATTTCATTTCTTGGCCTCGATATCAATCTGGATTACTGGCCGAACGGAAGTATGATCCGCGACCCACTCCAGTGGATCGATCTTGTCGACGTTTGGGCTCAACTTGGCTTACCTTTGGTGATCTGCCTTCGCATGCCCACTGGTCCTGGAGCGAAATTGACTCCCGAAGATTCTCATCACCGGCCGGTCAACAGCACTTCCAGTAATCTGACCGATGAAAACCGAATCACGTTTCTGAAAACAGTGATGCCAATGATGATTGCACGCCCCTCCGTTCACGGAATGATCTGGCAACAATGGAGCGACACTGACGACAGTCGATTCCCAAACAGCGGCCTTGTCGACGAGCACGGCGCTCCCAAAGCGATCCAAGAGGCGATGAAGTACATCAGGAACGCTATCGACGGCGACGCCTAAACATCGGCTTAGGCGGGCTTTTGATCTTTAAAGGGTGTTGATGATTTCTTTCAACATTCGTGCACGGATAAGATTGCCGTGAGACTGCTGAAGGTCATCGCTCGAGAAAATCTCAATCGCCTGGTCGTAATCTTTTAATTTTTCCTGACTGCGACCCAGCAAATAGGTAATCCCGTCATCCCAGCGGTCAACACCGTCTTCAGCTCTGATGTTCTCAAGCCAATTTGCCGCCGCATTCATGCTGCCGTTATCAAAGTGGCATTGAGCCAGAAATAACCCTGCGTCGCGGCGAATCAAATCCATCTGGCCTTGAACGCTTCGAACTTCGGTATTGAAATCAGTTACGTTCTGCTCCGCTTCTTTACGAATGCCAAGTCGTCGCTGTTGATCCGAATCAGACCCAAGATTGTCAATTTGCTCTTGGGTGTATTTCAGCCGCTGAAAACTTTGAATCGCATTTAACGAAAGTCCTGCTGAATCGAGCCCGAATTTCCCTTTGAAAAACCTGGCGCGAGCAGTTCGATAGACAACAAAGTTATCAATGTAAAACTCGTTAAAGTAGTAGTCATTCAGTTTCGCAGAGATCACGTCATCGGATTTTTTTTCCAACGCATTTCGAATCGCCTGACGAAACTCATGCGTCTGGTAACCTACATTCCAAGGCTCCACCGCGACCCCCTCTTTCGCTGGCAATCTAGCTGCAATTTCCGCCGTCGTGAAAGCCAAATCCGTTCTTAGATCAACGGGCAGAGCCGCCTCTAAATTACTCATTCGTTTGGAAACTGACTCAGGACTGGTGTAAACCAGTGCGACGAGATCACCGAGCTGGTCTGGCTTTAACCAGTAGGCCGTATCGTCTGCCAGCGATTCTTCGTTCGTCAGGCTGAGCGAGGTAATCAGTTCCGGATTGGCTCGAACTTGATCAAGCGTCGCAATAGAACCCAATTTCTCACCAGGAATTGGAAGGCCTAATTTTGTATCGAACAGGTAATAATTCTCTCCAACCACAACACCAACCGCCCACGGAACAGAATTCCCATTCTCGTCCTGAGTCGCCAGCATCACGGAATCAATTCCGAGTTCACGGAGGCCAAGCATAAATATTTTCGCACGATCGACATAGTCGCCTTGCCCGTAAAGCAACGACTGCCATGGATAACGCTGATATCCGACTCCAGGAATCCCTGCCGCTGCAGCAGATTCACTTTCGTTAAGCCGCGCCTCTTCTTGCTCTTCTTGCGTTAAATTGGAGTCGGGTAACAATTGAATGTTTCTCACCACCCAGTCAAAGACACTCATACTGTTGGCTACGGCTTGACCGGCATCTTCTCCCATTTCCGGATGCAGTTTTTTTACTACCTCGACCAGTGGCGCTTCCACATCTTCATCAGGCTTATAGTTGTCAGCCGCCATTCGATAGAGTTCAAATGGAGCCATCTGGATTTCTGGATTTGTGACCCGATTCGCAATCTGTGAAATCCAATTGGACTGCTGGAGGTAATAACCATCTGTGTTAAAGAAACTGAGATCCTTGAACCCTTCTGCAATGTCCAAACTAGCACTGGCATCCATTAGATCTTTGGTTAATACATCTTCTTGCCAGCTACCTTTGTCTAACTCAGTTCCACGAGTTTCAGCCCAGCGGTTTAAACCGGTCGCCATGTTGTTGCTAAACTCTTTTTGTTCGAAACGAATTTCACTGTCCACCAGTGCCATCGTGCGATCCAAATCGTCGAGTTTGGTTTTTGTCAAATCAACATCGAGCAAATCCAGCATTGGATCTCTGGGCGGTTGACATCCGCAACTAATTAACAAAGTCGCTAACAACGCAAAACTCAAAAAACGGCTTACAAAACTCATTGAGTTATCCTTGATTCCTATAGTCTCAATCGCCATGCCTCGTTTTAATTTCTTAACAAGTCATCGCACAATTTATCAGGCTTCACGAAAGATGTGTTAATTCATGGATCTGCTTTAAGCGGGTCAACAAAGGCAACATTCTCTCAATTGGCAACATGTTAGGACCGTCACTTGGCGACAGGTCCGGTTCAGGATGTGTCTCCAAAAATACAGCATCGCATCCCATGGCCACCGCAGCACTCGCAAGTGGTTCAACCATTGTCCGGTCACCACCTGTTTTACCACCAGCCGCACTGGGACGCTGCACACTGTGTGTTGCGTCAAAGACAACCGGCACACCGAGGCTTGCCATGTTAGGAATTGCCCTCATGTCATTCACTAAACTACCATACCCAAAAAACGTACCGCGTTCAGTTAATAATACGTTTTGACAGCCCGATTCTTCTAGTTTACCGACTACGTGCTTCATGTCCCATGGCGCCATAAATTGCCCCTTTTTGACATTAACGGCACGTCCGGTACTAGACGCAGCAACCAATAAATCGGTCTGACGAGCGAGGAAGGCAGGAATCTGAATTAAATCGCAAACCTCACCGACCGGTGACGCTTGTTCCGGTAGGTGAATATCGGTCGTAACGATTAAACCCAACTCTGACCGAACCTCGGCCAGAATTTCCATGCCTCTCTCAAGGCCTACTCCACGATACGAATTCAAACTCGTTCGGTTCGCCTTATCAAACGAAGCTTTAAAAATCAGCGGTAAATTTAACGAATCGGTTGCTGATTTCAATTTTTCAGCAATTTCAAACACTAAATCTCGCGATTCGATCACGCAGGGCCCCGCGATCACCACGAGAGGATGACCGACACCACATTGGATATCGCCTATCTGAGCGGACGGATTGAGCACTTTGGTTGCCTAACGAATTTAAGGATTGCTTGGATTATCAAATACAACGAGATGGTTGAGCTTACACGATCGACCGCATTCCCAATCACCCCGATCAAAAACACAGACCAGTCCCGATCGATAAATGTTTTTGCTCACCAAAATCGATCGCGCCTCACCGTGATTCACCCATTTTGCCAAGATATCATATCTAGGGGCAGGGCAATTAAACCGCATAGGATTCAGGTACAAAAACTTTCAAAAACCTCGGGACGATCTCGATTTCTAGAGGCAAGGTTCCCCCAGGGTCACCATCTAACTGAAACCGCACCGACTCATCCGACTCGATTCGGATACTCTCAAAACGTTCGACTTGGGAATAGTTCCACTGCCTGTGGCGGTGAAGCAGGATAGTAACCAAGTAAAACAAACCACGAAAAAATCGTCCCCCTCGAAAAGTGCACAAATCCAGTCGTCCATCACTTGGATCCGCCCCGGGAACAATCGGCAAATTCATGGCGTAGCGAGGCACATTAAAAATAAATGCCCACTTACCAACCACCGGATTTTCTCGCCCATCCACGTAGATTCGAATGCGTGGATACCGATACGATGCGATTGCCTCTACGATTGGCTTCGCGTAGGACCAATGGCGAATATGCCCCTTTCGTTGCGAATGCAGACGATGCACTACGTCTGCATCAAATCCGCAACTTGCCATGACAAAAAACATCTGCCCATTGGCTTTGCCTGCGTCAATAAATGTAGTTCGACCATCCGCCACCATCTTTGCGATCGACTTCGGATCAGCCGAGAGACCAATGTATTTCGCCAGCAAATTTTCGGTACCTAGCGGCAGGATGGCCAAAGGCGTTTGGGGAGGCAGACAATTAGCCAACAAGGCGACCGTTCCATCCCCGCCGGCAGCGACAACCGTCGCTAATTGAGAACTAGTTGAGCCGTCGCTGAGCTCTGACACCTTTTGCTTAACTTCTTCGATGTCCCGCAGCACGATTACCGAAAAACCAAGTGTCTCAAGTTCATGGCACAACTCATCGACGACTTGAGTTCGGTCAGACGATCCGGAGTTCGGGTTCACCGAAACTACGACCGTTTTCTCCGAATTGTTGACGACTTGATCCATTCCACCAATTTATCAAATCTTTCGCCGGCAAATAACCGTGACACAGTCGATTCTATCCGCAATCAACATCGATACGAGACAAATCAAACCAATCCAGCTCGGCTGTGCAGCGTTTGATTGCTCAATTTTGCTACACGAATTTTCAAGGCATCGTCTTAATTCGAAACACTACGTCGTTAGGATCGCTCAAAAACAGCTTCCCCACCGACGTTTCTTTTTTTAAACATTGGCACGCAAGTTGCAAACTACTAAAGCGTTAAATCAAGGTTCGTTTTACCTCGACTTTAACGGAATGCGGGGTCTTCGGAGTTTCCGCAACATGATTGCCTTGCCCCTGATCATTTTGCACGTCAAATCGTATTTGGCACCGAAGATCCCGTCTTTATTTTTTAAAAGAACGTCCCCTCACGCGAGCAGTTCCTTTGAGACCTTTACTGGACGGGCTTACTTCCTTCTTCTTTTAAACGCGTCTCTTCACTCGCCTTTGTCCGATTGGATTCAATCGCTTTCACAAAATCGACTGAGTTAAGAGGAAGTCTCTCTCCCGTTAGAACACGTGGATCGTCCAGGTACATCAAATGGCCATGATCTGCAGTCACAATCAAAGCCGTTTCTTCCCAGCTGCTATTTGCTTCAACCCACTGCGTGATTGCTTCAAATGCAGCGTCCCCGCTCAACACAGCTCCAATTGAATCATCAATATTATTATTGTGATTTGCCCAATCAACATCTCCCGCCTCGACCATCAGATAAAATCCTTTTTCATTTTTGGAAAGCAAATCTAATGCTGCGGTAGTCATCTCAGAGAGCTTCGGATTTTCAAAAATATCCGCGGGCCGATAAACATCTACCTTTGCCTCTCCCATTGTCGGGTCGAAATTTCCATCAGCCGTCCGAAAGGGAAGGTGACCTCGTGTTGCGCCAAAGAAACCAAAGAATCGGTTGCCTCCAGAAATTGCACTGTCCACGCCCTGCCGCAAGACCTGCAAACCAGACTTGCCATTCGTCCGTTGCGCGACCACGTATTTGCCGCCATTGGCAACGTCGACTCGCTGAATATCATCGCGGGCGATGTATCTGTTTCCCGGGACATAGTTATCCCCCTGATCAGCACGTTCATCGTCCCGATACTCACCCCAACCACAACCGATCAAAACGTCTACTCCAGGAAGTGGATCGACTCGATGAGAAGCCGACGGCAAACCGAGTAAGTCACGGGAGATATCCTGGTAGTCACTGCGTCCAACGTTATGGGAGTAAGCACAGGCAGGTGTCGCATGGCAAATAGGTACGCTCGTAACCACACCAATGCTCGATCCCGCGGTTTGCATTTCGTGTGCTAACGTTTCCAACTTCCGACCGTCTACTGAAAAGTTGATCGATCCGTTGTAAGTTTTTTCACCGGTGGTGAGCGAAGCAGCGGATGAAGCTGAATCGGTATAGGGATGAGGTAGATCTTTTCGCTTACCAAGCAAGTACGCAGAATCAACAGACTTGCTCCATGGCGTCGCGCCACCGAACACCGCGTTGTAACCACCCCCAATGGGGTCTGTCACTTGGGTCACCGCCTGTGCATTCACGTCTCGTTCAGTTTTTCCGTTATGCGGACTGGTCACGCAAAACCCAAATTCAGAATTACCTTTTTTGTAGTCCAAAAAAGCAAGTCCAGTCCCGCGTCCCTCGGTGTAGAGAACTTCCCCATTCTTGTAGATCGACGCTGCCTGGGTCGTGTTCCAATCCATTCCATCAAACACCATTAAAATGATGTTTCGCTTACCCGACTTCCACGCACTTTTCTGAAGTCGATAAATATCCGTCTGATCGAAGTATTCGGCCTTCGGGTTTAATGTATCAATGGGATCCGTTTGATAAATTTCCTTCAGTCTAGATTCATCCCGATAACAACTATTCGCTCCCTGAACTGACTCTAAACTCAAACCATAGCTGTAAACCGGTATCAAGCGATTCGAATGACTCGTCCAATTCGAGTAAGTCCCTTTCTGATCGCCCCAGTGAATCCAGTCTGACTTTCCAAGCACAGTCGCCTGAAACTGAAATTGACGAAGCCGATCTTCGTTAGACTCTTGGGCGGGGATGCTTACGACTCCTAGCAGAGTAACGAAAGAGCATACAAGCAGTTTCAACCAGTCAAAAAACATCGTCGGATCCAATATAAATTCAGCAAATTTTTGCGAGTAAAAATCTCGCCAGTCAAAGAACAACCAGCCTGGGATTGGTGTCGGCGCGACCCCAGATCTCAATCTTCCGCATCCTCAAGAGGATCGGTAAGAGATTGATACAAATCCGGGCGGCGGTCGTTGATACGATGCACTTCATGGGCCCCCGGAATACTAACCAGATGTTTATTTCTGGCAAAATCCGAGTCAATCTCAGCATATAAGATTGCTTCTTCCGCATGATTCTCGAAGGCTAAATTCGCCCCTCGCGGATCACAGATCTTACTCTTCCCAATGAACTCAAACCCGCGTTCGACCCCCACACGATTGACCGACATGAAATAGACATGATTTTCCAAGGCTCGGGCATTGGGAATCAGATCAGCAGTCAAGCCCGAGGTGGGTGGCCAATTAGTTGGCAACGCAATTAAATCCGCCCCCTTAATTGCCAACATTCTGGCAGACTCAGGAAAAGAACTGTCGTAACAAATATTCATGCCCAGGCGTGCAGGCGGGGTCTGAAATACTTCTGGAGACCGCCCCCCCGGAGTCGTAAATCGATCGACACCTAAAAAGGGGAGATGCATTTTTCGATAGCTTCCAATCACTCCATCCGGGCCTATTAAGGCCAAAGAATTATACAAACAATCATTTTCAGTTTCTAAAAAACCAAAAATCACCATCGTATTTTTGGACGCACACCAATCCTTAACACAAGCCACACTCGGCCCATCAAGTGATTCCCCAACCTGCCTTGCTTCGTCGAGGGAGTCAAAACAATACCCCGTCGTTGTACACTCCGGAAACACCGTAAGTGCTGCCCCGTTGGCAACGGTTTCCGCGAGTCTCATTTCCATCTTTTGCAGATTGCGCTTCACCTCGGCAAATTCGATATCCATCTGAACGCCGGCAACTTTGAATCGAGACATTTATTCAATTTTCAATATCGTCTGAATTATTAACTGGATCGACCGTATCTTGATTGTTTGTCTCACTGGCCTTCGCTGCTTCTTGCTCGGCGTCCAGCATTGCTTTGGCTTTTGAAAACAACGCGCGATAGCCTTGATTGTTCGGATCAATTTCCAACAACAAACGAATATAGACCAACGCTTCTTTGGGGTTCCCAAACTGCACGTAATACGTCGCCAACCCCATCATGTACCGGTCCAACTCGGGTTGCTGCCGATACGCTTCTAACAGATGTTTCTCAGCCTCTGGAAACTTCTGCTGGAGATAACAAGACATCGCGTAACGGAAATGCAAACCATGCGTATCGGGCAGACCCTCGCTACGCTCAATATCTTTGGCCAGCAATGCATGCTCTTCAAACCGTAGCTTGGCCGCTTCCAATCCGATCTGCTGCATCTGGGCCATCAATTGCTTCAATTGCCCCGCCATCATCCCGCCGCTTTGTTGCGATTGCTGCAACTGATTT
Organism: Mariniblastus sp.; assembly: GCA_029251085.1. Classification (GTDB taxonomy): domain Bacteria; phylum Planctomycetota; class Planctomycetia; order Pirellulales; family Pirellulaceae; genus Mariniblastus. The sequence goes on from JAQXDZ010000096.1 coordinate 94,712, forward strand.
CGCAACCGGGCAACGTCGTTATCGAGACGAGCCGCCAAATTTGAGCGAGGCCCGGCCAAATTCGGCTCAACAGAAATTGCCGTGCGATAATCATCCTTCGCCCGGTCCACATCGCCGAGCATTTCGTTGAGTCCACCCAACATCATGTGGTACGCAGCACGATCATTTTCTATATAAAGCGAAGTCTTTAACTCCTCGAGCGCTTTATCAAATGCGTACTCCTGATCGGGATCCGCAAATAACTTTCGAGACTGCGGGTCAAAGGAGACAAAGACACGCGCGGCCTCAATTCGCACCCTCGGTGAGGAATGCAACAATAATTCGGCAACAGCCTCGCCAAGTGGTCGAAGGATTCCATCGGTATCCGTAACTCCCATGTATTGGAGTCTTTCATTGATCCGATTGACCTCCACATCAATTCGCAACAATGCTGCTGATACGACTTTTGGATTCGGATCATCCAGAGAATCGAGGGCGGTTTGCAAAGAATCCGAACTACCGTCCATCATCAATTCAGCCATAGCACTCGCGCGGAACATTGCTGGAACCCGTGGGTCTTTGGCCAATTCCATGAGAGTGGGCACCCGGCCTTCAATGCCCGATAGAGCATTGGCAAGTTGAGAATAATATTTTGTCTTCTCCGGGGATTGCTCTGCTGGATACCATTTCTCTGTTGCTTCCAACATCGCCTGATTAACACGTTCCAATTCTGCTGCAACCACGGTGTCACCTTGCTCTGCCGCAATAATCCAATCCAAATACTGACGCAGCTCCATGTTGGAGTCCCGCTCGACAACCTTCGACGAATCGATATGGCAAGCGGTACAAGCGTTGGGTGTCCCAATACTGACACTGAGATCCGGTCTTGGAACCCGGAAACTGTGATCGCGACGCGAATCAACCATCATGTAAGTCGTCGATGGCATGTGACACTCTACGCAACTCGCACCCGGTGTCCCGGGTTCATGATGATGGTGACTCGGACTGTCATACTTACCTGCGGGGTGCTGATGACATGAAGTACACAACTGGTTGTCGTTGAATTTCACTTTTGTCGAATGAGGATCGTGACAGTCCGTGCAGCGAATTCCATTGTGATACATCTTGGACTGGATGAATGAACCATAGACATAATCCTCATCGCGAATTTGTCCATCAGTGTGATATACCGGATCGGCAATTAACTGAGTCGCAAAATAATCATCAAAATTGCAACCGGGCGTGAATCCTTCCTTCACCACCGTTCGTCGCGAATGGCAAGGAGCACATGACTCTATCTGAGGCAGATTGCTCTCAGTTTTTAGCTTGGCCAACCCAAAGCCATGCTTGCGATCCCAAAACAGGCTCTTTCTATTCGCCAATTCAACATGATAACTCCCCGGCCCATGACAAGCCTCACAGCTGACGTCGATCTCCGAAAAGGTTGTGTGGTACTGCCCAGCTAATGCGTTAAAGTTCTTTTTCAGATCTGTGCTGTGGCAACTCGCACAACTCGCATTCCAGTTTTGAGTAATACCGGTCCAGTGCAACGGGTCATCAGGATCCAACTTAGAATTGACATCGGGAGGATCGAGATAAAACCATTTCTCTTTTCCAGAGTCCCACGAAACACGCAAAACTTGCACTCGACCGATCTCGTCAGCTTTCGCATCCGCGGGACGCTCTAACTCAACCATGTATTGCTGAAGCGGTTCGACACCAAAAACATATTTGACTTCGAAATCCTGCATCTGCCCATCTGGCCCCTCCGTGTTGACCATGAAGCGGTCGCCTTGGCGGAACATCTTTGACGTTATTCCATGATGCTCTAACGTCTGATCGTTAAAATCGCCAAGCACAAATTCATCTGTTGCCAAATCCATCGCAAGATCATGATGGGAACCATGAAATAATGCGGCTTCGGTTTGGTGACACTGCACACAAGAATCGCGACCAAGATAGGTGGCTGTCACTTTATCAGGGACAGTTCGGTTCCAATCGGCGAAGAAATAGCCACCGACCACAATTAGAGCCACCAAAGTGATAGCAAATCCAACTTTTCCGTTCATCTACCGTTTACTCTCTTTAAGTCGGATCGCTCGAAAAAAACCGCCGTTGATCTTCCATTCTACCGCTAATCATCGACATGCTCTACCGGCAAACCCTGCTATTCTTTCCGAGTGATTTAATTACCGTCCAAAAAGCCTAAGATACGTTCATTCGTTCCCGCTTTCTTCTACGCACCAGAAGGGCGATACAATGAACCTAAGTCGTTATAAACCGAAATTTCTTGACCGCCAAAAGCTTGATTCAATCAATACTCGAGCGGAATCAGTGATGGACGGTGGTATAGATTACCTTTCCTCACCTCGACGGCTCCGAGAGGGCGATTATGCGAACCACGTACATTCGCTCGGCAACCATTCTGTCCAAATTCGAATGCCAAACGTTCATTCAAAAAAATTGGTCTCAATTGTCAGTTCTCGGATCGGTAAAAACACGGATCGAAAATCGAACTGGTTTGATGCCATCAGAACCTTGGCTGTTCAGCAGCGAAACCAAAATCTCTGCGTCTTGACCGCTCCCGGCACGACCACTTTCCCCTACCTTTGCCGGCTCTCGGAACTATTTGGATGGACGCTGATTCTACTCACTCAATCAACTAACCACTCACCCCTTAGGCACTCACCACTTAAGCACTCCCGTTCAAAACGAGGATTTCCATTATTGAACTTTCCAGACGCCACGGTTCTTCACGCTATCTACGATTGGCAACCCAAAGGCAAGGCCCAGGCAAACTGCAATCCCAATGTCGATCAATTGATGATCAATATCGCAGAGGAGTGCTTTGTAATCTCGGTCCGAAAAAATGGAACGGTCAACGAAGCACTAAAGACTCGCCTACAACAAGTAAATTCAAAAAGAACGCGTTTACTCATCAATCGCCAACTAACACCTCAGATAGTATCAGTAGAACTAACTAAGTTAGGCGCGATTCCATGGTGCCTTTATGACCAACGCCAACGGAAACGTCCCCCCCAACCCTCCAGGCGAACCTACCGTTCGTCACCCAAGCACAAACCTGCAAGCCTCTCCAAATTCGCTACCCCAAAAACACGCGTTGGCCCTTCGCGGGAAGATCGCCGGTTTCTAATCCACTGGACACGTCAATCGACTGGTCCGTGGCCTGACCAACCCTACCGAGAATATTTGGATGACCTTTTATTCCAATCTCCGACTCGTGGTGAAGGTGGACTCTCAACCCTCAAACGCATCCTGGCACAACAAAAAATCCGAGGCTCCCACAAGCTCACCAAAGGAAAAGAAAAGGTGACCTGCCTTACCTCCGTCCCATTATCACAATATGCCAATCGCCGCATTTTCCGCTCGCATCTAGCTCGCTGGGATTTCGAGCACTACGGAATCGCAATCGACTGCGACTTCCTCAAAAAACTGGGAGCAAGACAAGTTAACTATGGAACCAAATCGGATTGGAATCGCCTCTGCAATCTTGACCGCCCCTTCTTCCAACTGCAAACCACGACCAGCATTGCAATCGATTGGCGAGCAGAGAGAGAGTGGAGAATTCGCGGCGACCTTGATCTCAAAAGTATCCCCAAGCAAATGGCCTTCGTCTTTGTCAAAACGAATTCCGAACGTGCAGACCTGCAAAAACAATCTCGGTGGCCAGTAGTTCCCGTAGAGGCCCTAAAAAACCTAAATCGCCAGCACTGAAATTTTCTAAGCGATTTTTTTCAACGAAATACAAAAAAGTGCCAACCGAATTCGTCTCCCGTTCGTAAGCCATCTCAAACGGATTCAAAACCAACTACGCTAGCGACCCATCACCTAGGTGGAACTTATTGTGGCCTTGCCGACCGTCGCACGTTTATGTAATTAATCCTGAGAAATATTAAAGTTTGAGGCCAAGGATGGACCATACTTTGCGCGACCACCAATTTCCAATTAATTCACGTTCTTTACACGCCCTGTTTCTTGAAAAAGGGAAACGGTTCGGCCAGTTTTCGCTCATTGTGTTGGCGTTCACTGCATTAACGAGCTCTGGATGCCAGACAGGGCAACTTGCTGGTAGCAAAATCCCAGTCCCTTCTTCGACGCTCGACAAAAGCCGGTTTGAAAATGTTCGTTTTCAAAGCCTGGACGAGTTCGAACCTCAAGAATCAAAAAAATCGATCACTCCATCGATCTATTCAGACATCGAACGCCCTAAAAATGCGAAGCAAAGCACCAACGACAACCAGGCCAATAAGGTTGCGGCCGTGGTTGTTACGGGAAACAAATTCATCCCAACCCCGGTGCTTTTAAGGGATATAAGTACCCGCAAAGGTAGGTATTTCGATCCGGATAAATTGCGACAGGACGTTGATACATTATGGAGTCACCCCCAAATCAGTCGAGTCCGAGGGCCTTACCTCAAACACACCGACGAGGGAATCATCGTGACTATTGACGTGGTCGAGCGCAACGCAATTACCGAAATTAGATTTATCGGCAATCGAGGCCTTACGGATAGAAGTCTTAAAAAAGCGATCAATCTCACTGACGGCGCGCCACTAGATATCCAAGAAATAAAGATGGCGAAAAAGAAGCTCGAAGACTTCTATAAAAAGAAGGGCTATCCCAAAACACAGATTGAAATTATTGAGGGAAATGAGAAAGGCGACACCAACGTGGTCTTTGTCATCCACGAAGATGAACAACAGAAGATCTGGAAAGTGAATTTCGAAGGAAATAGCATTGCTTCCGATGCGAGGTTAAGAACCCAAATCAATTCCAAACCAGGTATCTTAAAACTAATTGGTGGCTCTGTTGAACGTGAAAAAATCGAACAGGACATCACCCGTCTTCTCACCTACTATCGAAGCCTCGGCTTTTTCAATGCTCGAATTGGACGAGAAATATCAGAAAGCAATGACGGTCGCTGGTTAACGTTGAATTTCATTATTGATGAAGGGCCACGTTATACCATTCGCAATGTTTCATTTGTTGGAAACAAATCCTATGCCTCCAAAGACTTACTCGAAATGTTGGAACTCAAGCCAATTACAAAAGGCAGTACACCAAAATTTAATGTCGCGACCATGAACCGGGATGTCGTGTCCCTTCAGGATCTCTACGGAAGCATGGGATTCGTACACTCCCGAGTTACCGCTGAACCCCGTTTCCTCGAGGAACCTGGAGTTCTGGACATCGTCTACATCATTGAGGAAGGCAAACAATATGTTGTCGGAGATATTAACATCCATTTCGAAGGCGGTTCTGTCACGAAGCGATCTGTCGTCCTTTCCAAGCTGACACTCGCCCCGGGACAACTGATTGACGCCCGTGAAATCAAGAAAAGCGAACAATTGCTGGGGCGGTCTCAGATCTTCGCAAACGGCCAAAATGGCCCGCGCCCATCGATCGTCGTCAGACCCTCGACGACTGAACAACTTGACCGCATTGCCGACAAAGCTCCCTCCAATTATCAACGTTAGTTGTCGATTTTGAGCTCCATGCACGTTTTTTTACACGTACCAATTTTTGCCACTGCATCCGATACCATGCCTCGAATTCAATCCTCAATTCTTAAACACATGCTTTCCGTGGTATTCGCGATGGCGGTGTGCAGTTTGGTTGGCTGCCAACAGCCCCTATTCAAAAACAAAACTGGTTTGAATGGGCTATTTGGCAAAGACCAGGATTTAAGCAAGTTAATTTCCGATTCAACTTCCAACCTACCACCTGAAACCTCCCTAGAAGACCGCTTAGAAAACCTGGGAATTGCTAAAACATCAACACAGCCAACAACCACACCAATAATCCCATCGAATGAAACAACTCATCACGCCTTCGTGCGGCCAAACAGCCCCGCAAATGCGACCCGCGAATCAAGTAATTCACCCGTGCTAATCAGAGCCCAAAGCCCAGATCAAAATTCCAACCGCAACGCCTTTCAAGTTTCCCAAGCGACGACGAATCAGGTTTCTAAAAATCAGGACGAGGATAGCTCAAAAGTCGTGCAGGCTCAGTACCCAGAGAATATCGTTCCGGGTGAATTGCCAATCGGAAATGGATTACCATCACCGAACATCGGGTCACCGAATGAAATGAACCCGCTAATTCAGCCCTACGAACGAGGTGGGGTCGCTTCAGACTGGACTCCCAACAGCTATTTCGAACGGGCTGATGTGGATGTTTATATTTCAGATACTCAAACCGGCCGATTCAACTTCGGAGGTGCATATAACTCTGAAAATGGAATCGTCGGACAATTCACAATCGATGAAAAGAACTTTGACATAACACGGTGGCCTCGCAGTTTTGGAGAAATTACAGATGGCACCGCATGGCGTGGCGGTGGTCAAACTTTTCACCTTGAGTTAGTTCCGGGAGCGAATCTCGAAAGATACCTTGTAAGTATTACCGAACCTAACCTCCTCGGTTCCGATATTACGTTTAGTGCCTCGGCTTATCTGTATGACCGAAATTATTACGACTGGGATGAGCATCGCGCTGGTGGTAAGTTCTCCATCGGTCGCCGACTGACTCCCTATCTATCAATTAACTCTGGTGTCCGACTCGAAAGCGTTACCGTCGACAACCCGCGTCTCGACACCTCAGAAGAATTAAATAATTCACTGGGCACAAGTAACCTCTACGTAGGAAATGTTGGCCTCGTTCGTGATACACGAGACAGCATGCAGCAAGCCACAACCGGTTCGCTATTTTCGCTCAACTTTTCACAAGCATTCGGAGATTACTCATACTCTCGCGGAGACCTAAATCTAAAAACATACAGATTACTGTACGAACGCCCTGATGGATCGGGACGCCACACCGTCAGCTTCGGAACCAAACTTGGCTTCACTGGCAATTCAACTCCCATTTTTGAAAACTATTTCGCTGGTGGTTTTTCAACCCTTCGCGGATTTGACTTCCGCGGCGCCTCGCCATTGCAAGGTGGAGTGCGTGTGGGTGGAGAATTCCAATGGTTGAACACCGTTGAATACATGTTCCCGCTAACTGCCAGCGACACTGTGAAAGGCGTACTGTTCTGCGACTATGGTACTGTCGAAGAGGACATTGAAATCACAGGGGATAACTTTCGCGTTGCCCCCGGATTTGGCTTTCGAGTTTCAATGCCGGGCGCAGGCATCGGGGCACCACTGGCTTTTGACTTCGCATTTCCAGTTGCATCTGCTGAGGGAGATGACGAGAAAATATTTAGCTTTTACTTAGGCGTATTGCGTTAGTCGAGTGGGCATTAGCTTGAAACCATTTCTATCAAACAGCGCTGCGAAGGCTTCCCGCGCCCCTTGGGGCCTGGGAATGGCGATACGCTGTTTTCTAATACTCTGGCTCACCGCCACCATAACACCATCAGCAAATGGGCAAACTCAAGCTCCGCCCGCGGTCTACCCCTACCCAGCACCCCCCAAGCAACCTGTCTTTCAGCAATCCACATTTCAGTTTCCTGCCCAGCCGTCTCCATTTCAAAATCCCAACGGTTCTACTGCACAACCGGGATCACTGGGTCAGGTCATTAATCCACCTGTTCAGCAACCCAATGCCGTTCAACCGTACGTGACTCAACCGAACCTAAATTTAGGTCAAACACCCTCTAATCTCGCGCAACCCTACTATTCTCAGACTCCAGGTCCCAACGCGATACAACCGTCTCAAGCTATTCCTAACAATCAGTTTGGAGTTCTCGACCTTGATGTCACCGTCCCCCGGGCGCCAACCCAACGCCTCAGCGTCGGAGCTACCTACGGGTCTGACAACAGCCTCGTCGGCCAATTGATCTTCGATGAAAAAGACTTTGATATTACCGCTTGGCCTCGGAGAGTTAATCAGTCGCTAAATCGACGCGCCTGGTCAGGTGGAGGCCAGCAATTCCGAGTCGAAGCAGTACCCGGTACTGAACTCGAACGCTATCTCGTGAGCTGGACCAATCCCTATTTCCGAAACAGTAATTACAGCCTCAGCCTCAGCGGTTATCTCTTCAATCGAGACTATTTTGATTACGACGAGCGACGCCTTGGAGGGCGAATTGGATTCGGTCGTGAACTAAACGATTACTTATCGATTAACTACGGACTCCGTATGGAGAATGTTAAAATTGATAACCCGAGAGTCAACACCTCGGCTCAACTTAACGCAGCAGTAGGCAAAAGTGACTTGTATCTAGCGAGTGTCGGATTGGTTTACGACACGCGTGTTTTCCCTTACCTTACCGGCGTTGGATCTTATCTTGGGCTGAAGTTCACGCAGGCATTCGGCGACTATAGTTACTCGCGAGGAGAGATCGATTTCAGAAACTATCGAACAATTTACCAACGCCCCGATGGCTCCGGTCGGCACATTTTAGAATTTCGCACCAAGCTTGGATTCTCTGGCGACTCAACACCCATCTTTGAAAATTATATCGCTGGAGGAATTTCGTCTTTACGTGGATTTGAATTTCGAGGCGTCTCTCCCATCGAAGGCGGTGTACGTGTTGGCGGTGCGTTTCAATGGCTCAACTCCCTACAATATTCTTTCCCGCTAACCCAGGGTGATATGGTTCACGGTGTCACATTTATTGATTTTGGAACAGTGGAAGAAAGCGTCGAACTGCACTCCAGTAGTTTCCGCGTCGCGCCAGGCTTTGGGCTGCGAGTTCAGGTTCCCTACGCAGGTCTGGGAGCACCTCTGGCGTTTGACTTTGCTTTTCCTGTCGCCTCAGCTACTGGCGACGAAGAACAGACCTTTAGCTTCTTAATCGGTGTAGTAAGATAACGCCTGCCGACAACGCCCACCTTTCGATTTCTTGGTTGGTATAAAAAGCGCTGTTTTTACTCCTTTTGACTGATACTTTGCTTTGGTAACGAGGAATTCAATTGCCACTTTCCATCGAAGAAAAAATTGGTGAAGTCGTCAAATATTTGCATCGAGCCAACGACATTCTCGTCATTACTGGCGCTGGTTGCTCCGCCGATTCCGGCCTACCAACCTATCGAGGTTTCGGCGGGATTTACGACAACCGACTTACCGAAGACGGAATGCCAATCGAGTCGGCGCTCTCAGGGCCGATGTTCCAAGCCCGCCCCGAGATCACATGGAAATATCTCGCAGAAATTGAACAGGGGGCCCGTGGTGCCAGTCCCAACCCAGCCCACACAACCCTCGCTTTGATGGAGCAAAAATTTGAACGGTTTTGGATACTGACCCAAAACGTCGACGGTTTTCACAGTGCGGCTGGATCGAAAAATGTCATCGAAATCCACGGAAACATGTATCGATTAAATTGCACCAGTTGCGATTACCAAAAAACTTACACCGATTACTCACACATAAAAATTCCACCACAATGCCCCCGGTGCGAAGCGATGCTCCGGCCCAATATCGTACTATTTGAAGAATCTCTTCCTGAAAAACAAATAAACACACTCTACCGAGAAACGCAAATTCCTTTCGATCTCGTTTTCAGCATCGGGACAAGCAGTTATTTCCCCTACATTAGCGAACCCATCTGGACGGCGAAGCAAGCTCACATTCCTACGGTTGAAATCAATCCATCAGAAACCGCTGTTTCCCATCTGGTCGACACCAAAATCGAACTTGGCGCTGCAGATTGCCTGACGGAAATCTGGACTCAGTACCAATCTCAACATTAAACAGTCTCCAGAAAGCAGTCGCCAGAGAGCACTTATCAGACTGAGCTTTGAAAAGGGCAGGGGAGTCTAAACCAAATTCACCCCGCAGCTGTCTCCTTGATTGCTGATTCGTGAAACTGATTTAATCGTTAGCTCAGCGCACCGTCGAGAAAACTAATCGAAACAAAACACTGCCTTCAGGCAACCTTCAGCTCTCGTCGAAAAAACTTGGTACGCTTTCTCCGCTTCCTCGATGCCAAATTGATGAGAAATAAACGGTGACAAATCAAAATCTCCACGCACAACTCGATCTACTAGCAATCGCATGTAATGCCCGGCGGGACAACGCCCCGACCGATAGGTGATATTTTTATCATAGGCTTGAACTGGACTGAAGCTAAAATTGGGGGTGCAATGGCAACCGATCACCGACATGATTCCACCCGGCCGCAAACAATCAAAGGCCATTTTCTGGGCCTCTGGAAGCCCGACCAACTCCATCACGGCATCAGCTCCACGTCCCGAAGTTGCTGAGAGAACGGTCTCGCGGCCGACGACATTCGCGTCCAACGGAATCGCACCGAGGGACTCGGCCATCACTCGCCTTTCCAAGACAGGGTCCATGGCAAACACCTGTTTTGCTCCCATGCCAATCGCGGACAAAATCGCCAACAGCCCGACGGTTCCGCAACCAATCACGAGATAAGTCCCACCCGGTTTCACCTCTGCCATCTCTGCACAGAAATACCCTGTGGAAAAGTTATCGCCAAGTAACAGAGCACTTTCATCCGACAAACCATCAGGCACCCGCATCAAGGTTGAGTCGGCGATTGGAACGCGGACATACTCGCTCTGACATCCCTCTAAACCAACGCCTGCTTGAACCCAACCGAATAGATCACCTTCTGTGCATCGTGACGTCAGTCCAATTTCGCAATAAAAGCAGGCACCACAATGGCTCGAAAATGGCGCAAACACGCGATCACCGATTTGCATCCCATTTTCGAAGTTTGACCCCAGTTCGACAATTTCTCCAACCATTTCGTGCCCCATAACGGTCCCGCGATCGAGCCCCGCCTCGCGGCCGAAAAATGGGTGGAGGTCGCTTCCGCACAATCCAGCCATACTCACTTTTACAATGGCATCACGCGGCCTGGAAATCACGGGGTCTGGCTTTTGCAGACAATCAACCCGACCCACCGATTCAAAACATGCTGCTTTCATTTTTCCCACTCAAATGAGACAACGAACTAATCAAAACCTACAACAAAGCCGGAAACCGGAATCCACATACAAAAAAAATCCCATGAGCGGTTGCCCATGGGATCAAGTTTAGTTTTTCCTTCAATTCCTGAACAGACAAAGCTGCTCAAAAACTCTACCCGATAAAGTAGTCAGAGAAGAATACATCTCGACTGCCGTCAGAGAATGACCAAGATCCAACACCACCATCTTGCCCAGAGAATTGACGTCCATCGTCGTCAGCATCCCCAGTCAGATCGATGATGTTTAGTCCGCCACCGCCAAAGAAACTGAAGGCGGTCGAAGAACTTGGCGTGACCAAGACCTCGTTGCGATAATTGGTTGTATCCAACCGCAAGGTTTCAACGGTATTGTCATACGTGATTCCGGCGAAGAACGAATTCGGTCCTCCCGGCGTGCTTCGCAAGAACCCTGCTCCAACTTCGTAATCAGCAGATGCTACCTTGCCAACATCGTTCATGTAGATCCGATCGTTGCCAAGTCCCATCGAGATGTCGATTGTACCGTAGAGATCGTTCAGATTACCGACGTTAGCCGAAAGCGATGACCCGAGCGTAACGTTATCGTTTCCAACACCCGTATTGATCGTGGTTGTCGTATCAGCACCTACACCAGAAACAATTACATAATCGTCATTACTTCCTGTATCGATGTTGAGCACTTTCGATGTTGCCGGCCCAAAGCTTGACCTTACATGGACGAGATCCTTACCGGACTCGGTCATGATGTTCGTGACAGGGGAGCTTAGCCCGTAAACCGTCACATTGTCGTCCAAACCTTCGGTGAACAAATTCATCGTTTCGGTTTTGTCGGTGTAAAGAATGCTTTGTTGAGGAGTCAACATCACACCCGAACGGAAGGTGACGAAGTCACCAACAACTGTTCCGTAAACATCGAGGTTGTCTACACCAACGACTCCGGAGTCACGAGCGACGACGAGACGACTGGAGCGGTCTGCAATTTGAATCTCGTAATTGTCAGACCCTTCTTGACCATCGATATAAGCGTCACCGTAGGATGCTTTCGACACTAAGAACGAATCATCGCCCGTTCCGCCGAATGCCGTAAAGTTACCGGAAACAGTTCCAGATTCAATGTCGATCGTGTCATCCCCGGCATCTCCGTTAACCAGAAGACTTCCGACCTGTTCGTAGTTATTGACATCAATGATGTCATCGCCAGCTCCGCCGATGATACGGACGAAGTTGACAGGGACCGAGTTAACCGTAATTTCATCGTTACCACCGCGGGCACTGACGAACAACGATTCGTAATTTTCGTTGAACATAAGGTTGTCAGTTTGAACAGCGAACGCCTCACCACTGAGTGACAGGGTGTCATCTCCATTGGTCAAGTACGCGATCAATCGATCCGATCCAACGACACCCGAATCCAATGCGAACAGGAATCGATTATTGTTTGACCCCATCGAGTACTGGTAGAGGTCAGATCCTTCTTCACCATCTGCTGAAACGGCACCCAGGGCACCTTGCGAGACAGTAAATCGGTCGTTCCCACCGCCACCGATCATGTTCAGCGTATGTGTCGGCAGTAAGTTATTGACATTGAACCCATCGGAGTGGTTATCCGAACCCGTAAGTTCAATTCCACCGATGCCGTTCTCCACACTGAATGACCCAGATGCCGAGTAAACAATCGGAACCGCAGACATTCCCGTGATTCGATCTTTAGAAACGACAACCATGTTTGTCTTGGTTTGATAACCAAGGACTTCCAAACGGTTTCTATCCGCTCCACCGTCAACTTCAATCGCTCCCGAGGCCCCCATTGGCCCGTGGTTCACGATATCAAACAAATCCTCTCCGGCTTCACCGAAGAACTTGCTGACGCCTGTCGCGAGATTAATCGAGAAGTAATCCGCATCGTTTCCGCCGAAGAATTCGCCGTTTCCAGTCGTTTCAGCGACATAGAAACCGTCGACACCATCTCCACCGTAAAATTCCGCATCCCCTGATGAAGTGGCAACATTAAAGACGTCCGTTCCGGCTTGTCCCATGAAGACGTTGCCATCGGAGGTCATATCAATATTGAAGGTGTCTGCGTCGTCCCCGCCCTTGAATCGACTGTCACCAATCGTCGAGTGAACATTGAAGGTATCGTCACCGCCAAGTCCATCGTACTCTTCGGATTCAACACCGGTCATGACGACCATTCCGCCGTTCACAACTGGAGCATTTTGATCAATTTCAAAGACGTCTGCGTTCTCAGTTCCAAAACCAAAGAATCGATCGTTTTCACTTCCAACACTGTCGGTGATCGTTACATCTGTATTCGGCTTAAAGTGAACGGTGTAGGAATCATCCCCGGCGTCACCGTTGAGGTTGACGATTCCCGACCCACTCTCGTTAACAACAAAACTGTCAGCTCCGTCGTTACCGGATAGATTAATCACACCGGTGAACATATCGGTGGTCGTCACGTTAAAGACGTCGTCGCCGCCTAAACCGTCAATGGAGTACTCTTCAATCCCAATGATTGACCACTGATGCCCATTAACAATTGCCGATTCTGTATCACCACCAAGATCGAATACATCATCAAACTCAGTTCCAGTCGCGACGAGTTTATCATTCTCCGCGTTTACCGAGTCAATGATACTGAAGGTAGCTGCGGGATCTACTGAATTGACGTAGTAGGTATCATCACCCACCTCGCCTTTAAGTTCGATACCGCCGACTCCAGTTCCCTCAACGAAAAACTCATCGTTGCCGTCACCGGCCATTGCGAGAATGCCTGCAGCACTTCCAGAACTATCGTCAATGGTAATCGTGTCGGCATCGACACCTGCGTCAATGGTCAAATCACCTGTTCCAAGAGCAGTTACCAGGAAGGAGTCTCCACCTTCATCACCAGAAAGCATTAATTCACCGGAACCGATATCCGAAACATTAAACTGGTCGCCACCAGCTTCACCGCTTAGCATCACACCGCCACCCGAGTTGATGACATTAAACACATCGCCAGCGTCACCTGAGTTGACCGTCACAATTCC
>JAQXDZ010000163.1 GCA_029251085.1 Mariniblastus sp.
CTGCTGGTCACCAATTCCAGATCGCAATCAGTCATGTTTGACACGCGGATTGTTAAATTAAGTTTCAGACTAGTTTGAGTTTCAGGGTGTCGTTGCCCGGTGGTTCGAACGAAATTTAATTCGGCGACTACACACGTAGAGGATATAGCGGATTCATCGCGGGACGCGGGTTCGATCCCCGCCGCCTCCACTGATGCCGGAGTTACAACCCGGCTCAAAACGAAAAAGGCTCGTCAGTTGATTCTGGCGAGCCTTCCTTTTTTGCCCCACGTATCGCGGGTTTTTGGCGTTCCCACCCATTACGCCTTTACCCGCTTTGCGGCAACTACCCACCGTCGGTACAAATTAGTCCGCGGATTGGTCGAAAATCTTGCTTCTTGCCTGCTTCACAATTGCAAGAACTGCTGGGTGGTGGACCCGTTTTTCGACCGAGATCGCAAAGAAACGATCAACAATTTCATCGAGTCGTCCGACCAACTGCATGCTGTACTGACTCTTCACCTCTTTTTCGATCGCAGTTGGGATCGGAACGATACCCAGACCGGACTGCCCGAATACTTTGAGTAAGGCACTGTCTTCAAACTCGGCAACGATCTTTGGATGGATATCATTGTCATCCATCCAGTGATTCAAAGATCGTCTAACAGCCGTATGATCGGTCGGCAAACAAACTGGAGCTGAATTAAGCGACCAAGGAAAGTTGCGGCGGTACTTACGAGCGAGTTCAGGTACAGCAAGGAACGACAACCCACATTCGCCCAGTCGGTGATTATAAGCCTTGACGTCGACAGTTGGCGGAGCGACGGAGTCGGCGATAATCAGATCCAGTCGGTGAAGAGCAAGATCAGCCATTAAATCTGGCAGTTTCCCTTCGTGGCAGACGATTTGAAACCCTTCCGGGTGGTGGATCGCTGGCTTAAGCAATTCGAAGGCTACCAATTTGGGGACGACGTCGGGCATGCCCACGACGAATTTTTTGTTCATCCCCGGTTGGCCAGTCCGCATGAAATCGGAAAGCTCTCGGCCAATCGAAAAAATCTCTTCGGCGTACCGAAAAACGTGTTGTCCGAATTCCGTCAGTTCAAGATACCGTCCTGATTTGCGGAACAGTTTCGCCCCGGCGGATTTTTCAAGATCCCGAATCTGTGCGGTAATCGTTGTCCTTGCTAAATGCAATTCTTTTGCAGCAGCAGTTACGGTTCCTTCTTTCGCGACAGTCCAGAAGTAGAACAAATGATGATAGTTGAGCCATTCCATAACGTTAATTTATGTCGGTTTTTTCAACATGTCAATATTTTCGACACTACATGTTTGGAAATTCGACTTTTTCAACACACCGTTAACTCCGTATATATGTAGGAGGGAAGTCATTTCGATTGACCCTTTGCTTATAAAGCCAGGAGATTGGACATGTTAAAGCGAGCAGGTGCCAAAAGTGAAATCCAAACGGAATCACAAGGACCAATGAAGTACTTTGCCAACGACCTCCTCGCTTCCGTGGTCGTTTTCCTTGTAGCACTACCATTGTGCATCGGAATCGCGGTTGCAGTCGGAGTGAATCCAGCACGCGCGTTGATCACCGGGATTATTGGCGGCTTAGTCGTAGGTTTCATTTCTGGATCTCCCCTGCAAGTTAGCGGGCCGGCGGCAGGTCTATTCGTAATCGTCGCCGATATCATTTTCACGAATCGTGACAGTTATTTAGAACGCATCGGCGAAAGCGCGGCAGGTTCTGAAGATGCCGCTATGGCGTTCGCACTAGCCGCTCTTGGCTGCAGTGTCGTTCTTGCGGGAATAATGCAGGTTGTAGCTGGAAAAATGAAGCTGGGCCGTTGGTTTCGCGCTGTTTCACCAGCCGTTATCAAAGGAATGCTTTCCGGGATTGGTGCATTAATTCTGATTAGCCAGTTCCATGTGATGCTCGACCACCAAGCCTTATGGGGGGATAAGGCAGCGCGTGGCGGACTGCAGTATTTTGCAACCATCCCGTCCGCAATCGCAGCTTGTTTTTCGGATGGCCCTGCCAATCATCACTTGGCCGCACTCATTGGAGTTGTAACGATAGCGACCATCGTCGGCTGGAATAAACTGGCACCTAAGAGGATAAGCTTCATTCCGGGGGCGTTAATCGGGATTATTGCTGCAACACTTTTCGCCATCATTGCTGGATTCGAAGTGATTCAGCTCTCGGTCCCCGAGAACATGTTTAGCGAAGTCTCATTTCCATCAGTGACTTGGGCAGAATTGATCGTTGACCCGTCTATCTGGGGTTCAGCTTTTGTGATTGCGATTGTTGCGAGTGCGGCAACATTACTAACCGCTGCGGCGATTGATGATATGTCACGTGATATTGGGGTTAAAACAGATTTTGATCAGGAACTCATTTCTCAGGGGGTAGGGAATACGCTTTGTGGACTAGTTGGTGCGTTGCCAATGACCGGTGTCATTGTTAGAAGTTCAGCCAACGTGCAGGCCGGCGCGAGGACAAGGAAATCAACGATCATGCATGGTGCTTGGCTACTATTGTTCGTTTGCTTTCTTCCGTTTTTGTTGGCGTACATCCCCAAGTCCGCCTTGGGAGCACTGCTTGTATATACCGGATTCAAGCTCCTTAACCCTGCTCAAATTAAAGGACTTTTGAAAGTTGGGAAATCCGAAGCGGCGATCTACCTCGTTACCGTTATCATCATTGTGGCGGTTGATCTGTTGATCGGAGTCATGGTTGGGGTCGGGCTTTCCGCAGCAAAATTGCTTTACCGGTTCAGTCACCTCGAAGTCGATCTTGTCTCTGACGAAATCAAACACCGCTACGAACTAAGACTTCGTGGTGCCGCAACATTCTTGAGGCTACCTATTTTGGCCGAGTACCTCGATCAGCTTCCGGGCGACGCGGAGTTGCATGTTTGCCTTGAAAAAGTTGAGTATATCGACCACGCCTGTTTCGAATTGCTGATGAATTGGGCAGATTCGCACGTTGAGGATGGCGGGTCACTGGTAATGGACTGGGATCGATTGCATGGGGCCTTTATGTCGGAAGCGAGCGGCAAAGAAACGATGTCTGTTGAGAGTTGCTCAATGCCTATCCTTGCAAGCGAAGAACAGATCCCAAACTCCGTTTGACACAAAGATTGGTTCAACATCTTGAGGTTGATTTTCTTTGTTCTGAATTGAGGAGACAAAATGATCATTCACGCGACTAATCGATGGGGGGTAACAAGAGTCTTGTTTGCATGGGACGGTAGGCCTCGGTCCGTTAAGACGGTAGAAAAATTCTTGAGTACGATTAAGAATCCCTCAGTCCATTCAGTGCATCTAATGCCGCATGAATCCATCCGCGCATACGGCACAGCAGTGAGTTTTGATTGTGAGCCGACGGCGTTTGAGAATAAGTTGAGATTGGTGTTCAACAAGGCGACTCGTTTCAATCGTTTCATGAAGTATAGCCAACTCGAATTAATTTTTGGAGAACGCGTTAACGAAATCGTCAGAGTTGCGACGTTAATTAATTGTGACGTAATCTTTGTGCCAAAATTTGAACAGTCACAATTCTCACGTTGGCTGCATGGTGACCTAAACAAGCGACTTGTAAATGACTCCCCTTGCCAAGTCGTTTTCTACAATTCGGAAAAAAATAAATACGAGGCTGCCAAAAAGCACAAAGATTTCATATAAAAACAATCAAACAGATTTGTTTGGAGGCAACAGTTCGACGTGGAGTTCTTCTTCGTCATTGAAATTCCTTCATCGTAGAAGAGGAAGAAAAGGTGTCAGTGGAGAGGAAGAAAAGGTGTCAGGGACCGTTTTGAGAACCTGGGCAGCCAACCTTTTGCCTGTTAAGGTGTTCTGCAACCGCACCGTACTGAAGACGGAGAATTCAAGATGGGCCGCGCCCCAAGGGTCGATGAAGCTGGTGGAATTTACCACGCGCTTAACCGAGGCAATGCCAGGCATGACATCTTTTTCAAGGACGAGGATTTTGAGGCATTCGAGCGAATCATCGCCGAAGGCCTGGAGAAGTTCCCCGTCGATCTGATTGCCTATCAGTGGATGAAAAACCACTGGCATATGGTTTTGTCTCCTCAAGAAGATGGCGGCATGTCCGCATTCGTCGGTTGGATTTCGTTGACACATACGCAGCGATATCACGCTCACCACCGAACGACTGGCTATGGCCACGTTTACCAGGGCCGTTTTCGAAGCTTTCCGGTTCAGGACGATGAACATTTCCATACCGTCTGCCGGTATGTCGAGCGGAATGCCTTGACAGCCAAAGCGGTGAAATGTGCCGAGAAATACCGCTGGGGAAGTTTGTACAACTGGCTGGGTGGCAACTCGCCAATTGATCTGGCAACTTGGCCGATCCGCAGGCTGCCTCGCTGGGTCGAACGAGTCAATGCGGCACTCACCGCCAAGGAACTCAAGGCCTTGCGGCATTGCGTGAAGCGAGGACGGCCGTTTGGAAATGAAAAGTGGACCCGGGAAACGGTCAAAAAGCACCGGCTTGAGTCTACAATGCG
>JAQXDZ010000099.1 GCA_029251085.1 Mariniblastus sp.
GCTCACCTGCAAACTCGTTTTTGAAAATACTAGAGCTTGTGAAGATACCGGAACATTCAATTTGCTCAACAGAGATTTTAAATAGCCATGCTGTTTGTCCCACTCAAGCGACTCCGTCCCATTCTTTAAATGCTGAGAGAATTGATAAACCTTATCCGTCGGCGTTGCCCGGCTGTAATTGATCGGCTCCATTTCGTATCGCGTCTGGGAGAATCCAAAAGATGCAACCGAAAAGACGAAACATAAAAGAAAGGCAACAACTGAAAAACGGATCATGATTCACGATACTATAAATTGCAGTAAGTATTTTTAACCCTAGGTTATGATCGGAAACCAAAGCCCAAGCTCCAAGGGGAATCCATCCCAACTGAAGCAAAAATCAAATAAAATATGGAGCGAATTTGACCGAGCGATTTCGCACTCTGATCCCCAATGACACAAACGCAACGCGTGCCGAAAATTCGCGTTCAAGAAAATCTTACGATTCAACTAAAAGGCACTGAATTTTTAACAGATACAAACCAAGGATTGTCAAAAAGAATTGCAACGTAAACCATTCTCGACATCTTGTCGTTTTCAAATCCCAAGCCGATAGCTCTATTTGACTTCCCTAGCCACTAACACATCGGAAGTTTTCAAACTAATCCTGTACCATGATCGACCGGGATCAAATTCAGTCTTTCTCAAGCAAGCTCGACGGAGTTAGCCGATGACTGAATATTCCAAACAGCGAAAGAATGCGTGGTGGAGCCACAAATGCGAGACCACCATACACAGCAAAAATTGCAATCAGAAATACCAAGCCGATAATAGGAGGCACAAAGTCGCCGGCGATCAGCAACTGTAGATGCTCGAGAAGGAAAACAACCGGAAATGCCAATACCAGGAAGAGAAACATTCCCAGACCAACAAAAGCCAATGCCAACCAAGATGATTGATATTGCAAATTGTGCTTGGACATTGGACCAACCTCAATTTGAAGCGGGCGACAGGTGAAAAGAAACGTCTTTACGACAACGCAGTGTGACCCCGAGGCAACCTCAATTTCTTCTCCAATCGAACCGGCGTGCTTTCCATCTACTAAAACCGTCAGCGGCGACTTACCTTTGCGACGAATAAAACCACCCACTCTTTTGACAAACAAAGTTGAGCATTCCTCGGACATAAAGCATCACCTTACAACAAACCAAGAAACCACATGCACACACAATTCCGATAATTAAAAGGCATCTCAACGGCCGCAACAACCAATGCCACTAATAGAGCAACTGCAGTTTAGGCGTTCGACTCTCTCGCTGCAGATATCGCTGCGACCACGTCCTGAACGGATGGCCAAGGTTTTCTCGTAATCAGTGCTAACAAGCCTCCCTTTCGGGTAACCACTAACTTATCATTTACGAACACATCAAATTGACCACGTGAACCGGTCTCAACGAGAGGCTCGATCTTCAACTCTTTACGTATTGCTGTAGCGTAACTCGCTACTTTGGGGACATACGATTTTCACGTGGGACAGTGAATAATTTTAACTTCCACAGTTCGTTCCATCTTTTCCGGTACAACGAATTAAACACCCCCCGCTCACCATAAGGCGGAGAATCACATTTTCTTTTTCAACGATGATTACGAATCGGCTAGTCTTTCCATTCGCAGGCTCCTACTAAACGTCCAACCATGTACCATCGTCGAGTGCCGCCACAGTACCACACAGGGGTTCTCACCGCATCTTCAAAGCCAGTTGCGTTAACAGACGATCGCAAAAATTTTGCGACTCAAATAATACGTTTGTAGTCCATCCCAAATATCGCGTTGAACTTTTACAGCTTCATTTCAAACTTGCTAAACGCAAATTGAAAGCTCACAGGGCCGAGCGGATTGAAAACAAGCTTCCGTATTAATCGTCAGCCCCTTAATCGATTTCCATCTGAATTGGTCGAGCCAGCACACTGTCAATTACAGCTTCGATCCGGGTCATAGTAATGCTCCCTCTGGACTGGGTAAAATACAAAACCATCAGATCCTGTTCGGGCCAAGCCCACGCATAGGTCGCATCCGATCCACTATGGCCAAATGCTACGACATGTCCACCTTTCTCGTAGAGTTGCATTAACTGTCCATACGAGGCATCCAGTCCTGCAAACCCAGTCGGCATGGTTGTCTGTGAAGCTGGAGTCAGCATTCGGGCGATGGCTGGCTTCGACAGAACTTGCTGTCCGTTAACCACTCCACCATCCATGATCATCTGCAAAAAGCGAGCATAATCGACGGTAGTCGAATAAAAACCCTGAGCAAACATGGGAAAGGAAAAGTACGGCCTCCCCTGCCATCGCCAAAATTGTCTCCACCGACCACGGCCCCCAGCATTTTTGCCCGCTAAACGTGAAACTCTTGCGTCTCCTGCCGCTAACAGAGTAATCGAGTCACTCATGCCCAGTGGGCTAAACAACCGACGTTCAATCAGCTGCGCTGTGGATTCCCCAGCGGCTTGTTCGATGACCGCTCCGAGCGTGTCTACGTTCGCATCAGCATAATGGTACTTGTCACCCGGGGTAAAAAGCTGCGGTCCATACTCACCCCAATAATCTGCAACCTCCCGAATTTGCTGGTAACTCGAATAGTCCGACCAAAGTCTGCCGGCAGACTTCATTGGAAAACCGCTGCGGTGGGTTAGCAAATGCTCGATTGTTATGTCCCGCGAACGTTCATTATCAAAGGATTCAAGGTACTTTGAAACTGGATCCGATAGCTTCAGCACGCCTTCGTCAATCAAAATCTGCGCCATGGCACCCGCCAACGGCTTAGTCATCGATCGGATACTAAAAATCGTATTCTTATCCAACGGTTGACCGCTTTTCGGAGCATCGAGTCCAAAAACTTCGTGCATCACCGTCCGGCGATTCTTGATGACAAGCAATTCCGCCCCAACAATTTCTTCAGACTCAACAAAGCCAGTGACCAGCTCACCTAGCCGCACTAACGCGTTAGTTGATATTCCCTGACTTTCCGGGCTCGCCTTGGGAAACGGATTGGCTTGGGAGACTTCTATAATCGCCGAAAACGTATCTGCCTCCGCAACATTGTCCTGCTCCTGAACAATCACCCAAGCATTCGCGACAGCGAAATTAAGAAACACGCAAAACAGAAATGTCAAAACAAATAAACAACTTCGCACGATTACGACTTTCATTAATCACCGTTCATGAAGAGGCACCGATGCCAAACCGGCTAAAAAGGGATGGGAAAACTTCTTCCAACAACAAAACCGATGCAAATACACTTTGGATAATTAAAATATGACTTCAACAAATATTAATAGAAAGCCAATTCAAAACTCATCCCGTTTCAAGAATACCTAACTCGGGGCCAGATCAAATTGAGAAACAACGAATCATTACCCGCACAACAACTCGCTACACCCTGCGTATCAAGATACTCTAAATTCGAGTCATTGTCGTTAACGGGAAATGCCTCTTTGTTAAACTGCTCCGTAGAGAATAAATAACGCTGTGAAAAATAGCGTTCTTTGTTCGCGGATAGTTCCCCCCAAAAAATGATCTGACACCGATACTACCAAACGAAGGATTGGCCTCCCTTAAAACTAAAACTTTTTATCGCAAAAAACTCGACTCGAGCAGCAAAAATCCTTAGGCTAAACCAACCAAAATATTCGTAGCCGTTTCCTCCCGCTTGTCAATTTACTTAGCTTTTTCGGTTGACTGCCAACCTCGCCAGACCGAAGCGACAACAACCGCCGCCTGTCTTTCATCTGCATTATCCGTTATTCGCCCCGGCCAATGGGTCAAACCCATTCAAAGAAATATATTCACATGAGCAATTCAATTTCCCGTCGTGAGTCACTAAAGATTCTAGCTGCTGGAGGTCTTGTCACCATTCTTCCTCCAGCAACGGAACTTCCAACCGAAGGCAATTCACTCCCCTGGAGAAATACGCATGACAGAGTCTGGCTGGGAGGTGAATACTGGGCAAACCCAATGGAAGACTGGAAAATCGAAAATGGTTGGGCTCAATGCAACACCGCTTCAGCCAATCGCAGTATCCATCACCTCACCCACCAAATAGCCAATCCTCGAAAGGGATTTGCCATGGCTGTTCGATTGGATCGCGACCAGGGCAAGGATAACGGTGGAGGATTTCGTGTCGGCGTTAAAAGTGAACTCAACGAATACCGCAGTAATTGCTTTGCGAAGAGCGGTATCGATGCCGGCATAAATATTGAGCAAGGCCTGCTATTCATCGGCAAAAAGACGGTAAAAATATCCGACAACCAAGCCGGTGAGAAAACGCTCGTTCTCTCTGGACGCCCCAACGGGAATCAAGTCGACCTTACGCTCACACTTGGAAACAACACTGCGTCGGTCACTCTGACTGTGCCTGCGAACAGCGTTAAAGGAAATGTCGCACTCGTCAGTCAATATTCGGGCAATTCTAAAAATTCACGAGGTAACCGGAACGGCTATCGATTTACGGATTGGGAGCTTGAAGGCGACGCTTTTAAAATTTCATCGCAACAGGCATTCGGGCCCCTACTTTGGTCGATGTACACCTTAAGCGATTCCAGGTCTGAAAAAGGTTTTATTCTAAAGATGAGCGCCCTCACCGGACCGCTCGGCAAACAAGACAACCAAACAGTGGAACTTCAGATTCAGGACAATGGATCTTGGAAATCACTTGGCAGTTCGACGCTTGATACCGACGCCTGGGTAGCTACATTTCAGGTCCCTAATTGGAATGAAAAACTGGAACCGAAGTATCGACTTGTTTATCTGGAAAAACATAAAGATGGATCCGCTTCTCGTAACGAATGGGGTGGAATCATTAAAGCCAATCCCGTTGGTCGACCTTTACGGCTGGGAGCATTAACGTGTCAAAATGATTATGCGTACCCTTATGAACCGGTTGCAGAAAATCTGATCAAACTTGACCCGGACATGCTCTACTTTTCCGGTGATCAACTGTACGAAAACCACGGTGGTTTCGGAATCATTCGCGACCCGGCAGAACCGGCTATTCTTAACTACCTAAGAAAATTTTATCAGTTTGGCTTGTCTTTCCGCCATGCCATGAAAAACAGTCCCACCGTCTGCCTTCCTGACGACCACGATGTTTTTCAGGGTAATATCTGGGGAGAAGGTGGCGCGGCAATGAAAGACCTCAGCAAGGGAGCAAGCTCCAAAGGGGGCTACCGCGAACCTGCCCGCATGGTCAACGCTGTCCATCGCACCAATACTGCGCATCATCCCGACCCTTTTGATTCGCAACCTTCCCTGCAGGATATTAGCGTCTACTACACTGATCTCGTTTATGGCGGCGTGAGCTTTGCGATCATTGCTGATCGTCAATGGAAAAGCGGGCCGGAACGGGTCGAAACCGGAAGCGGCCGAGCCGATCACGTACTTGACCCAGATTTCGACACCGCTGTACTCGACAAAGAAGGACTGGTGCTACTTGGTGACCGGCAGGAAACATTTCTCGAACAATGGGGCGACGACTGGCGGGGACACTCAATGAAAGTCCTGTTAAGCCAAACAGTCTTCGCGGGCGTAGCCACACACCATGGTCACCAACAACAATATCTAAAGGCCGACCTCGACTCGGGTGCCTGGCCACAAACCCCGCGAAATAAAGCCATCGATATTATTCGAAAATCTATGGCGCTCCACATCAATGGCGACCAACATCTAACCTCTCTTTCTCAATACGGTGTCGCCAAGCAGCGGGACAGTAATTGGTCGTTCTGCACCCCGGCAATCGCCGCTGGATACCCTCGCTCTTGGCTACCCGACGAACTTGGCATGGCATATCAAAATCGCCCGGCCCACAACCACGAGAATACCGGTGAGTATCTTGATGGCTGCGGAAATAAAGTCTACGTCTACGCCGTAGGCAATCCTGTAACTGGTGTCGACAAAAATCGTTACAAAAAAGCACACCAGAAAGCAAGCGGGTTTGGTTTGGTTACCATCGATATCGATGCCAAAACCTACCATCTCGATTGCTTCAAATTTAATGTTGATGCAACTGATGGAAATCCCGACAATCAATTCCCAGGCTGGCCCGTGGTAATCCATCAATCCGAAAATCGTGGCGAAAATCGACTTTCTTAGTGCCTCATGCGGAATCGGAACTTGCGTCGTCCGGTGGAATCGCATTCCCCCATCTCTAGGTGGTTGACCTATACACCACCGATGTTATTTTTTTAAAAAACTAAGTCTGTTTATTTTTAATTGAGAGTAACCTTCATGCGTAAATTTCGAGTCGCTTTAACTGTTTTGATGGTGATGGTCTTAATTGCCGCTCCGACATTGATTGCTTGCACAGGAATTGTTTTACGAACATTAGACGGCGCTACGCTCGTCGGACGGACCATGGAGTTCGGTTTTGACATCAAGTCAAACGTTCTCGTTATCCCTGCCGGAACAAAATATACAACGCTAGGTCTGAATTCAGAAAAAAGTGGGTTTACGTTTGAAGCTAAATATGGCTTCGTGGGAGCAAATGCACTCGGAAAGTCAATCATCGTAGACGGCGTTAACGAAAAAGGACTTTATTTCGGCGCGTTTTACTTCAAAGGGGCCGCACAATACGCAGAGCTCACAGTAGCTAATCAAGACACCGCAATATCAAGTGAAGAAGTCGGCAACTGGCTGTTAAGTCAATTTGCTACCGTGGCAGAAGTTAAAGCGGCGATGCCGAAAAAAGCTGTCGTCGGAACGTTTGTGAAGGAAATCGACAGTATTGCACCTCTGCATTATGCCGTAACCGATGCCACCGGTGCCTCCATTGTCATTGAGTACACCAAGTCCGGATTGACGATACATGACAACACAGTCAACGCAGTGACAAACAATCCAACCTACGATTGGCAACTCACAAACCTGAGAAACTACATCGGCCTTTCAGCAACCAACCGCGAAACGGTCAAAGTTGGTAAACAAGAGATACGACCATTCGGTCAAGGAACTGGAATGCATGGATTACCGGGTGATTTCTCATCACCTTCACGCTTCGTTCGGGCAACCGCTTTTGCCAACAATGCACTACCATCCAAAGACGTCGACGAAGGAGTCTTTCGAGCGTTTCACATCATGAATAATTTTGACATTCCCAAAGGTGCCATCCGGGAAACAGAAAGTAAAACACTGATGGATTACACGATTTGGACATCAGTCACAGACACGACCAATGCGGTTTATTACTACAAGACGTTTAAATCTCAAGCAGTCGAATGTGTAGACTTGCGTAAAGCGCTTGTCGATTTGAAATCACCAAAGCTGATCAAAATGCAAAATGAATTTTCGATCAAGGACCGCACCGCCGAAGTCAAGTAGCGTCCTGTTAAGACTTAAATAACTCGTCCGTTCAAACCTTTATGTAAGAACGGGCGAGCTTTAGCTTCAACCAAATTCACACGTTTCCGCCCAATCATTTCAATGGTTTTTGAATCGCACCTTCCAGGCGGTTCACAATTTCAGGAAACTTATCGGCACTATTCACTGAATTATCAGAATCAACTGACAAATCGTATAGCTTCGAGACCTTTGTCTTCTTATTAAAAATTAAACGATGGGTTTGATCGCGGACTGAGATGGCATCATTCCAATAGCTAATCGCAACGTCCTCTTGATTACCAACCCCTGTCCTAAGCAGCGGAGCGAGACTCTCTCCATCAAGCAAATTTTGGGTTTTATTAAATGACGGCTTGCAGAGTTCAATCAAGGTCGGAAACAGGTCGAGGGATTCGACAATCGCATCGGTTTTCACGCCGGCAGTTTTCATGCCCGGAATTCTTATAATCAAAACGCTACGATTGGCTCGTTCAAAGGGAGAGTGCTTCCCCCAAATTTCCTGCTCGCCGAGGTGCCAACCGTGATCTCCCCAAAGAACCACAACCGTATCCTCATCCAAACCTAACTCCTGCAAAGCGTCCAGCACTTTGCCAACTTGACGGTCCGTATAACGAACACAAGCAAGATAGGCTCGCCGTGATTGGTTCGTGGCCTCCGATGAAAGAGGACGAGTTTTTTCATGGGGAGCTTTGTATTTATAAAATTCGCCGCTCCTGTGCCAAAACTCTGAGTCGATTTTCCCTTCAGGCGGCGCGGGTAGTTTTACGTCCGAGAATGCCTCCCAATCTTGCTTGGGTGCGACAAAAGGTAGGTGGGGTTTAAAAAAACCAAGTCCAAGAAAAAATCGCTGACCGCTTGCTTTATAATTTCGCAACGTCTCTACCGCTGTCTCCGCCATCAATCCATCCGGCAGATCACTATCTTTTTCAACCGTAAACTGCATTAGATCTTTGTGGCCCTGTCCATCTTCCCTGTGTTTGCCGTCTGCGTAAGCAAAAAACGTACCCCATCCACGTTTCCATGGCCCGAACGGGGTTGGCAAAGAATCCCACGCATTCGGGAGTTCCATTTCGCCATTACCCGTTCCGTTATATTGAAATTTTCGACCATCAGGAGAATGCGAAATTTTACCGATACAGGTCGTGTGATAGCCACTCCGCCGAAACAGCTCCGGCATAAACCGCGCACCTTCTTGAGATTTTCGCTTTCCTGCGCCGGGACTCCGTCCAGTCAACATTGAGAGCCGGGAACTGTGACAAGTAGCGACCTGCACGTAATGTCTATTGAACAACATGCCAGTACTGGCCAATTTATCCATACTCGGTGTCTGTGCGTAGTCCGCACCATAGCATCCCAATTCCGGGCGCAAATCATCAACCGCAATAAATAGAACGTTGTAGCGATTCGTCTGCGATTGAACTGAGTTGATACCAATCAACAAAAATAGAACCGCTACTAATTTTATGCCTAGCTTCATCAATCCATCCCATCGTAGATTTTGTGTTATTGCTTTGGCTTAGCAAATGAGCTACCAAAATTATTAAATCGTTTGCCCATCACATATCGCCAATCCGTGGGCACCTGCTCTTGCAATTCCAAACGTTTGGCTTGATGCTCAGGATTACCGGCGAGATTGGAGAACTCTCCCGGGTCCGCTTCAATATTGTAAAGCTCCTCACTTCCGTCGGCATAGTGAATCAGTCGCCACGCCCCTTTGCGAACCGCAAAATTACCGGGTCCGTGAGAAATCACAACAGGCTTATCCCATTCTGTCTGGGGACTTAACAGCAACGGTTTCAAACTGTTACCGTCAATTTCCTGATCCACTTCCACCTTACATAAATCGATGAGCGTTGGAAAAATATCCTGCAAACTGACTGGGGCATTGATCCGCCGGCCATTTCCCGTCGCTTGTGGCACTTTTATGATCAAGGGCGTCCTGGTTCCCCGTTCCCACAGTGACATTTTTCGCCAATGTTGTTTCTCCCCCAAATGCCAACCGTGGTCGCCCCAGAGTACAACGATGGTGTTTGCCGAGTAATCACTCGCCTGCAGAGCATCCAAAACACGCCCAACATTCGCGTCGGCAAAGGTACTGGTAGCAAGGTAGGCTCTGACAAGTTTTTCCCAGGCTCCATCGACTTCGGTAATTGCCTGATGATCGTCTACACGGCTGAATCCAACTTTGGCTCTGGCAAAGAGTCTCCCCGCTTCAGGTAAGTCTGCTAAATCATCTTGCGGCACCCTGGGGAGTTTGATTGTTTCCAGATCTAACCTGTCAAAATACTTTTTTGGTGCATCCCACGGCAAATGCGGCTTATGCAATCCAAGTGCAATAAAAAACGGTTTCTCATGTCGCCGCTGCAACTGTTCAATCGCCCAGTCAGTCAGTCGACCGTCGCCCGTATCACTGTCGTTATCAGTGTCAAGAATGCCGAAACCGAGTTGGATTCCCTTACCAAGATTGTCTTTTGTTTTCGCCGCCACGCCTCCAATTTGTCTTTTGTATTCATCCCAACCGCGTTTTTCTGGATAGTGAAAGATCTTGCCACATCCGGCGGTGTAATAGCCGCTGTTCTGGAACACCAAATTTAACGGAAGCTGATTTTTTGGAATGCGATTAACGGCACTGTAAATTTCATCGTGGCCGTAAGATCCACTCCTGTGCGGAAAGACTCCGTACATTAGCGCCGTTCGAGACGGCCCACACACCGGGGCAGGGCAGTAGGCATGAGTGAAGGCAACACCCTCATTGGCGAGGTTGTCAATGTTAGGAGTATACCCCTGAGGATGACCCCCCAAATAACCAACCCAGTCATTAAGGTCATCGACCGCAATAAAAAGAACATTGGGAGCTTTTATATCGTTCGCAAATGCTTCGATACTCTCGACTCCAACCAGTCCAGTTGCCACCAACAGGACGCACAAGAAATTTGAAATTCGTTTCATAGTTTCTACTGTTAATCCTTTTCTCGTAATTGCAATTATTGACAATGTATTTCAAGAGGATCCTCCCGAACGTCAATTGCACAGTTAACGACGCAAAATGATTGGCTATCATGCACTTGCTTCAATCGGCAAACCACGCCCGCACCCACGAATATAACAGATTCAGAGACCACAGAATGGCACCGACATGGCCAGAAATCAATTCGGAATTCGGAACCGTTCAACCGTCTACATGTAAACAGCATGGTGACTTCATAGTTTTGGCACAAACAGCGTTGAGCCAGGTTCAACGGTGACGCTGTCCACATGGCCTATTAATTTCCTACCGTCCACGGTGACGATCCCATGAGCATGCACCGACGTGCCATGGTGCGTCATCACGGCAACCGCATTCGGAGCGTAGAATCCAATAACATTGGCGGACACGGGTTCGCTGTTGATTTGCCGCCACGGCTTTTTATTTTCCGTAGCCGGATCAGTTGCAATAGGACAGTAACCATTAATAACGTGAAGCTCGACATCTGTTAGCTGTCCTTCGATTCGAAACGGGAACGGCTTGTCCGTGTCCACCCCTTTCGCGTTCGCAAAACGTTCGATCAGCGATTCGAGTTCAGCACCAGACACCGAACGCTCAATGGTAGTTTGATGCCAGTGCGGAACGTGCCCGAGAGTTAACAAGGTCGCACTGTCTTCTGCTAAAGGCTTGGGGCCGGTTACTTGAAGCTCTCCGTCTTCGGCAACCCGAGAAACCCATACGTCGCCATCCACAATGGTGACTTCACCTGTCAATCCCTCCAAAGCCCCTACCGCATAGGTGTGAGGAGTGTCCACTGCATCGACCAATCGAACGCGTGCTTCTGTTTCACCTTCACGCATCACCTCGCGCATCGCCCCAAATTGTTTAACTAATAACCCAGTCGGTTTGCCAACCGATAATTTTGAATCCGAACTGAGTTCTGTTGGGCCACAACCACTGAGCAAAAAAAGAATCACTGCCGTAACATTCAGTTTGATACTTGATCGTTTACCCATCGTTATGTCCGTAAGAGTTAAGATAACCTGGCATGAAGATCACAAGGAAGGCACAGATTATACCCGCTAAGGAGAGCAGGCAAAAAAGCAATCCTTTCCGAGCAACTTTTTTTTCAAATACTTAATCAAGAACCAGCTATCCAACTGGATAGTCCAGTCCCTTCAGCAATGCAACTTTAAACGGAGAATAAGAAGCAAACCAGAATCGGTGTCACGGCAAACTCAAAATTATTTTCTAAACCAAGCCAATAAACGTGGAACGATTTTTTTACCGGCATGCCTGAAGTTGAG
>JAQXDZ010000101.1 GCA_029251085.1 Mariniblastus sp.
AATCGAAACACACGTTTCATTCGACGATCTAACTGCACAGTTGACAGGGACACTTGCCGAGCAAGATGCTCCGTTTTCAACGATTGATCTAGGTTATCTTTGATGTACTCAACGACCACCTTTAAATCAGCAAGTTCGGGATTACTGTCATTGGGCCAGTTTAAATCCTGTGAAATACCGACCAGCCCAACAACGGACTCTTCCGAATCGCGAATCGGGAATTTACTTGCAAGATACCAACCTATTGAGCCGTCTGAATTCGTAATCCGCTCAAGCTGATCCTGGATGGAACGCCCCGTTTCAAAAACGACGCGATCCTGTTGCTCATAACCTTCCGCAAGAGGCTCTGAAAATACCTGCGATGCTGTTTTACCCAGCAAGTCAGATTTATCAGTGCCATTGACCCTTGCCACAAATGCAAGATTCACGGATTGATAAACCCCCGCCTGGTCTTTCACGCAATAAACAATATCCCCAAGGCTATCAAAAACATGCTCGATAAACCCTAGAGAAAAATCATTTAGCATCGCCGGCTCCGCCTCTTCCAGTGCCGACGGCCTCAGCAACCGATTGAAACCCATGCTGCTTAAGCTTCCCGGCAATGTAGCGATTCATCTGCCGGACAGTTCCTGGACCACCGTAAATAAAACCGGTGTACAACTGAACTAACGCTGCTCCCGAGCGAATCAATTGCCAGGCATCTTCCCCGTGCATCACCCCGCCCACACCGATGATTGGGATATCTCCCTTTAGCTGATCGTACAACTTCCCAACGACCTCGCGCGACCGCGTTGTCAGCGGAGCTCCCGATAGACCACCATTTCCGATTGCCGAAACCACCTGATCGGAAGTCTCCAAACCGGAACGCTCAATGGTCGTATTGGTTGCAATCACCCCGTCAAGTTCAACCTCTCGCAGAATCAGGATGATATCGCTTAATTGATCTTCGGTAACATCGGGGGCAATTTTTAACAGGATCGGTTTGGGACTGCATTCATGGTCTATCGCCAATTCACGATTGAGCGTTATTAGCTTGCTCAGCAAGTCAATCAATGGCTCCCGATTTTGCAACGTCCGCAAGCCGGGCGTATTGGGAGAACTCACGTTCACCGTAAAGTAATCAGCATAGGTGAAGAGCTTTTCAAAACTAACTAAGTAATCTTGCGTGGCGTCTTCGACGGGAACGACTTTCGTTTTCCCAATATTGATTCCTAAAATGTCGGCTGCATTTGCCTTGGGAGTTACGGCAAGGCGACGCGCAACTGCATCACTTCCAGAGTTATTAAAACCCATTCGGTTGACAATGGCCTGATCAGCAGGCAAACGGAACAAACGTGGCTGAGGATTCCCAGGCTGCGCCTCGCCCGTGATCGTACCGATTTCGACATGACTGAAACCGAGGCTGGCGAGCTGAGGGAACCAGCGGGCATCCTTATCAAAACCAGCCGCTAACCCGACTGGATTCTGAAAATCAATCCCAACCACTTTTGTTTTCAAACAAGGCTCGCTTACCCTGTTCCTCCAGCGAAACAGTCCGCCGAGCCCCAATGCAAATATTGCCTTGAACATTCCCATTGAAAAATAATGAGCTCTTTCTGCAGGCAACAGAAAAAGCAATGGTCGGGCGATGCGTTGCCAAAGCATGATTTCTAACTCAATCCGAAAACAAGAAAAAACTCTTTCAAAGATTTACGCTGCAGTTAGCGAATCTCGATCAACTCATTGGCGCTGATTGCTTTGGATCATCAAGGATTCGAGAACGACACAGCTGGCCTCCGAACGAGACCCTCTGATTACCAGTTCAGCCCAACCCCTTCACCACCAGACTTGCGATCAGTACCGCCTTTCAAAGGCTCTCCACTGGCAGGCACAGCCAAGTCACGTGCTGGCTCTTCCACGGCTTCCACCGCTTCCTTTTTCCCGGCAGATTGCTTCGGTGCAGGCGGCGCCAAACAAGCCTTGTGCGACAAAGATATCTTTTGGGACTGAGGGTCGATTGACTGAATTTTAACTTCCAGTTCTTGCCCCTCCTTCACGACGTTGCTGACCTTCGCAACTCGCTGATACGCCAATTCAGAAATATGAACCAAACCTTCGATTCCCGGGGCGATTTTAACAAACGCACCAAAATCGGCGATCTTGGTAACGGTGCCTTTGACGATGTCGTTGACCGCGAATTGAGTGTCAATTCCCTTCCAGGGATGCTCCAAGGTATCGCGGTGCGAGAGTGAAATACGGTTTGCATTCTCATCGATTTTTTCAATTTTGACGCGAACGTTTTCACCAACGGTTAAAACTTCACTCGGGTGTTTGACCCGCGACCAGCTAACTTTACTGACGTGAATCAATCCCTCGACTCCACCAAGATCAACAAAAGCACCAAAGTCCATTAACTTAGTGACAACGCCGTCTCGCAATTGCCCCGCCTCAAGTTCCTTGAGCAACTCCTTGCGTTTTTCCTCATTTTCTCGATCGAGAATAGCGCGACGGCTCAGAACAAGTTTTCGCTTTTCTGGATTTACTTCTACGACCACACATGTCAGTTTTTGGTTGATATAGACGCTGAAATCCTCGACGCGAAATCGATCGATCTGGCTCGCTGGAATGAATCCGCGAATCGAATTGATCGCAACCTCAAGCCCACCCGTGTTTGATCCCGTTACTAGTGCATCGATGACCGCACCTTCGGTGATATCATCCCAGTCCGCGACACCGATACTTGCTCCGGGCACCGCCAATTCGTACAGGCCATCCTCTTTATTTAATCCGCGAACGATGATTTCAACCAAATCTCCTTCGTTCGGAGCTTCTTTGAAATGGTGAAGGGTCGCAATCCCTTCCGACTGCCCCGAGAGACGCACAAAAACATTGTCTTCGTGAATCTTGGTAACTGCAGCCTTTACGCGTGTCCCAGGCTCAATTTCTTCGTTACTCGCCTCAGTAGTCGCGACCACATCGTCCATTGAAATGTCGCCAAGAACTGCGTCGATTTCGGCGTCGACATCATCGCTAAACCCTGTGTCCGATTTGATATCCGGAATCGCAACCGGCTCTGGTTCCGGTTCACCGGTAAGGTTAATCGGATTGGCAACCGCGTTTTGCACGGCCCTGGGTTGCGATGGCTGCAGTGCTTTGTCAGCCGCGTCTCTTTGTGAACCGATCGCGACCTTTCGAACCGGTGCAGCAACCGGCACTGGGGGATCCTCAGTCACCGTCGGAGCAGCGGTCGCTGTCGTTGAAACCTTGTCGGCCAAAACATCAGTTGCAGGAGCATCAGACGATGCTGCCGGAGCTACTGTTTCCGGAGAAGAGGATGCGACCTCTGAAGGTGCAGGAGAAATTTGATCGTTAGCAGGATTATTGGGTTCGGAACTCATGGCTGAAATCGGTAAAGTTAAAAGTGATCGTTTTACCGTCTTCGGCAAAACTAGGAAAGAAAATCTCTTCACTCAAGATTGAGTAATCTAGCAAACTTCGCGTTTGGCGTGTCAAACAAACGTCATTTGCGGACTTAGTTTTTCAGAAATCACGACCCTTCGAAATTAGGTCAAAATCATCAGTCCGAAAGGGGGAGGCAGGTAAACCTTGCGAATTGACTAGGTTAGTCGGATTCGCCTTATCCCAACCAAATCGCACGAATTTTGGTTTTTTTATCTTCAGGGAACTCACTTCCACACGCTGTCCATCAATTTTCGCAGTGGCTGGGACAAACTTCCCGTCTTCTCCGCAAATCATGAAACCTAGCAATTCGGGTTCGTCATTTCGAATCTTCAATCCCTCGTGGGTGTACTGAAAAGTAACTCGAATCGCACCGTCTTCAGTGACAGTCGCACCGTCAAAAATTGGCCCGCTGTAGACTGGCTTAACTTCCCCCTCAGGAAGCTGGTCCGCATAGACGTCCGCCAAAGCAGCAAGTGCCAAACGTCGACCGACTTCCTGTTTATTAGGAGGACTCAGCTGTTGCAAGTCTCCAATATCAGTTGTCACGACCATGCGCGTGTTCTCAACTGACTTAAAAGTCTTCAGTTGTGCATCCCAAATCTCGGCCAACGACTCAAACGGTTTTTCAGGGTAGTCAAAGGGTGCTAACTGCACAAAATAGAATGGAAAATCTCCCAGCCCGAAATTCTTCCGCCAATCGCGTATCAAAGTTGGGAACAACGTCGCATATTGATTACCACGTCCCACGTTAGATTCGCCTTGATACCAAATTGCTCCTCGGATTGGGAATCGCTTGAGTGGTGCGATCATCCCGTTATAAAGGTTGCCCGGACGCAGAGGACTCAGCGGTTGATCACCGTCTTCGTCCCAATGCTTGAGCAGCGGCTTCAACGACTCCACTCCGTCCTGAGTTGCTCGCGATATCCAAGCCTCACAAACAGTGCCTCCCCAAGCGACATCAATCAGCCCGATGGCTATGCTTTCTCCATTCGCATTCTTCAGCCTTTTACTCAACTCTCGGCCGAAAAAATAACCCGATGCCGAAAACTCTTTTACCGATTCCGGAGAACAAACACGCCACGGGACTGCTTTGTAAATATTTTCCATCGGTTCAACCGACGAATAATTGCCCATGGAGAACAACCGTATCGAAGGATACTTCTTTGACTGTTCAACTTCTGTTTCAGCATTAAGCGACTTGCATACAGGCAACTCCATATTGTCTTGCCCGCAACACAACCACACTTCGCCAACCATCACGTCGTTAAAAACGACTTTAGGTTCGCCCCCCTCCGCACTAACTTCCAATTCGTAAGGGCCACCTGCGCCGGGAGTGTTAATCACAACATTCCAGTCACCCTTTGCCGTCGCGGTGACTTTCGTCTCTTTCCCGGCGAACTTAACGATCAGTGCTTGGTTTGGATCTGCGGTTCCCCAAACCTTCACCCGTGAATCACGCTGCAACACCATGTGGTCAGAGAATATTTTTGGAAGAGAAATATCGCCACGCAATTCGACGTCGCCCAAGAGCCACGCAGAAAATAGGCAAGAGCATGCAATTGCAATTCGCGTCAAAATTTGCGGATTCATGCGATGCCTTGTTGATGACTCCCAAACCGGGAATCAGTTTAAATATTCGCAGACTCTCGCGTCTGCAGTGATGTAAAAATGACCAATCAGTCCAAATGCAAGACGAGGGTCAACCGATCCGCATAAAATGACTTGTCGCGAATCGGCCAGTGCGACCAGCGCGGCACAAGAAGATCTAATTAATTTTAGACCAAGCTGCCCATTTCCTCCACCGGCAACTTCACGTTTCAGGAAAGTTTTGGAACTCCGTCACTGATCAGAACGACGTCATCTGCCGCACAAAAAT
The DNA here is from genome assembly GCA_029251085.1 of Mariniblastus sp. Taxonomy (GTDB): domain Bacteria; phylum Planctomycetota; class Planctomycetia; order Pirellulales; family Pirellulaceae; genus Mariniblastus. The sequence goes on from JAQXDZ010000101.1 coordinate 5,318, forward strand.
GGTAATTTTTCGGGTTGACGACCGGGGAATCCCCCTCCGATTGCACCGCAACCAAAATGATATCATCCGATTTTTTCACGTCCGTCAACTTCTCGTCGAAGGAAACGCCAACCCAGGATTCCGGAACGGGAATACGGTAAAACTCATTACCATGTTGATACGTCATCAACTCACTGAGGATTCCAACCAGCCCTTTGTTCATCGCTGCTTGAGCAAGCATATGAGCCCCATACTCTCCACTGACCACAAAGTCGTTGACCTTGCCGTCCTCTAAATGGGTCGCGTAACTTCGATTGACAATCTCAGCACAGGTGTAAACAGACTCGTTTAATTTCTCAACGGTCAAGGAAGCGAGAATGGTTCTCGCATCCGCATCTTGTTCACTGCGACCTCCGCTGGTATCCGTCAAGACAAGACACGTTTTTGCCTGCGCGATCCCTGCCCGCTCTAAGGCAGTCACCTTGGTAAAGTCCTCTTGCAGAAAATAGACGCTTGGAAACCTTGAACAGGACTCTTCCAGCTGCTCTCGTTCAATCTCTGTAATGACCACAATTGGAATTCGTCGCGTTGTTGGACTCGCTCGGTACTCCTCAATAATGGTAAGAGTTTTTGGAGTCCAACCACATATGATGATGTGATTTTGTAACGCATCCCAATCCACGACCCTACCCTCCATTCGCATTCGATCCACCATAAACGCGGAAACCGTTCCCGCAAAAATTGCAAAAATAGTCAGCCCCATAAACATCAAAAACACGGAAACAATTTTCCCGCTTAACGTCCGGGGGGCATCAGGAATTGGCTCCCCTGCAAATAATGTATAGATGCTAAACCAAAATGAGCGATTCAGATTAAACTGATTCTCCGACTCCAAATTTCTATCACTAACTCCAGCGACGTTGGCCGCTGCAGGCGTCGCTTCTCCTGTCGGCTGAACCAACTTCCCACGCGCTGACGTTTCAAAATGAGTAATGGCCAGCGTGCCAAACAAAACAGTTAGCACCAACAGACCAGTTATTAACAAGAAATCAAAAATACCACGTCGAAACATTGCCGGATAATGCCCGGAAAGACGTGACATCACACCGAACAAGCGAAACAACCTGCCAAGCCGTAGTAGCCTCAATGCCCGGGCAGCGCGAAACACCCGAAACAACGGAAGCGTCGCAATAATATCCAACCAGAACTCGGAAAAGAAACGCTTCTTTGAACTCGCCGCTAAAAAACGCAGTGTCAACTCAACCACGAACGTCATCGTGATTAGATCATTGACGCGAACCATCCACCTCATCGTCCCCTGAGTTAGCCCTCCAAGAAACGTTGGAACACTGGTCAAACCCGAAGCCAGTTGAGCCTCCAGCCAAAATTCGGCGAGAGTCAGCGTCACCGATATCACGACCAATATACCGATTGATATCTCGACCCAAATCTGATGAAAAAACCGACGCAATGCCAACTGCCATTGTTCGCCTCCGGCCTTGCCCTCCGAATCAGTTTTTTTGGTGAACAAAGACATCAATAAAAAACGCTACTCCCACAAATTACAAATAAATTAACCACGAAAAAGGATGCCGGCTTGCCGATCAAACGAAACTATTCAGCCTTACAAGAACAACGGAATCAAAAATCAGACCCTAAAAAGATGGACGAAAGGCCGCTCAAACTGAGTCGCCACTCATTATATCATGCAGATAAAAATGATGCTTTCCCAACTTCCCGCCGTAGTTTCCGGCGCTAATCGAAACCACCCCCTCCCCGACTGCGGCCTCAATTCCAATCCGCGTCGCCTCGGCAACCGCCTTACTTGAAGTGCCATCCACGACAATCTCATAAACACAATTCACGCTTTCAGGAAGATTGGATTCAACCCGTCCTCGCAAGGTTGGACAGTAACCATCCGACGTCGATGCTCTCAGCGATGGATAACGCGACCCAACTTTACTTCCACTTCGCACCACACCACCCGGGAAAGGCGTAATAACGTTTGCCAAGACATCGATCGCGGCGACCGCTCTCTCCGCAGACTCTAAACCGGCACCCTGATTCTGCGCGAGAATTAAAAGATTTCCACCAGCGACCCCTTTGTGAATCGTCACGGAATCCTCAACCAAAAATTCCCCATCCATAACTGGGATTCGCCAAAATCGACGATCGGCAATTAACTTGCTTTTTTGGAATCCATCACCAAAAAAACGAAGGTGCTTACCAAGCGGCATGCGCTCAACCGACTCCTCGCCCTCGTCGCTTTCGTCGCTCTCGCCTCCAGCATAAACGGCAGTTGTGGGACAAGTCATTAAACACTGTCCAGTGCGATTAACTAATGCCTTGTGCACCGCTTTCGAAGAGAAACCGAAAACCAAAATCTTTACCCCCAGACGCCCATCTGGAGTATCCGAGGCCTCCAACCATTGCTCAACTCCGACTTCCGCATCGCAACCGATTACCGAACTCCCATAACCACAAAACGAATGAACTGCCGCCTCAATCCATCTTCGATTGTGTCCGGTGACAACAATTCGGCAGTACCGCATGCTGAATGCTTCGGCAAACGTATCCTCGATGACAGTCGATCCAATTTTCAATTTACCGGCCCATTCTACTAAAAACCGTCGATCCCGCGGAAAACTAAGAGAAGTCCTGCGAGGCTTCGAATTATAGTCTAAGATTATTCACGCTGTTGTCGACTGCTCTCGCCCAGTCCAGCAAATCCTGAGAGCCACTTCATTTGCCACCTCCATTTGCTACCTATAGTTACAACTGTTTGCCTTAATTCCTGCCTCAAGATTCGACTCGGCCCCCATGTCCACGAAGAAAAAACGACGCCGTCCATTAGCTGTAGATTTGGGACAAACATTTATTCGCTGGTTTTGCCGATTTTTTTTATTCCTGGTTTATCGCATCCGAGTCCACAACGTAAAGCATTACCCGGACGACCAAGGGATGTTGATCTGCTCCAATCACCAAAGCTACCTTGACCCTTTGATCATTGGCATTGCTTGTCCTCACGCTGTCAATTACTTAGGTCGCAAGAGCCTATTTCGTTCACCAATCCTCGCTTGGTTTTTGAGATTCAACGACACGATCCCAATTGACCGCGAAGCGACTGGAATCGGTGGAATGAAAGAAACGCTGCGGCGACTGAAGAAAGGAGAGTCGGTTGTCATTTTCCCCGAAGGCACTCGAACCATCGACGGTGAACTCTTACCATTGATGCTCGGCTTTTGCGCTGTTGCGAGACGCTCCAAGGCGACCTTAATGCCGCTTGCCTTCGATGGAGCCTACCAATCGTACCCTCGCAATGTAAAAATTCCCATTCCAGGGAGAATCCACTTGGTGATGGGCGAACCGATCCGATTCGAACAATACAAGGATTTGACCGACGAAGAAATTGCGGAACTATTGCAGGCCCAAATGAAAGACTGCCTCTCCCAAGCCCAAAGATACTGGCGTCGCTCAATGGGATACGAATCCTCAAAACTGCTTTTCACTGACCGGGCAAGCGAACCAGAGGCAACCTCTCAACCAACTCGAACCTAAACGCCACCCCCTCATAAAATCGCCAGCAGACTTCGCGGCGCATGCCTAAAAAAAGCCTGCTTCATTATCTAATGAAGCAGGCTTTTAATGTTTTAACTTTATCGCTTCACCGCGTTGACTACTAAACGAACCCGAGCAACCCGACTTTGTTGAGCTATCTAGGAAACGATCTCCTGCAATTCAACGTCGAACACCAAGACTGAATTCGGTGGAATAGAACCACTACCGGATGCCCCGTAAGCCAAGCCGGATGGAATGATTAATTTCCCAACACCACCCGTCTTGAACAGCGGTATTCCCAACTGCCAACCACGAATCACGTTGGCAAGCGGGAACGTCGCTCCAGATTCGGAACTTACGTCGAACGAGTCGCCATCAACCAACTGGTTTTGAGCGTTGAGCTCGATAAATTTACCATCGTATTTTACGCGTACCGTTGAATTAATAGTCGGGTTCTGCCCCGCACCAGGATCGTCGATCACCACATACAACCCTTCGGTTGCTGGCGTTGCATCGAGTGCATTGTCGGCAATGTACTGTTCAATAATTGCCGCATCAATCAACGTTTGATCGGTTTCAATACTGACGACCACCGAAGCCGAGGCAGTACTACTCGAAGCGGAAACCGCTACCGTTACGGTACGGTCCGATACCGTCACATCTTCAGCAGCATTAAAGTAATGCAAAGTTCGAATGACCTGCTGGTACTCCGCTGCTGTCGCGGCACCCGAAAGTGTCAACTGGTTAGTTGCGGAATCGTAATTGGTGATCGCAATCAAAGGTTGCCCCTGCCCGTCAGTCGGTACAGAACTGTCCAACACCGCGAGCAACTCACTGCTCCCATCAACCGCTCCATTGAGAGTCACGACCGCAGAAGTTAAATCACCGTCTCCAGCATGGTTAATGACCACCTCCGATGCAATCACCCGCGACCCAGTGCCCGGAGAATAAGTGAAAGCTCCATTGTCCCCTGAAGTCGATTCATCGAAGTCAAGAGAAAGAGTTTGATCCCCGAGGACGAACATTTGAATATCATCAACCAGCGGCCCCGACCCATCACCGGTCGATTCACCTGGTTCTAAAAATGTCAATCGTGTCGTATCCGAATCAGCGGTGACCATTACACCGTAGGTCTCCCAGGTATCCGTTCCGAATACTGTGGTCGCCCACGAACCATTCCATCGCACTCGCAATTCATCGGAACTAACCGATTGATCGCCGTCTGTCTTCATCGAGAAAGTAACGTAGTAAGAAGCCCCTGCTTCTGTAGTCAAATCTTGGTAGGCGATGTCACGATGAGTCTCGGTCGTATCGAGGTTCAGGTACTGATTCCCTTCGGCAGCGTTACCCTCGAAAATTTTCAACCAGCGATCAGGATTGGTCGCCGCAACCGCCCCCCAGCTATCAACTTGGTCCGGTTTATAAAATACGCTATCTGAAGCATCCGTTGTCTCAAACCCTCCGTTGGCCACGTTAACGGAATTTGCTTTGACGACACGAATATTGTCTAGCAAGGCACCACGACCATCTCCGCCGGAAAATCCGTCTTCCTGAATTTCACAAAACAGCAGCACTGTTGTGTCTAGATCACCAGCGGTCACAACAATGGCTCCGGTGTTCCAAGAATCACCGCCGGTGTAAGTACCAACGCGATCTCCGTCCCACCAAATTTCAAAATCATTGGTTCTTGGTGAAGCCGAGACATCAACGGTAGGGTGACTTCGGTAGTCGAAAGTCACTAAATATTCCTCTCCAGCATCAGTGTCCACCCGTTGGAACACACGATCGAATTGCGCCGAGGTCGAATCGAGATCCAACACGTTGTGGTAACCGTCGACGTTATAGTCAAAAATGTTGATTTGCTGACCCGTTTCCGCATCGAATGCTTCCCAGCTTCCGACTTCGGTCTCATCAAAAAAACGATCACCGCCTTCAACCACGTCTTCGAAGTCACCGTTTACAACAAGATTCGTCGACGCAGGCAACTCTCCACTTACCTGGTGCGGAGCCATGGAATCGCCAGCGAGTAGCCGTCTGGGTTCGAGGCTCTGAAAGTCGAGGCGATTGCGGCGTCTACGCTGCTTGTTTCGTGCACGTCGTTTCATCGTAAAACCTGTGTTCTTATTCTATTTCGTGGATTTAATCACTATTGTAAATCTATTCGCGGTGGCGAGGAAAACCGAATGGTGGCACCAACCTAACAGTACGCTAATTTCGGAAGCCCCGCTCATTTTAGCTATAAATTGCAGCGGACAGCAATATTTTTGACTTCTGACAACGTATTACGTTCCGAATGTCCATTAAGTTTCCTCGTTATTTAACAAATTTAATCGGTAACCCCTAAAATCAACCACCCTAATCCCAGTTACCCCCCAACTTTCAAGCAATACCCTAGGTATTTAACGATTGATCAACCAATTCTGGATGTTGCGTCGAATCAACATTTGTCCGTTGAGAAAAAAACCAACCACCGCAGGCTTCGATTCGATCCATCAGGCCCCTATACTTTTGGGAAATAAGACACGAATTTCAATAATATTCCCCCGCTCCGTATCTGAAGAAGGGGTAAGATTTGGCAATTAATGCCGGTTCATAGAAGACAGGAAAATTTAGATGCAACTCCCAACATTAAGACCAGTCCTTTTCGGTGCTCTTCTTGCTTTGTTCGCTTTACCGGTCGTGGCAAACGAGAACAACAACCCTCGACGCTCTGCCAGTTCCGTTCCACGGACGACAATCCTAGAAATCAGCGATCAAATTGATTCCATCGTTGCCGCTCAATTGTCTTCGAGAAGCGAGCAACTCAACCCTCTTTCATCCGATGAAGTCTTTTTACGTCGAGCCTACTTGGACATCATTGGGCGAATTCCGAGCATTGACGAGACCAATCGCTTTTTAAAATCTAAAAGCAAAAGCAAACGGGCCGACTTGATCGACGACCTTCTTGATTCCTATGGTCATGTAAGTCATCAATTTAATTTCTATGCCGACCTACTGAGAATTAAATCAAAGTTACCCGGAAATCTTGACGGCATCTCGTACATCGATTTTGTCAAAGATTCAGTTGAAGAAAATAAACCGTACGATCAATTTGTCCAGGAACTCATCTCCTCACAAGGACCCAACCTCCAACGTGGAAACGGCGCAGTCGGGTATTACCTTCGGGATCGCAACATGCCTGAGGACAACATGTCCAACACAATTCGCATCTTCCTAGGCACTCGACTCGAATGTGCCCAGTGCCATGACCACCCATTCGACAAGTGGACGCAGCGACAATACTTTGAAATGGTAGCCTTCACTGGAGGCCTCCAGTATCGAGCCAAAGGCACCTCGGCCAAAGCAAATCAAATTAGAAAGTCCTCCCGTTCGAAGGACATTCCCGCTAACCAAAAACCTATCTTTAATCGATTGGGCCAAACGCTCAGCTATGGAATTGAAGGCACTGGAACTGGCTTAGCTCGTCTGCCGGAAAACTTCCTTGGAGAAGATGGTTACGATGGAGAAATCATTACTGGTAAAACGATGTTCGAAAGCAAGCCATTGGTCAAGGCTAATATCCCAAAGAAAACCGCTCCTGTAAAATCCCGAAATGGCGCCCAGCAAACCGCAATTCGCGGAGCAGTCCCCATCAACTCGCGTATCGCGTACAGTGAGTGGCTCACTGACTCCGACAACCCGAGATTCGCGAAAGTCATTGCTAATCGGCTTTGGAAAACGGCATTCGGCGTAGCACTCATTGAGCCTGTGGACATCATCGAGGATGGCACTGTCGCTTCGAATCCGGAACTGATGAACTATCTCACTGAGACAATGATCGACCTCAAGTTCGATACGAAACAATTCCTCAGAGCGATTTACAATTCGAAAACTTATCAGGCACAGGCCTACAACAAAGACATCATTGAAGTTTCAAAATTTAACTTCAATGGCCCGATTGTTCGCCGACTTTCTGCAGAACAAATCTGGGATTCACTACTGACCTTAACGCTTTCGGATATCGACCAAAGATACCATCCCACCAGTCGAAACTACGCCTCATCGGGAGTTCGCGACTCGTACGAGCTATTCGACCGGCTCACAAAGATGAATACTGATGAAATTTTCAACTTCGTTGCCGACGCAGCTGATCGATCAAAAAACAGAAAACGGACCAGCTATAAGGATAGTCCAGAGTATAAAAAAATGGCTGCCGAGCGTGCCAAGATCAGCAAAGAAATCCAGATGGCAAAGAAACGTCGGAACGTAGAACTGGAGCGGAAACTACGAATCAAACAGGCAAAAGTCTTGGCCGATTTCAAAAACCGGACAAGCACCTCACTCAAACGATCCTCCGAATTGACCTCACCAGCGCCTGCAGGACATTTCCTGCGTGAATTTGGCCAATCGGATCGTGAGCAAATTGACAACTCCAACACCGAGCCAGCCGTCACCCAAGTTCTCGCGATGATGAATGGCTACGTCGAAGAAAAAATTGCGACCGATTCCAGTAGCGTCCTGATGCAAACTGCACTGAAAGCAAAATCGGGGAAAGAGTGCACCGAATCGATCTTCCTTTCGATGCTCAACCGAAAGCCAACTCGAAAAGAATCTCGAGCCTGGGAAAAAGATTTTGATGACGCGTCTAAACGGAAAGATCAGGCCAAAATCAAAGAAATTTATACGGACCTGATCTGGACCCTAGCTAACTCCAATGAATTCATTTTCATCAAGTAAGTCCGAGTAAAACTATCTCTTAAGCTCTTCAATTGAATTGCCTGCAATTCAATCAAATATAAAACGAGGCTAAAAAATGATTATAAAAGATCCTTTGACAAGACGTGCTTTTGTGAGCGGTGCCGCCAAGTCGTTTTTGGGGGTCGGGGCAATCCCGATGCTCTCCGGCTTGAGCAACCCAGCAATCGCTTCAGGACAACCTGTCAATCGCGTCGGTAAAGCAAAAGCAGTCATTTATTTGTATATGAATGGCGGTATGAGCCACCTCGACACTTTTGATACAAAGCCCGGAGCGGAAACCCAAGGTCCGGTCGAATCGATCAAGACCAGTGCGGATGGCGTGCAACTAAGCGAATTCTTTCCATTGCTCTCCAAGCAAATGCACAATGTAGCCGTTGTAAACTCCATGAACTCGACCCAAGGTGCCCACGCACAAGGGAATTACTTCATGCACACCAGCTATTTCCTTCGTGGCACAATTAAGCACCCCGACATGGGGGCCTGGGCGTCCAAGCATCTCGGTAAAATTAACCCCGGCCTTCCTGCTAATGTCAAAGTTGGGGGAGCCAGCAGTGGACTTGGAGGAGGCTTCCTCGAATCTAAGTTTGCGGCTCTTCCAATCGGGAACCCTGAATCCGGCCTACAGTACAGTAGCCTACTCGATGGGGTAACTAACAGTCGCTTTGGACGTCGACTTCGTAAGCTTCAGGATATGAATAGCGAGTTTGCCTCTAGTTACGACACCAAAGAAGCCCGTGCTTATGCATCGATGTACGACGAAGCGGTTACATTGATGAAAAGTAAGGATCTAGAATCGTTTGACCTAAAACAAGAAACCGACGCTGTTCGCGACCGCTACGGGCGAGATCCTTTTGGACAAGGCTGCCTGTTAGCAAGACGACTTGTTGAAAATGGCGTGCGGTTCGTAGAAGTCAACAATGGCGGCTGGGATACCCACGGTGATAACTTTGGTAAAGTCGCCGAAAAAGGAGCCGTACTTGATAAGGCGCTCGCCTCTCTCTTAGCCGACCTTGAATCAAGTGGCTTACTCGACTCAACACTCGTTGTTTTGGCAACTGAATTTGGACGAACTCCGAAAATTTTCCAGGAACGAGACAACGGACGCAACCACTACCCGCAGGCGTTCAGCTGCCTACTTGCTGGAGGTGGAATAAAAGGCGGACAGAAATATGGCAAAACGGACAAAGAGGGCAGGGAAGTCATCGACAATCTCGTGACTGTCCCCGATTTCAATGCCACCATCGCAACGGCAATGGGGATCCCGCTCGACAAGAAAACCATGTCGCCTTCGATGAGGCCATTTACGGTTGCAGACAAAGGCGAACCAGTCATGGGACTCCTCTCGTAAGCTCCTGCTCACCCAGTGACAAAAAACCCACCCCCTTGGTCGACCCTCGACTCTGGGGGTGTTTTTTTGTCAGGACGTTGCAAACAATGCGTAAACGTTCTTCGTTAGTTGGCACGCGAACGAAAATAGTTTTTTTTCAAACAAAGCCAATCAATCGAATGCCCGCTGCACCGCGATCAAGCAGCGTTCGTTATACTGACACCACCGTGCTGCGACCGCGCCGGGCTATCTCCCGTGCCAAAAATCCGTCTCTTATATTCCACACATTATCCAGCTGTCGATAAAATCTCAATGAACATTTCCCACCTCATTAGAACAGTTTCTTTTCTTTGCCTGGTTTTCTCTGGACCGCTCCTTCAAAACGCGGCCACTGGACAAGACCAAAAACTGGAACTTCAAGACGGGGATCGGGTTGTATTTCTTGGCTCAGAATTCATTGAGCAACAAATCAAACACAACTACCTCGAAACCGAACTGACCCTACGCTGGCCCAATCGCCAAATTAGTTTTATCAACCTCGGTTGGGCAGGCGACAACCCTTCAGCCATCGCGCGCGGTTATTTCGGAGGTGCTCAAGAAGGCTTTCGGCGATTACTTGAAGAACTCGATCGAATCAAACCGACCCACATCATCGTTTGCTACGGTGCAAACTCAGACCCCGCACCTTTTCAAATTGACTTTGAGAAGTTGTTCAAAGAATTAAAAACACGATGTGCAAACCTTACGATTCTCTCCCATCCAGCGGTCGAGGCAACTCGGGATGGACGTATTGACCCTCAGCCGACTAATCTTAAACGAGCTAAAATCTCAAACTTCCTTAAGGACTTTGTCACGTCTCTCCAGGACCCCCGAGTCCAGTTCGTCGACCTGTTCGCAATGACTGGCGAAATGTATCAGGCCCAAGACAAGCAGCAAGATCCACTGACACACGATTCTATTCGCTTCACCGATAAAGGCTATCTTCAGATTGCCAATCGTCTCGCGAATGAGATCTTTTCTGGCTCTCAAAGCTCCGCCAAGGCCACTGACTTTGAAAAAACTCGGAAAGAAATCTTCGCGAAAAACCAACTGTTTTTCCATCGCTATCGCCCGCAAAACGAGACCTACCTTCGCGGATTCCGAAAACACGAACAGGGACAAAACGCGAAGGAAATCATTGAATTTGACGCGTTAATTACGCAAGCGGAGTCACGCATTCGAGGTGCGGCTCAGGGAAAGCCACTTCCTCCAGCCCCCCCTCTTCCCGAACCAATCAAACTGACTTTTGAGGCATTCACTCCAGCGCAAGAGAAGGATTCTTTCACTCTTGCCGAGGGACTTAATGTCAACTTGTTCGCCTCCGAACCGATGGTCGCCAACCCGATTCACATGAACTTTGACAATGCGGGAAAACTCTGGATTGCGACCAGTCCAATTTACCCCCAGATTAAGCCAGGCGCAATTCCAAACGATCAAATTGTCGTACTCGAAGACACCGATGGAGATGGCAAAGCTGATAAAAAAACTATCTTCGCCGACGACCTTTTAATTCCGACCGCTGTCCTGCCGGATGAAATGGGCGGTGCCTATGTGGCGAACTCGACCGAGGTAATCCATCTTTCTGACACCGATGGCGACGGCAAAGCGGACCAAAAACGCGTCGTCCTATCTGGATTCGGAACCGAGGACACCCACCACATTGTCCACACATTTCGCTGGGGCCCAGATGCAGCCGTTTATTTCAACCAGTCGATCTACATCCACTCCCATTTAGAAACCCCTCATGGAGTCCAACGTTTACTCGGTTCTGGCATCTGGCGGTTCGATCCTCAAACAGTGACCGCCAGCGTTTCAATGCGTGGACTGGTCAATCCATGGGGACACATTTTTGACGATTGGGGGCAGGGTTTCGCCACGGATGGCGCCAGCGGCTGGGGAATCAACTATGCCTTCCCGGGAATCGCTTACCAAACCGCTGTGGGATTCTCCCAAACCTTGCGAGGCATGAACCCCGGGCAGCCCAAACACTGTGGATTGGAAATCATCACCGGATCGCACTTCAAAAACAGCTGGCAAAATAACCTTCTGACCAACGACTTCCGCGGCAATCGAATCAATCGGTTTTCGCTGACTCCCGAGGGCGCCGCTTACGCGTCCAAACAACTTCCCGACCTCATGTCATCCGATCACCGGGCGTTTCGACCTGTCGATTTAAAAATGGCTCCCGATGGATCCCTGTTTATTGCCGACTGGTACAACCCAATTATTAATCACGGCGAAATTGATTTCCGAGACTCTCGACGTGATTACAAACACGGTCGTATCTGGAGAGTCACTCAAAACAACCAACCACTCGTTCGCTCTCCCAATTTTACGAAGGCGACTCCGGCGGAACTAATTCAGTTCATGGAACTACCGGAACAATGGAACCGTTTTAAAGCAAGAGTCGAATTGAAAAATCGAATTTTGATCGCCAAGACCGCTCGCTTCGAAGATGTTTCGGCTCCGATTGAAAAACTCCTCAACTCCTCAAACCCCAAACAACAACGAGAAGCCCTTTGGACTCTCGAGGCTCTGAACCAACTCTCCAACCGCCACATAGAAATTGGACTCAATTCTACTGACCACCGTGTTCGCGCTGCGACCCTTCGAATGGTCTCCAACAAATTCTCACCTGATACTGAATGCCAAACCTGGGTTGTCTCAATGCTTGACGACTCACACCCGCAAGTCAGACTCGAGGCGATTAACGCATGGCGTCGATACTGCGATCCATCCACCGCCGAGGTATTATTTAGGTTCTTCGATACGGAACAGGATCAATACACTAAATTCCTGCTGACTCAAGCACTCAAAGACACTCAATCTTTTTGGCTGAAAAAACTCGACAGCGCGCCGATCAGCAATTCCCCTACGTCACTGATCGATGTTCTTTCAGTCGTGAATTCGGACCAAGCAGTGGGACCATTGCTAAAAATATTAAGGACAAAGCCGGGGCAGAAAAACGAACAAAAAATCATTCAGCTCATTGGGCAACGTGGTAATCCCGACCAATTGAAACAACTATTCGAATTTAGCCTCGCCAACCCTAAACTCACCTCTTCCATCGTTGCAACGTTAATCGATGCTGCCAAAAAACGAAAAATCCGAGTGGGCCTTGCACCAGAAGAATTAAAATCTCATTTTGCAAAAATACCGGCAACCATGCATCTTGCCGGTGCGTGGAAAATCAAACCGCTTCAAAACAATCTAAAAACGGTCGCTTTGGATTCTAATGCGAGCCCTAGAAGCCTTCGGTTACAAGCGATTATGGGGCTTGCCGCCTTCGGGGACACCCAAACATTAGAGACAATTGCGAGCGACCCAAAGCAGTCAAAAGACATCATTGCCCCCACCCTTAGATTACTCGCCGGTGTTAATACACCACTCGCCGCAAAACTAACAACGCAGTTCATGCGGCAACTCTCAGCCGACCAACTGAAGCAGTACTACAGTATTGTCGAAGTTTTTATCAATCGAAAAAATGGAGTCACGGAACTCGTCAAAGAGTTCCAAAACCTTGAACTTACTGGAGAATCGAAGCAAGCCCTCGTGACTCTGTTGAACAAATCCGGCCAGCGAGCTAAACCGCTGTCAGATGCAATTGGAGCGATGCAAAACCGAAAGATTAAAATGAAATTTTCGGATGCAGAACTGGCTGGATTGATCAAAGAGGTGCAGCAAACTGGAAACGCGGCACGCGGCGAAACTGTATACCGGCGCAACAATCTTAACTGCATTAAGTGTCATGCCATCGGAGGAAGTGGTGGGATTGTTGGGCCTGATCTCATCTCCCTCGGAGCAAGCTCACCGATGGACTATATCATCGAGTCACTCGTCAATCCGAACGCAAAAATCAAGGAAGGCTACCACACAACGACCATTCTTACCGATGACGGCCGCTTATTTTCCGGGAAACTGATCAGCCAATCTGACGATCAAGTCACCCTTCGCGATGCCGAAAATAAAGAACTTGTTTTTTCTGATGAGGAAATTGAGGAGCAGAAAATCAGTAACCAATCGCTGATGCCGACCGACGCAGTTGCGACGCTCGACCGAGTTGATTTCCTCGATCTTGTTTGTTTTCTTTCCGAGCTAGGCAAGGAAGGCCCTTACCGAATTTCACCGGAAGCATCGGTAAGAACTTGGGTCACCTCCGATAGCCAAATCGTCTACAGCCGAGTCGACGGTTCACTCCCGATGGCGGATGTCAAAGGAAACAGCGTCAGTTTTGACTTTGAAGTAACGAAAGCTGGAGCAATTGGGTTCGGACTGGAAAATGGGAACGGACTCCGAGTTACCCTCGATGGTGAAAAAGACAACCTTCAGGCGACCAAGATAATCAAGGATTTGAAGCCTGGTAAACACAGCCTCCATTTCCAGCTCAACGGCAAGAAAAAGCGTGCTCCCCTACGGGTTCGCCTCCTCGATCTGCCTGATTCCACTGGAAAAGCGAGGTTACTGAACTAAGCAGCGGATCGGCATGGCCAATCGGGATTCATCAAAAACACTTGTTTTTCTGGATATCTGGAGAATTTAGTGGAAATTCTCCACCAAACGCAGTTTTTTGATTAAACTGAATTGACGATTATAACGGCACTTTTGACGACAATCCCCCGTCACCGACTGCTCCTTTTATATAATTAACGGGAAACGATTTCCAATGCCAACCTCGCATAGCGAAAATTCTCCAAGCAACAAAGCCACCTTCAGCGCCTCGTTACGGGAGGGCTTCAAGCGATACTGGTTTGTAGCATTGCCTGCCATCATGCTGAACGTCGGTTTGACACTGGACCATGTGTTGGCGACCAATAACGGCAAAGCATACAACGCCCGGACTCAAATGTTGGTTGCTGAAACCGAAAACACATTGCAACGCCAAGACGATGAACCAATCAGCGATCTGGTTAATACTCATTGGATCACGACCAACGAGAAAGGGCACCTGGACGGACGAATCTCAAGCATCGAACCTCGTAGTTCAATTACTATCCCGATTGGCAAACTTAAAATTTCGTTGCTGCAAAATGGTGTAACGATCAGAGAAGGATCCACCGACTACAACGGAAAGTTTACTCTCCAAGATGTCGAACCCGGAATCTACACTCTGCTGGGTGCAGGCCAGAATGGCTTCCTTGCTTATGGTGTTAACATCTTGCCAAAAATTAAAGCCAATGATCTGACACAATTTGACCCCAATTCAAATCACGCAGGCCGTGTTAAAGCCTATTACGTTTCACACTTTAATGTCCCAAACAATGTCGTTGTTTCCGCAGGCCTTCAGATTGATGCTGCCGCTGTTCCACCAGAGTTCCAAACCCTACAAAGAATCAGTCAAAACTATCTTCCCGAAGATAACGCAGTAGAAGTTGACAAAGAGTCAGAGGATGTCACATCAGTCGGTGATTCAACAGAAATTGCTTCAGGATTCAACCACCCGTTAACAGTCGACGGCAGTTTTGCAGGAAGCGTACAACCGATCGCTTCCGCGGATGGAACTCCTGGCAAATTATCAGAAATGAATGTTTTCCTAATTCAGGATGACATTGAAATAGCAAGAATTGCAGTCGAGCCGAACGGCAAATTCGAAATTGAGGATATCGATCCAGGTGTATACAGCTTGATCATTGCCGGAAAGGGTGGCTTCGCAGCGAGATCAATTCGATTGACCAGCCAAAGTGCAGTGTCTTCAACCAACGACCCAAACACCAACGCGACACATTTTGTTTCGCATCGAGTTGAATCGACTCCCGCTCGTCGCAATGGGCTGTCCGTCTCGTTTATCACAAACCCGAATGACATCGCCGTAGTCAAACAGCAAGTTTCCGCAGTGGTCAACATGCGACAACAACAATTTGCTCAGGGCGGAGGCGACAGCAATTCAAGTTCAAGTTCTGCTCAAGCCAGCGTTTCCCAGGCGGCCGGCAATTCAAGTTCCTTCAATGCACCCAACGGCTCCCAACCTGCCAACAATTTTGGTGGTGGCGGAGGAGGGGGCGGCATTGGATCAGGCGGAGGAAGCATCGGCGGTTTATTAGGCATCGCGGGATTGGCCGTCGGAACAACAGCGTTGGCCACCCAGGATGATGACAAACCGACGCCTCCCCAATCACCTGTTTCGCCACTGGATTGATGACACGCAACGACCAGAGAAACGGTGCAAAAACGACCCATAATTGCTCACGTTTAGCTGTCAGCTTTTCTTGACATCATTTTTAACGGTAACACAACCACCATGGGTTCTGATCCAAACAATTCCGGATCAAACGGCGACGACACTCCCAATCACAAGAATGCGGAGAACGGTCCACTCGCTAGTGATAACACTAACGGACATGAAATAGATCACGGTGACGCGACCGTCAATCTTAACAAGACCTCAAGCAGTGACGCCCTTACGGTTGAAGACACGCCAACCATAGGCCCCCAAGATATCACTGCAAATCTTTCGGCCACCTCAGCAGAGGCGTTACTGCGGGACGTCACAATCCCGGAACCTGACTCTACTCTGCCGGGAACATTTATCCCCAGCGGCCAACCCCTCTCAACCGACAACCAAGTTCCTGACGCGACCGTCGATCAAACAGTTGAGTCGAACACAAATTTGATCAGCCGATCATCTATTCAAGACGCCGACTTCGATGTTGACCGCACCGCCCCCTCGCTAAACGAAATCACACCGCGACCAGACCCGACGCAACAAAACGAGGCAACGCTTCCCAGCCTTGCCGCCGTCAATCGCAGTGGTACCCAATTTGACCAAACAGCAATCGATCCTCAGCGACGCAAAGACAATCGCCCTTCTGAAAACCAAGACACGATCGGACGCTACCAAATCAAACGTCTATTGGGCGAGGGTACGTTTGGGAAAGTATTTGAAGCTCGCGATCCGCAGCTCGATAGAATCGTGGCAATCAAAGTTGCGAAAGCAATTTCAGGACGCACCCAAATCAAACGGTTCCTACGGGAGGCCCGAGCGGCTGCCAAACTACGCCATCCTAATATCATCCCCGTTTACGAGTACGGACAGATCGACGGCGAAAACGTCATTGTTTATGAGTTTGTTCAAGGGGCGACACTCAAGTCTTACATTAATGATCCTGATTCACGCTCCCTTGAAAAGACACTTAACATAATTCGGGAAATTGCCTCGGGCCTTGACTATGCTCATCGACAGGGCATTATCCATCGAGACATTAAACCCGACAATATACTACTCGACCCCGAAGGACATCCGCATATCGCAGACTTTGGATGTGCAAGATCGATCGAAGACGACACCAACTTAACCATTGACGGTTCCATTCTTGGCACTCCAATGTACATGAGCCCAGAACAGGCTTCGGGCAAAGCGAATGAGGCCGACGGACGAACCGATATCTGGAGCCTTGGGATCATGCTGTTTGAAATGGTTTCAGGTGAAAAACCATTCAAAGGCCAGCTCTCCGATTTATTATTTGCAATCCGCAATAACGACGCTCCCCCTTTGCGAAAAATTGATCGTGAGATCTCCGTTGACATCGAAACCATCTGCCAGAAATGCCTCACCCGCGACCCTTCCCAACGATTCCAAACTGCCCAGGCAGTTGCCGATGAACTAACTCGTTACCTCAATGGCCAACCGATTGAATCTCGCCGCATTGGCCCACTCGTCCGAGGCTGGATGTGGGCAAAACGAAATCAAACGATTGCGAGCCTCGCAACCGCTACCGCAGCCACACTGTTGCTGGGAACGATTATTTCAGTATCCTTCGCAGTTTCAGCTTATCGCGAAAAACAGGCGAGAGCTGAAACTCAACTGCAGTCCATTACCACGGCGCAGGCGACCCAGTTGCCACAAATTTTCGAAGATCTCGAACCTCTTAAAGCCTCAGTTTTAGACAACCTAACTGACCGACTGGATCAATACAGCGAAAACACAACTCCTAAAATGCGCCTGACCATGGCATTGCTTGCACTCGAAGATGACCCCGTTCGCAAAAACAATTTAGCAGTTGAACTAGTTGATTTCCTGCTAACCGCAGATGCCGATGATTTTTACGTCTGCCGCAATCTATTACTCCCCTACAAAAAATCAATCACTCCAACGCTGTGGAAGGAATTCAACAACCCCAACGGAATAAACTCGAGAGACCGGCGGCTTAGAGCCTGTGCAGCCCTAGCAAGCTACTCTCCCGGTGCACCTGAGTGGGATGACCTCGCTTACGACATCACCGGCCTGCTAACTTCCGCAGACGCGATCGAGACACGTCGCTGGATCGATGCTTTCGAACCTATCAAAGACATCCTCAAACCCGAGTTAAAGAAAGTTTTTTACAAACGAGATAACAACTACCAGGACCAATCCAGACGAACCGCCGCAGTCATGGGAGGTCTCTACCGTGACGAAGTGTCGACGCTCGTTGACCTAGTTTCCGGTGCGACCCCAGAGCAAATCCCCTTCTTGAAATCGGCACTGGCTAAAAACGAATCCCTGGCGATTCAAAAAATCGAATCAGCAATCAATGATTACCAACCAAACGAAGAATCAACGACCAACGCTGCAACCGCCAAGGCGAACCTCGCCGCTCTGGCCATCCAGCTCAAATCTGAAAACCAATGGAAGATGCTCAGCGATCGTTCCGACCCCTCGGTAGCTCACGCCTTGATCCAACGCCTCCCGCGAAGCTCAACTCCCTCTGAATTTCTTCTGCCGATAATCTCCAGATGGGAATCTCAATCTGCGGACGAACTTGCCGGCGTCTTAATGGCACTTACCCTGTATCGACCCAATCAAATATTTGATACCGAAAAAAAGAAAACCAAAAAACCACTCTCAGAAATCTTCTTGAACCACCCCGATGCTAAGGTCCATTCTTGTGCCCGGCTTCTGCTAAACAACTGGGGTTATGAAGCCGAAGTTCTAGAATGGGAAAATAGCTTACGCAGCGAATCTCCAAGACCTAACATGAATTGGCATGTCGATTTACTTGGCAATACGTTTGCCATTTTTGATTCCGTTTCCAACTTTCAAATGGGGTTAAACCGCGATGCAATTTACGAACCACCGTTCGACAAAGATTTAATTTCCGATGAGCCTTTGCATCAAAAAGCAATTCCTCGTCGATTTGGCATTTGCATTTTCGAGGTCACCCAACAGCAATTCCTTCCATTTGAAGAGCACCTGCTTAGTTTTTATCAAAACAAATTGACTCAACTGGAAACCTCGATCGCTACCCAAACAGCAGTGGCATCCGCGTCAACTCCAGACTCGGAAGCGAACCAAAAACTCACTCAACTGGAGAGATCGAAAAAGCTGTGCAATGCACGCTTGCGGGAAATCAAGCGTCAGAAAAAGAAGCGAGCCAGCGCAGACCCCTGTTCGCCCGTTACCGATATTGATTGGTTCAAAAGCCTGGCCTACTGCCGATGGCTCAATGAAGAAAACAACCTCGATCAAAATTCACTACCAGACATTGACGGCCTCGCCGCGATGAATGCGAACTTCCCCAAAATCGAACTTTTTTCAAGCCAAGACGTTTTGAACGGTGATGGTTATCGACTGCCAACAGCCAGCGAATGGGAATTTGCATGTGGCGGCAAAATAGAAACACTCTACCCATTTGGGAAGCACACCTCATTTGCAAACCAGTACGCGTGGTATTTCAACAACTCCCCTACGCATGCCCAACCCGTTGGTAAACTTCTCCCGGGACCAACGGGATTGTTCGATATGCTAGGGAATGTCAATGAATGGTGTCTCGATTGGTATCGACCCCAGCTTCCAAAATTACCGGCTGATCAAGATTCGACAATCTATGTCGACCATGAAATCGACCATCGATCGCTGACCTGTGAGCTCCGTGGAGGCGCTTACGACTCTCCGATCTCAGAAATTAGAATCAGCAAGCGTTCACACACCAATCCAATTTTCGCTCAGGCAACCCTCGGGATGCGACTGGCGAGAACCTACGCTCCGCTGGCTGAAACAGATCAAATGCCCTCAGAATCGGACAAGTGAGAGGACGAGGGCAATCTGAACCCTTGAAATCCCCTACGTCTTCTCTTATCAGAGTTCTTTCCTGCCTGGCTTAGGACACTATCTGGGATAAAGAACCAACAGAGGCTAGAATAAGGAATTACATCCACTTTTCCTAACTAACGTTTTCAATGTCACTTGTCTCAATCCGGGATCTTTCCATAGGTTTTCGCGGGCCTGCGTTACTCGATTCCGTCAACTGCCAAATTGAACCAGGCCAGAGAATCGGTCTGCTCGGTCGCAACGGAGCTGGCAAATCTACGTTGATGAATTTAATCAACGGCAACCTGAAACCAGATAGTGGCGATATCATCATCGCCCCCAATGCCAACATTGCCAAACTCTCCCAAGACGTCCCCCGGGATGTCCAAGGAAGCATCCGTTCGATTGTCGCCACTGGGCTCAGGAAAGAATCTCTTCCCGAGGAAGAACAATGGCGTTTTGAAAATGATGTTGAACAAGTCCTTTCGCGAATGGAACTTGATGGCGACAATTCATTTGAGACTCTCTCGTCGGGAATGAAACGGCGAGTCCTTTTGGCCCGAGCGCTAGTATCCAAACCCGACCTTCTTCTACTCGACGAACCCACGAACCATCTCGATATTTCAGCTATCGCCTGGCTTGAATCCTTTCTATTGAAGTTTAACAAATCATTAATGTTCGTGACCCACGACAGGATGTTTTTGAGAAAACTGGCGACCCGAATTCTCGAAATTGACCGAGGTCGAATTTTCGATTGGTCCTGTGATTACGACAGTTTTCTCGAAAGAAAAGACGCTGCCCTGGCCGCTGAGGAAAAGCAAAATGCGTTATTTGACAAACGTCTTGCTGAAGAGGAAGTGTGGATTCGAAAAGGCATCAAGGCTCGCCGAACTCGAAATGAAGGACGCGTTCGGGCATTAAAAAAGCTGCGGGTTGAGCGAAGTGATCGACGACAAAAACTTGGCACCTCAAACCTTCAAATCCAAGAAGCACAACGTAGCGGCGCCCTGGTAGTGGAATGTAAAGATGTTAGCTTCGCCTACGACGATAAAGCCATTTTCTCCAACTTCACAACTTCAATCATGCGTGAAGACAAAGTTGGCATCATTGGCCCCAACGGAGCTGGAAAATCGACACTATTAAAAGTCTTACTGGGGCTGGCAACCCCCACCGGCGGCAAAATCAAAACTGGCACCAACTTAGAAATTGCTTATTTCGATCAATTGCGTGAACAACTCGATGGCGAAGCCACGGTCCAAGAGAACGTTGGCGATGGTTCTGATTCGATACTCATCAATGGAACCAAAAAACACGTTCTTGGCTACCTCCAAGATTTCCTATTCGCCCCGGAACGCGCCAGAACTCAGGTGAAGTTTCTCTCAGGTGGCGAACGCAACAGAATCTTGCTCGCCCGGCTTTTCGCCAAACCGGCAAACGTAATCGTTCTCGACGAACCGACCAACGATCTCGATGCAGAGACGCTCGAACTGCTCGAAGAGAAACTGGTTCAATTTACAGGAACCGTTCTAATGGTCAGCCACGACCGAGCGTTCCTCAACAACGTTGTTACCAGCACTCTCGTTTTTGAAGATGATGGGTTAAGGGAGTACGTTGGTGGGTTTGACGACTGGCAACGTCAATCACCAAAGCGCTCAACCGCCCGTGACCGGTCTGACGAAACTTCGAAAAACAAGACAGCTGGGAAAGCCAAGGCAAGTAAAACAGAGCAACCCAAAAAACTGAGCTACAAAGAAAAACGCGAGTTTGAAAAATTACCGTCGACGATTGAGCAGCTTGAAAATCAAATTGCTGAAATTCACAGGCAAATGGGGTCACCTGATTTCTATCAAAAACCTGGCTCCGAAATTTCCAAAGTACAAACCAGCCTGACGTCGCTCGAGACGGAATTAAGCGCCGCCTACTTGCGTTGGGAAACGCTCGATCAGATTGCAACTTCTTGATTCGCGGCCTGCTCGCCCTCAAAGTCACTCAGCACCACCAACACTACAACGACCACCGCTGACCGCCCATAACTCTGGGGACGCGTTCGTGCGCTTACACCCTCAACTAATGTGGTGTAGACTCCAGTGTCGACGAATCATTCTTTAATTTGAACTGAGGTTAACCGTGCACTCGATTATCCACCTAATTCTGATTCCCATTTCGGTCTTTTGCGTTCTCGCTGCTAACGCAAACGGGCAACAGAGTTCTGATGATATGTCGAAGAACCTAACCAAGTACGTAAAAGTAAAACTGGAGGCCGATCTCAGCCACCTTTCCGCCAACCAAAAGAAGATGATTCCATTACTAATTGAAGCTGCTTCCGAAATGGATAAAGCTTTCTGGAAGCAAGCCTATGGAGACCCGACGGAACTCAATCGCACTGTTAAATCTGAGGCCCTGAAAAAGCATATTCAAATCAACTACGGCCCTTGGGAGCGACTACAGGAAAACCGTCCGTTCATCTCAGGTCAAAGCCCCAAACCGCTGGGATCTAATTTCTATCCGAGTGACATGAGCAAAGATGAATTCGAAACTGCCGTCGCAGCTTCCCCGGATCTTAAGAATTTGTACACCATGGTACGCAGAAACCCTAAGACAAAGGAACTATACTCCATTCCCTACAGCGACTACTTTCAAACAGAATTTAAAGCAGCCGCAGCCAAGTTACGGGAAGCTGCCGACCTCGCCGAAGACGATGGATTTAAGGCTTACCTGCTGGCAAGAAGCGAAGCACTTTTAAGCAACCAATACCAGCCGAGTGACTTTGCCTGGATGGAAATGAAAACAAATGATATCGATATTGTCATCGGCCCCATCGAAACTTACGAAGATCAACTTTACGGCTACAAGGCCGCCTGTGAGAGTTATGTCCTTATTAAAGATCTGTCCTGGAGCGAACGGCTGACCAAATACGCAGCCATGTTACCTGAGCTCCAAAAAGGACTACCCGTCGCTGACAAATACAAACAGGAGACTCCCGGCACTAACTCTGACCTCAATGCATATGACGTTATTTTTTATGCCGGCGATTGCAATTCTGGATCTAAAACAATTGCAATCAACCTACCCAACGATGAAGAAGTCCAACTTAAAAAAGGCTCCCGCCGCCTTCAGCTGAAAAATGCAATGCAAGCTAAATTCGATCAGATTCTCGTTCCGATTGCAGAACTGCTGATCGTTCCTGATCAACAAAAACATATCACGTTCAATGCATTTTTCTCCAACACAATGTTCCATGAAGTTGCCCATGGACTCGGAATTAAAAACACGATCACGGGCAAAGGAAGAGTTCGTGAAGCCCTTAGAGAAACTTCAAGTGCCCTCGAAGAAGGCAAAGCGGACATTCTCGGACTCTACATGGTTTCCAAACTATTGGAAAACGGAGAAATCACAGAGGGCACCCTAGAAGACTACTACGTGACATTCATGGCGGGCATTTTCAGAAGCGTTCGCTTTGGTGCGAGCAGCGCCCACGGAAAAGCCAACATGATCCGCTTCAACTTCTTCAAAGAACGCGGTGCCTTTACCCGAAATGAGTCAGGTCAATATCGCGTCAATATGGACAAAATGAAACTAGCGATCGCACAACTGTCCGACCAAATCTTGCAACTCCAAGGCAATGGCGATTATGAAGCGGCTCGCAATTTTGCTGAAAAAAAGGGGTTTGTTGGAGAAATCCTAAAAGCGGATCTCGAGAGAGTCAATCAACGTGGAATCCCAACAGACATTGTCTTCGACCAGGGAATGAAAGCGTTAAACCTTAAATAGATTCAAACAATCCCAAGCTCTACCACCCGGGATAGCCGTAATCCGGATTATCACAAGAGAATTCAACGTCCTTCAAACCAACATTCAGCTCGATCTGAGTGTAATAGTATCGCTCGATCAGCGGCGGTTCGTCAGACGGATTCTTGGGCCATCCATAACCCTCATAGGCAACGGGAATGTTCCGCTCGTCGTCGATATAAATTCGTGCGATGTGGAACTGAAAATGATCGCGTTGCTGTGGATGAATCGCTTCCAGCATTGTGCAGATACAACCATTGATATCGACTTGCCGATAAACGGTTACCTGACACTCTCCGTGTTCTCGATCTGCACGGCCAATTTCAGCCATTTTCACAATCAGGTTTCGGAAGCCAATCTCCCAGATAGGATACCGGTTTCCCTTCATCGCAATTGGGCCGCTGGGATCTAGATAGAATCGCTTAACATTCAGCAAGCCGGTCGTATGGGCAATTAACTTCCCGTCATTTTCTCCCTCGATCCAAATTGCTTCTTGGCCAGCATTTTCTTCAGGTGAAAGAAACTTGGTATAGACAGAAAATGGAACCTCCGATTCCCCCACTTGGCCCGCATGTCGAATCTTGACTTCAAGTTGCTTCTCCGGCTGAATTTCTCCAGCGAATTCAACCTGGCTGGTTAACCTCGCTCGATAGTCAACAATATTTTCGTCGATGAACTTGATGCTTCTGTCCGCAATCTCCAGCAACGGATCAAAAGGGTGCTCAGCTTCGTCAATCAACTGCTGGTTTATGTCAGCAGTAATTGCATTAGCAGGCAGGGCATAGTTTGACTCATTGCCACTGGTTTTAGATTCAGTGCTGACGACAACTGGCACGACCTGACTTTCGCCCCCGTCAACTACCGTCCATTGGCGAACGAACCAACCACCCGCTAAAACGACGACTAACGTGGCGACACCAATGGTCAGATAACGCTTCGAAGACCCTCTAAGTTCACGGGGTGTATTTCCCATAGCACTCAAATCCAATCAACAAAATCAACTATGAAATCGGCGATCAATCGAAATCGGGAATCTAAAAAGAGTTCAACGTGTCGCAAATTGCTCAGCGAATTCTAACACCCACTTATCAATCTTCGCTTTAAAATCATCCTGACCAGCTTCTAGGACATCTTCAAAGTAGTTCCAATTAAAGATTTCCTTATCCCGAATCGTGCCTTTTCCGGCGATATTAACGACATTAAATTCATTGGGGGGCCGCACGGTCAATTCGACCCGGCTAAAAAAAGAACCCGCGCGGCCGTCGGGGCCACGATCAATGTCGTTCCGAGAAACAGCACCGCCCCAACCCTTTGCACCGTAAATCGTTTCATAATCAAACCCCGGGAAGTGCTGTGCTAATTTCTTCAAGCAAGCTTCGATATGATCTGACAGATTCAAACGAAATTCGTTGTGCCGATTACGAATATCCTCTTTACTCGCCTCGACCTTCTTTTGAGCGTTAGCCCTCGCTGAAGTACGCTCTTGCCCTCGCTGAATCGCCCGCTGAAGTTTATCTTCAAATTCCATGAGTAATATATTCAGTCTACATTTCAATTCAAAATAGAAAGCGTCAGCTTTGGAATGGCACCTAACTGCCGGACGCTACAACTTCAAAAACACTGCCTAGAAGGCTTTCATTATTTTTGCCCGTCAGTCTTCTTTTCAGAATCCTGGGGAGTTTTATTAACGAATTGAGCCAAGTCAGAAAAAGACCGCATCGGTTCGTCACCCTTCAACATCTTGTCGGTAATCGGCTTAACCACTTTGGGCTTTGCTTTTTTCGCAAAGCTCTTTTTATTAAACGTGCCTTTGGCGTACCCGGGGCGATTGGTCGATCTCCCCTTCCCGCCACCATACTTGCCGGGCTTTCTCGTGCCGGCAGGTGATGAACCCGACTGACGATCGGTCGCTCCACTCCTTGACTCACCCCGCGATTCCGCCGGCTTGCCACTTTTACCTCGACGACCGGAAGGCTTTTTGCTGCCAGGGCGAATCGCCGTCAATTTAACGCGACGACGCTCTGCATCAATTTCACTCACCCAAACTTTCAACACATCGCCGACTGAAAAGAATCGATGGGGATCTTTAATAAAGTGATTCGATAGCTGGCTAACGTGAACTAACGAACTCTCGCCAAGTCCGATATCCACAAAGACCCCAAAATCAACAACATTGACAACCTGAGCATCAAGTTGCATTTCTGATTTTAAATCATCAACCTTAATGATCCCACGCCTGAAGATAGGTTTATTAACCTTGTCTCGCGGATCCCACTGAGGGCGTTTGAGCGCAAGTAAAATATCTCTAACCAAAAGCCGGCCGGCAACATGCTGATCAGCAAGTGCCTGAACGTCGAGGTCATTGATCTTCTTTAAAAGTTCTTTGCGGTTGGCAGATCGTTTTTCTCGCTCCGCCTGCATCCGAACCATCGCAGCTTCCGCCTCAGATTTCTCCGCCTCAGATTTCTCCGCCTCAGGAATGCCCTCTGAAGGGTTTGCGGAAACCGTCCCTTCCAACGCAGCCCCACCTTGGTCGCCTTCAACGGAACCGGCTGGAACTTCAGCGGCAGGAACTTCAACTGCTGGAACTTCAACTGCTGGAACTTCAACTGCTGGAACTTCAACTGCTGGAGTCTCAACTGCTGGAGTCTCAACAACTGGGGCTTCAACGACTGGATTTTCAACGACCGCAGCCAAAGCCCTCGCCTTTCCGTAGGCAATTTCCCGAGCAAAGAACTCTTCCATTGAGACGCCTATTCGGTCAAGCACATCGCTTGCGATGCCGTAACTCTCGGGGTGAATCGATGTGCAATCCAATGGAGAATCACCTCCGTGCACACGTAAAAAACCTGCCGCCTGAACGAAAGTCGCATCGCCAAAACCACTGACCTTCTTCAGGTCGTCGCGATTTTCAAATCTTCCGTGCTCCTGCCTGTACTCTACGACCCGCCGGGCGGTTAACGAATTCAAACCGGAGACGTATTTTAGTAACGAAGGGCTTGCCGTATTGACATCAACGCCAACTTGATTGACACAGAAACGCACGACTTCGTCAAGTGATTCGCTAAGGTGCTTAGCTTTTACATCGTGCTGATACATCCCCACGCCAATATTGGCAGGGCTAATCTTAACTAACTCCGACAGTGGATCTTGCAAACGCCGCCCGATTGATACCGCGCTTCGAATGGACGGCGACAACTCAGCGTGCTCGACTCGGCCAATCTCGCTGGTCGAATAAATACTGGCACCGGCCTCATTGACCATCGTGTAAGTTGTTTTAAATTCCTGCAGTTCGTCAGCAATTAAATCAGAAACCAACTGCTCCGTCTGACGACACGCGGCACCATTTCCAATCGCGATCAAATCGACTTGATGTTGCTTCACCCAGACAGCCAGTTTTTGTTTGCTCTCATCGCGCCGAGTCTGATTCCCCACGACAAATACGTGCCCTGAATCCAATAGATTCCCCGAAGCATCCAGCACAGCAACCGAACAACCTCGTTTAAAACCGGGGTCAATCGCCATTACTTTGCGATTTCTCATCGGAGGTTGCAACAGCAGGTTCCGCAAGTTGTTAGCAAAGACTTCAACCGCGTGCTGCTCGGCTACCTCTGTCAATTCACGGCGTATTTCACGCTCTAGTCCCGGTTGGATTAGGCGGCTCAGGGCGTCATTGGAACACTTGAGTAAAAATTCACGAAAAGGATGATCGGCCGGCACCAACAGGGAGTCTGCCATGGTCGTTAGAGCGTCGCCCTCGACTAATATTTTTACGCGGAGATTGCCTGATCTCTCCCCGCGATTAATCGCGAGAACGCGATGGTGAGGGAGTTGCTTGATCGGCTGGGCGAAATCCTTGTAGTCCTTGAAAGGATCTTCAACCGGCTTCTTCTTTTTCTTCTTCTTTTTCTTCTTCTTCGGCTTGGCTGTCGATTCCGCACCCTCCGTTTCAACAACCGAGGCAACCGCGTCTTCACTCACTGGCTTTACCGCCACATCCTTGCTGTCTTTTTCGCCGGGAGTTACTTCGTCGCTTGGCTTTGCCTCTTCATTCGCTGCCGCGTCTCCATTCGACGCTTGAACAACCGCTGCTTCCGAAGCCTCCGCTTCAACAGGCGAACCCTTGGCTACTTCCTCTTCCTCAACGACGGCGTCGCCCTGTTTGTCTTCTTGATTCTGACCGTTCTCATCAAGACCCTCAGACGCTGTTTCAACTGCCGGAGCCGCTTCAACCGCCGGCGCTGTTTCAACCGGCGTTGCTGTTTCAACCGGCGTTGCCTCTGAAACTGCCTTCAACGGAGTCGCACCTTCGACGGGTTGATCCGAATCAATTTTCGCCTGTTGCTTGCTCGTCTCTTGACTATCCTGTGGCTCACTCGTGGGCACGGTCTCATTGGTTGCCGCAGGCTCATTAGCGCCTGTCTCATTTGTCGCTGGCGTGACCGAATCCGGTTCGGACTTCTGCTCGGGCTTGACAATCGACTCCGCTGCGAGCTTTCCATCGGACCACATTATCCGCCGCAGTTTGCTCCGGAGTTCATCGTTCCCGCTGAACTTCTCAGCTAATATATCCCCGACACCTTTGATAACATCGTCGACTGAATTCAATCCTTTATCGACCCGCACAAACTCAGTCGCTCGCGTGGCAATCTCGACATCAGGAGAGTTCGCCTGCAAAATATCATCGGCCAGCGGCTCTAATCCTTGCTGTCTTGCTAAGGCCGCTCGGGACTGTTTTTGGGGCTTGAAGGGGAGGTACAAGTCCTCCAGCCGACGACTCGTCGTAGCCTTTTTTATTTGCAACGCCAGGTCTTCGGAGAGGTTGCCTTGCGAATCAATCGATTTCAGGACAAATGTTTTTCTCTCAGCCAGTGCGCGAAGCTGTCCTACCCTCTGCTTGATCGCTAAAACCTGCTGCTCATTGAGCCCACCGGTCAAGTCTTTTCGGAAGCGGGTTACGAACGGGATCGTATTTCCGGCGTCCAGTAACTCGACGGTCTTTGCAATCTTCTCGGGTGGAAGTTTTAAATCCCGCGCTACAATGGAAAAATCAATTTTCAAAGGATCACCTAACTGGTCATCCCCTTGTGTTGGAAGCTCTGGCAATCTCTTAATCCATAAAAAGTCTCAGAAATGGCACGTCTGCCATTAAGAACGAATGACTTCAGTTTATCATGCCGAGCCAACCAATGAACAGGGGCAAATAGGACTTCGCACACGTTCTGCAAAATTCACAATCGACGGACCATTAAGTTCCGAAACACAAACTCGAAAACGAGCCAGTTGACCGTCCTCGGCTCATTCGCAGACCGCATCTCACCAAGCTCTCAGACTCCCCAAACCTCCTCAGCAGCGGTTTTACGCCTCGCTGCCGATCAAGGAGACGATTCACCGCAAATCGCTACAACCTGCACCACAGTCCCATCCTTGCTTCAGCCAGGCAGTGGAAAGGCGTTTTGCGTCCAACTTGGAGAGTTTTACCAGTTTGCACCCGTAAATAACCAACATTTTGATTAACCCCCGTAAACGCACTAGCCCACGATGCCATGGCAGCCGCAAACCCTAAAGCCGACCCTCAATTGCTCAAAAACGAACAAAAAGCCCCTGTAACGTTCGTTTCAGACTCAATCGCCATTGGTTTGGCATTTGCACTCGTCCTTACGATCAGCCAACGCGCCATCGGATTCGGACGTGGCCTGCTTTTCTGCCGCCTCATGTCGGACCAGCAACTCGGACAGTGGTCGATGGCGTGGAGCTATCTCATGCTCTTGGTCCCTTT
>JAQXDZ010000036.1 GCA_029251085.1 Mariniblastus sp.
AAAAGAGGCATTAGAAAAAAGGATTCAACAATCCCCCAACCAAGACATGGAACCGGAACTTTTAAGTTCATCATTGAATCAAATACCCTCTGCATGGTATTGGGCAATCTTCGGAGGAGCTGGCGTTGTGATCTTGGCAACTGGTTTTGTGATAAATCAATCGGGTCGAAAAAACAAATTCAACGCCCCCGTCGCTTCGCCACTGACACTCGAGCCAACCGAAAAAGACTCATCCCCAAATGCAAGCCAAATGTTTTTTGTAGACAACCCGCCAAACACAATGAGTGAGCAGACAGACAGAGAACTGCAATCTTGATGAAATCCAACATTTCAAACCAATGACGATCCCAACTACTGCGCCGACTGACTTAGAAAAGAGAATTCAATGTTAAAACAATTTGGGAAATGGAATCGCACCTACTCCCAACTTGAGGGGCACTTTGTAGGCAAGAGCAAAACTGGCGGGGCAACCTTTGGCCTCGGTTTTATAAAACCGACGCTCGCGTTTGATTACGGTCGGACAAGTTGCCTCCTTCAAAGCCAAGCGAGTTCCATTTTCAAAACTGGAAAACTCACCGAAATGGCATTGCTGTGGCCCAACCCCAATCTCAAGCTTCAAATCACAACTCTATTCGACGCCAAAATAGAGCGAGGTACGAAGAAAATTCTGCCCATCGAATTTAGACAAGTCGCTTTTAACTCTCAATTCTCAGTTCGGACTAATCAGTTCGAGCAAGTAAACAAAGTACTAAATTACAATGTCCAAAGCCTCTTGATTCGACTGAGAAATTTAACTCAACCCAATGAACTCAATATTTCGATCAAACGAGGCAAGCTAAGAATTCAAAAACCTGGCTTTATTAAAGATCTTGCTCCACTGCATGACTTCATCCGTTATTCACTCGATCTATTCGATCAGTTAATGCTAGTTTCTACCGAAGGAATCGATTTCCTAAACGAGAACAATGCAACCGTTCTTGAATCGATTACCTGTCCAATCTGCAGCGGGGGGATTACTGAACAAATGGTGCTCTGCGAAAGATGCAAAACTCCCCATTGTCGAGATTGCTGGGAATACAATCGGCAGTGTGCAACTTATGCTTGCCAGGGAACGTCCTATTTTTCGACTTCTGAAATCTGAATGAATCGGCAGTAGCCAAACACCAGTTGCCCGATGGAAATGCTAATCAGGAATGACTGAATTCAATTCCCATCAACAAACAGGGAAACGAAATCAAAACTGCTCCCATCGAACAGGCCCTGATCACTGATTTTAAGCGATGGAATGACAAGCAACGCCATAAAAGAAAGCGTCATAAAAGGAGCCCTCAACTGCGACCCCAGCTGTTTCACTTTTTGATCGAGTGAGCTGTAATGCTCCGCAACGACCTCGCACGATTCCATCGAAAGAAGCCCGGCCACAGGGAGCGGTAGGACAAGTTGATTCCCACCTTCTACCACGCTAAGCCCCCCTTGCTGGTCGATGACGGCGTTAATTGCTGACAACAAATCTTCATCATTCGCACCGACTGCAATGATATTATGAGAATCATGAGCTACTGACGAGGCAAACGCTCCGGACTTCAACCCAAATCCAGAGACAAATCCAATCGCAGGCTCAGCGTTCTCAAAGCGATTGACAACTACAATTTTCAGGAGATCTCTCTGTGTATCGGAAACAGCGAAGCCACCTTCTATCTTGCAATTTTCGATGGATGCCTGTGTTACCAACTGACCATCAATTGCCTGAATGACTCGGATTCTTTCCGACAGGGCCTCGGTTTGCAATTGAGGAAGCTTGATCGGTGCGGCATCAAAACGATTAATTGATTCCGGGACAATGCTCGGCATCCTGCAAACCCCGTCTTTAGCGACCAGGACACCCTCTAAGTAAGTTTCGAGTACTCTAAACCCAACCAGATCCTCGACCAGAATGAAGTCAGCTGGATCACCAACTCTTAACAATCCAACGTCTAACCCATAATGCTCAACTGGGTTTACACATGCCACCTGGAGAACGTTCATCAGTTCGCGTCCCTCGCCAACCGCTCTGGCAACCAGTCGATCTATGTGCCCAAGTACTAATTCGTCGGGATGTTTGTCATCACTGCACAACATGCAACATTCGGGAAACTCATCGATGAGAGTCTGTAACGCGTCGAAATTCCGAGCAGCCGACCCTTCTCGAATAGCGATTTTACATCCCGCCGCAATTTTCTCGAGCGCTTCAGGTTTTGAATAACACTCATGATCGGTTGTGATCCCGGCACGGATGTAATTCTCCACATCTTCCCCGCGAAGTCCCGGTGCATGCCCATCGATTGGTTTACCCAACTCTTTCGCCGCCGCGATTTTTTCCATCACCTCGCGGTCACCTTTCAGCACTCCCGGGAAATTCATGACCTCACTCAAATAACCAATCCGGGGGTCCTTCAATAACTGTCTTACCTCTGACGAGTTGAGTGCTGCTCCCGTGGTCTCAAAGCTAGTCGCTGGCACACAAGACGGCGCTCCAAAGCAGAACTTGAATTGAGTTTGCTCGGCGTTGCGGAGCATTAATTCAATTCCTGCCAATCCACAAACGTTCGCAATTTCATGGGGGTCGGATACGGTTGCTACCGTGCCGTGAGTTACCGCGACACGAGCGAACTCACTCGGCAGCAACATCGAACTCTCAATATGAATATGTGAATCAATAAATCCAGGCATGATAAAACCTTGAGCACTCTCAATCCGCCGAATGCCTGCAATTCTTCCCTGGGCAACTGTAATTTCAGCGGGAAACACAAGTCGCCGACTTACATCGACCAGATTTTTCTGAAGAGTGAATTTCAACGATACCTCCAAACTTAACTACGGCTCTCCGCTTACAACCCACTCAATTGAGTGGGTAAAACCGCACGGGTTAATCGGGGGCCAACTGGTTAGAACGCTCGACAAGCATCGGAGCATTAAACATTACCGTGGACTCTCTCTCCGATCTCACTCCAGTACTCTTCTAGGTGCTGCAGCAATGGGTCAATCGTTTTTTTCTGAATTTGATGAGGTGGCGCCCAAGAGAACCACTCAAATCCCTCATGCTCCGTGGGATTGATTTCAACTGGCACCAACAATTTAGCAAGATAGATTATCAACTTCTTCTTTTTGACGACCTCACCGTTTTCATCGTATTTTACGACATACTTATTCTTGAATTTAAACTGCTCATCCATCAAAACGTGTTCTGCACGAATTCCAGTTTCCTCTTCGAGTTCACGATAGGCACACTCAAGATTAGTTTCACCTTCATCTACATGCCCCTTCGGTAGATCCCACCGATCCGCATGTCGCATTAAAAGAAAAGATGGGCTAGGATCTTCTCGATAAATCAAAAATCCGCAAGATTTTACTTTAGCCACGGCGAGATCCTTTTAATATCCGACCCAAGAAATGAATGACCCTTAAAGTCGTTTAGGAATTCGATGAAAATTTATACTAAAACCGGTGACCAAGGTGAAACCGGCCTACTCGGTGGAGTTCGTGTTTCGAAGTCTCATTCAGCGATCAAAGTCTGTGGTTCGATAGACGAAGTCAACTCTTTTATTGGTTTAGCGCGGGTTGAAAACCAATCAGAATCGCTCAACTCACTTCTGACACAGATCCAGCATGACCTATTTGACCTCGGCAGTCGAGTCGCAGCCTGTTTGAGCAGTTCTGACCGCATCCCGAACTTCCCCGCTGAGCGAGTGGCAGAATTAGAAAAAGCCATCGATCAATACGACGAAGAACTCGCCCCGTTAAAAGCTTTTATACTTCCCGGGGGCGGGCGTACTGGCAGTACGCTGCATCTCGCCAGATCGGTTTGCCGTCGTGCTGAACGACAACTCGTGGAGTTAATCAACTCGAAAACAGAAGCGGACCTGTCACTCGAGCTGATCTACCTTAACCGCCTCGGTGACTTACTTTTTGTTTTGGCGAGATACACAAACCAGCTCGACCAGTGCCCGGAAACTGAATGGAATGTCGGGCGGAAAGACAAATCTTGAGAAAATTTCTTCACCTTCAAAATGCAAACGCGCCTTCGTTGGCTAAGATTCCAGCCTTGCCGGCGTCGCAATGGCTGATTTCCCTAAGATAATCGATTGTCCGAAGATTTTGACTTCTCGGGTTCAGCAGCAAAAACAATCTTGTCAGCAGGATTAGAATTCAGCGACAATGCGTTACAATTGAGAAGGCTCCAGTGTGGTCACCGACAGGTAGTCGGTCACGAGTCTTTTGCGGCACCCACCGAGAGTCGGATGTGCTGCGAACTAAATAATACGGTGGTCAAGGATACGTTTTATGAAAAAAATAGAAGCCATTATTCGTCACTTTAAACTCGATGACATCAAAACGGCACTCACAGAGTGCGGTGTAGAGGGCATGACGATTACCGAAGTTAAAGGCTATGGTCGACAAAAAGGCCATACTGAAATGTACCGTGGCAACGAATACGCCATCGACTTTGTCCCAAAAGTTAAAGTCGAAGTGGTCGTTTCTGAAGACAGACTCCGGGGGGTGATTGACACCATTATTGGAAAAGCACAGACCGGCCAAATGGGCGACGGTAAAATATTCGTTTCCGATCTTTCCGAAGTTATTCGAATTCGAACCGGCGAAACCGGTGCGGATGCGGTTTAAAACTTACCCCCCTAGAAATAAATGGGATGGAATGAGCAACAGGGCTTCGCGACCGACCACACGCGTTGCCCTCTGTTCGACCACAACCGTTTCACCATGGAAGAAACGTACCCCCAACGGTAATCATCGATAATAAGCCATCCCACGGGATGGAAAGAGCAAGTCCTACCATGACCAATGGAATCGGCATTCGCCCTAACGTTCTCGAGTCCCGCGAGCGGTGGAAATCGAGCCTTGTCGATATTCGGAAACTGCATGACGAGGGCGCTTCCGGTAGAGAAACCTGCCACCTCATTTCCGACCTACTCGACTCGATCTTAATAAAGATATACGAAACAGCACTCGCAGAAATTTCGCCGGGGCTGGTTTCTCGAATCAGCCTTGTACTTTTGGGTGGCTGCGGACGGCGAGACGTCGCACCGTTTTCTGATGTCGACCTGATGGTGCTTTACCAAGGAAGTTTAACGGATGACATTGTTGAATTTTCTCGCCGAATCTCGCAAGACATAACCGACTCTGGATTCCAATTGGGCTACAGCCTTCGGACTCCCCGCGACGCCTGCAGTATGTCGCTCAAAGATGCTTACATTTTTTCCTCGCTCACCGAAGCCCGTTTGCTGGCTGGCAATGAAGAGTTGTTTCGATACTTTGCCGGACGATTCAAACGAATCACCAATCGAAAAACGTTTAACATCATCAAAGCGATTATCGCAGCCCGAGAGAAAGAGCGAGTCGAGTTTGGTGAAACCGTCTACCTGCTCCGTCCTAATGTTAAAAAATCTCGTGGCGGATTGAGAGATATCCATCTCGTCCGCTGGCTCGGCTATGTCCAATTTGGCGAAACGGATATTAACCGTCTACTCGCCAAAGGCGCGCTCTCAACAGCGGATTCGACACAACTGAATAACTCCAGCGAATTTCTTTTGCGAGTTCGCAATGAAATGCATTTCCATGCAAATCGCGCCAACGATGGACTCGGCCGAAATGAACAGGTTCGCCTAGCTGAGCGATTTGGATTTTCAGGAGATGACGCACTTCTTTCCGTCGAAGAATTTATGCGTCAGTACTTTCGTTACACCAGCCGAATTCACTATATCTGCGAACATTTCGTTGCCAAAAGTACCAGCCGCAAAAAGGCTCAAGCAGTGACGATGATAGAGCCCCTCGTGACGCGGCAAATTGACGACCATTTCCGAATGGGCGCCACTCAAATTGGCGTCACCAAGCCCCACCTTGAGTCCGTCAAGAAAAACCTGGAACAGGTACTAAGATTGATGCAACTGGCTTGTCTTCACGACAAAACCATTGAACACGATACGTGGATCGCCATTCGACATGAGATGCTGA
Source organism: Mariniblastus sp. (assembly GCA_029251085.1). Classification (GTDB taxonomy): domain Bacteria; phylum Planctomycetota; class Planctomycetia; order Pirellulales; family Pirellulaceae; genus Mariniblastus. Next base: position 6,007 of record JAQXDZ010000036.1, read on the forward strand.
AGAATCCAGACATTAAATTCACTCGCGAAAGCGCGCGGCGATTCATGGCGTTACTTTCAAACACCCACGGACTCGCCTCCCAATTGCGACGCCTCCATGAAATGAAAGTCCTCTGGAAAATTATCCCGGAGTTCGAACATGCTCGCGGCCTACTGCAATTCAATGAATATCACAAATTCACGGTAGATGAACACTCCATGCAGGCTCTGGAGAATTTGACAAAATTTGCCGATGCCCAAAATACCGTGGGCGCAACCTATCGTAACATTCGCGAAAAAAACATCCTGCATCTAGCAATCCTGCTCCATGATTTAGGCAAAGGATTCCACGAAGACCACAGCGAGGTTGGACGGCGGATAGCGGCGTCCACCGGCGAGCGGTTCGACTTAACCGAAGACGAAACTGAGACGATTAAGTTTCTCGTCCACAACCACCTCGTCATGTCGCACTTAGCGCTTCACCGAGACATCAACGACGACCAAATGGTCGCTGAATTTGCCTCCAACGTTGGCTCTGTCCAAATGCTCTCGATGCTCTATGTTCTCACCTGTGCAGACATCTCTGCCGTCGGGCCGGGAGTTTTGACTCCATGGAAACAAGGATTGCTTACGGGGTTATACAAACGCGCTAAGAGCGTCCTGTCAGGCGAAAATGAAAATCTTGAAAAAGAGCGATTTGATGGCGTCTACAATCTGGTCGCCGCACAAGCGGAAACAGAGGACGGACAGAATTGGCTAAGAAATAAAGTTGAAACGCTTCCTAGCAGCTATTGTGAATCCCACTCGCCCGAAACGATCGCAACTCGGCTGAATGAGATTCGACGCGTTAACCCTCGCGAAGCGGTTTGCGATATCAGCCGCTTGGAAAAATCTAAACTCTACGAAATTTGCATTGGTAAAGTATCAAGCCGAAGAACTGGAATCTTCTACAAGATCACAGGAATGCTCAGCAGCTTAGGCTTGCAAATTCGGGCAGCCGACATCAAACCCATGGGTGATTCGTTAGTCTTCTACTGGATTCAGTTCGAGGACAAACAATTCTCTCAACCCAATCAGGCTCGCTACGCCGACATCAAACAACGAGCCCTCGATTTAGTTTTAGAAGTTGATGAAGATCCGCCAAGATTTCCCGCAAAGTGGGAAAAAGAAGAAAGCGCTGCCCTCAAACTGTCACGACCAGAGATTCGTGTGAAAATTGACAATGAAACCGTTAGCTCGGCTACCATTATCGATGTTTTTGCTTACGACAAGTCAGGTTTATTGTATAAGTTAACAAAGACGTTACATCGACTCGGCCTTGATGTTACCTACGCGAGAATCTCTACCTACGCCCATCAAGTCATCGATGTTTTTTATGTGACCGATGAACAGGGGAATAAGATTCGCAACCGCAACCAACTCCAACTCATCAAAAATGAACTGCTCCAGTCGACCCGAAATTTCCTCGAACCCCCTGAATCTTCTGCCCCCTAGACCGACGACACATCAGGATCTCTTTTCAATCACATCTTTCTTAAATTTCAAAATTCATTGACTTTAAAATCCCTTTGTTCGAATAAGTACTTCCGGTTTTCGGGAAAAAGCCAACTCAGTTTGGCCGCTCTTTTAATCGTTCTCTTCAGCCTGATTGGTTGTCGGGAAGAATCAGCAAAATGGAACTTTGCAAAAGCCATGAACCTTGCCGGGGCGGGGCAATCCGAAGAAGCCATGGAAGTCATGGAAATTGCATTCCGAGAGGCGCCTGACAACCGGCAAATTAAATTAGCCTACGCAAATATGCTTGCCGAAAACGATCAGGGCGAACTAGGAATTACCCTTTGCGATGAAATTCTTGAGTTGACACCGGAAGACGAACTGGCCCACCAAGTCCGCTCGACCTGCTTTCAGTACCTCGGGGAATTTGATTTAGCCCTCGAAAACTACAAACGCCATCTCTCAGGGAAAATGTCGCGAACTCCCATCGAACTAAACAACCTCGCGTATTTCCGAGCACTGGCCCGCAAAGAACTGTTGCGAGCGAACCGAGACATCAACAAAGCAATTGACTCTGAAGAATTAGAGTACTGGGGATGCAACTATATTGTCCCCCTCGACGTGCGAACCGCCGTTGCTGTTGGCTTGCTCTCGCGCACGCTCAACCAGCGCGACCAAGCTTTGGCCGAGCTCGGTAGGAGAATCGACACCTACGAAAGTAAACTGGAAACCCAAGTTTCCTTCATTCAGGGTGTCGTCACCGAGCTAATGCAAGAAAATCCTCCAGAAATTCAGCAATCAATTCCGAAGGAGCAGGCAACGGTCGGCAGCCCTCCAGTTGAGACAACTGAATCCAAGGCGAGCTTTCCGTTCGGTGAAAAACTTGAAAAAGGAATTTCTAACGCGAGAGCGTTAAAACAGATAGACAAAAACAGTTTGGCAGTAATGCTCGCGACACGGGCTTTAATTAATGAAGACCTCGGGGCACTCGCGCTCGCTGACCGTGATCGAAAAAGGCTCCAACAACTTGGGCTGGATTTCAAAACCCTCGCGACCAGCCTCCCGAACGCGGAAGCATGCCTGACACAACTACAAAAAGCCAGCATGTATCTGGACACCCGTGGCTTTGTATCTGGTCGGCGAAATTGGCAATCCATTGTTTTGCCTCCGTTCGATCAAAGGCCGGGAATGCTGAATACACCGAGCAGCTACGAAAATGCACTCGATGATCTCGATTGTGCGGTTTTGGCTTCCGAATTCATGGAACTTGCTCTCAAAAGTTCACTCTACAACACACCGGATTTTTCCGCACAACAAATCGCTCGACGGAAGAAAATGGCCCGGCGCATGACTGCCGTTTTGATCTACCACCGCATGGAAATCCACCGGCGTGCCGGTAACAAGAAAGCGGCTGCCCAAGACAGAGAAATTATCGAGGATCTTGGATTTGAAGCGAACGGAAGTCTTTTCTAACCCGAGCCCGTCGCTGGGTACGCAATCAGTTGCTACTGGCCAATGCTTCGGTGCCTGGCTAACCCTACGATCAAGACGTCTTAATTGAGTTCCCACTCAAGAAATACCAACCGGTAATTAGCAGAGCGATGGAGAGGGTTGCCCAACCGGTGCCAGTTAGATTCTGGGTTATCCCACCCATTTCCCTCGAAACTTGTTGAGCAAGGTCGCCAATTGAGTCTGTCAAAGAATTCATAATTTCTCCCTTCCAACTCCGAATCTAATCGGAAACTATTTCAGTAACCGCCTAAACTTAGGTTTTTAGACTGCCACGAGGATCGACTGCAGTTATCAATGGAGAAAGTTTTAGACGCTTGCCCCACTTTGAAAGCGATTGTAGGGATATTTCAGGTCGAAAATGCCAGTTTCACGGCACAGCGAATAACAAAAACAGAATGACATTTTTGCCTGTGATAACCAAAGCAATCTTCTTTCATTCTGCCAATGCCGTTTCCAGACTGGAAAAATTCAAAGATTAGTAAAAACTATTACAGGAAACCCAGCATTTCCTATAGTTCCATATGGATTTCACCGAAATTTACATTACGACTTGCAAACGACGTGGATTAAGGATAATTTTCTATTTCACAAGTGCTCGTCAGAGTGTTTCAGGCGCTGTAGCTCAATTGGTTAGAGTCCCGGACTGTCGATCCGGAGGTTGCGGGTTCGAGTCCCGTCAGCGTCGCTAAACTGCCTTGGTAATTTTTGCCAAGGCTTTTTTTATGCGCCATTGGGGAAACATCTCCCGAACGGATCTTCACCGCAGAGGCATCTTGCCACAAAGCGATACCTTCTGAGTTGAGTATTTGATCTAATAACCTTGCGATCTCATTTTACATGATGGACGAAGCCTCTGGCGTGCCGTACAATCCGGCGTCGGCTTCGTTACAGGTTGCAATCGGATCACAGGAGGGTCGATGCGATTGCGTCCGTGAGAGATGTCTCAAACATCCCCCGATTCCTTAATCAGCGACTGACGACCACGGCCGAACGTTCGCTTGCTTGTTCACTCAAACTGAAACTTTGTCCAGTAACTTTGTCCAGTTGTACTGAGCTTCTTGCGAGACCGAAAAAACTTTCCAGTTTGTCAGGAAAACGGCATGGCAAACGCCCGAACTCGTTTACGAAAAGGCGGCAAGATGACGAATGGAACTCGGACCTTTGAATACGCGATTCGAAAATCAAAATCGTGCCCCGTCTGCGGAGAATCATCCTACTCCAAGGATGGAATCCACCCTCAATGTGCTGTCCAGTTAGCCGACGAATCTCGAAAAGAGCAATTGCACGCGGCACGCAAAGCAAGCCAAGCTGGCGAGCCAAAACAAAAATCTTGGAACAAGCAATGTCCGCAATGCAAATCTCAATTGCACGTTAGAAGAAAAGAGTGTGACTGCGGCCACGTTTTCCGTCAAACCAAAAGTCCATCGAAAGGGTAAAGCGTGCCACCGATCTTGCCAATTTTGCTTTGGACTGGAACCGCGATCGGTGGCTTGTTCTTGCTCATCGTTTTTTTCGCGTTCTTAAATTTCGGAGCCCTTTGGTTTCGAGCATTGACGTCCGGTGCGCCAGTAAAAATGGTTCATCTGATTGCAATGCAACTCCGTCGTGTCGATGCGGCCAAGGTTATCAATGCAAAAATCATGGCACATCAGGCAGGTATCCAATCAAATGAAAAGTCGGGAATCGAGACCCAAAATCTCGAAGCTCATTATCTCGCAGGCGGCGACATCGACCGTGTGACGCAAGCGATCATTGCGGCTGAACGTGCAAATATCGATCTTGATTTCGACCGTGCCGCGGCAATTGATCTGGCGGGCCGCGATGTACTAGAGGCTGTCAAAACAAGCGTCTACCCACGGGTCATTGAATGTCCTGATCGAAGCTTCACCGATAAATCGACTCTGAGTGCAATCTCAAAAGATGGGATTGAGCTTCGCGTGCGAGCGCGAGTCACGGTTCGAACCAATCTCGATCAGTTAATTGGTGGAGCGACCGAAGAAACCATCATCGCTAGAGTAGGGGAGGGGATCATCACCTCAATCGGCTCTTCGACTGATTATTTACAAGTCATGGAAACGCCCGATCGTATTTCGAAAGCCGTGCTCGATCGCGCTCTCGATAGTAACACAGCATTTGAAATTGTCTCGATCGACATCGCAGATATCGATATTGGAGACAACATCGGCGCCCGCCTCCAAGCTGACCAGGCCGAAGCCGATACGCGTGTTGCTCAAGCGCTCGCTGAAAAAAGACGAGCCGAAGCCGTCGCAGTCGAGCAGGAGAACAGAGCGAAAGTGGTCGCCAATCGAGCAATTCTTGTGGCCGCCGAAGCCACCGTGCCGCTGGCAATGGCAGAAGCGTTCAAAGAAGGCAATATTGCCAGCCTCGATCCAGAGTCAGAGGACTACGGCAAGTAAGCGACGCCGCGATTGCCCCATTGCTGGCAACAACACTTTCCTCGCCTAATTTGGCGGCGCACTGGAATAGGCCGCTGCCAACCCCTTCAAACGTTTGATCATCGAAAACAGACCGTTCCGCCGCTGGGGACTCAGATGCTGATCTAGCCCCAGTTGTTTCAAGAACTCTCCGACGTTCGAATCAACAATCTCAGCCGACGTCTGGCGGGAATAAAAGGCCAGTAAAATGACGATCAACCCTTTGACAATAATCGAGTCGCTGTCCGCCTGAATTGCCATTGGCTGGTCGACCCCGCCTGGAAGTGCTGTTACCAGCCAAACGGTGCTCATACAGCCTTCAACGATATTTTCTTCGGTTTGTAATTCGACCGGTAACGAAGGAAGCTCCCTCCCCAAATCGATCATAAAATCGTAACGCTCATCCCATTCCGGAAGTTCCTCGAAAGTCTCGACTAATTCTTCCATGCTGGGTGGGAAATCCGACATATTAACGATCCAAAAATAGGGCTGTAAAACTCGCCGTTATGCTAACAAGCATTTTTAAAAGAGCGACCCGTGTTCGCCTAAAACCGCGTTTTTTTGCCACGCGTTAACTGCTCGCCAGCGAGGTTCTGGCTCGGCTTTCCGCAGTTCGAGCACCCCAACTCCAGCCGTTGCCTCCAATACGCCCGTTACACGATAAAATATCGGCAAGGCCGGGGCGAAGGAACGAAAAGACTAATAATGGAAGTGATTTTCAGGAGCGTAAAACGGATCAGGCGCCAGCGACGGTTCGTCAGCCGGTATCTCGGCGGCCAACGTTTGCATCGCGGCCGTCTGCTGAATAACCTCTTGCGCTAAACTTCGATAATCCTGAGCACCATTGGAATCGTTCGAGTACTGGAAAATTGACTGGCCGTAACTCGGCGCCTCCGCCAATCGAATGTTTCGCCTGATTCTCGTATCAAAACTATAAGCGTTGGACCAAATTGAATCAGTCAGTCGCTGATCCTCAAAGAACAGCTCGACATCCTCTACAACTTCATTGGCTAATCTCGTCCCAGTGTCAAACATGCAATACACCACGCTAGTCAACTGCAACACTGGGTTCAAACGGCGTCCGACCAGTTCGATCGTTCGTAATAATTTACTCAATCCATGAAGTGCGAGGAAATGTGGCTGCAGTGGAAGGAAAACTTCATCCACCGTCGTTAACGCATTAAGCGTCAAAATCCCCAAAGAAGGGGGGCAGTCAAAAATGATGTAATCGAACCGCTCGCTGACTTCTGCCATCCGGTCACGCAAGATGATCTCGCGGCCAACGGCGCCGGCTAACTCCATCTCAGCAGCGGCAAGATCAATGTGCGCTGGACTCAACCAAAGATTGTCGTCCACCAAATGCCGCACTTCATCCAACCCAACATCGGCAGTCAAAACGTCGTATACCGAAAGATAGTCCTCCTCCATTCCGAAACCGAGATGAAGAGACGCATGGGCTTGCGGATCCAAATCAATCAGCCAGACTCGATTGCCCGCTTCAGCCAGCGCAGCACTTAAATTAACGGCGGTCGTTGTTTTTCCAACACCACCTTTTTGATTGATGACCGCAATACTTCGCATCGTGGAAACTCCTTTTTCCTCGGGCTTTTACTCGGCAAGAGTTCGAAAGTATACGGCGAAACGGTTGCCTGCTCCAAGTCGAATCCGGTTTGAGCTATGCTAGCGTTTAGTTGCGTCCGCGATTTCCCCAAAAAATTTCAGCTAACAAAACGAATTCTCATGAAACTTTTTCGATTTCAAAAAGGCTATTCTCCTTTTGTGATCAGCAATCCGCATAGCGGCGTGTTCATTCCGCCTGAAATTGCCGAAAAAATGACCGATGAAGGCCTCAGGAAGACCGATACGGATTGGCATCTAACACGACTTTACGATCTCCCCGCGATCGAAAGTGGAGCTATGATCTCCGCAAACACTTCACGTTACGTCGCAGATCTCAACCGATCTGCGGATGATCAAGCCCTTTACCCCGGACAGGTTTCGACAGGCATTTGCCCCAACTTCACCTTCCGAGGCGATGCAATTTACCAATCCGGCGAGGAGCCTAGTGAGACCGAAAGGAAGAACCGTATTGAACATTACTGGCAACCCTACCACACTCAGCTAGAAGCGGAACTGAAACGGCTGATTGAAAAGTTTGGCTTCGTGGTTCTGCTCGATGTCCATTCAATCAAACAACGAGTCCCAAGGTTATTTGAGGGGGATCTACCTGACTTCAATTTCGGCACGAACCATGGAAAATCTTGCGGCGCGGCATTTCAGGAACTAATCGAAGAATTTGCCGAGACCATTAGTGACTATTCACATGTCGTTAACGAGCGCTTCGTCGGCGGCTACATCACTCGGCATTACGGGGCGATGGAGAACGTTCACGCAGTCCAACTGGAACTGAATCGCTCAACTTACATGGACGAGGGAACGCTCGAATGGGATTTTGACAAATCGGTTGATGTCATTCCCGTTATCGAAAGGTTCGTCGTTTCACTTATGAAATGGGCAGAAAACCATCCAGGCAAAATAACTCGGTAAGCCTACCCACCGGTATGCCCATTAAAACAAACGGTGAGCCCCCGGCTGCCCTCGTTACTAGGAAATCCGGCAGGCGACGTAAGCAACTAACCAGCAAGCCAATTCGACCAGTCGATTTCGCTACGCTCAGCTTGTTGTGTGAGTTGCGTCTTTTTCATTAACCCTGAGAGATGTTCCCAGCGATGAGCGATGTAGTCAAAACGTCCGGCTAATTCGAATTTCAGAGCTTTACATGCTGCCAGCACATCACCTTCGTTTTCGGGATGTTCAAGCAACGTCTCGATCGCGACTCGCACTGCGTCATAGCTTTTAACGATGTCCGATTGTAGCTTCATCAGGTGCAGTTGCTGACAGCTAACCTGAGACATTTGCTGAGAAAGATGCTGAACCCTCATTTCATAATCTTTTTCCTGTATCTCGGTCGCCGTCTCCCACTCGCTGATTCTGCGTTCGAGTAGTTCTTCATTTTGATAAAGCTCGTCTTCCTTTAACGAGAGCCGCTCGGCAAGCTGCTGAATCTGACTTGCGGACTCAACCACCGACTCAAGAATACTTGCGTCGTTCGCAGAATAATTCGGAGTTGTGCTGGGATCGATTCGAATTGAGACCAACTCATCTCCACCTTCGGCACTCCAATCACTTAATTCAGCTTGCTCGATAGCCTCAGGAATTTCTTTTTTGAAATTACTTTGAGCGAGATCGAATCCATGCCGCGCACAGATGGTTTGTAGGATCGTTTTTGGATTCGTCTCGGGCCGAGGCGGATTTTGGGCTGAATTCATTGATTTCACACCGCTGTTCTAAGAGGAACAAAAAAGCTTCTATCTCAGTTTTCGGCATTTTCGCCTTAAAACGGTGGAAACAACGCCCGAAGTGGCTTCCAACGATTGTGCAGACTTTACGGCCTTGAAAAGCTGGAAAACGCAACGAAAACCCTGCAAAACACCACCACTTTGCTCCGCTTCGCCCAATTTAACACGATCTCTGGATTCTCAATTTCGATTTCCAGATATCGGCTTGAACCCCAGAACCGCTCATGGAACAATGTTGAGCTTGGGTGACACCCAACTTTTGAAAGGTGTCACATTCTTGCTCGACACTCGCGGATTTTTTTTATGAGAATTGAACCTCTAGACGACAAAGTGGTTGTTAAACGTACTGAAGCTGATGAAACAACTGCCGGTGGAATTGTCTTACCAGATGCCGCCCGTGAAAAACCACAAGAAGGTCGCATTTTATCCGTCGGGAACGGAAGGCTGATGGTCGATGGAAGTCGCTCGGATCTCCAAGTCAGCGAAGGAGATCGCGTTCTATTTTCAAGCTACGCGGGTACCGAAATCGAGGTAGATGGCGGACAGTTGCTGATCATGAATGAGACCGACATCCTTGCCGTTTTAGAGTAACCGGCAATGATACCTTTGACGGACCGTGTGTTTGAAATTCCGCGGCACAGTTGAAGCTGAATGAATGTACTCAAATTTTGATCAAGCACTGGTTCTCTTGCAGACTCTTGCTTGACTACCTCGCACGGTATACCGGCAGACAGGTCCTGTCTTGCCGTGCAAACCAAGTCAGGAACGAACCATGTTGCCACGCGTCAATCTTGCCCCCATGACACTGTTAACCACCTGCATCCTGGCACTGCTATGTCTTAGTTTAGGCTGCTCAAAAACCGATCACGAAGAACCGATTCAAGTCTCCGAGTCCTCGACTCCTCCAACCTCGCCACAGACTCCCCCAAGCCCGGACACTGCCGTGGGGGCCCCGGTAAAAGTGGATGACTCCCCCGTTTCCGCAACGCCGCCACCCCAAAACACTCAGGCTCCCAATACGAAAACTCCACCTGCAAAACTCCCCCTCCAGCAACCAACCAAAACCCAACAACCTCAAACGTCGCAAGCGACTTCCCCCGCAACCGATGAAACTGTCGAACTGCTCTTTCAAAAAACATCAAAAGCGGGAACCACCTTCCTGCTGGAAAAAGGCCAAGCTCCTGATGGTTCTTTTAGCAAGCAACTCAGTCCCGCCGTGACCGCGCTTTGCACCAGTGCTCTACTCGAGCACGGAGTTCCTCAAACCGACCCAAAAATTCAAAAAGCACTCGCGTTTCTCAAAACACAAATCCGCCCCGATGGCGGAATTTATGGAAAGGGAAGCAACCTCCGGAATTACGAAACAAGTGTTTCCCTCATGTGCTTCAATCGCGTCAACAAAGACGGAAACTACGACGAGACAATTCAAAAAGCAATCGCATTCCTCAAAGGCCTGCAATGGGATGAAGCGGAGGGATACGACCTCAACAGCACGTTCTATGGAGGCCAAGGATATGGAACGCATAAACGACCCGACGCATCCAACACTTCCTATTTCCTCGATGCCCTGAAAGCCGTCGCAGAGGATCCGCAAAGTGAAGCCTTTCAAAAAGCGGCGACCTTCATGTCCCGGTGTCAAAATTTATCAACGCCTCACAATACAGCGGAATGGGTTGGCAAAGCATCCATTGATGACGAAGGCGGTTTCATTTACACCGCCGTTGGAAAGGGAGAATCGAAGGCGGGAGAAACGCCCGAAGGTGGATTGCGAAGCTACGCTTCGATGACTTACGCCGGTTTAAAAAGCCTCCTTTATTCCGGCGTCGATCAAGACGACATCCGAGTTCAGGCGGCGAAGGACTGGATTGGAAGACACTACGACTTAACCAGTAACCCCGGCATGGGACAGCAAGGGCTGTTCTACTATTACCATATCTTTGCCAAAACACTCGCAGCTACCGGCGACCGATTCGTTTTAACCGAAGATCAAAAAAAGCAAGACTGGCAAGCCGACCTGACACGTCGCCTGTCTGAACTCCAACGGAATGACGGCTCATGGACTAACCCTGCTGATCGCTGGTTTGAGGGAGACCCCAATCTCGTAACCGCCTACGCAATGCTGGCACTCAAATACTGCGACCCTAATTCTCTCGCCAAAGTCGAAAATGAGTGATGCCCCCCAAGCCTCTCGAGGATTTCAGATCGAAGTCTGCTGTGGCTCACTCGAGGCCGCCCGCACCGCTCAAATTGCCGGTGCGGACCGAATTGAACTGAACTCTGCGTTGGAACTCGATGGCCTTACACCGTCGGCTGGACTGCTCGAATTGGTAGTGAATTCGATTCAAATTCCAATTATTGCGATGGCTCGCCCCCGGGCTGGGAACTTCAATTATTCTGATTTCGAGTGGCAAACCCTAGTCCACGACGCAAAATGGCTGCTCAACCAAGGTGTCGCCGGGCTCGCCTTCGGCTGCCTCGATGAAAACAATGACATAGCATTAGATCGATGCAAGGAAATGCGTTCGCTCACGACCGGCAAAAAACTAGTGTTCCACAAGGCTTTTGACGACGTTCGAGACCCCCGGAAAAGCCTTGAGCAACTGGTTGAGGTCGGTATTGACCGCGTAATGACCAGCGGCCACCGGCCAACAGCACTGGACGGACTTACCAACATTACTTCAGCTCACAGACAGGCTGAACAGAGGATCGAAATCCTGCCGGCAGGCGGAATTAACGCCCAAAACGCGAAAAAAATCGCCCAAACCTCCGGGTGCCGCCAGCTTCACGGAAGCTTTTCATCCGGTAAATGTGGCAATTTACGACTTGAGATTGAACAAACCATCTCTGAGTTGACGAACCTATCATTTCACCATTAAGCCTTGACAATAGGCAGGAAATGACGGAAACTCCTCGATTCACTAATTCGAGAAAGCGGCGAGAAAAATGAAGATTCACAACGGCGATACAGTCACAGTCATCAGTGGTAAAGACAAATCCGTGACAGGTAAAGTCATTTCAGTCGACCACAAAAACCAAATGTTGGTCGTGGAAGGCGTTAACTTGGCTTACAAACACGTAAAGCCAAGTCAAAAGAACCCTCAAGGCGGGCGTCTTCACAAGGAAACCCCAATCCGAGCCAGCAAAGTCATGGTAGTCTGCCCCAAGACGAACAAGCCAACAAGAATTGGTTATCGTTATTTGGAAGACGGCACGAAGGAGCGATTTGCACGCGTCAGCGGTGCGTCACTTGGCGAGATTTCCCCAGCCAAGGCTTCCTACGCGAAAAAGTAGGTTCCTCCAGTAGATTTAGAATTTGAAAAAGCGTTCCCTCCAGGAACGCTTTTTTTGCGCGCCGGTTTATGGAATTGGTTAAACTTCACTCTGACCTTTAGCCGCGATTCGAATGAACGCACATCGAATTTATGCGGACCGGCCTCGCGATTGCACACAAGCTCGCACGACAAACCCCTTTAAGCAATTAGGGATATACCATGCCACTGAATCGTAGAACATTTTTTCAACTGTCCGCCTCCTCCGCACTTTGCCTGACTTCAAGCAATGTTGGCCGACTCGCAGGGGGAAGCGAAGCCCTAGATCAAACAAATTCAAAACTAAGTCTGAGCCCGCCTAACAAATATCGTCTTGGACTGGCTGCCTACTCTTTGAGGAAACACTTTCGATTTTTTAAAGGACAGCCTCAGCCCACTAACGGACTTCAAGAATTTGACATGTTTTCGTTCATTGACTATTGCGCCACGCAGCAATGCGCAGCGGAATTGACCAGCTATTTCTTCCCGCCGGATGCCGACCAGGAGTACTTCTTAAAAATTAAACGCCATGCGTTTTTATCGGGTGTTCCGATCGTGGGAACAGCCATTGGAAATAACTTCACGATTCCCAACCAAGCTAAATTAGAAAAAGAAATCATATTAGCCAACCAGTGGATTGACCGAGCTTCGACAATGGGAGCGAATCACATTCGATTTTTCGCAGGAACAAAAAAACAAATCGAAGCCAATCCTAACGCGCTCACCTCCGCCATCACCTCTCTGCAACGATGTGCCAAACACGCCGCGAAACTCGGCATATTTATCGGAGTCGAAAATCACGGCCAGTTAACGGCGAACCAAGTCATGGAGATCGTTAAAGGCGTCGATAGCCCGTGGCTAGGCGTTAATCTTGATACAGGAAACTTCATCTCATCGACCCCTTATCAAGACCTGAAAAAATGTGCACCTGTGTCTGTAAATGTTCAATACAAAGTAAAAATGAAACAGCCGTCAGGTGAGAAAACAGCGGTCAACATGCAGCGAATCAATCAATTGCTAACCGAGTCAAAATACAAAGGACATATTGTCCTTGAATATGAAGAGGAAAATCCGCTCGAAAATATTCCTCGGGTGCTGACCCAAATGCGATCGGTTTTTAACGGAGTTTAGTTTGCAGTTGGCTTACCAGATAAACAGCCACGCGCTCAGAGAAATTTAAACACGACAGCAAGACGTTAGTTTTTTGCCTGCCGAACCGTTTCAGCGGGCAAGTCTACCGCTCTCACGGTAACCTTATCCAGCATTGCGATTCCGGTGCCGGTCATCGCGAAAGTTACTTGAACGCGACCGTTCTCCGGCGCCGCTCGATACAAAGTGAACTCCTCCCAACCAGCGGTAATCGGAATCCGCTCCATCATTTCCGAGCCACCAAGAGAATCGGTAATGGTCAAACCGTCATGTGTCCCACGGATGACTTTAGGAATATTGACCCACCCGTGGATTCGTACTAACTGCCCCGCCTTCACCAAAGTCTCCGGTGAAGTAATCCACAGCGGAGTGGATTCGATCACACCTTGATTTGGCTGTTTCTCTAACACCGACATCTTCAATCCATAACGGCCGTCAACCGCTGCACTCGCCGCTAATTCTACGCGAGTGCTGACGAGCTCACTCTCTTCCCGATGGTTTTCCCAGCCATTGGCAAGCATGTGATTTAAATCTTCAAAATCTCCGCCCGCCAATCCGTTAGGCTGCCAATTCCCCTGGTTCAATCGTTCGGTGAGTTCCCAATGAAGAGGGATCAAACTCGAATGGACGGTAAAGGGAGTAGACGTTTTTGATTGAAACTTTCCCAATTGCTCAATGATCATGTCACGACGCACAAAGGCAAGCCGTTCGTCCGCTCGATCAAGATACGGAACTGCCATCGAGGCATTGTTTCCCGCAATGCGTTGCTGAGCGTTCTGAAACGCATTCACAGCATCATTAAGTGCGGTGCTACCGGCAGATGAACTACGGCCCATGCGTCCCATTTGTTTATCAATCAATTGCATGATTGCCAACCACTGACGCGTCAAATCGACATGCATTTGAAGGATCGACTGCTTTCCAACTCGCTCATAGCTACTATTTAATTTTTTAATCACCAACGGATCTTGCGTTAGGACAACCGCCATCATGGCTGGACAATTATTTATCCGAATAACGGCTCCAGAAATATCCCGCGTTTTGGACAACGGTTGAAGTCCGGTGTCACCAATCAGATAGGCCAATTCAGTCGCACCGGCGGTTGGATCCTTAATTGCCATCGGCTGCACAGGCAGATCACCCGCCAAATATTGCTCGTGGTGAGTCGGACGCTCAATCAGCAATAAACGCGAACGATTTGTTTTGATGACTGCAATTTCAAGCTCGTCATTCGCGTTGGCCAACGACCTCATCAGTGCGCCGCCAACCGCCCATGGTTCAATTTGATCCACATGAGCTAATGCCCACTGAATGGTTTGAGATCTTAAACGAGTCCCCGGACTCGGGTCATCCAAACGTGAACGAGAGCCGAATCGCAGGCCACGGGCTCCCGCCGATATGGCCTCATAAACTAAAAACTTTACCTGCTGCGGCTCAATCGGTACCGGAGGGATTTTTCTGGCCAGTATTGCTATTTGAGTAAGCAATGATTCAGGCAACTCAGTTTGAATATTCGCCCAGACCGGTTTAGTTTCACCAACCAATAACCGACGTGCGGCAATCCAATCTCCATACTGACTCGCAATGAAACTGGTGCCGATTGGACTGAGCCCCAGCGAAACTACGTCGACCGCTTGTGACAACTGAGACCAATCAGAACCAATCTCTGCCATAATCGGTCGCCCGTCGCGGCGATCAGATGAGCGAATTTCCCGAACCTTGCGCCTGAGACTTGAAAGATCAGCAGAGGTTAAATTTTCACCTACCTGCCAAACCAACACTCGGTCGAATTTCAGGCCGATCGCCTGCACACCAACCGACGAT
This sequence comes from Mariniblastus sp., assembly GCA_029251085.1. Taxonomy (GTDB): domain Bacteria; phylum Planctomycetota; class Planctomycetia; order Pirellulales; family Pirellulaceae; genus Mariniblastus. The sequence continues at coordinate 21,066 of JAQXDZ010000036.1, forward strand.
GGGGGAGGGCAGATCAACCACAGATCGAGCGATTGGGCGAGTTGAAGCTGAGCTTCCGTTGCCGTCGACTTTAACTCGATCGTATTAAATCCAAGTGCTTTTAAAAAGTCAAACGACTCTCCGTTGTGTTGGATAATCTTAGGAAAGAAGGGCTTCTTTTTGACTAATAAAACGGTTCCCTCTCGCGTCACGAGCGATTTGTGTTTTTCGTCAGTCACCTCAAAACTTGCTTGGCGCAGATTAGCGTCCTTTACCACCATCGAATCACTTGCAGCGACTCCAACAGCAATCGCGTCCGCCGCCACAATTCCATTTAACTTGAGATCGTCAATCTGCACCGCCGTTTTACCGGGCCCCGAATACAGGTTCAGTACCAATTTATCAACATAGGCATCCCGTTGATCCACACGCGATCCATACTTGCGTCGCAAAAGCCAAACACGCTCAGTGAGTTGACGCTGCAAATCAAAGGACTTCTTTTCAAACGAGAGCGTTTCCCAACGCCCCCTCCCTTCATACTTCGGCCCCGCCAGCATGGTCGTTAACGGACCTTCACCCGATGGAGAAGGGGCGTGAGGCAGGACGATGCGCGCCATTAATTGAACTCCGGGACGCGTCGCCTTAATTCGCACCGACGGATTGAGTTCCGAAATTACGAACGCAGGAGAAACCTTGTGCGACAAATAGATCTTGGTTCCCGGCCCGTTGGTAAAATGAACGCTTTCGCAGCCATTGTTGGAATCCGGTTCGCGGAATCGTCTTTGAATCCAACTCGCCTGAGTGATTGCGCAGTCGGTCTCATGTCGCTGCCAAGAGGATTGCCCCGATTCAAATTCCTCATGGAATTGCCCCTGGACTGCTCCCACAGGGATCAACCCTGCAAGAACGAAGATAATCAATTTGGTAAGTCGAGATTTCATGCTTAGTGTCGCAAAAAAACAACATACTCGGATTGGCGATTCACAAAGCCAACGATCGCGAGAATCGCTTGTTTCTTGGGTCCAACGCTAGTGTTTTTCCGCAAAACCCAAGGTTTCGAGACTTTTAGCAAGATATTGGCCCAATCGCTACGTCAAAGATGTTGCATTTGCACCTCACCGGCCTCAATACGATCGGAGCCAATTATTTTTTCTTTTAGCCGCTAGCACGGTTTTTTCCGAGGTTTAAGTCTTAATCCCCAAAAACCGATCCGCTTTGGCATTGGGTTCGCAATAAGTCGCCTTCAACAGAAACACACTCATGCACAAGGCGTTACCAAGATGAACATTAAAACCGATCGCAACACAAACACTGACCAACTTCCAATGGACCTCAACGACTTGCTCTCGGCAGTTCAAACACTTCCAGAGCAATACCGCCAAGAACTAGAACGCCCCCTAAACCGGGTGGTTGACTACACGCGTCGTCGGCGAAGAATTCTAAATCTAATCCAAGAAGCTCTGAGCCAGCTTCGAATGGACATGAAATACCTTATGTTTGACTTGGAAGCGACTCGCCGAGAGCGTGACTCCTACAAGAATGCTCTAGAAGACTAAACTAGGTAAGCAAACCCGCTCGGAATGAAATCACATTTAAATCGTATTTCGGGCCCTGAGAACTTCGCGGTCGCGTCGGAGTAAGCATCCACCGCTCGATGCTAATAATTCAGGTTGAATGAAATATAGCGACCAAACACCTGGGAAATAGGGATCAGAGTTGAGTGAAACAGAGGCAAAAGGGGAACAATGCAAAAAAACATCCTTTGTCGCAGCCCAAACCGTTAAATAGTCGGTAAAAGTTGTCCCAAGCCATTCATTCCAATAATATTGTGCAATACTCTTAGTACATAACTCTACCAATCTCAATTATCCCTTCAGCAACGGATCCACACTTTTCATTGACCGTGGAGATTCGAACTGAGCCAGAGTTCTAATTCAGTATGAACGATTTAACGGCCGAACAATTTGCTCAACGCATCCACGATTGTGGGCTGATGAGCACAAAAGATCTTGAGGTTACCCTCAGTGAAGCCGGCGGAAGAGGTCGCGCGAGTTTCAACGACTTCATCATGAAGTTGCTCGAAAAAGAGCAAATGACCAACTGGCAGATCTCCAGAATCGCTGACGGTCAAAGACGGGGCTACTTTTATGGGCAGTGGCAGGTTCTCTACCTGATCGGAGCTGGAACCTTTGCGCGGGTTTACCGGGCGTTGCACCGCAAAACCGGTGACATCAAAGCGATCAAAGTACTCCGCCAGAGATACAGTACCGACAACGATACCCGCGAGCAGTTTATGCGGGAAGCAAAAATGGTAATGCGATTGCGGCACCCTAACATCGTACCCATTAGTGAAGTTGGCGAAGACCGCGGCCGCATTTACATGGTCATGGACTTTGTGGAGGGGCAAAATCTTCGCGAATACGTTAAGGCCCACAAGCGAATTCCCAACCTCACCTCATTGCGGATCTGCAGTGACATCGCCGGAGGGCTCGCCTATGCCGCAGCCCAAGGCATCTATCACAGAGATATGAAGCTATCCAATGTTCTTCTCTCTGCAAAAGGTCAAGCGAAACTTGTTGACTTCGGTCTCGCAACCGTAAGTAGCGATCGTGAAGACGATGGCAAAGGGGGGCCTCGCAGTATCGACTACGCCGGGCTTGAGCGATGCACGGCAGTTCTCCGTGACGACCCTAAAAGTGACATTTATTTCCTCGGCTGCATGCTCTACCACATGGTTACCGGCGTGCCTCCTCTGTACGAGACGCGGGAACGTATGAAACGTCTTTCCCCCCGACGTTTTCAGGAAGTTGCCCCGGTAACCTTGCACGAACCGAATCTACCTCACCGGATCGTAATCCTAATTAATCGCCTGATGGATCTCGATCCAAAAAAGCGAGTACAAACCGCTGCTCTCGCGCAGGGCGAGATCGATGCCGTGCTCACCGCGATTGAATCAGGGGATCTAAAACGGTACGACGAAGAGCTTTCTGAAAAAGAGGCTCAAGCCTATTCCTCACTGATGACCAAAAACGAAGAGGGACGCGGCAAAACAGTTTTACTCATCGAATCAAATATCAAAGTTCAAGACAACCTAAGAGATCGCCTGAAAGATTTAGGCTATCGTGTGCTCATCACTGGCAACCCAGAACGCGGACTCGAACGATTCAGTGACCTCGACCCATTAGAAGATTCTCCCGTCGACTGCGTAATCTTCAGTAGCGCTGGACTCGGCAAAGATGCAATCAGTTGGTTTGAGAAATTTCTTAGCGGCAGCTACACCGCTCAGGTTCCCGCAATCTTAGTCGTCACTGGAAAACTCGGGAAACTCGTGAGGCAAGAGTGGTTCAATGAAAAACGAGCGATGCTCAATCTGCCCGTTAAATTTAAACACATCCAAAGAACGCTCCGAAAGTTGCTGGACATCGACATGAATGCCCTGTCTGCACAAATTTCTGAAACCTATGGCGCGGAACCGTCTGCCCCAGTTGATGACAATGTCCAAGACACCGACGTTGAATTAGGTTAGGCATCCAGAATTTGATGTGCCCCGTTTGATCTTTCAACTTGGCTAATCGGTGCCGTTAGCTCAACACAGACCAAGCGAGTCTCGATCCATTACAAATGTTCTGGCAGACCTTTTTTCATCGCGACTCAAACTATAAGACTTGCCCCGCTCCAGCACTCAACTCAGTTCTCGCAGTCTCACAATCCCCTGTATCAGTTGATTCAACTTGAAACCACAGCTATAACCAAAACAGGAACAACGGTTCCCAAAAACTAAATTTCGACCTCGTTCACCTATGGTCAAAACTCCTTCGCCCCAGCTTATTACTCTTCGAAACATCATTAAGCCAGCTTGGACGGATAACAAAAGGATAAATTCTTGGTGCCCACGGAACAGAGTACCCCCGAATTTTGGGTGGAACAATACGGTGACTTTCTATTTAATTATGCGATTAAGCGGCTGCGCGACGAAAGTGCGGCAGAAGAGGTCGTGCAGGAGACCTTTCTAAACGGGATTAAATATTATTCTCAGTACTCAGGCAAAGGCTCTCAACAAGCTTGGTTAACCGGCATCCTAAAACGAAAAATTATCGATTTCATCCGCAAACGAAATAAGCACCAACACGATCAGACAGAAGGACACGATCCTTCCAATCACTTATTTGACCAACAAGGAAATTACCACAAGGGTGCCTCCAGTTGGACAAGTAGTCCCGATCGCAACCTTCAATCAAACGAACTCTGGACCATCGTAAAAGGCTGTTTAACCCATTTGCCACAGAGTCAGGCAGATGTATTTACCTTGAGCGTGATGGAAGAACTTAACTCAGATCAAATCTGTAAGGAACTCGCGATTACTCCGTCAAATTACTGGGTGAGGATGCACCGAGCGCGACTGGGGCTTGCCAACTGCGTGGGACGTCAATGGAATAGTAACGAAGAGGCTGCAACCCATGCTGAATGATAAAAAAGCGACCGAACTTTTTTCAAAATCGATCGACGGGGAACTCACCGAAGGAGAAGCCACTCAACTCGAGGCTCATCTTTCTAACAGTGAAGCCGCCAAGGCATTCGCTGAACTTGCAAAAACTATCGACAAATCAATCGTCGAAAACAGTGGAATTTCCGACTCAAGCCTTGGAGAATCCGCATTAAGCCAGGATGCTAAAAACAGAATGTCGGATTCGATTTTACGAGCCATGGAAAAAAACTCCAATCTCGCTGCCACACTACTCGATAGCAACGACTCACCCGAGGACCAGCAATTCGCTCTGCAAAGCCCCAAAGAAAACCAATTGCACGACTCACGCGAAACTTCTTCGCCTTACACCATCGTTCGCAAACTTGGTGAGGGTGGACTGGGCAATGTTTGGCTGGCAAGAGATGAAAAGCTGAATCGCAACGTGGCGATTAAAGAAATGAATAGCCACGCGTTGGAATCTCCAAACGCGTGGCAACGTTTCGAGCGAGAGGCTGAAATTACGGGGCAACTCGAGCATCCCAATGTGGTTTCCCTCTATCAATATGGAACCGATCGGAAAACAGGCGAGCCCTTTTATTCCATGCGATTTGTTGGGAAACGGACACTCGCTGACGCGATCACGGAATACCACGATCGCTGCCTTGCCGGCAAATGTGACCCATTGATTCTCCATCGATTATTAACCGCGTTTCTTGGCGTCTGTCAGGCGATTGCCTATGCTCATTCGCGAGGTGTGATTCACCGTGACCTGAAACCGGAAAATGTCGGACTTGATAATTTTGGGCAGGTCATGGTGCTCGACTGGGGACTCGCAAAAGTAGTTGACGATAGCGACCTGAGTAGCCAGCTTTCCGGAGATGTTGAACTTTCTGGAGAAGCGCTTGCCGAAACTCTGGCTGGCGAAGTGATCGGAACCCCCCTTTTCATGTCGCCAGAACAGGCAGCAGGGGAGAGCGTTTCCCAACAAGCAGACATCTACGGACTTGGGGCCATTCTGTTTGCTATTTTGACAGGTTATGCCCCGCACGAACCTAAGAAATCTAAAACATCAGCGCCTCTCAAGATCAAGGAAGTTCTTAAGGATATCCAAAAGAGCGAGTCGCCACGACCAAGAGATCTCCGCTCAGATATTCCAATTGAACTAGAAGCAATTTGCATGAAAGCGATGGCGTTAAAAAAATTCGCCAGACACGACACCGCTTCTGAATTAGCAAATGATGTCGAACGCTGGATGGTTAATCAGGGGCAGCGGCAATCCGAATATGAGACGATGCGTATGGAAGGTCGTGAGTTACGAACAAACACGCAAGCGTCAGTGAGAGACTTGGAAACGAATGTCCGATTCATGGCAGACCTGCCGCCAATTCAGGAACTCATCCGGGCCAAATCTGCGGAAGACACGAGCGCCTGGCGAGATCGATTAATCACGATTTTCTCTGGTTTACTGAAAGCAAAGTCAGACTATCGCAGCATCGTCTACAGTCGACTCGACGGCAAAGATTTCACAGAGCTTGTTCGTGTGGAACGACATAGCACCGTCCACTCCAACATTCGTTCGATTCCAAGAAGCCGGTTACGGGCAGGTACATCAAGCGAGTTTATCGAACGGGTTGGCCAAAATGACCCTGACGAAGTTTACACCTCACTCGCCTGTGGTGCTTTGCACGATGCAGAGAATTGCGAGAAGAAAGATGTAACCCTCTTTGCTGGAGTCCCTGTCTTTGATGCCCAAGAAGAGGATCTTTACGGAGTGGTCATCATTGAATGCGATCTCGATCACATCCTAAAACAACAACTTAATCGACGGTTTGTCGCTACCGATATCATTGTCGCGTGCGACACTTATCAAACCATCCTGCATTCCAATGGAAATGATGGAATCGTCGATGACAGTGTTGGGAAACCTCTCCAGGCAACCCGTTCTGAATTGACCAAAGCAATTGCGCACCTCCAAGAAAAAATGGAGTACATCGACAAAACTAATCAACAAGTTTACGGCGCTCGCCTTTGGCTCAATGCAAACCCTCACGGAATTATGTTCTTGCTGAGCCATGATTAACGCGACTCAGCGGCGAGCTACTCTTGAATTGGTGCGTGATCCCACTAAACACGACCTATCCAAGTTCAGTTTCTTTGAAAATCTTAGTTTGCCCCTCATTTGGCTCGCAGCATGTGGATTTTTGGAGGATTCCGGTCAACCGCTGGACCGACCTCCAGTTTTGCAAGAAAGAAAGTGAAGTACGTCTAACGCACACTCGTCACCATTTGCTAAGATATTCATCTCAAAGACGATCGGCCAATATTTTTAACCGTTTGAATTCTCGAATTCACATTAACCTTTTTTGTGGAACCAACCGATGAAGACTCGCATTTTTCTATCGTATCCAGCAGCAGCTGTCCTGTGTTTACTTGTTTCGGCTCAAACATTTGGACAACAGCCAAACTGGCCAACGTTTCGGGGCCCCGAACGAACCGGCGTCTCGACCGAGACTGGACTCCTCACAGACTGGCCATCGCAAGGTCCAAAATTAGTCTGGGAAGCCGAGGGCTGCGGCCGTGGATACGCAAGCATTGCCGTAGATGGGGAGCGTCTCTACACATTGGGCGATGGATTATCATCCGAGTCAAATAAAGATGAATACATGTCCTGCTTTGATCGTGAATCGGGAAAGAGGATCTGGAGAACAAAGACAGGGCCTGCATGGAACCAAGGGCCAGACAATTGGCAGAGTTCGCGCAGCACACCAACGGTAGACGGCGATCGGGTTTACGTCATCACGCCATTTGGAAAATTGATTTGTCTTCATACCGATGGCAAGGAACTTTGGAAAATTGACTTAAAGAAAAAGTTTCAAGGTAAAAAAGCGGATAGCTGGGGCTATAGCGAATCAGTATTGATCGATGGCGACCACCTAATTTGCACGCCGGGCGGCACCAAGAACACGATGGTGGCTCTCGACAAAAAAACTGGCAAGCTTAAATGGTCGACGGTTCGCGATGGCGACCGAGGGGCCGGGCACGCTTCAGTCGTGATCGCGAATGTCGGCGGGACTAAGGTCTACGTGCAAACCACGGGTAGCGGTGCCCTCGGCGTTCGTGCGTCAGATGGTGAACTGCTTTGGTCTTACGAGATCGATAGAACAACCGCCGTGATTCCGACCCCAATTGTGCGGGATGACCTCGTTTTCTTTTCCGCCGGATATAAAAGAGGCGGTGCGCTGTTAAAGCAATCTGGTTCAGGTGGAAAAGTTAAAATCGACGAAATCTACGGACTCAAACCAAGCCTTGCGAATAAGCACGGCGGTATCATCCTCATGGGCGACTACTTGTTCGGCGACTCCGACGACAAAGGACTCCCGTTTTGTGCCGACCTGATGACCGGAGAGATTAAATGGAAATCAAGAGGCTCAGGTAAGAAATCAGCAAGCGTGATTGGAGCCGATGGTCACGTCTATGTCCGCTACAGCAATGGAGTCATGACTCTCGTCAAAGCGGATCCCAGTTCGTTTCAAGAGGTAGCAAACTTCAAAGTCCCTGGAAGTGGAGATCGTCCCAGTTGGGCTCACCCTGTAATCGTCGGTGGTCGGCTCTATCTACGAGAGGATGACAAAATCCTCTGTTATTCAATTGAACGCTAATTAACTCTTGGACAGCAGTCTAAGCATCTCCAAACTATTTAGACCCGAACTGCGGCAATTGATGCTGGGGTTCGGGTTTTTTATTTAATAACATTGCAAACCTGAATGAAAAATGGGACGTGTCCCTACGCTTTGACTCTGGAATCTCGCGAACTAATCGAGTATTAAGTTGTTAATTCGCTCAGCAATCTGCTCAAATCCTCGCTATACTTAGGAACAGTATTCAAACTGCGGTTCAGACTTCATACTGATTTTTAAGATTTTAAACTTAGACTTCAGATTTTTAAATTTCATACAGGACCCATGCAAACCTTTGCAGAATTTTTGGACAGGAATAGGCAAACAAGAATGCTCTTTCAGGATTCTGCTAACTAGCTGGTGTAATGCAAGGTGATTTCGAGTGCTTGTTTAGACAACTCCGACTACAGCTTGCTTACTAAAAATATTGATCGGCTCGAACTTGCGTGAAATATTTTATTGTCGGTAGACAAGGAGAGTTATGTGATTGCCGTCTGTTTTCAGTGTGGATCGCCTAAGTCAGGCCCGATGACTAAATGTGAGTTCTGTCAAAAGAAACCCGTGCACCATCGCGATCGTGTTGTTTCAATGGCACTTTCCAATGAATGTCTCAGTGAAAAAAATCTGAAAATTGGCAGCCAGTACATCAAAGAAAAAAAACGGATCCCAAAGTTTCACAAGAAAGTTGCACTGAAAGCAGCTCAACTGATGGAGTCCTACATCGAAGTCGATGATGGACGAAACTCAGACTCGATTGATCTGTCGTCTGCGTTCTTTCAGTTCGAATTCGATGCAGGAGAACAGGGGCGGCCTAAATTTGTAACCGTTCACTGCATCGGGAAGCCAGCGAATTTATCAGATACTGAATTCAGTCAATTCCATAAGAAAAAAACTTACCACACCCTTCAGTGGGAAGTCGGTAATGAAATTACCCAAGAACAGGTATCCGCCAATCAGGACGATGATGGAGACGTCTACATTTGGTATCGTTGGATTAGCGACAATTGGCACGGCAAATTTGTTCCTAAGGCTGAATTTGAACAAATTAAAAGCGTGGAGTTGTAAAGCCGAACGAGGCACTTGAACATCGTTGCTAAACTGGTCCCACACAACTTGTGTTTCAGCCTCCGCTCAAGCATCGTGAACAAGCCATAGCGAGAGTGTTGTTTCCTATCTGCCTCTCCAATTTAGAATGATCTAAACTTCAAATGCCATTTCGCTCGGCAACCGAGACGGTTTGTAGACCTCGTTTTCGAGAACGCCGCTCAGGAGAACCGAATTGAGGGTTACATCCTCCGAAAAACGCTGCAAAATATTGTTTTGCCACACTAATTTAACTTCGTTTGAAAACCTGCCGGCAATAGGTTATCTCCGGATGGTTTTTGCGGGATGGGCAACATGAAAACGTTCACCCTGTTAGAAAAGAACCTGATGAAAACTAAATTCTTCGCTTTTTTGTGCTTACTTAGCTTGGGATTCAATGCGAGCGTCGATGGTCAGTCACCCGATTGGCCTCAGTTTCGCGGGCCAGACGGCAACGGAGTGGTTAGCGAACTGAATTTCCCGGAAACGTGGAGCGAAAGTGAAAATGTCGCGTGGAGCGTCGATCTACCTGGCGGCGGCCTGTCGTCGCCCATTGTCTCACAAGGTCAGATTTTTCTCACCACCGCCGTCGGAGCAAAGCCTCCGGTTAGCTTCATGGAGGGGGTAGGGGATATGCGTCCCAAAAAGCCTGACACAAAAGTTAAATTCAAGGTCGTTTCTTACAACCTCGAGGACGGAAAGCAGTTGTGGGAATCGACCATCGTCGAACAACAGCCCGAATTTCCAATCCATGGCTCGAACTCGTACGCCACAGAATCTCCCGCGACCGATGGGAAACGCGTATTTGTCTATTTTGCCGCAGTCGGAATCGTGACTGCGTTTGATTTGGACGGAAAGGAAATCTGGCGTCAGGAGATCGGAGCCTTTCCAACCGGCAACGGATTCGGAACGGGAAGTTCACTAACCCTTGGAGACGGAAATGTTTTTGTCCAATGCGATAACGATGAGAAATCCTTTATCGTGGCGTTCGATGGAGCCACTGGGAAAATCCGTTGGCGAAAAGAGCGAGAAGGCCGGACGTCTTGGTCCACTCCTTTATTTTGGAAAAACAAAAATCGAAATGAGTTAGTCGCTTGCGGTTCGGGTTTTGTGCGATCTTATGACCCGAAAACTGGTGATGAACTTTGGAACATGACAGACGTTGGAATGTCTTTTAGTGCTTCACCGGCTGCTGACGATCAAAAGATTTATTTTGGCAATAGCGGGCCACGAAGTAACGGCCCCTTGGTTGCCATCAACGACTCGATGTCTGGGACCAATGCTTTCGCAGCGGATTTGAAAACCGAAGGACTGGAGTGGATGGTAATGCAAGCTGGTCCAGGCCTTGCTTCGCCTGTCGCGGTTAGTGGCAACATCTACATTCCCAGCCGCCAGAAACTGACCTGCTATTCTACGGCTGACGGTTCGGTCAGCTTCAAAGAAAGAACAAGTCTTGGCTCAATGGCTGCTTCCATGTGGGCTGCCGGCGATCGCATCTTCATGATGGATGAAACAGGGAAAACCGTTGTTCTCGAGGCGACCGACAGCATGAAAGTTATCGCAACTAACCAAATTGCGGACGACCTGTTCTGGTCAACACCTGCAGTTGCCGGAAATTCATTGCTGATTCGTGGTGTCAAAAAGCTTTACTGCATCCGCTAGTTCTAATTCCTTCAACAGATTCATGGCGAGAGCTCCTCTGTTGGGAGTCTCTGAACCGCCAGCGCCCCCAGATTGTTAATCCACAGCGATTTTAAAAGTGACTTGTTAATTCCATGAAATACTACCAACACCACTTTGAAGACGTGAAGAGTTACCTCCATCATCGGCCACCCTATCTGTTGGTTGATCAGGTCGTTTCGGTGTCATCAACCGAGGTGGTAACTCAAAAGACCGTGACAGGTGAAGAGGGGTTTATCAAAGGGCACTTTCCCGGTGCTCCAATTTTCCCCGGCGCGATGATGCACGAATTGACGACGCAATCCGCAGGCATCTTAATCGCTTCCTACTTCAATCCCATGGAAGAATTCAACACCGAGGATCCTTTTTTTAACGAATATGCATTAGGCGTTCTCGTTAAAACCAAGCACGCCAGATACAAAGGATTTGCGAGACCGGGCGATGTGTTGACTACGACCGTCTCGCTAAACGAACAAGTCAGCGAAGTGTTTGACTTCTCTGCGGTCGTCAAAGTGGATGGAAAAACAATTATGAAAAATGGTTTTCAGCTAATGAACATCAAGTCCTCGGTTCTTCAAGGAACCGAGTAACTCGTTTTTACATCTGGCCCGAAACTCTGCAATCTGTACAACCCGTTAAGCCGCATGGCTAAGGTGGAGTTCAGCGTGTTCGGAATCACTTAGGATTGAGTCGGCTGTTTTCAACTCCTCTACGCCTGCATTGATTACCACGAGATATCTTCCAGCCTTAAGATGATCTTCGAACTTGAGAATATGCTTTTTTTCGATTCCCAAGGCACCAAGCCATCCCAACACACCACCAGCAGTCGCGCCGGCAACTGCACCTTCGACTCCGCCTAATAAAGTGGATGTCAACGAACCAGCGACCACTAAGGGGCCGGCACCCGGTATCCAAACCAACGCAGCACCGGCAAGGACGCCAAACAAACCACCCATCCAAGCCGTCCCCGTTGCAGTCTTTTTCGCGACGTCGCAAGCAGTAACGAAACCGTGAATCTGTTTTTCGCACTGTAGATCTTTGGCCAAAATTGAAATTTTATCGGCTGGAACTCCACCCTCGATCAATTGCCCAACCGCGGACTCAGCCTCTGATATCTTATTAAACGCAGCGACAGTTACCGGCTCGCTCATGGCGAAATTCCTTTAAAGCTTAAAATCAATTGAATAAATGTTGTTGCCGCACAATGCCGATTCATGAAAACAGAACGTACGGCACGGGACTTTGACCGACTCTACAAAAACTTCGATCTCAGTCTAACGAAATCTCTCGTCATCGTCACGTATCCGGAAATCAATTCTCGCCCGCGACTTTTTCGAATTTCAAAAAAATGCCCTAAAGGATAGGCCCAAGAGTCGCCAAGGTGTTATTCCAGAGCCGAATCGAAAAGGACCACTCGTCCACCATTTCCTTGGTAACTTGCTGAGAATTTTTGAGGTACTGCTGCTGCCGCTGGCGGACACTACCCGTCAATTCCTGATCATAAAACAGAATGTTATTTTCATAATTGAGTTCAAAACTTCGGCGATCCATATTTGCAGAACCAATCAAAGTAACCTCCCCATCAAGCGTTAACGACTTGGTGTGCAAGACTCCATGCTGATATTCATAAATCTCCACTCCTGCGTCCAGCAATTCCTGGTAATAACTGCGACTTGCCGCGGCAACAATGAACGAATCGTTTCTTGCCGGAAAAATAATCTTCGTTTTCACGCCTCGCCAGGCAGCCGCACAAAGCGCATTTTGAATCGATGAATCCGGAACATAATAAGGCGTGGTGATGGTCAACTCATGACGAGCCGCGTAAAACAAAGACTCAAACATTTCTGACATCGCAGAGTTTCGAGCCGTCGGCCCTGTACCTATAACCTGAGCCGGAAACCCGGGCCTCGGGGCGGGCACGGGTTCTCGCAAGTAATGCGTCAAATCCTCATGAACGCTACTCATCCAGTCACCAACAAACAACTGCTGATTCTGTCGCACGATTGGCCCCTCGAATCGGAGCACCGCATCCACCCACGGAGCATATTTAGCCTTTACCAAAAACTCGGCATCGGCACAATTTTGACTACCGCAATACGTAATCGCACCATCAATCACCACAATTTTCCGGTGATTACGAAGATCCAAACGCCCAACGAGTGGACGAATCAATAAACTCCCAATCGGCAACGCCGTGGCGACATTCACTCCGGCGGAAACCATCCGCTCCCAATGTTCCGAGCGGATCATTGATCTCGAACCAAGGTCATCGACGATCGCTCGACAAGTCACCCCGCGTCCCGCAGCGCGGATTAAAGCTTCAACCATTCGTAAGCCGTTGTTATCCGGGAGCCAGATATAAAACAAAACATGTACGTGGTCAGTCGCTTTATCGATATCCGCAACCATTGCATCAATCACTGAGTTGGAATCTTTGAGCAACGCTGCCGTGTTTCCACCCAGCGGTGCAAATCCGCTGATCGACTCGCCAGTATTAAACAGGTGCTGATATTGATCAGGAATAATCGGAATTGCATTCTCTGAATCAGCCGCAACTACTTCTGCTACCGGGGGAATTTTTGAAAGAATTTTATGAATTCTAGCAACGCGGCGATGACCGATGTTCACTTCACCAAAAAAGAGATAAGCGGCCATTCCCAAGCCAGGCACTGAGACAATGACTGCCACCCAAGCGATCCGTGAAGCCGGATCGCGGTGAGCCCGCGTCATTACCCTGAGAACCAAACACACCTCTGCCAACAAATGCAGAGCAATCCCAATCATCGTCAGGTGGGCTATTGTCATCGATATTCAACCATCTTTCGTGCGTTGGCAATCAGTCGTCAACGTCTTAAAAAACATTCCCAAGTCGATTTCTGAAAATCAAAGTTGGGATTTATCGGGAACGACCATCAACAAATCTGCCGCAGCTCGCTGGGCCGCGGTTGTCATTGGTTCCACTTTTAAATCTTCTGTAATCTTACCGTCTCGACGAGTCACCCAATTGATCTTTCCCTTGGCCAGTAGCTCCAACTGCCAACTGTTCCCGGGGGCAATGTCGTTTTTGATACTCGAAGCGACCGCTACCGCCAATTCCGGACTGTCAACCAACAGCCCCATTTCAGTGTTTAAATTGACCGAACGAGGGTCAACGTTAAACGACCCGACAAACGTATAGCGACCGTCGAACACCATCGTTTTAGCATGCAATCCAAATTTAGTATCGTATTTCTTTAGCAAAGCCGGACTGAAAAGTGCTTCTTCTGAGTGATCATCTGGTCGCATCTCAAAAAGTTCGGCACCCGTCTTTATCATCTCCTTCCGCTGCTTTCGATAACCGACAAACGCAGACAAATGGTTATCTGATGCCATAGAATTGGTCGACAGCACGATCTTTACCCCTCTCTGGTTTGCAGCCCGCAATGCATCAAACCCACCATCAAGCAAAATCAAATAAGCACTTTGAATATAGACTTCGCTTTCGGATCGATTCATAATCTTCAAGAGTGTCTTTCCAGTTTGATCGAAGCCAAGTCGATTCTCAGGTTGCCCCTTGAGCGGTGGGACGGCATCAATTAGTAGCCGGGCATTGCCCCAGTACAACTGGTTCCTGACTGCCTCCCAGGCCGTTTCAAAATTGGCAGGCAGATCAAAAAAACCGCTCGGATAGTGATCTCGATCCGTCGCAAACTCTACTAGCTCGTCCCAAGCTTTGCGAGACTTTTCAGCATTTGGGACAGATGAAATGACATCTTCGATCGGAACCGTCCAGTCACTATTCCAATATTGATCAAACCCGGCAGCAGTAGATTCCACCACTGGCCCGACCGCCAGCAAGTCACGACATCGAAAGCAGAAAGGGCCGATATATTCAAAATATTCATTGCCGATGTTTCGGCCACCGACGATCGAATAACTACCATCAACTACAAATACCTTGTTGTGCATGCGGCGATTGAGAACCTTCAAGTCCGAGGCATAGTCCAGCCATCGCATCACCAACGACTTCCCTTTGGGGCCGAACGGTTTGTAGAGACGAACCGAAACATTGGGGTGAGCTCCGAACGTCGCCAGATATCGCGGATTGGATTCCGTCATAGAGTCGTCAACCAAAACTCGTACGCGTACACCACGATCAGCTGCAGCCATAAGCCGCTGCATCATTATCTTTCCGGCTTCATCGTTCTTCCATAAAAAATATTGGGCATCAATGCTCGACTCCGCGGCATCGGCTAAGCGTGTTCGCCAAGCAAGCGCCTGATCGCCGCGGTCGAGCAACAGAAAACCAGACTTGCCCGATTGGTTTTCCGCAGCCAAATTGGCGGTTGCTCCAAGTAACGACCGGGCTGCTGGCTTTACAGATTCAATCACGGGCTTTTCGACGGAACTGGTTTCAATTGATTTGCGGCAACTCACAACCAAAAGTAGACCAATCGCGGTCAATACCGTTGCTCGAAACACACCAATTCTTAATCTCGGAAGTCGCATCTCAACATCCTGCACTGGTTCAAACTATTGCACTTAAGACTTCCCAAAGCTCTGCGACAAAGGCCGTGCAAGACTTTGAACAAGCACAGGCTAATTTGATTGAACTACTTCGCCGCTAACGACTTTCCTCGATGGCCGCTTCCAGTCCAACCTGTCCAATCCTGCGTATTTGAAAGGCAGCGACAACTTGAATGATTCCACCGAGTAACGACAATCCGCCGAGTACCATTAAATATACTTTCGCGGTTCCAAGTGGATCCATGATTAAAATCAGACCTACGATTAGAGCCAAAATTCCACCGACTATCATCGCCCATTCTCCATTCAATTCCTTGCGAACTTGAAAACCGGTGTAAACCCCCAAGGCTCCGAAAGAAATTGCCATAAAGGCCACAACATACGCTAGAACTTTTACCGTAATCACTGCACCTGCAAGCGGGTGAGCAAAAACGAAGGCTCCGGTAACAATTTCCAACAAACCCATGATCAAACCACATCCCCATCCCGGCATGTACTTCCGACCAAGAATTGATTTGGCAGTACTGAACAAACCATCAACAAGAAAATACGCCCCTAAGAACTGAACTAGTACAATTCCAGCAATTCCAGGTTTGAAAAGAAACAAGCCCCCTAAAATGGCAAGTCCGATTCCTCTTAACAAAATTAAGAACCATGCGTTGGAGCAAAACTCTTGAAAAGGATTATTAGCTTCTGACATTATTTTCTCCATGCATTTTTTTGCATCCTAGACAGCTAGAACGCGTTGGCTAGTACGCAGATCGACTTTGCAGGCTATCACATTTTAAGTGGCCTCGAAACCTTGAGAGCGGATTTGAATTGGCGACTTCTAACAGGATTCGACAACGCTCCGGAGAACCCGCCTAACCGAAACAGTAATCACTCAAACTTGACTCATTCTCATGATTGAATGAACCTCTCAAATTAAAAATCGACCTACTGCGTAACTCACTAGAAAACTAAGAAGCAAACCCCTTTAAATTCTCGCCAACGAAACTTTCAATCTTGGTAATCGAATCTGGCATTTCGTGAGTACAGCAGTTTAAAATTAGCAACGCGCGCGTCTTTGAACTCAACAATTCAGGCTAAATCAATTTGCCTCAATTCAATTTGCCGCAATTCAACCTACTACAGTTCGCTAGTTGCAACGCAGATCGCGAATTCGAGAAACGCCCTGGCAACATCCAAATGCCGAAACGATTTTCTTCGGACAATGGGACACGCCTCAATCAATCGCGAAAACAAAAACCAAACGCCTCAACTTCACATAATTTACTTCACATAATTTAAGACTGAAAATAAGTGCCCCAAAAGCCTTCGCACTCAAACACCACCTGTAAGGAGGGTGCCGGACAGTCAGTGTTTCAGAACTAAATGGTGCCAGCACTAAAGCACTGAGATGATAAATTTTCGCTTTTTCGCGGCAAACAGCCCCCCCAAAACTGCAATCACCGCCACGACTGGCCCCACTCGCGTTGAAAAGGAAATCTCAGCTGTTTTCGTTTGATTTTTATTGTTTTGAGGGCGATGATTCTTTAACATACGTGGAGATTTCCAGAACTTTCTTGGGAGACAGTTGCATGCTCTACAATTCGAAAGTGTCTTTATTCTGTTGGTTGGTTGCTTCGCTTGCTTGCAACCATAGCTTTGCAGATGTGGAAGTCAGTAAAACCGATTCCAAAACATCGGTTGCAGTTCCCAAAACGGAGAACGTGCTCCGCCAGAAAACAAGTAATCTGACCGCTCCCGATATCGGCATGGCGGTGACACAACCACGGCAATTTTCAAATCCGGTCACCCCGCCGACGCCTCGCTTGAGTTCTTCGAACCTTCAGGCCTCGGTCGCAACGAATTCGTCTTCGCCGCTCTTCGAAGATTCAAAGCAACAACGGAAATATGAGTCAGTGCTTAATGGAATTCGCAATCTTAAACTGAACGACGGCAACGAAGGCACTAGTAACGATTGGTTTGTGGTCGGCGGCGTCGTTGGAAACCAGGCAAACTTTGATGCTTTTCAGGGCGAAGAAGATGTGGCCAGGAGGGTTGTCGAATTCCTCGAGCAAACCGACAACCGTTGCCAGTGGAAAATATTTTCGAGAGAGACGGATGCGTACACCGCACAAGAAAATGTTTCCAAGGTACAATCTGAGTATCAACAGTGGCGGCAGGCACAGATCAACCGCCAAAATGCCATCAGGCGATCGCAGCAGCAAGCAGCAGCCAACGCCTATCGGCGGCGTTGCTCCTCGGGAAGCGGCTGACGCTAACCGAATCATCTGCCGTTGGCAGATCTCTCAAAATGATTAAATAGCCTTCCTTCGAATTCAACAGTTCGATTGTCTTGCCTGCCTTGTTGGCATGTTCCCAAGACGCTAATTGAGTTTTTAGCCTTGGAGCATCCAAATGCCCTATATCAAGGCAGAAAACCCACGAATCCCTGAAGACTTATCACAATCAAACGTTGCCCAAGCGTACTTTTTGCAGTTAAAGAAGGGTACATAAGAGGCTTTCCGGCGTTTCGGACCTCGAGAGATCTTAGGGATTCTGATGCCGGCCACCTTTCTTGGCTTACACGCTCAGGCTTCCGATTTACTAGCCGATTAATTCAACGTTTTGTGGGCAAGCATGTCAGGAACCAAAATGACTTTTTGGATAACCACTTTCACCGTAGTAGCGTTTCTTTTTGTAGGCTGGAAACTGACTGCGAGAGGGAACTACGAGACAGCGGCCTACCAAGTAATCGACTCTGATGGCGCCTTCGAACTTCGAGATTACCCAGAAATCATGTTGGTCACGACCGACATGGCCCTAAATTCAAATGGTAACGACGGCAGCTTTGGACGCCTCTTTCAGTACATCAGCGGCGGCAACGAGGTCGGTCAAAAAGTCAAAATGACGACCCCTGTCTTTATGGAATCCGACGCAACCGGGGCGACTGGCACAATGGGTTTTGTCATTCCGCAAAAGGTAGCAGAGTCAACCATTCCTCAACCGACGGGGGCTCGTGTTGAAATTGAGAAAAGAACTGCCGGCAAGTACGCTGTGTTGCGCTTCAATGGGCGACTGAATGAACGAACTCAGGCGGACAGTGAAGCTAAGTTAATTGACTGGATTGAAGAGCAAGGTTGGGAACGAGAAAACCAGACGGAATTTGCCGGCTACGATCCCCCATGGACTCCAAAAATTTTACGGAGAAATGAAACACTAATTCGCCTTAAATAATGCGGGACTTCGAAAGTCCATACGCACACCAACCGCTAGAAGAGCTCATAGGAATAATCGATGTTAGGATTTGGTAATAAAACAAAGAAACTCGAAAAGAAATATCAACAACTTCTCGAGGAGGCATTTCAGCTTTCGACTTCCAATCGCGCCAAGAGCGATGAAAAGACGGCGGAGGCGGAAAAGATTCGCATCCAATTAGATGCATTAAAACAGACGGACTAGGATCTGTTTGGCAGAGAAAATTCTGACCGAATTACCCGCCGTTTATCGGACAAGAACAAATCGGTCACATGAGCGATCGCTTTGAGAAACGAGTTAATTTGCACCATGATTTTCAGTCTACTTGGAAGCAGTCCGCTTTTGAATTTTTGATTTGGTAAGTATTAGCATGTCCTCCATTAATCGCTTTTCTCTCAACCGCCCTGATTACGTCTTGACACTCGTCGAGAAACCAACAGGCTGGAAACCCCGAAATTACTTCGAAAAACCGCGACAGGCGGTAATCCTGTCCCGCCATCCGGTTGCCAGCTACGCTGAGGCACACGATGATCTTGTGCGATGCAATCGGCTCGCCCTAAGACATTCCCTAGGACAGTGGGCGGTGATTGAGACAGCAGGCGCTGAGTCTCACCAAGAGATCGAATAGCGATGGCGGAGTTAAGCCGGACGCAGTGATGTGACCAACCGTTCCGCAGTCATTCGCCCAGAGCGCAAGGCTCCTTCTAGTGATGCCGTCTCTAAATAGTCACCACAGAGTAGAATGTTGCCACGCCGGGTGCTGTCGAGTTCCTTGCGATTGAAGTGCGCGGGATTCGCTGAGGGCAGGGCGTAGGGTATTGAATAAGTTTTCAGATGTTGCCATTGATCGACTGTCTTTCCAAACCAGTCTCTGGCCTGACAGACAACCTCATTTCTCAAACTGTCTTCACAATCGTCGTTTATCGCTCCCAGGCAACTGATTGAAATCAGTGACTTTCCAGCTGGAGCACACTTTGGATCGACTAGACTGGGCACGCACATATTGTTAATCGGACCGGTTCCCTCACCATTCAAGATTAGCATTGGCTGCTCGACGGGTGATTTTTCTGAACCGAAATAGAAACAGGTGACGCCGTGCGGTTCTAAAGGCTCCGTTTCCAAATCGAGCAATTGGCTGACCACTCGCTCAGGACAGGCCATAACAACCCGAGAGGCTGTAATCTGCTCGCCGTCTTTCATTTCAATGGTGTTTGTTTCGGGATCGATGCGCTTCACCTCAGCATTGACACGAATTGCCTCGTTCGGCAGGCCAGAGGCAAGTTGCCGAGGTATCGCCTCCATCCCCCCCGATGGAATGGCTGCATCGCCTGAGGAGAACATGCGAAAAACTAGATCAAATTTACGCGTCGATGTCGCTAATTCTGGCTCTAAGAAAACGCCGCCGAGAAACGGTTTGAAAAATCGATCGATAAAACCGCTTGAGAATCCCTCTGATTTTAACCGTTCAAGCGTCGATGTTTCTGGGCGGGTGTAAAGGTCTTCGATTGCTCCACGGCAAGAGTTGATCTTCAGCCTCGCTAAACGCAACTTGTCACCGAAGGAAGCAACAGGAGACTTCAACGTCGAAAACAACTTTCGTGGCCGACGAATCGGATCAACGAACTGGTGCAACTCTCCCCGATAACGGATCAAAGCCCCGGGCTCGTAATTTTTTAGCTGGAGCGATTCGAAATCTAAAAGTTCACGTGCCTCTGGATAAGCGGTCAGCAAAATCTGAAACCCACGGTCCAGAGAAAAACCATCGACAACGTCAGTACGAATACGACCGCCGACCGCTTCAGAACATTCCAAAATCAAACTTGAAACGCCGCTATCGTGTAGATGCTTGGCACAGGAAAGTCCAGCGACACCACCTCCGATGATAACGACTTGCGGTGACGACATTTTCTTCTGCGTGTGAAACAAGGGGGACGCCTACCTAGCAAACAAATCAAAATGACTGGATGCCTCAGCATTATCAAAGCAATCGGACGATTGCCCGATCTAGTTTAATTCAGTCTGAGAAATTCCCTCGGGCTGCATGAGTTCACGCAACCTGCGAATAGCCCGCAAATAACGCATCGAGGCCGCAGGTTCCGAGAGGTTCAGAATCTTACTGATTTCCTGGTTTGTTAAATGTTCATAGTGCCGCATGATGATGATCTCGGAATCTCTCTCTTCCAATTGAGAAATTGAATGTTCTATTTTTTTCGCGAGCTCTTTCTGTAACGCCGCAGCAGCAGGCGTAATTTTTGAATCCCCTAAAAGCGAAGCGAGTTGGATTGACGATTGATCATGTCCGCCGGGAGCAAACAGTTGCTGTTCTCTGTCAACTGATCGTTTCGCTGAAACTCGGTGCCTTCGGTGCGCGTCAATGATTCGGTCTTTCGCAATCTGCCTAAGCCAAAGATGAAACGGCATTACCGGAGTTTCCAGATAACGCTGGAGTCGACGGTTTGCTTCGACGAGAACGTCCTGCACAACATCGCTGACGTCGACTCGATTTTGAACCTTCTTATCCAGTCGCATTCTCACCAAATGGTTCAACGAATTCCGATGGCGATCCATCAGTTGGTTCACTGCGGAGTGGTCGCCGGCCTTGGCGTTCGCAATGAGTTGCTCAGTCTGAGGAGATTGGGGCCACATGGTTATCACCGAGTAAAGGGTTTAAATTTGATCGAATGGGTTTAAATTTGATCGAATCTCTGCAAAAACTAAAAATTGACCGATCTCTCATCTAATCAATTGGCAGCATCGTCCACAGTTCGGGGCGGCCAACATTGCAGTGAACCGCCCGAGACAAAACTCCGAAACAAGCCCAGGAAAAAAACAGTGAAGTCCGAGCCACGTTCCAAGCGGCAGGGCCCTGTTGGGGCAAAACATCTCGGCGGCTGACACTGGGAACAGGATGAAAGATCGTTTCGATCCATCGGGGACGCGAATGTTCGCCATCCTGCATCTGATTAAACGAATCAGCTGCGTTTAAAATCAGCTCTTTCGGTGTCCCATGCTCGCTGAGCGAATGATCGATCTGCAGAGACGCGTTACGGCTCAATGTTGGAAGTGTCAACAGGCCGAGAAAAGACCAAAGCGTAAAGCCGCAAATTGTATTGGCAAAGGCGGCAACCGAATCCACACCTGCGTTGGGAAGTTGCGTACACACAATGAAACCTAATAAGTTCCAAACACCCGCAAATGCGAGTCCCCGATAATAACTACCGCTGTTAAACGCAATAGCTCGTCGAGCGATCACCGTCGCTAATTCTGCTCGCGACATCGTTTCTATCCAAGCCTGAGGAATCACGATTGTTGCTCCGTTGCCGAAACCAATAATGCCTCCCGTGAAACCGACATCTCGATGTCGGACGACGATAATATTTGGCACGAAGATTTGCCAGGACTGAATCAACGTCAAGCAGTCGAGCAGTTTGTTTGAACCTGCAAGCGATTCAACACGTCGAAGCCTCATGGATTGATTGCGGAGAATGAAGCAGAAGCCGATGGCGAGAACAACCATCGAAATTGCTCCGCGTAACCCCACCCATCTACCGAAGACCAAAATCAACCACGCGAAGGCAATGAACAACAGCGATTGCCCAACCGCCGCCCGAAAATAGCTGAAAAGCCAACGGCCAAAAGATTCTTCTGATTTTAAAAAACTCTTCGGAAGTCGGTAACCACCGAGAAAATCGAATGGTGCCAACCAAGCAATGAAGAGCAGAGCCAAAAAGGAAAGCTGGATCAGATCTGTCGTCCCAAAACTGGTGGATCGCGACAGCAACCGAGATGGCAACCCCATCACCAAAGCAATGGTACAAATCGTAACAAGCGACCCGACACCGCAAATTCCTAACCATAGCCTGGCGCGGGCGTAAGTCATTGCTGGTTTGGTCATCGATGTAAGCTTTCGTAGAAAAATACGCCCTTGGATTTTTTTAACCGAGTAATGTGTTTGTAAAGTAACGGTTTTCTCGCTTTTCTTTGGATAAAACATCTTTAATCTGACATGCTAAATTTCCAAATTCTGTTGACTTTTGGACGGTTTTTGACCTACGCAGGTCGCAAAGCGTCCGAAACATCCCAATTCTCCCCCTGTGGTGACCACCCCTTAAAAAAAACAGGTTTTTCAACCGAGAACTAGTTATGCACAAAGGTGAATCACGGTTTAACGGCCACGTATTTGCTACGAAACCGATTGCCACATTGTGCTCGAGGATTGGGAAGCGTTCGAACGTTTCGGCAAAGAGCAAGACAGTGGTTCTGCCAGATCAATGCGACGTTCTCATTGATTTGTTAAATTGGGCGTGTCCTGATTCAGAAGAGCACTTGGAGTTAATCGATTTCACAAAGGTTGAACAACTCTGACGGTTAGATCGCAATTCACCTCTCCGGTTCTTCCGTTCCGGACTCAATACAAAAGAGCCTAATTATCGTACGCCCTGAATAACTACTCGGGGTTAAATCCGTTTCCCGAAGCATCTCAAATGAAAATACTACTTACAGGCGCGACCGGTTATGTTGGCGGTCGGCTTCTGCCACTCATGCTTGAGCGAGGGAGCGATGTCAGGTGCTTGACACGCCGCCCTGATGGCCTGGAAGACACTATCGGGCCGGTTGATGTCGCGGTGGGCAATTTATTAGATCCAGATTCGTTAAAAGACGCCTTGAAAGACGTCCACACCGCATTCTATTTAGTTCACTCGATGGGCTCGACTGACGACTTCGAGACAATGGACCGGCGTGCCGCGGAAAACTTTGCAGCGGAATGCACACGTCAAAATGTAAAAAGAATTATTTATCTCGGCGGCCTCGGCAATCCAGATCACAAGCTGTCAAAACACCTGCGGAGTCGGCAAGAAATCGGCGACATCTTGAGGACTTCCACTGCCAGCGTCATTGAATTTCGCGCTTCAATCATCATCGGCTCCGGCAGCCTATCGTTCGAGATGATCAGAGCACTGGTGGAACGTTTACCAGTGATGATCTGTCCGAAATGGGTCCGGGTGCTGGCACAACCGATTGCGATTGAAGACGTTCTGGCTTACCTGGTGGAAGCTCTGGATCAGCCTGTTGACGAAACACAAATCTTTGAAATTGGGGGGCCCGACCAAATCTCTTACGGGGAAATCATGCAGTGCTACGCCCGACAGCGGGGATTAAAACGATGGATGATTCCGGTACCGCTGCTGACCCCTTATCTCTCGAGTCTCTGGTTGGGACTAGTGACACCCTTGTATTCGCGGGTAGGGCGCAAGTTAGTCGATAGCCTAAAAAACCCAACACTGACGTCCAATAACGTTGCAGATCGGCACTTCAAGGTTCGACCAAGATCGGCAGAAAAATCAATCGCTCGCGCACTTGTGAACGAAGACAGAGAATTCGCCGAAACTCGTTGGTCCGACGCACTTTCGGCGGGAGGCCAACCGAAGTCTTGGGGCGGGGTACGATTTGGCTCGAGACTCGTAGACTCTCGGACTAGACAAGTTTCTACGACAACAGAATCCGCGTTCCTTCCAATTCGTCGGATTGGCGGAGAAACAGGTTGGTACTACGGGACCTGGCTTTGGCAAATCAGAGGCTTTATGGATCTGCTTGTCGGGGGCGTGGGAGTCCGGCGGGGACGTCGCGATCCAGATCATTTGCGGGTCGGCGACACTCTTGATTTTTGGCGAGTAGAAAAATTTGTTGAAGGGAAATTGCTTAGGCTGGCGGCAGAAATGAAGGTCCCGGGACGAGCTTGGCTAGAATTTGAAGTCACGGAGGAAGACGGAGAAACGGTTGTTCGTCAGACAGCGCTTTTCGACCCAGTTGGGCTATTCGGAATCGCCTATTGGTATGCACTGTACCCGCTTCACCAGTTCGTTTTTGAAGGAATGTTACGCAACATTTGCAAAGCTGCGACCACTACGCCCGTAGACGCCTCTAAAGAAAACACGTCCTCGGCGATGAACTGACCGACCCGGCTCGAACTGCATTGAAATTCCGCCAACTTAGTTACCTGACTCCCCTGGGCAACGGTTAATGTCGCTCCCTCCCCCTGACAAAGACAGGTTGCATTTCCATGGAAAAAGTGTTCCGCTCCGTTGCCTTAATCCAAAAGTTCGACGATGAAAGATCGCAGTTCTTATTGAAATTAAATGCAGGCCGAAATCAGCTAAATTTTGTAACTGGGGAACGCCTTGAAAAGGAAAGTTTCCGCGAAGCGATTTCCCGCGAGGTGAGTTGGCAGCTAGAGTTAGAGCGAAGCAGGGACTTTATTGTTTCCAACATGGCGCAACTGTCGATGGAGTACAATGGAGTGCTTCCCGGGAATACTTCGAAAAACAAGATCGCTGTCGCTTTTTACCTCGTCCATCTGTACGGCAATTCCGCCCGTTCACAAGTAAACGAATCCACGAACTGCCAATGGGTCAACGCCGATGAGATCTGCCGGGGACGAACGAATCTCGGCACTGCAATCGACCCAATTTCAGTGCACTGGATTAATCGCTGGGAAATTCTCCAAGCTTGGCATTAGGCTCGCCGAATTAAAAGGGTTGCTTCCTCACTTTCTTAAGGTCGACATCCCGCCGTCAACGGCGAGTACCTGTCCGGTCATCCAACTCGCTTCGTTGGAGAGTAAGAAGCGAGCGGTCGAAGCGAGATCTGTTGGCAAACCCGTTCTTCCAAGTGGATATTTTGATGCCATTGCTTCGCGGTTTTCGGGGGAGCTGAAAAATCGTGAAGCCAAAGGGGTATCTGTCAGGGCCGGCGCAATGCAGTTAACGCGAATCTTTGGAGCCCATTCAGCCGCGAGCGAGCGGGTTAATCCCTCGACCGCACCCTTCGCAGCGGCAACCGAGGCGTGCATTGAAAGCCCCTGAGAGACCGCAACCGTGCTGAACATGACCACGCTTGCCCCGCCTTCGGCCGCCCCTCTTTTAAGGGACGGCAGACAGCCCTGTAGAAACTTTACCGCCCCGATAAGGTTTACCTCAAAATCTGCGACAAAATCGGCTGGTTTAAGAGCTCGAAAAGACCTCAAATTAATTGTCCCGGGACAATAGACAACTCCGTTTACCGCCGCTGGAATGCTTGAAAAATCAAGGTCGTTTGCAGTGAAGTCCATGTCGTGCCGGAATACTTTTTCGTGGTCAGCAAGTTCCCCCTGTGACCTCGAAAACACGTCGATGCGATCCGCGAACGGTGTCAACTGATTGACGATCTCCAGCCCAATACCTTTGCTGCCGCCTGCAATTACAAAGTTCCCACCCATCGTTATTTACCCTCGCTGTCTCATAAAAAAAGCTGCCTGCCACCGCCGTTAAACAGCTCGCTGACTCCAGCAGCCCGTTAAAAAAATTGGTCAGATCGGCAAAGTTCTTCCGAACCGACAAACCCCTGACTAATTAGCGTGATTTCCGGCGCCTTCAGACGGTTCAAGCTTGGCTGACCGTATTTGCGGCGGTAAGAGTAACGCAGATCCTCCAACAATTGAAAACAACGCCGAGAAACCATGCTTCCGTCTCAAATTCATCTTAACGAGCGATGCCGCTGGATTAATCCCGAAATAGATCTCTGTACGCCAAAAGCTGACGGGTTCATTCTCTACTGGATGCGATATGCTCTTCGCGCTGAAGAGAACCCAGCCCTCGATGTCGCGATAAGCACTGCGAACCTTCACAACTGCCAATTATTAGTGGTTCAGCAACTGAATTGTCAGGATGAGTATTCTTCTGACCGTCATTACACATTTGCGTTAGAGGGAGCCGCCGACGTTCAAGCCCAACTTACCGACAAAGGGATTAGTTATGCTTTCCACCTGACTCCCAGCAAAAACGAATTATCTTCTCTAGCCGAACTTGCCCGCCAGGCTGAACTCGTCATTACCGAAGAGATGCCGACGACCTTCGCTCGCAAAGAGCTAGATTCACTCAGCAATTTAGTTGAAACTCCGTTTCTGTGCGTTGACGCATCCTGCGTCCTCCCCATGCAACTTTCGAACGGGGCGTTTACCCGTGCATTTGAGTACCGCAACGCAACTAAGGACGAATATGAAAAAAGGGTCTCACTGCCATGGCCAGCGACACCATTGTCACCTCGCCCATTCCCCATTGACGAACTACCTTTCCAGCCGGTTGATTTTAAATCGGCCAACATAAACGATCTGATCTCAAGCTGCGAAATTGACCACTCCATTTCCCCTGTCGTCGATACCCAAGGTGGCACAACCGCTGGCTATCAACGATGGGATGCCTTCAAAGAAAAACACCTCAGCCGGTATGCCGATCGCAGAAACGACCCCCTGCTAAACGGTGTCAGCCGAATGTCGGCTTACCTCCACTACGGAATGGTATCTCCAATGCGTTTGGCTCGGGAAGCCGCTGAATTTCAAAATGCAGGCGCCGACAAATATTTGGATGAACTGTTGTTTTGGCGAGAGCTTGCTTTTGTTTTTTGCTTCCATAAAAAGCAACATGATGGCTGGAGTGCCATTCCTAGCTGGGCAAAAAAAACGCTTGAGGCTCATGGAAACGACGACCGTCCAACTCTGTACACTTGGGAATCTCTAGCGAGAGCCCAAACTAACGACGAATTTTGGAATGCCGCTCAACTGACTCTGTTGAGGCATGGTGAACTCCACAACAACCTCCGAATGACCTGGGGGAAAGCAATCCTCAACTGGACTAAAACCCCTCAAGACGCGATGGAGCTAGTCTTTGATCTCAATCACCGCTACGCACTCGACGGCCGCGATCCGTCATCAGTCGGTGGCATTTTATGGTGCTTTGGGCAATTCGACCGCCCGTTTAAACCTGCTCGCCCAATTATGGGAACGGTAAGGGAGCGGTGCACCGAAACTCACGCAGACCGCCTCTCGGTTTCAGATTATCGAAATCAGTTCGTTAGCCCAAGAATAAAACACCGCCCGCGTATCGCGGTTATTGGTGCCGGCATCTCTGGACTCTTCGCAGCGAGAACGATCGCAGACCACGGGATGGAGGTTGTCGTTTTTGAAAAGAGTCGAGGAGTAGGCGGCCGAATGGCAACTCGCCGCACCCCGTCCCAGCAAAGGTTCGACCATGGTGCACAGTATTTTACGGCAAGGGATGAACGCTTTCTCAGACATGTCCGCTCGTGGCAAGCACAGGGAGTTGTTGCGAATTGGCCAGGTCAAAGTCGAGATAATGGCGATCAAATTGCAGTGATTGAGAACGGAGAAATTAAATCTTACTCCACGTCCGAGCAAAGATTTGTCGGCACTCCCGGCATGAACGCGATAGGAAAACACCTCGCAGATGGCCTCGACATCCAACTTAAAACAGAGGTTAAATCCATAGCCTCAACGAACAACCAGATCACACTCAAAGATTCTTCGCAAAAAATTCTCGGCAATTTTGACAGCCTGGTAATTTCTGCGCCCGCCGCACAGACGGCAGGATTACTCTCTGATTTTCCAACCATCGGAGAGCCTATTTCGAAAATAACGATGAACCCATGCTGGGCCGTGATGGCAGAATTCCCTAAACCGCTCGGCACTGCGTGGGCGGCAGCGTTCGTTCACGAATCGCCAATTTCCTGGGTAGCCCGGAACCAAACAAAACCAGGGCGAAAGTCATCGCAAGAACAATTAGTAATTCATGCCAATCCTCAGTGGAGTACCGATCATTGGAATGAAACCCCTGAACAAGTTTCAGCAACTTTACTCGATGAGTTCTGGCGGGCGACTTCGGTTGCTCTGCAAATCCCCACAACCGCAATCGCTCACAGATGGAAATACGCCATCCCCGTTAACCCGGCTAAAATCGAAAGCTACTTTGATGCCGAAACTGGCATTGCCGCTTGCGGAGATTGGGCAAACGGCTCACGAGTCGAAGGAGCGTTCCTGAGCGGAATGTCTGCCGCAGGGCGAATCATGGGGATATTAAATTCAAAAAAGAGGAAAAACGCGGCTCAAAGTAAGGACTTCTCCCCGACCTTGTAGGTTGCATCCACGAGCTTTTTACGGTTCGAAAGGCCGCCATTTCCAATTTAAATGTGTTTATTTAGAGAAATTTGAACATGCCGGAAGGACATACGATTCACCGACTTGCGAAAGACCACCAAAAGTGGTTCGCCGGACAAAAGATGGGGGCACTCTCTCCGCAGGGAAGATTTTCTGAAGAGGCCGAGCAGATTTCGGGGCTAAAACTAGTTTCAACCTCGGCGCATGGAAAACATCTGTTCTACCACTGGGAAGACGGACAGACCATGCACATCCATCTCGGTTTATACGGCAAGTTTCGGGTGCATCGGAATCCGGCACCTGAACCCCGTGGTGCCGTTCGAGTTCGCATGATTGGAAATGAACGGACATTCGATCTCAACGGTCCAAATTGCTGTGAGTTATTGCCTCAGGATCGTCTAGATACTTTGTTAAATCGCTTAGGACAGGACCCGCTCAGAAGTGACGCATCCCCCGAGATCGTTTGGGCTAGATTCACGCGATCTCGTTCCAGCATTGGCACTCTTCTCCTTAATCAATCTGTGATTGCGGGGGTGGGAAATGTCTACCGAGCAGAGATATTGTTTCTTCTTGGGATCCACCCAGAAACTCCGACAAACACAATTGACCGCGAAACATTTGACGAACTCTGGAAACTCACAACAGAACTTTTAAAAACAGGTGTAAAGTACAATCGCATTATCACAGTTGAGCGGGAAAAAGGTGGAAAACCACTTAGCCGCCTCAACTCACGAGAGCGACTCCACGTCTATAAACGCACACACTGCCCGCACTGCAATCATCGGATTCGAACCTGGGAATTAGGAAACCGAAAAATGTACGCTTGCGAAAAATGCCAAACACTTAATGACTGAATCCGTAAAATAGAAAAACAGCGCGGCGACTTACACAATGGAATTCTCAGTTTTATTATTGCTAATTAATGCAGTGGCGACGCTCTACATGACAGGGCTAATTTGGATGGTGCAAATTGTGCACTACCCATTGTTCGCTGAGGTTGGGATGGAACAGTTCCCCCAATACGCACGAAAGCATCAATTCCTAACCTCAATTGCAGTCGGTCCGCCAATGCTTACTGAAGCGTTGAGTGCAGCACTCCTCGTTTGGTATATCCCACCAGGCATTTCGCTAACCATGGTGATTATTGGAATTGTATTGGTGGTTAGCATTTGGATTTCAACTGCTGTGATTCAGGTTCCGTGCCACGAAAAATTGGCAGAGGGTTTCACAACATCAATCCACCAAAAACTCGTGTTGTCGAACTGGTTCCGAACAGTTGCATGGACCGCTCGGGGAGCTTTTGTCATCTGGATGTTAGCGACAGTAATATCGACATCACTTGTCACCTAATAACTGTTTTTCACTTTCGTTTTCAGTCCTTTGTCACCGCCAACTTGTTACCTAGTGAGGAGTTAAGTTTGGAAACGTCCCAAAAAACGCAGGAACTCGTGGTCTTGATCCACGGTCTCGGTGGCACGCGCATAGACATGCTACCCATTGCCAGAAAACTTAAAAAATCTGGATTCCAGACACGGCGATGGGGTTACCGGAGCCTCGGCAACCGTATCGAAACCCATGCCAATCGGCTTGGCATTTTCCTCAAGAAAATAGAGTCTGATCATCCAGAGCAGAAACTCCACCTCGTCACACACAGTATGGGCGGGATCATCACCCGCACCATGCTTTCTCAATTCCAGTTAGGCAACCTGGAGCGTGTCGTGATGCTTGCCCCTCCAAACCAGGGTTCCCATGCGGCGAGGAAGTTGTACCCGTTCTTTGGTTGGCTCACTCCAAGCCTCAAACAACTGTCCGATGCGCCCGACAGCTTTGTTCGCAATTTGCCTAATCCATTTGAAAACAATCAATTTGACTTCGGTATCGTGGAAGCCCAAAAAGACCGCGTTATCGAGAGGGGCAATGTTTTATTGGAAGGCTACCGAGACTACGCGGAAGTTCGCGGGCACCACGGGATTTTGACCTGGTATTCAAATACCATTCAATTGGTCGATAACTTTTTGAATCACGGCCGTTTCAATTTAAGCGCGGCTGAATCCCATCCCAAACAACAGCACACGATTAATGCAGTTTGAAAACCATATCGGCATAGACTATAGCGGAGCCGCGACTCCTAGAACTCGCTCGGCCACGATCCAGGCCTATCAGAGCCGAGCAAGTGAGGCACCGACTCACGTTGCTTCACCTGCATCCACAGACAATCGAAAACGAAATTGGAATCGCCTTGAGCTTTTCGACTGGATCGTGAGTCAGCTTGAACGGTCGTACCCAACCATTATTGGGATTGACCACGGTTTGTCATTTCCAATTTCGTACTTTAATCGATACCAACTGACTTCGTGGGATGATTTCTTAAATGATTTCGCCACTCACTGGCCAACGGATCACCCCGAAGCAACGGTCGAGCAATTCAGGGAGACGTCGTCTCGCATTGGAACCAACGATGAAATGCGGATCAGTGAAAACTGGACTTCTTCTGCAAAGAGTGTTTTTCAGTTCGATGTCCAGGGCTCGGTTGCAAAATCCACACACGCCGGTCTACCCTTTATCTATCGACTTCGAAAGGCAGTCCCCAAAGTACATTTCTGGCCCTTCGACGGCTGGAAAATACCGGCAGGCACCTCCGTTTTGACTGAGATTTATCCTTCGATCTTTCGGAACCGTTTTCCGCGGCAAGCACGAACCGTTGATCAACAAGATGCCTATTCTGTTTGCCGTTGGCTCAATGAGATGGATCAAGCAAAACAATTACCGACGTTTTTCAATCCTCCAATCGATCCATCAACAAAAAGGTCTGCGGCCAAAGAGGGCTGGATTCTCGGTGTGTACTAACAACCAATCGAAATCGCCGTCGCCGTAGATTCCTCAGATCAACCCACAATGATCCGGCAAGGACAAATCTCATGACCATCGAAGTTGCTGCCATCCCCTGGTATTCCTCGGCGAAAATTTACAGAGAATTCCAATCCACTGCCGAGGACGCAACCGATTTCTTTCCAACTTTTGAGGAATGGGTCACTGCTGCAACCTGCCATGTAGCTGAAGCCGAAACGAGAGGGATTCCAGTTGTCCGCATTCGAATGCAGATGCAGACGTTTTCCGATTACTGTCGCGTTTCAGGACACGCAAAAGACGGACTTGGTAGAACCGCATTCGCGAATGATCAGGCGGATAAATTCCTCGGAAATACCCGCGAGACCACCTAGCACCCAGAGGTTGAGGTCATGGGTTGATCAGGAATCAAGCTGTTTCAAGAAAGATTCAGCATTATCGAGATGCGTTTGTCTTTTTTCTTGGTCCATCTTTTTGGCCATGCTGCACATCATAGCCCAGCGTGGATTTTTCCCCAGTTCGTCGGTGTGATTCCAGATCCATCTCCAGTACAACCCATCCCAAACATCACACCACTCGCCTTTTTTATGATGGCTCATCTTTCGGATGTAAGATGAGCCTGAGAAGTAGGGTTTAGTTGTGATCAAACCGCCATCCGCGTTTTGACTCATTGCATATGCATTGGGAACCATCACCCAGTCGTAACTATCTACGAACAACTCCATGAACCACCGATAGATCTCGTCAGGATCAAATTCACATAAAAACATGAACCCGCCTAGCACCATCAATCGCTCGATGTGGTGACAGTAACCTGTCTTCAGCACCCGCTGAATGGTGTCGTCAACTGGAATAATCCCAGTAGTTCCGTCGTAAAAGGACTGCGGAATCTTTCGATGGTGCCCCCAATGGTTGGTCGTCCTCATTTTCACACCGAGGTCGTGATACGTCGCTCGCATAAACTCTCGCCAACCGATAATTTGACGCACAAAACCTTCCACAGAATTGAGTGGAACATCGTAGTTTTCAAATTGCTTGACTGCTGCTTTGACAACTTGGTCGGGCGTTAACAGCCCTATGTTTAGCGATGGCGTAAGCATGCTGTGCCAAAGCCAGGATTCGCCCTCGACGATCGCGTCCTCGTACGCTCCGAACTTTTCAAAACGGTGTTTTAGAAAATGCTTCAACCATGCCTTCGCGTCTTTGTGCGAGGTCGGATAAAAAAATGTTTCAATCTCACCAAAGTTGTCAGCAAAGCGATCTTCGACGTAACGCCTTGCTTCTTCATCAATATCATCCGACTTAAGTTTTAGTAGTTGAGGAATTTCAGGCAACAACTTTTTAGGAACCTTTTTCCGATTGTCTTCGTCGAAACTCCACTTCCCGCCGATTGGCTCGGTCTTCTCCATCAGCACATTCAATCGTCGCCGCTGCCACTTGTAGAAGTCAGCCATAAACCAACGTTTCTTACCGGCGCGGTACTCAGCATTTTCGCCAGCCCCGTTCAGGAACCCCGGATTTGGAAGAAACTTCAGCTCAACACCCGTATTGTCTGCGTACCGCATAAGCCTTCGGTTTAGCAGGTAATCGTCAGGCTCCACTACCATCATTGAATCCTGAGATTTCTTTTTCCCTTTGCGAAGACTTGCAAGTTGAACCTGCAGTGCTTGAGGGTCCGAGCGATACTCAATGTAGACCGTCTTAAAACCTTGCTCCTCAAGGCGAGCCTGATAGCGTTTCATCGTTGCACGGTGAAGCCAAAGTTTCTGCTTATGGAATTTGACGAAATTTTCAGCATCTCCGAAGAAAAGACTGTCCTCGATCAAGACGATCCGGCTCGGCTTCCACTGGAGCCCCGGATGATTCTCAAACAATTGATGTGGAAATACGAGCAGATCCAATTTTTTACGCCTAATTTAACAACGGAATGGCCAGTTCGTTGGAACCGCGTTACCCAAACCAAGCTTAACCGGTTATCTTAAGTACAGACCGTTGGTTTACGGAACTTGCTAGACCACTGCTCCGATCCTTCATGATCAGTCACCTCTATTTTATCTTAATACCAATGTCAACAATTAGTGCTCAACGCGAGGGCGTAGGTCGGTCGCGATGATTGTAAACCGCCTTGCCTGGATCACGCTTATTAGTCTGATCATCCTCGTCGTCGTTGGAGCGACAGTTAGAGTTACTGGATCGGGATTGGGATGCCCCGACTGGCCGACATGCTGGGGTTGCCTGATCCCACCAACCCACGTAGATCAAATTGATGTAGACAAATTAGACCTAGAAAAGTTCAAACGTCACGCGGTCAAAAAGGGCATCGACCCTGACACGATCACTCGCGAAACCGTGCTTGACAGTTTCGACCCTGTGCACACTTGGATTGAATTTGGCAACCGGCTTACCTCGCTGCCTTTGGGAATTTCGTCACTCCTGTTGGCGTTCTTTTCCTTCACGGCGAAACGTCACCGAGGCTGGATTATTTTACTTAGTTGGCTTGGGCTAATTGATGTGATTGGTAACGCAATCATGGGAGCCCTCGTGGTAAGAAGCGGATTGCAACCGGGAATCATCACGCTTCACATGGGTTTGGCATTTTTATTAATCAGCATGATGGTTTCGGTGGTCTTTTTATCCCGCCCCATCGACGCCGCCGCAGCCAGTTCAAAGATTGACCCCAAACTGAAAAAGCAACTTCTGTTTGTGTCCATCCTCTTTTTTGCCTTTCTGTTTTGCGAAGGTCTAATGGGCAGCCAGTTGCGTGAACAGACTGACGAGTTTGCAAAAGTAGCGGACGGCCTGGCTCGGGATCAATGGGCAGACAAACTTGGGGAAACATGGATCTACAAAGTGCATCGCAGTTTTTCATGGAGTCTCTTGATTACTGCCGGCCTAATTTTCTATTGGGTAAAAAAGAAAACGCAACTTCAACTGCCCGAACCCAAACTCATTTTGGCAATGGTGGTGTCCATGATGTTCATGGGGATTATTCTTGCTCACATTTCTGTCTATCAAGTCGTCCAGGTTCTGCACGTTGGAATGACGGCGGTTCTCCTTGCGGTCACGTGGCATTGGATCATGAGACTTTACTCGCTTGGCCTAGACGCCAAACAAAGCTGAGAAATCTCAATCTGTGCGTGTCAGGTTCCTTATCCAATTCGGTTCAGGGACCAAATTGCATAGTTCAGACAAGACGCAAAAGTGACCCACAGACAGTAGGGAACCAACAGTAGGGCGGCGAGTTTCGAGAAACGATAATAGAGAATCATCGAGACAACGATTGAGACCCATAACAGGACAATTTCAATCATCGCAAGATCGAATCGCTTCATTCCAAAAAACAGCAGCGACCACGCAGCATTTAGAATGAGATGAAATCCAAACCAGGCGAGGGCAGGGCGGGTCGCTGTGAATCGATCCGCCTTCCAAACCAGCCATGAAGAAACCGCCATCGTAAAATAAAGAAAACTCCAAACGGGAGCGAAAATCCAGTTGGGTGGATTCCACGACGGCTTCGCAACTTCCCGATACCAGCTATCAACTGCCCCGGCAGTCGCCAACCCTCCAATAGCGGCAACCCCGTAACAAACGACGATCGATACCACAAAACCAATAACGAGAATTTTGGTGGAACGTTGATTTTTTGCTACGGCCGGCTCAGTTGTCATTAATTACTCAAAATTTCTGGCATGTGATTCATTTGGAAAACGCCCATCGTAGCAATCCAATCAAAGATTGCCATCGATGCCAAAGTATTATTTACAGGGTTGACGGGTACTGGTTAAATTCATTTGTTTCTGAAGTGGAAACTGGTAAGCTGCAACGGCGTTCCATCAACTTTATTTTGAATTGCCAAGCAGCTGAAAATGAAAAAAAACAACTCCAAATTTTTAATCGCATCTTGGGGCGTTTGCTTCCTGACCATCCTAAGCTTCCAAAGTGTAAATGCTGAAGTTAACGGCAACCAACCACCTCAAGCACCGCTTCCCAACGTCATTGTAGTGATGGCTGACGACCTCGGACTCGGAGACGTATCTCCGACCAATGCGGATTGCAAAATCAAAACCCCTAATTTGCAAACCATGGCAGACACTGGGCTTACGTTCCTGGATGCACACACGCCCAGTTCCGTTTGTACGCCGACTCGCTACGGGCTGTTAACGGGTCGTTACAACTGGCGTTCGCGGTTGGCCAAGGGTGTCCTTAGTGGTCGCAGCGAGCACTTAATTCCCGCCCAACGACGCACTCTCGGGCATCTTATGAAATCCGCGGGATACCACACTGGAATGATTGGCAAATGGCACCTTGGCTGGGATTGGCACAAGGTCAATGGAAAAATCGATTTCACACAACCCGTCAAAAATGGCCCCGACATCAATGGCTTCGATCAATACTATGCGCATTGCGGTTCACTGGACATGCCGCCCTATGTTTGGGTTGATACTGGAAAAGTCACCGCTGTTCCCGATCGCGAGGAAGGCGTAACTTCAGCACAAGACCCTTACGGTTGGTACCGCAAAGGCCCCATCGGATCCGATTTTCACATTGACCAAGTTTTGCCTCATCTATTTGAGCAATCAATGGAATTTGTAAAAGAACGATCTAGCGCCAAAAATTCCGAAAGTCCGTTTTTTCTTTACCTAGCACTTCCTGCACCTCACACGCCGATCGTGCCCGTTCCGCCGTTTAAGGATGCCAGTGGAATGAACCCTTACGCAGATTTTGTCATGCAGGTAGATTTCCACATGGGTCAACTCATGGACACGCTGAAGGAGTGCGGAATTGAAAATGAAACGCTCTTGATTTTCACTAGTGACAACGGCTGCTCGCCACAAGGAAATTTCAAAGTGCTTAAAACGCACGGTCACGATCCAAGTGCAGGTTTTCGAGGTCACAAAGCAGACATCTACGAAGGCGGACACCGGGTACCACTTATCGTTCGCTGGCCGGGGCACCTGACCGCAGGCTCGACCTCTCAAGCCATGGCTTGTTTAACCGACATTTTTCCGACGCTTGAATCGATTACCGGCCAGACAAAAATGGACACCGGTGGCGAAGACGGGTTTGATTTAAGCCCTGTCTTCCTTGGGGAAAAATCATCAGGTCGTGAGACGCTAATCAGTCATTCGATCGGCGGCTCGTTCGCGATTCGCAAAGGACCTTGGAAGCTCTGCATCTCCCATGGCAGTGGCGGCTGGAGTGCACCGCGAGAACCCGAAGCTCGCAAACAGGGACTCCCGTCCATGCAGTTATTCAATCTGAATCGAGATCGCGCTGAGACTAACAACCTCATCGAAAAAAACCCGGCCAAAGCTCAGGAGCTGTTGAAAATCCTCGAGGAAGAAGTTGCCGCAGGGAGATGCTCTCCCGGGAAACCAGTCTCCAACGATCGCGAAGTTGTCTTCATGCCTAAACGCTAAATAAACGCTAAAACAACGAAGCACCCAAGAGTTCTCCGGCGAACTTTTAAGACGGCTGGGTTGGAAATCTAAATTCAGTGCATCGGTGCCGTCACGACGGCACCGATCTCCGAATTCCAACCACTCAATTAATCAAGCGACTTCCAAGCATCGTCGATTTGGCTTACGTCAAAATACTCAATTTTGGCCATCGTGAATGGCTTGCAGACTTTCGCCATCCACTCTTCCCACTTACTTTCGCCGACCATCGCAATTTTCTCGATCTTGCTGCAATGGGTTGTGGCAAATTTTGTGTCGTCCCACAAAGCGTGCATGTCCCATCCATGGAAATCATGGAACCACACAAGCATTTTCACTTTCCCTTGCTCGGCAATCGCTTCATCAACTTTTGGGACGAAAGTTTTATAATCTTCGTCATGCAGTTTGCCGGATAACTTAAAGGCCACAACGTTGGCCACTTCTGAGTTCAATTCTTCAATCATCGTTTGCTTTCGGTTGTCAAAAAAAGAAATTTATTTTTACACGGCTCCCTTTATCGGCAGTGGATATTTCACTGACAGCAAGTCCCCGCAAATTCTGACACATTTGCAAACCATTAACGCACACAATTTATTCGAATCGCGTTCAAATCAAATGGTTTGCCGTGGGGATTCATCGTACGATTCTTTTCCCCAATTGGCAACCAATTAGGCGGCAACCAAGGTTCCAACACGTGCAGGGCGAATCAAACCACCGGACAAGCCCCTCAGCATTGTTTGCAAAATGCATCACGAGGATGGGAATGGTACGACCGTTTAAGCTCCGGGCGTTTCCCCCAACCCTCTCAATACAGAATCTACGGTTCGAAAACGATGCTAGTGAACCGAATCAGGACTTTCCCACACGTCGAACTCTGCCCACACTGGAAAATGGTCTGAAACCCGAAGCGCTTCTTCCCGAGACAAATTAAATTCCTCTTCGAAATTCAAAACATTCCACCTGCCAGTAAATTCCTGAGTAGCTGGTGTGCAGAAAATTATATTGTCATAAGCTTTGTTTTGCCGCGTGTTGGTCATCACTCCGCCGCCAACAACCCACCGAATACCAGGAATCTTTTTAATGTCACCCAATTGTTTTTCACTGGCGTTTAGATCGCCCAGTAAAATCACGTCGTCCTCATCCGGCCGCGCTGTCTGCATTACCTGAAAAACTTGAGCCAATGCATCTACTTCCTCTGGTACATCATCAGGATCGGTATGCGTATCCACTAACCAGAACGTAAATGCTCGATCGGGATCCGTCGTCCGAGGTCGAAAGCGAGCAATAAAGGGAGCTCGATGAAGTAAATCTCCAGGATCTCCGATTGTGCCGACAGATGCAGAGTCGAGTTCAATTCGATTCGTATCATATACAAACGCGTATTGTTCCTTACTTACCGAGCGCCCAAGTCGCGGGCCGATAATAAAGTCATAACGACTGCCATCTGCGTTGAGTTCAGCGATTAACCTCGGCAGAATGTCATCCGCCTTTGCTCGTACTTCTTGAATCGCAATGACATCAAATTTCCGAATCACTTCAACAATAACTGCCATCGCGTCAGGTTTCCGAAGCTTACTTTCGCCAAAGACTTGAATGTTAAAAGTTGCAATAAGAATCTTATCATTAGGCCCAAGGGCAGAAACTGACTGAGCAGGTGTTCCAGCATAAGCACCTGGATTCGCCTGCCCACCACTGACATCAGAGCTTCCCAAGCCCAATGGATTTTGATTTTTGTATTCGATTGCCTGCGTTTTTACCGACGTCACCAACGGCCCAACAATGGGCCAATCGGGATTTAGCAGCCCACTGACGCCTCCACCGGTAAGCACTGCAATAATCAGCCAAAACATCTTAAACGATCTTCGTTTTCGACCGTATTTGGAATTCCGATTTGACACTGCTTGGCCTCCTGCCTATCTCATTACCGGCCAAGTTTCCTACTTGGCTCACCATATTCCGTCAATTCAATCCAACCGCGCCGGCTAAACCTAACTCTGTATCTGAAACCATCAAAGTCAAATCTTACAAAACCTAACCGATACGATTTCTATCTAACAATCACGCTAACCATCAAGCTAACGCCCGCGTTGCCAAACTTGCCAACCGGGGAGAACTTGAGGCCGCAGCTTTTTTCAACGATTCAACTACGGAAACTTCGGTTGCCCCAATCTTGCCAAGAGCCCATGCAGCACGTTCCTGCACCGAGAGATGCGGGGATTCAGAAACGGCCTTACCTAATATTTCCTGAGAACAACTTGCACTCGCTCCAAGTCTTCCAAGAAGCGTCGCTGCCCAGTAGCCTACGAGTGGAGCAGATGAACTTACTAGCGGCTCAAGAGAATTGACCGAATCCACTGCCGGAACGCCAAGGTCTTCCAATGCAGCCGCTGCCCAATTTTGAACGTCTTCGACATCATCACAAGCCATCACAAGATCGACCGCAGCAGCCACTGAATCGGAACCGGCAAGACAGAGATTCTCTGCCGCAGTTGCGCGAACGTCTGCATCGGAATCCTGCAATTCCAAACGCCACCTTTGCTGATCATCCATGACTAACGACATCTCGTAAAAACAGCTTCCATACAAACCGTTTTCATAGCCAAATTGCTAAATGCAAGCAATAGCGAGTTAAAATCGACCAGCTCACAAGCATCCAGCACTCACCATGTCCAAACAGCGACTGCCACCACACATTCAGGACCTTAATTGATGAGAAGTTTGAAGATGCTCTGCAATAAATGCAATCCGCTTCTGGTTGACTCTAACGAAAGCGATCAAAACGTTTTTTCAATTTTGAAAATGGGCTGCTAGGTTCGTCCGGTTCAGCAGGCTTGAAAGCGTTGAGATCTGGCATTACGGCCGGAATTACATTCGTGGCGTCAGCCTGACGGATGGTATTGATGTGTTTTCCAATAGTTTCTGTAACGCCACTAGGATCTTTGTCTTGAAAACCCAAGTTTGACTTTTGCTGACCCACAAACGACTTAACCGCTTCCGTTGTATTTGTTGCTAAACTCGGGCTCTGATCTTCACGAAAATCCTCTAATTTCGCCCTCGCTCGCTGCTCAACCTGAGCAGCTTTATCTTTGTTGAAACTAAAATGTGGTCTTCCATTCCGGAAATTTACCGAAACAACCCCCGAAAACAGCAGCAACGGGACAGCAAGCATAATTAAGCTTGCAATAATTCGATGACCTAAGAAATCTCGCGCGACCTTGGGCATTAAAATTCCGCTGGTCCCCATATTCACCACTTTTTGGGATACCGTCTTCTGCTTTCTTTTTTTGTTACTTTTCGCCACAAAACCTCCCAGTCTATCCGCGGTTACCTGCAACTCATTTGAAGGCAGGCAAATGAGCCGTTCTTCGGCTTGTAGCAGCACACCATTCCTCAATCAAGAGCAACGAAACATTAGCGATTTCAGATAGACTTTGATTTAGCGTCGCTCCTGCGCGAATCGAACTCACACCCCCTCGTTTTGCCGGAAAGTGAGATACCGAATATTGGGATTCCCAATACGCAATACGCAATACGCATGCCCGCTCAAAGTAAGTAGCACTGACGGATTCGGCATCGAATTCACTGAAGTTCAGATCATGTTTCTTAAGAAAAACATGCCATCGACGAATCCCATCTAAGCGATTCCAGGCTCACTTTTTTTGTTTCGTGGATTCAACAAACTTTTATCGTGGTGAAAATCAGATAGAATAGGCGGACGCATCTCCAAAAGTTGCGTTACAGCTAATTCATCGTTGCAATGATGACAAAGTCCATCTCCCACCTTCATTAACAAGCGGAAATTTGAATGACTCAAAATGTAAATGTTGCCATGATTGGTCTTGGGTTCGGCGCTGAATTTATTCCGATCTACCAGAGTCACCCCAATACAACGGTGCTTGCCCTTTGCCGCCGCGATGAGGTAGCGCTCAATAAAATGGCAGATCAGTTTGGAATAGAAAAACGATACACAGATTACGATGAAGTCTTGGCAGATCCGAACGTCGACTTTGTTCATATCAACAGTCCCATCTCAGACCACGCCTGGATGTCACTTCGAGCGCTGGATGCCGGTAAACATGTGATGTGCACGGTCCCCATGGCGACAACCATCGACGAGTGTCGACAGATTGTCGAAAAAGTCAACGAGACTGGCTTGAAGTACATGATGGCCGAGACAGTCGTCTACAGCCGCGAATTCCTTTTTATCAAAGAGATGTATGAGAAAGGTGAGCTTGGAGAAATCCAACACGTTGCTGCGTCTCATCCGCAGGACATGGACGGTTGGCCGGAGTATTGGCAACGCATGATCCCAATGCACTATGCGACACACGTCGTCAGCCCCTGCCTAGCTTTGGTAAACGGTGTGGCTGAGTACGTAAGCTGCTTTGGTTCAGGCAGCGTCCGGGAAGATATCGCTGAAAAATCCGGCAACCGGTTTGCTGTCGAATCCTGTCACATTAAATATAAGGACAGTGACCTTACCGCCCATGTCTGGCGTTGCCTGTACGATGTCGCCCGACAATATCGTGAAAGTTTTGACGTCTATGGAACCAAGAAAAGTTTTGAATGGACCTTGATTGAGAATGAACCCCACGTGATTCACACTGCTAAAAAGCCGGAACCAGAAATTCCAGAGAAAATCGAGGTTCCTGATTTTGCCCACTTGCTTCCAGAGGCAATTCGAAAGTACACGCTTCCACAAGAAATACATGACGCCGACCACCTCTCTTTTGTTCAAGGGGGCGGGCACGGTGGTTCCCACCCGCACATGGTGCACGAAATGGTCTCAGCCCTTCTCGAAAACCGAGATCCTTGGCCAAACGCGAACACCAGCGCAAACTGGACCTGCGTCGGCCTTTGTGCTCATGAATCAGCGCTCAAGGGTGGCTCGCCGGTAGAACTACCGGAATTCACACTCTAAACGCCCCAATCTTTATGCCCTCAGTTCCTGTCCCTATGTTTATCTCGCGCAATCATAAAATGACGATGTCATCAATTAGCCCAATCCGTTGGTTGTGTTGCTTCATCACAATCATTCCCCTGTACGTCCTCTATCCATGCTCACCAGTTCTGGCTGAAGACGAAACTCAAATACTTGAACTGCTCGTTGAGACGTTAAATCAGACTGACGATCCAAACGTACAGGAATCATTAATGCGTGGTATGATCGCCGGACTCGAAGGACGGCGGGAGGTTACTGCACCAAAGAACTGGGCATCGCTTAACGCAAAATTCGCCCAAAATGCCAATCCCGAAATCCGCAATCTTGCTCTTCAACTATCGCAATTTTTTGGAGATGCTGATGCTGAGCAGCTCGCCCTTAAGACAGTCCGTGATAAAAACGCGGAGCTCAAGTCCCGACGGCAAGCATTGCGATCTTTGCTGAACCAACAAAATGAGGAAGCATCCGATTTACTCGAATTTTTAATGCAAGAACCCGAGCTATGTCTCGAGGCAATTCGAGGCTACGCAGCAGTAGAAAATGCGACCGGCCCAACGGTTTTACTGGATCGTTATAGTAAATTTTCAGAAGAGCAACGACGCGCCGTAATTGAAACGTTAGCCAGCCGTCAATTTTATGCCGAACAGCTTCTTGCCGCTCTCAAGGATGATAAAATCCCGCGAACAGACATCCCGGTTCACGTCGCAAGATCACTCAACAAAATCCTCGGCCAATCTTTCATAAACTATTATGGCGACGTCAAGCCAGTCACGACAGACAGGATCAAGACCATTGCAAAGTACAAACGCATGGTCTCGGGGTCTGCTCTTGAAAATGCCGATGCCTCTCGCGGCCGAATGGTATATGAAAAAACTTGCGCTTCCTGTCATGTCCTGTATGGCGCTGGCGGAAAAATTGGACCAGACCTAACCGGATCGAACCGAGCCAACCTTGACTACATTTTACTCAATAGTGTTGCCCCAAGTTATGACGTCCCCGAAAGTTATCAGATGGTCTTAATACAAACCATCGACGGACGCTTAGTTAACGGCGTGATTGCGGAAGAGGACGCAACCAAAGTAGTCCTCAAAACTGTCGAACAACCGAGGTTGGTCATTGCAAAAGCTGACATCGAAACTCGAAAGGCATCCGAAAAATCGATGATGCCAGAAGGACAACTGGATCAAATGAAACCTCAGGAAGTCCGAGACCTCATCAAATATCTACAAACGACAGAACAAGTGGAGATGGTCAAATGAGCATTCAACGCACCCCTCTGATGACAATCAACTTCCCACGATTACTGAGCTTTTGCTTTATCGTTTTTTCGTCTGCAGCCGCGTCGGTCAACGCGCAAGACTCCCCGGCAGACTCTAAAAACCGCCTTCCTCAAAAGCAACACAAAACCAGCGATGCTCCGTTCCTTACTCCCAATCAGGCCGTCGCTCAAATGGCGATCCCCGATGGGTTTGATGTCTCCATTTTTGCAGCAGAGCCCGACATTGCCGAACCCATTGCGTTCTGCTTTGATGAGCGGGGGAGGTTATGGATTGCCGAAAACTTCAACTACCAAACCCGCCGAAAGCATACCGATGAACAGGTCAGCCGAATTCAGATTCTTGAAGATTCCGACGGCGACGGAACCTTTGACAAGAAAAAGACATTTACAGACAAATTGACTTTTACCTCCGGAATCGCTTGCGGCTTCGGTGGAGTCTTTGTTGGCTCGCCCCCCAACTTGACCTTCATCCCCGATGCTGACGGCGACGACAAACCCGATGGACCGCCGGAAGTCTTACTCGATGGTTGGGGAATCAACGATCGCCATGAAACCCTTAACAGTTTCATTTGGGGGCCGGATGGATGGCTGTACGGATGCCATGGCGTATTCACTCAATCGAATGTCGGTCTTCCCGATACCCCTGACAACGAACGGCAATTCATTGATGGAGGAATTTGGAGGTACCATCCGGTAAATCACAAATTCGAAGTCTATGCCCGGGGACTCTCCAACCCCTGGGGATTTGACTTTAATCAGCATGGCCAAGGGTTCGCAACCTGCTGTGTGATCCCTCACCTGTTCCATATTGTTCAGGGAGGTGTTTATCACA
Source organism: Mariniblastus sp. (assembly GCA_029251085.1). GTDB lineage: Bacteria > Planctomycetota > Planctomycetia > Pirellulales > Pirellulaceae > Mariniblastus. The sequence continues at coordinate 65,022 of JAQXDZ010000036.1, forward strand.
AACAAAGTAAACCCCATGTGAATCCGCACATCTACGATGACATTAAAACCATTCGCGACCATACCCATCTGTCTGCTCATGGCGGCGCGCGTTTTTATCTTGCCGATACATTTCCCAAAGAGTATCGCAATCGACTCTTCATGTGCAATATTCACGAACACGCGGTGCTCACCGACGTGATGAAACCGAATGGTTCCAGTTTCATTGGACAGCATGGCGATGACTTCATGCCGACCAATGACCTTGCCTGGGTTGGCTTCAGCGTTGAAATCGGCCCCGAAGGTGGAGTCTATATTCTCGACTGGCACGACACGGACGTTTGTGGCAATTCTGTTAATTTCCCAAACAGTGGGCGCGTTTACAGAATCATGCCCGAGAATTCCAAACCATCTACCTGCCCGGATTTAGGCGAGATGTCCGATCTGGAATTAGTGGATCTTCAAAACCATTCCAACGATTGGTTTGTCCGTCAAGCAAGAACACAGTTGCACTATCGGGCGGCTTCAGAAAACCTCGATCGCTCCGCCGTCCATGCTGCGTTAGTTAAAAACTTCGATACAGCCGGAAGTTCGCCCCAACGACTCCGTTCCCTCTGGGCACTTCAGGTCACCGGCGGACTATCCGAAGCGAAACTACTTCAACTTCTAGGTCACGAGGATGAGTATGTACGTGGCTGGGCCATTCAGTTTTTATGCGACGACAGTTCGACACATGCCTTCGCTAACTCACTCAACTCAGACTCGCCCCGTCTGAGCAATTCGGTGATTGGCCGCTTAGCTGCGCTGGCTAACAACGACCCATCGCCTATCGTCCGCCTTTATCTTTCTTCCGCAGTACAACGCCTCCCCTCCCAGCAACGCTGGCCAATCTTGCAGGGTTTGGTCTCCCACTCGGAGGACATTGCCGATAACAACCTGCCGAGAATGTACTGGTTTGGCATTGAACCCATGGTAGTGGAGAACCCAAAAGAAGCCTTGAAGTTAGTAACCGCGGGAAAGATTCCGGTCTTGCAAGAGTTTGTCGCCAGACGGTTGGTGAGTCAAAACAACAAAGCCGTTCTGAAAAAACGCGTTAAGGTCACAAAAACAAAGCCTGCATGGCAGCGGATGCTGCAATCGGTTGCACCTGGCTTTAAAGTCAGGAACGTCGGCGAGGGAGGAGTAATTCAACACGACATTTTCCGAAACCGGACTGCAATCCAGACACATCCGCTCGACAAAAAAATCTCCTGTGACTTGTACCGTGAATTTAAAGTGCCAGCCAATCAAGCCACGGCGCTGAACCTTAAAGTCAGTCATCATCCGCATGGCGATTGGCAACTTCGTGTCCTTGCCAACGATAAATTACTGAAAAAAAGAATGGTTAGCAGCAAATCAGTGGGGACCAATGAGTGGCTCGATGTCTCCGTCGATCTCACCCAATTTGCCGGACAGACGATTAAACTATCGATCGAAAACAGAGCGAATGATTGGTTTAATGAATGGGCTTATTGGAACGAAGTTAAAATCAAGAGCCAACCACTTCCAGACAAGAGTGAGAAAACCAAAATCATTTTCATCTCGGGCAAACCTAGCCATGGAAAGATGGAACACGAGCACCGGGCTGGAAATATGATTCTTGCCAAAGCACTAAATGACTCTGGCCTAAACGTCGACGCACAACTCGTGCCCCATTACGGGTACCCGAAGGATCCTACCATTCTCGACGACGCCGCAACCATCGTAGTTTTCAGCACCGGACACCGCGGGCACGTATTAAAGTCTCATCTTGATCAATTTGACGAATTGATGAAAAAAGGCACTGGCGTGGTCATGATTCACTGGGCAACCGAAGCCGAAAAGGGGAAGGCGGGTGAGAAATTCCTAGATTGGATGGGAGCGTTCTGCGATCTTAACTGGTCGGTCAATCCTCATTGGAAACCAAATTTCACTCAATTCCCCAACCACCCAATTAGCAACGGTGTTGAACCGTTCAGTGTTGACGATGAATGGTATTACCATATGCGTTTCCGTGACAACCTAGAGGGAGTCACGCCCATTCTATCTGATCTCCCACCACCGGAAACTCTTCGCCGGCCCGATGGTGACCGCAGCGGCAATCCTACGGTTCGAGCCGCAGTTGCCAACGGAGAACTGCAGCACGTTGCCTGGGCTTATCAACGTCCCAACGGTGGACGGGGCTTTGGATTTACTGGGGCTCACAATCATGACAGTTGGCGAGACGACAATTTTAGAAAAGTGGTGCTCAATGCAATTCTTTGGACAGCCAAAGTAAAAGTTCCAAGTGATGGTTGCCCTTCACCAACTCCTGACAAAACTCAGATCCAGAAAAATATCGATTAGTGTCTTGAATTTATCCGGGTTCGCCCGAACGGCGTTCTCGCCAAACAAAACCAACCGACTTTAAAATAGCAATCTCTCTCCAAAGTTGACTCGGCCAATAAAAACAGGAATCAAGACAATGAAATCTAATCAGGCAATGAGATTTATTGGACTAGTTTTCCTGAGCTGGTTAGCTTGCTGCGACCGGGGCAATCAACTTATTGCCGAAACGCGCCCCAACATTATCTTGATCTTTGGGGACGACATGGGACTCGACTGTGTCAGTGCGTTCAATGATCGCCTTGGCCTCAAAACTCCGCACATAGATCGACTCGCCGGTGAAGGCGTTTCGTTTATGGATGCTCATTCCACTTCGGCGGTCTGCTCCCCCTCCCGTTACGGATTACTAACCGGTCGATACAATTGGCGATCAAGACTCAAACGAGGCATCGTTGGTCAATGGGAACGCCCCCTGATTGAACCGAATCGCCTAACCCTGCCTGAAATGCTTCGACAGCGTGGATACCACACCCACATGATCGGAAAATGGCATCTCGGATTTAATTGGCCGAGCAAAAATCAGAAAAACAATGAGAGTCCCAGTTATACGTCAAAGCTGGCGGAAATTGATTTCAGCGGCGACATTCAACATGGTCCCAACGGAAGAGGATTTGATTATTGGTTTGGAGATGATGTCCCCAATTGGCCCCCCTATGCGTGGCGGGAAAATGACAAATTACTGGGAACCATTTCGACCACGGCCGAAGAACTGAAGCTAACAAAATATACGGGAGTCAGCCCAGGCCCCGCCGTCGCGGATTGGCGTTTGGAATCTGTGTTACCAGAGTACGGGAAACGTTGTGCAGAATTTATTCATTCTCAAAAAGACACAGAGAAACCTTTTTTCCTCTACTTTTCAATGCCGTCACCCCACTCACCAATTGCCCCCGACCAACCCTGGAAAGGAACCAGCGGCATCAGCGAATACGCTGATTTTCTAATGGAAACCGACGCTATCGTAGGGCAATTACTGAAAGCCCTCGACGATTCGCAACAATCAGAAGACACGATTGTCATCTTTACAACTGACAATGGAACATCGCCTATCGCAAATTTTGAGTCACTTGCCAAGCAAGGAGTCCACCTCACCGAGAACTTTCGCGGCAACAAAGCAGACGCTTTTGAAGGTGGACATCGAGTCCCCTTGATCGTTCGCTGGCCGGGAACCACAAAGCCCAACTCACGAACTAATGAAGTCATTTCACTGGTTGACATTATGGCAACCTTGGCCGAAATCACTAACTACGAGCTTCCTGATGAGGCTGCCGAAGATAGCCTAAGCCTGCTTCCATTGTTGCAGGGGAAGCGATTAGATCAACCACTTCACGAAGCGATTGTCTGCCACTCAATTTCTGGACATTTTGCCGTTCGACAAGGCGGAGAGAATGGCCAATGGAAAACACTTTTTTGCCGTGGCTCCGGCGGTTGGAGTACGCCGCGTGAAGCGGCAGCTGGCAAACAAAACCTGCCCGCAGTGCAACTATATGACATGAAAAATGATCCAAAGGAATCTGTCAATTTGCATCTCCAGCACCCGAAGATCGTTCAGCAAATGACCGAAACTCTAAAGCGTTTCATTAAAAATGGGCGGAGCACCCCAGGCACCCCGCAACCCAATGACCAGAACTCCGTTCACTGGAATCATGTCCCCTGGGAAAAGTAATTCCCCCGACTGTCTATTTGGAGGGTTCCGCAGTCGCGAATCCTAATTCTTGCATCCATTCGATGCACAACTGTGGCCATGCGAAAGCAGCTTTGGTACCGACAGCCAATCCAATTCCGTGCCGCCCCTGCTCAAAAACATGCAACGAAACGGGAACTTGGTGCTTCTTGCAAGCAAGATAATACTCGATGCTATTCTCAACTGGAACGGCTTTGTCCTGAGTTGTGTGCCACAAAAATGCAGGAGGTGTTTTTGCATCGACTTGCTGTTCATTGGAATAAAACTCAACCAATTCTTTCTCAGCTTTATCACCAATTAAATTTCGCTGAGAACCACGATGCGTATAGGACTTACCAAAGCCAATCACGGGGTAACAGAGAACCGAAAAATTTGGCCGACAGGGCATCGCATCTATCTCATCACCCACTAATTCACCGATACTCTCGTGGGTCGATACCGAAGACGCAAGGTGACCGCCCGCTGAAAAACCAAGCACTCCCACCTTTTCTGGATTAACCTTCCACGCTTTAGCATTTTTTCGAACCATCCGAATCGCTCGCTGCACATCCATCAAAGGGTAGGGATGCCCGTATCCTTTTCCACGATGACGGTAATCACAGATGAATGCTGAGATTCCGTTCTGATTGAGCCACTCTGCAACCTGATGACCCTCGTGCCCCATTGCTAACCCGCCATATCCACCACCTGGGCAGATCACTACCGCTGTTCCCGAAGGATTTTCAGACGCGGGATACAATATTAAGCGAGGCGTATCCTTTTTCTCTGTTCCTGCAGCACCGGGCACATTGCTTGCCCACAACGAAACCACTTCCGGTTCCGCACTGTACGCGTCATTACTAAATGAACACAACAACAAAACCAGACAGCCTAAGATCCCAATTCGCATCGCACCTATTCCTTTGTTAAGTCTCAATCGCCTCCAAGCTACCACTTCAAAGAACCCAGAACAATAAATATTTTTAACATACGTTACCAATTCTTGGCACAAAATCTTGCCCAGCCCAACAGGCAGTAATTCAAAAAATTGCAGCACTCGAATTATCGGATAAACTAAACCCTTACCAAAATAAACTTGGTTACATCTATTAACAGAGTCAGACTACCGACCCTGAGTGCAGGCCCCGATTGAGAGTCCGAAAATTGAAGCCTTTTAATATCATTTTACGTCCGATGGAGCGAGCCGATTGGCAAGAAGTAGCCGGCTTGATCTACGAAGGGACCAACCACTGGTACCAATCGCATGGCTTGAATGCAATTTTTACTGGGCAGGTCAAGAACGCGCAACTTTTCTGTGAGGTTTATGAAGATCTCGATCCGGGATGCTGTATTTTAGCGATTGAGAAGTCAAGCCAGCGGATCGTCGGCTCCTGTTTTTTCCATCCACGCGAAACTCATATTTCGCTTGGAATCATGAACGTCCACCCCGATGCCATGGGTCAGAAAATTGCCAGCCGACTGCTTGCTCACGTAACAGAGATGGCAGATAACCAGCACAAACCGGTGCGTCTCGTTTCGAGCGCCCTTAACTTAGACTCATTTTCGCTTTACACCCGAGCTGGATTTACGCCGCGCACCGCCTATCAAGACATGACGCTGAGCGTTCCCGAGGCCGGAATTGACCATGCACCCAACGGTCTTAATCAAGTCAGAAAGGCCACCCTGGCCGACGTCTCCAATATGGTAGCGTTGGAAATGGAGCTCAATCAAATTGCTCGGGAAAAAGACTTCCGGTATTTCATAGAAAACAAATCTGGCATCTGGCATGTCTCAGTCTATGAAAACGATACGGGCGACCTTGATGGATTTCTCGTATCGGTTCAACACGCTGCAAGTAACATGCTTGGACCCGGTGTTGCTCGCACCGACCGACAAGCGGCTGCGCTCATTCATGCAGAACTTAATTGCAATCGAGGGCGCTCTCCCGTTTTCTTAATTCCGGTCGCACGCTCTGAATTGGTCAAGACAATGTACCAATGGGGAGCACGAAACTGCGAAATTCACTTCGCACAGGTTCGAGGCGACTGGGCAACGTCCAGCGGCGTGGTCATGCCTACCTTTATGCCGGAAACTGGATAACGTCCAAAAGTTTACTGGGTTTTCACCAACGCATTGAAAGCAAGAAATTCGTGTCCGACCAAGAATTGAACCATTCCAGTTCGCCCCAGATCGCGATGGTTTTGACGACCACCAATTCCCAAACTGTTGCCGAAGCAATCGCCAGGGAACTGGTCTCTAACAAACTTGCCGCATGTGTCCAAATCGACGGGCCTATTAAGAGTGTTTATGTCTGGGAGGACAAACTAGAGTCGTCCCAAGAGCTCCGTCTATCGATTAAAACAACGCAAGCAAAAGTTGCAAAGATCGTCGAGTCAATTAAGACGTTACACAACTATGAGCTCCCCCAGATCCTCTCCATCCCTGTCTCTGGCGGGAATGACGACTACTTGAAATGGGTAGCAGCCCATATCGAATGAAACAATTCCACTGAAACCTCTGTTGAGGAAAGTGCGGATGAGAGGATTTGAACCTCCACGCCCTTGCGGGCACTAGAACCTGAATCTAGCGCGTCTGCCAATTCCGCCACATCCGCTTGTGCGACTGAAAGATTATCGAGGTTTTTATTTGTTTGTCGAGAGTCGCTTTGTCGGAGTTGTTACTTTTGAACTGACTGTTTGTTAAAAAAACATTTTCTATGCGAAATTGGAAGAAGTTTGTTTCTCTGGCACTTGAAAACGCTCACCTCGTAAATCATCCTGTTTTTATTAGCAATCTGGGTCGAACCAACTCGCACAACGATCCATATACTAATTAAGAGACAGCTTAACCACTCGCACAGGATGAACTCCCAGATGAATCGATACTCGCTCATTGCCATATTTTTTACCGCGATTTTATTTACGTCTTCGCAAGCCCATGGTAACAGTGACTGGTTTCGTCATTCAGCAATCTCTCCCGATGGAAAAACCATCGCTTTTAGCTACCAAGGGGACATTTATTCAGTTCCCACCGAAGGTGGGGATGCGCGACCATTAACCATTCACGATGCCTGGGAAGGGCATCCCGTGTGGTCCCACGACGGGCAACATATAGCGTTCGCCAGTGATCGGCACGGCAACCTCGATATCTTTGTGATGCCGGCTACCGGCGGTAAGGCGCGGCGTTTGACTTTTCATAGCGCGCACGATGTACCAACTGATTTCACACCAACGCACGACGGCGTATTATTCTCGTCCGGCCGAATGGACAGTGCCGAGGCGAGCCTGTTTCCAACAAGCCGATTAGCTGAGCTTTACCAGGTACCCACGGAGGGTGGCACACCGCGAATGGTATCAACCATTGCCGGTTCCGAAGCTCGCTACAGTGATGATGGAAACCAAATTCTGTATCGCGATGAAAAATCTTACGAGATACCATTCCGGAAACATGACACCTCCGCATTCGCACGCGACATTTGGAAACACGACCTGAAATCGGGAAAGCATTCTCAATTAACCCAATTCAAAGGTGGCGATCACAATCCCGTCTGGGCAAGCGATGGAAGCATCTATTACCTTTCAGAAGATGGCAACAACAATTTCAATGTTTGGAAGATGGACGCTAACGGCAAAAAGAAACAACAAATTTCACAATTCGACACACATCCGGTTCGCCACCTCACCATCTCCAAGGATGGAACGCTCGCCTTCACACAGCATGGGCAACTCTATACCCAAACGCCCGGTCAAGCGGCGAAAGAAATGGACGTCCGCTTCCGCACCGACACACACGCCAACGACTATGTCACCACACCAGTCAGCAGCGCAATTAAAGGATTTGCCGTTTCGCCAAGCGGAAAAGAAATTGCCTTTGTAGCCCGTGGAGAAGTTTTCGTTACCAGTCGAGATTTCACCACCACTCGCCGGGTCACCAACACACCCGAACAGGAACGAAGTGTATCATTCCATCCCGATGGAAGAACGCTGTTATACGCCGGCGAACGGGGCGGCAAATGGAATCTGTACGAATCCACCATTGCCGACACTAAAGAAAAATACTTCTTTACCGCAACCAAAGTCGAGGAAAAAGAGATTCACTCAGCTGATCGCGAAAGTTTTCAACCTTCTTATTCACCCGATGGAAAACAAATAGCCTACCTTTCCGGTCGCGATGAGATTCAGGTACTTAATCGCGACAGTGGCGAAACTCACGTCGCTCTAGGTCGCGAACACAATTATTCATATTCAGACGGTGACATTGCCTTCGCCTGGTCACCTGACAGTCAATGGTTGATTGCTGATTACGCACCGCGTGACCGTTTATTTATCACAAACATCGGTATCGTACCTGCTGACGGCTCTGCACAACCGGTCGACATCAGCCATTCAGGTTATTTGGACAGCGTTCCGAGTTGGGGACGATCTGGCGACGTCGTTTATTGGGCAAGCAGTCGATATGGACAACGCGATCACGGAAGCTGGGGACGTGAGCTCGACATCATGGCAACGTTTCTCACGCAAGACGCCTACGACAAATTTACGCTCAGCAAAGAAGAGTACGAATTAGCAAAAGAGCTTCGGGAAGCGAACGAAAAAAAGGAGGAAGGAGCAGCCGACAAAAAATCCAACGCAGTCAAAAAGGTCGAGATCGACTGGAAAGACCTCGACGACCGAACCGTTCGTCTAACACGCAACTCGGCAGATATCACCTCAGCCATGCTGAATGAAGACAACTCCAAGTTGTATTTCATGATACGCCACGCAGGCGGCAATGAGTTATGGGAACGCAATCTGCGAGAGGGGCAAGATAAATTGCTTAAAAAAATGGGTGGCGGCAACGCGTCATTCATCCTCTCAAAAGATGGAAAAACACTCTTTTTCCAATCAGGCAGCAGCTTGAGCTACGCAGACGTAAGCAGCCCGGAAAAAGGCAAGCCAATTTCGCTCGAGGCTGTCATGGAGCTGAAACCGGCAGCCGAGAGAGACTATATGTTCGAGCACTCGTGGCGGCAGATCCATGACAAGTTTTACAACCCAACGTTTCACGGTATCGACTGGCAAGCAATGAAAAAGGCTTATCAATCGAAACTTCCTTCGATCAGTAACAACCGGGACTTTGCCAATCTTCTCGCGGAGATGACTGGAGAATTAAACGCATCGCACATCGGCGTAACCTACCGACCGCCTCCGGCTAAAAACGGCGACCGGACTGCTGCCCTGGGTGTATTGTTTGACCTCACCAACACGACGGGGCCATTGGAAATTGTCGAGATTCTTGACAAAAGCCCTCTCAAGCAGGCCAAGAGTTCTATCAAACCGGGCATGAAATTAACGGCTGTCGATGGCGTAGTGCTCGATGGAAAAACAAATCTGGCTCAACTATTGAATCACAAGACAGGCAAACGCGTTCGACTTAGTATCCAGCGTCCTGATGGCACAAAGTTTGACGAAGTCACAAAACCGATTTCAACCGGAGCCGAAGGGCAACTGCTCTATGAAAGATGGGTAAAAAACCGACGTGACTTAGTGGACAAACTCTCCAACGGTCGACTCGGCTATGTTCATATTCGTGGAATGAATGACGCCAGCTATCGCGTTGCCTATTCGGAAATACTTGGGCAGCACTTCGACAAAGACGCCATCATTGTCGACACTCGCTGGAACGGTGGAGGATGGCTACACAACGATTTGGCGAAACTGCTCAGCGGTAAAGAATACGTCACCATGCACGTCCGCGGCCGCGAATACCGCGGCGACTCCCTTGACCAATGGAACAAACCATCGATCGTGGTGATGGGGGAGGGTAACTACAGCGATGCCAATGGTTTCCCGTTTGCATACCGAGCGTTAAAAATTGGTGAATTGGTCGGGATGCCAGTCCCTGGGACAATGACCGCAGTCTGGTGGGAAACGTCTCTATCCGGAGACATGCGAGTCGGCGTCCCTCAGGTCGGCATGAAAAACAAACAAGGAGAGTTTCTAGAGAACAAACAAATGGAACCCGATCACAAAGTTATGAACGATCCGGAATCAGTATCTAAAGGCGAAGACAAACAAATTG